>CAZUXA010000020.1:0-49893 GCA_964624405.1 uncultured bacterium | reverse complement strand
CTATCGTCCGAGAATCTCGAACTCGATACGGCGGTTCTGAGCCTTGTTGGCGGCGCTGGTGTTGGGAACCGCAGGCCTGTCCTCGCCGTAGCCGGCGGTGGAAAGCCTGGCGGCGGGAACACCCTTGCGCACCAGATAGTCGTAAACGGACTGGGCCCTGCGCTCGCTGAGGCCCTGGTTGTAGCTTCTGGCGCCATCGCTGTCGGTGTGACCCACGATTCTCACCCTTATGCCCTCGTTGGCGATAAGTGTCTGGGCCACGGTGTCCAGGAGCGAGAAGCTTTCAGCCTTGATGTTGGCGCTGTTCACATCGAAGTAGATGTTGCTGAAGCTGAGAACCTGGCCCTCCACCAGTTCCGGCCGCATCTCGACATCGTGGATGATTGTCTGGTCGGCGACAATGGTTACCCGCCTGGTAACGGTGACATAGCCCTGCGCTTCGGCCCTGAGGGTCCAGGTGCCTTCGGGAAGCTCGAGGTTGTATACACCGTTTTCATCGCACATGGTGGTGCCGATGTAGCCTTCGGGAAGATCGGGGACGCTGATGGAGGCGATGAGGATTTCCTGGGTTTCTCCATCGGTGACAGCACCGGTGAGTATGCCGTTGCCGGGCACCGGCTGCATGACGAAGTCGCGGGTGACGGACTGACCGGCGGCGATAACCACAGTTTCATTGATGGTGTTGTAACCGTCGGCGGTTACCCGCACCGGTACCGAGCCAGCGCTGAGCTTGATGGTGTAGAAGCCGTCACGGGTGGTGACGGGCATCAAAGTGGTGGCGGGGAAGCTGATTTCGGCGTCGAGGGCCGACCCGGTTGCGGCATCGGTCACGATTCCGCTAAGGGTTCCCTGGGTGGTGGGTTCGAGAAGGTCGGTGGAGAACATGAGGTTCACTCCGAAACCGTAGTCCGCGGGGTAACCCATGGGGAACGGAGCTCTGGCCGCCCTCTGGGCTTCAGTGGGATTCAGGCCTGCCTGGTAATAGCCGTGGCCAAGGTCGGACCACTCGGGGTCGAAGTTGTTGAAGCTCATGGAGCCGACCAGGTCGAGGGCCATGCCGAAGTGGCTTGTGAATCGGAGACCGCCGGCGAGAATGCCGGTTTCGTCGTAGCGCTCTCCGTTGCCGGCCTCTTCGTCGCGGTCGAGGAAAAGACGCCATTCTCCCTCTACGAAGGGGGTGACAACACGGGTCTTGTATTCGAGGCCCATGCCGAGGACGAGCACATTGTCGTCTACGGTCATGTCTACATCCTGGCTTGCTATCACGCCGCCCTGGGAGTTGAAGCGACGGTCAGTGAACTGGAAATTCTGGCTGTAGATGTGGTAGCCGGCGTTGGCGTGGACACCCAGGCCGAAGTCAGCGTTGTAGCTTATGAGGGCGTTGGCGCCGTAGTACATTTCGGCTTCGGGAATCATCGACCGGCGCATCTTGAACATGGGTTCCTCGAACTGCCAGATGCCGTCGAAACCGTCATAGGCCTGGACATAGGGGCTGTCGCCGCCACTGTAAACCTTGAATCCTATGAACGGCATAACACCCAGCCAGAACTGGCCGTCGTCGGTGGGATTGAAACCGGCCTTGAAGCTGGCGACAACGTTTGTGACGCCGTCGTCTTCCTCCCATTCGCCGGTGTGAGCAGCCCTTGACGAATTGTCAAGATCGCGCTTGAGGCCGTTGTAGACATAGCCCACACGGCCTGCGATTTCAATCATGTCGTTGATGCCATAGGCCATTGCGAAATAGCCGGTGACGTTCTGCTCCATATCTTCGACGGTGAAAAGTGTTCCGTCGATAACGGCGTTCCTCTCGTCATACGAAATGCCGTTGTGCAGGAAGATTCCCATGGCATACTGGTTGATGCCGATGGGCTGCGCGTCCACCACCCTGTTCAGGCCCCGCAGACCCCAGTAGGATGGAAGTGCGGTTCCGGTTCCGGAAACCACCAGAATCAGAGCCGCGCATAAAACAATAGAGAACTTCATTCACCCCTCCTTTTCATCAAGTCGCTCTAAGCGAATTGGCATGGATGAAGCATAACACATATCCCGATGAATGACAACATGTCCCCTTGTATACCTTGCCGGACTATCTCGAGTACTTGTCCCTTATGGCTTTCGGAACCGGCATCTTGCGATCCCACGCCATGGGTATCCTGCCCTCCTCCATGCTGAGCACTTCACGGCCCATCTTGTGCCCGAATTCAAATATCTGAAGGTTCATGTCAACGGATCGGCTGGGAACGGTGCATCGTATTGCGTTGATCCATGTTTCCAGGGTGAAGTACCGGGAGAGGCCCGCCAGCATCCCGAGAGCCATAAGGTTGGCTGCGATAGGCTTGCCGGTGATGTCCACGCATCGGCTTGTGAAGGGAAACTCGTACACCCTTCCCTCGGGAAGCTGATCCACGAAAGTGGAATCCACGATTATCATGCCCCCGGCCTTCACATTGCACGCGAACTTGTCGGTGCTTGCCTGGTTCATCGCAAGAAGAACATCAAGTTCCCGGCATTCAGGGTAGAGAATCTCCCTGCGGGAGATAATCACATCGGTTCGGCTGGCGCCTCCCCTTGCTTCCGGGCCGTATGTCTGGGTCTGGCAGACGAACATGTCTTCGAGAATGGCTGCCTGGGAAAGAATCCTTCCCGCAAGACCCAGCCCCTGTCCACCGGAACCGGAAAGCCTGATTTCAGTGTACTTCACTCCGGGCTCACCTCCCCTGCGGCCTGCGAGCAGAGCCTCTCATACCTTGCCGTATAACCCTCCTGATCGTCCCGATCAAGGAACACACCCCTGATTATCCGCCCCTCCTTCTGCTCGGGGGGGAGTTTTTCCGCCTGGGCGATGGTGATTGTTTCATCCCGAAGGCTTTCCATCATCTTGACCGCGTCACCGAGGCGGTTGGCCCTGCCGAAGTTGGTAGGACAGGGAGCAAGCACTTCCACCACACTGAATCCCTCTTTGCCCAGGGCACCGGTGATGAGTTTGTCCAGTTCCATGACATGATAAACGGTTCCCCGGGCCACATACACCGCCCCGGATGCCCCGGCAAGATTGCAGATGTCAAACCCGGGCTCCATCATTCCATAGGGGGTTGTTGCGGTTCGGGCGCCTTCCGGGGTGGTGGGGGAAAACTGGCCGCCGGTCATGCCGTAGTTGCTGTTGTTCACGATGATCGTGGTGATTTCGATGTTCCGCCGGGCGGAGTGGATCAGGTGGTTGCCCCCGATGGCCAGGGAATCCCCGTCTCCCATCACGGCGATCACCTTGAGATCCGGGTTCGCAAGCTTGGCTCCGGTGCCGAAGGCCAAAGCTCTGCCGTGGGTGGTGTGCAGGGTGTTGAAGTCGAGGTAAACCGGCATTCTGCTGGTGCATCCGATCCCGGAAACCATCAGAATGTTGTTCATGTCCCAGTTCATGGAATCGATGGCCCTGATGATGGATCCCATGATTATCCCGATGCCGCACCCCGGGCACCAGACATGGGGGAATTTCTTCTTGTACCTGAGGTAGATGTACTCGTAGGGAAGATGTGCCGCCATCACATCACCTCCATTACCTTCGATACGATCTGCTCGGGGGTTATGCCGTATCCGTCATAGCGCTGAAGCGGAACCACCCTGACGCTGTCGGAGGTAAGCCTTTCAACCTCGTGAATGAGCTGCCCCTGGTTCAGTTCGCATACGACCACCACATCCTTGTCGTCCAGCTTCTCCTTCACGGTTCTGTCCGGGAAGGGCCAGATCGTCACGGGCCGGAAAACACCGACCTTCTTCTTTTTCTTCGCAAGTATGTCCCGGGCCGCCATGGCGCTCCGGTAGACGGAACCGTAGGCGAAAATGGTCAGCCTGCTTTCATCCACCCCATGAAGATCGTTCTGCTCCAGATCGTCAAGACGCCGGGTGATCTTCTGCTTCAGTCTGTTCATCTTGGGTACCACCTCGTCGATGCGTCGGGTGGGAAATCCGTGAACATCGTGGGTGAGACCGGTGACATGGAACCGGTAGCCCTTTCCAAACCTGGCCATGGGGCTGACACCGGAGGCGGTCTGGTGATAGTGCTCGTACCACTCCACCGGAACATTGGGCTCGGAAAGGGGCAGAACCTGAACCTCCTCCCTGAGCGGAAATGTGAATCTCTCTCTCATGTGCCCTATTACTTCATCTGGAAGCAAGATTACTGGTGTCCTGAACATTTCCGCCAGGTTGAACGCCTTGATGGTCATGTAGAAACACTCCGCTATGGAGCACGGGGCGATGGCAATCACCGGGTGATCGCCGTGGGTGCCCCACCGGGCCTGCATCACATCACCCTGGCTGACCTGGGTGGGAAGACCGGTGGAAGGCCCGGCCCTCATCACATTCACGACAACAACCGGCACCTCGGTCATGCACGCGTAGCCGAGGCCCTCCTGCATCAGGCTGAAACCCGGGCCGCTGGTGGCGGTAAGGGTTCTGGCCCCGGCAAGGCTGGCGCCGATGATGGCGCTTATGCTGGCTATCTCATCCTCCATCTGAATCCATTTCCCGCCGATGAGAGGCATTTCCTTCGCAAGAACCTCTGCCACTTCCGTGGACGGGGTGATCGGGTAGCCGGCGAAGAAGTCGACGCCGGCGGCCAGAGCGCCCAGAGCAACCGCTTCATTGCCCTGAACGAGCCGGGTCTCTCCCCATGGAACTCCGCTCACTTCTCACCGTCCTTTCCTTCACTGCGGCTGTTCTCGGCCTTTCTTGAGTGTCCGTAGACTGAGATCGCGAAATCCGGGCATCTCCTGGCGCAAAGGTAACACCTTATGCACCTCTCCGGATGGGCCACACAGGCCTTCTGATTTTTGCCCATCTCAAGAACCTGTTTGGGACAGAAGGCCACACAGATTCTGCAGCCTTTGCACCATTCGGGAAAGATGTGTACAGATGTGACTTCAGGCTCTGGAAACTGGGCTTTTTCCATCTTGGCGTTCCGCCCGGCTTCGGGCTTTTCCGACATGGATCCGCACCTCCGGTTCATGCGCGCTGAGGCAGGGCGAACCCTGCCTCGCTGCTTTTCGGTTCCGCTGATCGCGGTTTACTCCGTGAATGGCCTGAGAACAAGGGGAATATCGGGAAGGCCGATTTCCTGAAGATCATACCCCACCCTTGTTGAGGGCTTGTCAATTTTTATAACCCTGCCCAGATCAATGGGGGTCGCTATAACCACGGTATCGCAGTCCGAGCTGTTTATGGTTTTCTCGAGATCCCTCATCTGAGCGTCTCCGTAACCCATTGCGGGAAGAACCGAGGTTTCCTCCTCACCCGGGTAATATTTCTCAAAGGTCTCCCTGATGGAACCCACGGCGAAGGGAACGGGGTTGATCATTTCATCGGCGCCGTACTTCTCCGCCGCCACATACCCGGCTCCGAATTCCATCTCTCCGTGGGTCAGGGTCGGGCCGTCCTCGACCACGAGAACCCTTTTCCCGGTGATCAGCTCGGGCTTGTCAACGCTTACCGGGCTGGCGGCCTCGATGATTCTCGCTCCGGGGTTCACAGAGCGAACATTCCTTCGAACCTCGTCCACATCTTCGGGATAGGCGCTGTCTATCTTGTTGATCACAACCACATCGGCAAGCCTGAGGTTGGTCTGGCCGGGATAGTAGCTTATCTCATGGCCGGGACGGTGCGGATCCACAACGGTGATGGTGAGATCGGGCTTGAAGAAGGATGTGTCGTTGTTGCCGCCATCCCAGAGGATGATGTCCGCTTCCTTCTCCGCTTCGCGAAGGATTGCCTCGTAATCAACGCCGGCGTACACAACGGTTCCCCGGAGGATGTGGGGCTCGTACTCCTCCATCTCCTCGATGGTGCACTGGTGCATCTTGAGGTCTTCGATGGTCTGGAAGCGCTGGACCCTCTGCTTGACCAGGTCTCCGTAGGGCATGGGGTGCCTTACCGCCACGACCTTCTTGCCCGCCGCCTGCAGAACCTCTATCACCCGACGGGTGGTCTGGCTTTTGCCGCAACCGGTTCTGACGGCGCACACCGCGATAACAGGCTTGGTGCTCTTAACCATGGTTCTTTCGGCGCCTATCATCGAGAAATCAGCACCGGCGGCGTTAACCCTGCTTGCCAGTGCCATCACGGTGCTGTCGCTGAGGTCGCTGTAGGAGAGAACACAGAGTTCAATGGACTCTCTGCTGATGATGGCGTCCAACCCGGATTCATCCAGTATGGGAATGCCATCCGGGTAGAGATCACCGGCAAGCTGGGCGGGATACTTTCTTCCGTCTATATCCGGTATCTGTGTGGCGGTGAAAGCTATCACCTGGTGGGTTTCATCGTTTCTGAACAGGGTGTTGAAGTTGTGGAAATCCCTCCCGGCGGCGCCGAGGATGAGTGTTCTTTTTCTTGTCATGGTCGTCCTTTCCGCAAGCGGTATGTGATCTTGCGGAAGAGCAACAGCGAGCCTTCGGCTCGGCCTCTCCCGGAAATTGACGAAAACCAGCCCTTCCGGCCGGTGCTGCAAATCTCCGTGTTGAAAAGAGTTTTGTCAAGCCGGACAAAGTTTTGCGCGTCATTGATCTCCGGTGGCCTTCCCCAGAAGCATGGCCAGGCCTGAGCCGGCGGCGGCACCGGTGACAACCCGAATCAGGTTGCTGCTCTCGTACCTGCCGAAATACTGCCACGAGCCGTCGATGGCCATGGGAAGCAGAAGCAGAAACCCCATGGCAATGGTTCCGGGAGGTTTCCGAAACAGCAGAAGCACCGAGAAGATCAGGGTGCCGGACCAGAAGCCGGTACACCTGGCGCACTGGCCGCCTGCTCCCCACGGAAAGTGAAAGCTTCTGTGGGGCAGACGATGGCATGAGATTCTCATCAGCGGCCGCAATAACGGGGGATCAATAAAGGAACCAAGCAGGTAGACCAGGGACAGCGCCGCCAGGGCAACCGCTGCCCAGCGGCGAAGACTATCCATCCGCCCAGGTGCCTTCGCCCCAGTGGAACCTGTCCTCCACGCTTCCCTCTCCCAACACTTCAAGGGCGGCGCATTGACCCATCTCGATGGAATGATCCATGTTGTTGTACCTGAACAAACCCTGTCTGCCGCAGGAAACCAGGCCGCGAAGGGATTTGATCCCGTCCAGCACCACGCCCGCAGCTTCCCTGTAACCGATTCTGTAAATGGGATATGCGTGTTCCTGCCTCACCGTGATGCTGTCCCGGGCCATGCCCGGTGTGAAGAGAGACAAGTGCTCGGCGCCTTTCAGGGCGTTGCCCAGAAGCTCTTCCCTGTCAGCGTTCCAGAGCTTGTCGCCCTTCTGGCAACTGAACTCGAAGATGGCCTGGGAAGGCATTTCCCGATCGAAACTGCGGCTCAGGGAGAGCCTGTTGAACAGGTATCTGTCCTCCGAGGTGTATATCCAGTGGTCCGACGCCCGGCTATCGCCGTTCAGCAGAACTGCGAGAAACACCAGAGAGCGGAAGGACAACTCCTTCGACGCGTTGTGAACCGGTTCAGGCAGAAGGGAACCCAGCAGTCCGGCGAACTCGTTCAACGGAACAGTGTTGATTATCCACTCCCCCTGAACCCTGTAGCCCCCCGCCGCAACCTCCCAGCCTGTTCCTGCGCGGGTTATCGCATCCGCAGCCGAGCCGAAAAGCAGCTCTCCACCCAGGCTTCTTATTTCTTCTTCCATTGCTTCGGCTATCCTGCCTATGCCGCCTCTGGGATAATGAAACTCCCCGGCGAGACTCCGCACCTTTCCGGAAGGAAACAGTGTTTCCTTCACCAGGCCCGCGAGGCTTGGAACCGTTATTCTCTGGCTGGCCCAGTCCGCGCTGAGTTCGAAGGGCGGAAGCCCCCATAGTTTCAGGTTGTAGGGAGAGAAGTACATATCGTAAAGGGGCCTGCCAAACCGGCTGAGTACCCAGCCCTCAAAGCTCTTCTGCTCTCTGGGGCTGATGAATCCCCGAAGCTTCTCCCAGGTGAAACCGGCCATCATGGTGATCCCGTCCCGGAACGGCATGGACGACAGAACATTGCCGAGGGCCAGCGGATAGTCGAAGTATCTGTCCAGCAATCTGATCCTGCTGCGGCGCTGCAGGGTTGACAAATCGTCTCCAAGGAGCTGTTTTACCGAAGACAGAAGAGATTCGTTCATGGTGTGGAACCGATGGGGACCGTAGTCGAAAAGGAAGGGGCCCTGCGAGAATGTGGAGGCCAGGCCACCGGATTTGTGATCCTTCTCGATCACGGTTACGGAAACCCCTCTGCGGGCCAGCATAGCCCCGGCGCTGAGCCCGGACAGCCCGGCTCCGAGAACGATCACTCTTCCGCTGATGCTGACCTCTCTCAGTAATGCCATCTGATTCTGGCGATGTAATCCGGCTCAAGGGGTGAACGGGCACGAATATAATCAAGAACCGACTCGATAAGGGTTCGCCCCGTGTGAATGGGTTCGAGGCCCGTGAGAATTCCGTAGCCCACCGCGCCCCCCGCCAGGTATCCGGTGGTTACGAACAGGTATTCCTCTTCCATTTCCAGAGGAAGGCCGGCAACCATGGGGTTCTGAATCCGTCGCCCCTCGGGCATGGCCTGATTCCTTGAGCATGTGAAACCCGAAACCTGTGTATCTCTTCTCTGTCCCATCATGCCGGTTTCCATTATGGAAAGAAGAGTTTCGCCGGTAACCCGGAAGGCGAAAAGGTCTTCCTCGAAGGGAAGAGACGAGTACACGCTTCCAACGGTGACCGGACCTTCGGGAATGGAGGCCCTTATGCCGCCACGGTTGATCAACGCCACATCCGCTCCGGTGCTCCACAGCATGGCATCCGACACCATTCTTCCCATGGGGTGCTCCCCGGCGCCCCTGGGTATCTCCGCCCTGCAGTACCCCACAACCTCGTCCAGCCCCGCTTCAGCCATGACTCGAAAAGACTCCAGCAAAACCGCTGTTTCCGAATGCGGCGGAAAATGCTCTTCCAGAAGGTTTACAAACTCGTAACCCATGGGGAAGTCGTGGCCGCTTACCCTGCCGGTCTTCCTCTCCAGCGCCAGGCGGAGCCACCCTATGCCCGTTCCGTTTCCCGACCCCTGAACCACCACGGAGCCCGTCAGAGGGTTCACCCAGGGCTGCAGCAGGGCCACGTGTGTGTGGCCGCTTATCACCACATCGATACCGGAGACTACCGTTGTAAGCTCCGCGTTGTTCAGGGCGAACTCCCTGGTGTACTCCTCCCCCCTCTCCCAAGCGGCATACACCCGCCTGAGGGAGGGTTCCGGGTTCGGTGGCTGCCCCAGGTGGGAAATGAGTACAATGGCCTGGCAACCCAGGTCATTCACCTCCGCAACAACACTCTCAACGGCCTGAACTTCATGTGTGAAGTCGTAACCCTGAAGTCCGGCGGCATCCACGAGGGTGCGGGTGTCCGGTGTGGTGATGCCGGTGAATGCCACTTCCACACCATCGAAATCCAGAATGATGAACCGGTGAATGCCACGGGGGGTTTCCCCCTCGGGTGTGACGAAGTTGGCGCAAACCACCGGAAACCGGGCAAGAGCCGCGTTTCTCAGAGCAACAGGCGCGCCCCGGTCAAAATCGTGGTTTCCCGGTGTCATCATGTCGTAGCCCACCGCGTTCATCCACTCCATCACCAGCGCGCCGGAATCCCAGTTGCCCACCGGCGTTCCCTGCCATGTGTCTCCGGCATCCACAAGCAGCATGAATTCACCGGACTCAATGATGCTTCTCTCCGCTTCCGCCACGAATGAGGCCAATAGTGCGCCGCCATCCAGGATGCTGCCGTGGATATCATTGGTATGAAGAATGTTGAGGTAAACGATCTCCCCGTGAACAGCCGAGGTAAAAAGAAGCGCGAGAAGGGCGGACCTTATCAAAACAAGCCTCCGTTGAATGTCTTCATCGTACTTTGCACTACGCACCGCGGTTCTCTATAATATGCTGTCTTTTTTCAGGGGTTACGGTTTTGAGGTTTTCCCGGGGGGGGCTTTGAGAGCTTTTTTTACCGTGCTTTTCCTTTTTTTAATGGCCTGCGGTGGCCCCGGAAAGCCGGATGAATCGCTGGTTTCCTTTTTTAACGCCGTGAAAGCGGGCAGGGGGGAGCGAGCAGTTTCGCATCTTGCGCCGGAAGCAGTGGAAGCCCTTGCGTTGGGCATGGACATCGAGGCAATGAGGGCATCACCGGACAGTTCCGCAGCCCTGCTGGCATCCTATGGAGTCAGCGTAACCCCTGATGAACTGAGAACCCTGAGCCCTGAAACCCTTCTATCCAGACTGGCGGCCTCGCCTCTGCTGTCCGCCATGATGCGGGATGCCACGCTGACCACCGGCGCTGTCACAATTGACGGCCCAAGGGCATATGTAGATGTAACCGTTGTTTTCACAGGCGACACACACTCGGGCGTCGTTGAGATGGTTCTGGATGACAACCAATGGAAAGTCGGCAGCGAAGGTTTGCGCTTCGCACTTTAATGAACCCAAATCGAACAGGAGAGAATCAATGAAGAAGCTTTTCGTAATCACCGCCATTCTGGCCATGCTTGCCGCATGCGGCGCCGCTCCCGGGCCCAGGGCCACTGTTGAAAAGGCTTTCAAGGCCATGCAGAACGCCGACGGCAAAGCGCTTCTCGAGTGCCTTTCTTCTGAGGCAGTCGCGGAACTCAACGAGTCGATTCAGGAGATGAAGGAAACCCCCGAGGAATCCGCCATGATGATGGCTTTCCTGGGTCTTGAAGTCACCGCGGATGAAATCAGAAACCTTGACGCCGCCGGCTTCATTACCCTTCTTCTCAAGTCCGACATGTTCAGCGCGGAAGTCGCCAACATGAACATCACTTACGGGGCCGAGCGCATCGATGGCAACAAAGCCTGGGTCGAAGTAACCATGAACGGCATGACTGACGAAATCCAGCTGGTGAACGAAAACGGTCGCTGGGTCATGGATGAGGGATTCGACATGTTCTAGAACCGGCACTGCCGGTATCCGGGGGGCGGTTCAAACCGTCCCCCACTTTTTTTACTCTTCCTTTTTGGGGCAACCCTCGCAACAGGCCGAATTCTTCCCCGACTCAGCGGGGCATGGGGGCTGGGTTTTCTTTCTGTAATCGGTTTCGTAAAAGCCGCTGCCCTTGAACACCAGCCCGGCTCCGGTACCGATGAGCCTTCTTACAGGCTCTCCGCACACGGGGCACAGGGTGTCGGGGGGGTCGCTCATCTGTTGAAACTTCTCGTATCGGTGCAGGCATGTTTCGCATTCGTAATCGTAATGGGGCATTGTCTGCTTCGCTTTCAAGTTCGTGCCCGGTTTTCCTGTAACATGATAATATACGCCGGAGGTCAAGGCCCCTTCTTCAGTTCCCGCCCCTGGGCCACAAGGCCCGCAAGAATGATTGGAAGAAACTGGGAGGAGTGAAAAAGAATGGCCATCGCTTTTGCCGAGGCTTCCGGGATTCCGGTGATTACCGGAAACACAACACCCAGAAGATAGTGAATGGTGCCGGTGCCGGCGGGGGTGGGAATCAGCATTCCCAGCCCCGCCAGAACCAGAACCAGTGGAGCGACAAACCATTGGAAGGAGATTCCCAGGCTCCAGAACACCGGCATCACAGATGCGGTGAGGCAAACCCAGACTCCCGCGGAAAAAGCCACGGTCTTAAGCAGATCCCTGGGGCTCTTCAGTACACTGAGCCCGGCGGCGAAGCTCAGCAGAAGCCCCTCAACCCTTGCCGCGAGCCCGTGAACGCCCAGTATTCTCAGAGGCTTCACCAGAATCGCCGCGGCCTTTTCGTGCCATGCCCTCAACCCCGCAAGGATGAGGAGCACCACGATGTAGCCTCCTCCCGCCAGCATCAGACCGGTTCTAACCGGTCCCGCAAGGTTGTCCCACATGGACGCCATGACCAGGAGTGTAAGAAAGGTCAGGGAAAGGCCGTCGAAAAGCCTTGCGACAACCACGGTGGCAAATCCCGAAGAAAACGGAACATTGGTTTTTCTGGCCAGAAGTACCGCCCTTACCACTTCTCCGACCCGGCCGGGAAACACGCTGTTCATCATGAAAGCCACCAGCACCGGTGGAGTAAGCACCCGGAGGGGAATCAGTTCCATGTGTGACAGAAGAACCCGCCACCGTAAGACGCGGAAAGCGTAGCTTCCCGCCAGCAGAGGCAGAACCAGAAGCAACGGAAGCAGGGAAGCGCCGGAGACCACCCTGGCAAGTTCCGCCCAGTCTGTCTCCCTGAATGTCAGCCACAGGGTTGCCAAGGCTACTACTGCCCCCACACCGGTCTTCAGCCATGGGTTACTCCAGCGCAAGTGCATTCTCCAGTGACTCGCACAGGGCATGGAACGCCACAAGCATCGCTTCCTGGGCGTGGCTTGTCACCGGTGATGGAGCCTGCCAGTGAATGTCCGACCAGGGCGCCTGTCTGCCCGACGCTGTGAAGGCCACAACCACCATGCCCCGGCGGCCGGCTTCCTCCGCGGCGGCGATTACATTGCTGGAAGCGCCGCTGGTGGAGATGGCCACAAGCACATCCCCACACACACCCAGGGCCTCAATCTGCCGGGAGAAAACAGTCTCATATCCGTAATCGTTCGAAAGGGCGGTTAGTACCGCGGAGTCTGCGGTGAGGGCCACAACGGGCAAAGCCCTCCTTTCCCGGCGAAACCTGCCAACCAGTTCCCCGGCCAGATGAGAGGCGTCCGCGGCGCTGCCACCGTTCCCGCAGACAAGGACTTTGCCTCCCCGCTTCAGGCATTCGGCCAGAACAGCGGAAATCCGTTCAAGGGTAGCGGTGTCGAAGCCATCAAGGCTTCTTGCGGCTTTCTCGACATAATCCTTCACAAGCCTTTCATCCATTCCTCCATAGCCTCCTCAAGCGGGGGCATGTGTACTGACCTCAGTGTGCAGAGAGCGGAATAGGAAGGTCTTGGAGCGGGAAGGCCAAGATCCTTCCAGGCAACCGTATCGATGGTCCCCCGGCCAAGCTTCGCCCTAATGGTTTCGGCAATACGGCAGGGTGTCGTGGCGCCGGGATTGACGCAATGGAGCAGACCCGATTCTCCGGATTCGAGAATCCCGGCCACCGCTTCCACAAGATGCGGAACATAGGTGACACAGGCGGTCTGGTCCCGTATCGCCCTGGCGATACCACCCCGGCTCAGTTTTGCGTAAATCCACGGGGGTATTCCCCTCTGATCGCTGAACAGCCATGATATCCGTATCACAGTGTTTCCATCAACCGCCAGGGCTTCCCGTTCGCCCTGCAGCTTGCTCTCGCCGTAAACATTGGCCGGATTCACCCGCGCGTTTTCCGGAATCGGAACCTCTCCCCTGGAGAAAACATGGTCCGTGGAAAAAGTGACAAGTCTTACACCGGTTTCCGCGAGATTCCTCACGCCGTCCCGGTGGACCAGAAAGGCATGGCGGGCATGGAGCTGACAGTGGTCCACATCGGTGAGGGCGGCGGTGTTGATGATAACCTTCGGATTGATCCTGCGAACCGCGTCCGCCACGGACGAAGCACTGGTTACATCCAGTTCTGGAAGGTCCATACCCACTGCCCTGCCCTGAAAACCGGCGACCAGCGCCGTCCCAAGAAGGCCGCGCCCGCCGGCGACAAGTATCTCAGCCATTGCCGGGTTCCCGAAGCGGAGGAAGGGAATCGTCTTCGAGGATTCTTCCCGGGTTCTCCGCCGCCAGGCTTGCCCAACCACCGGGTAGAACAGCCTCGACGAACTCCACCGCCTCCCCGCCGAAGATCATGTCCCTCTGACTGTGGCAGTCGCTGGTGATTACATGACAAAGGCCTGATTTCAGAAGCATTTCAGCGGCCTGGCGATACCGGGGGAAGCGAAGGGAACGGAGGCTGATGCTTATGCCCCCTCCCAGCGAAGACAGAAGCCTGACCCTTGGCGGAGTGGCCCATCGATACCTTTCAACATGGGCGAAGAGAGGCTTGAACCCCTTTTTCATCAAACCCATTGACCGGCGGATAACGCTGAACCAGAACAGCCCCGGAGGGAACTCGGCAAGTACCCATCGGGTACCGGGATAACAAAGCAAACCGGTGGCGGGGGATTTTCTCAGCCCGAGTTTCAGCTCTCCGGCGCAAATGACATCCAGATCCGGGTCGGATACCCTGTCGGCGAAACTCCGGGCTTTCCGCATTCTGGATCTCAGGGCGGACACTGACATTCCCGATGAATAGTGGGGCGTGGCGACAACCACTGATCCGGGAGGCATTGACCCGCGAAACCGATCCACAAGCCTCAGCGCTTCGCCGGGGGTTACCGGCCCGTCATCCACACCGGGAACGATATGAGCGTGAAGGTCGTAAAGCGGCATTATCACCCGGTCCGGACCCGGGCTTTCAGCAGCCCCACTTTGCCTTCGGGCCTCCATTCACCGATCTCCATCCCCGCCGCCTTAACCGAAACGAGCACTTCCTTCTCCGTACCCGGGCGGCATGTCATCAGGTACTGCCCTCCTGGTTTCAGAAGGTGCGCGGCGGCGAAAACAAAACTGTATAGGAGAAGGGGATTCCCTCTTCTGGCCTGTTCCCTGAAGGCATCCGGGCTCTGTCTTCCGGTGCCCAGGACGAAATATGGGGGATTGGCGGTTACAAGGTCCGCTATTCCCCGGGGAAAAAGCCCGGGCACATCCTCCACCCTGGCAAGAACCGGAAGAAGCACTCCCGCCGCCCTGCGCAGGGAGTTCAGGCAGATGTCAACGCCAACCCAGGCGTATCCGGGTACAAGCCCCGCAACCTCACCCTCGCCGGCTCCAAGGTCGAACGCCAGGCCGCCTCCTCCGAATGCCCTGGCCTCCCCGGCAAGAAGAAGGGTGTCGGTGGTTATCACCTGTAAAACACCTTGGCTACGCCCCAAGTGAAGTTTTCGCCGGTGTAGTCCTTCACCCTGCTGTCATCCCAGATCAGAATGCTCCACAGGCCGTCTTCCTCCACCATGGTAATCTCCGCGGCCCCCCTGGCGGGATTCTCCCAGCCGCAGCCCAGAGTGCCCGCGGCCACGATGATGTAATCGCGGTATACGGTGGCTGTATCGTAGGGAACCGGTGGGTCTGGTGGGTATGAGCTGTTCCTTTCAAACATCGCTCCGGACAGGCTGTCCGGGGAAAACCCCGATGCCAGAGCCTGATACATGATGGAGGATGCAGTCTGCATCTCCACCGACTTGGTCCAGTTGGAAAAGTTGTAGCCCTGGAAAGCGGGGTCGGAAATGTCGAGGGGGTCAGCCAGAAAAACGAAATTCTCGTGGAAACACGCCATGTAGTAGTTTATGGAGAGGCTTCTTATCGAGTTCTGAAGATTTGACAGCACGATTGATGGGTGAACGGGAACCTGCCACTGCATGCCTGGATCGGGATCGGGGTCTTCGGGATTCCTGGGCTGGAAAATGCTGCAGGAACAGAGCAGTATCAGAAGCGCGGCAGCAAGGGTTTTCATGTCATGCCCCTTTTCACAGCAGATAGTTGAAATTCACAGCGGCCTGCCAGTAACTCGGCGCCGAGGATTGCAGGAACGACCTGGTGATGTTTGTGGACAGGATGCCCCCCAGCACCCGGATACTGCTCCTGATTCCCAAATGATGGGTATGCTGCGCAGCGGTTACGCCCTGGTCAAGACGGTTCCTCCAGAAGTATTCCCATCCGTAGCTGGGCGTGATCCCCACATTTTTGGAAACATGAAAACCCATGTTCAAAGTGATCTGAGAGGTTACACTCTCCTCGGTGCGGGAGAAGAGCCTGTTCTCGTAGCGGCCCTGGTCCCTGAATCTGAAAACATGGCTCACCCCCAGAACCGTGCTGTCCTGGCTGACCCGGTTGAAAGTAAAAAACGACTCCAGACGGCGACTCAGACGGTTTGTGTTCTGTGTGAACTGGGGAAAGAAGTAGGTGGTGTAATCGGCGCTGAGCGCCACGACATGATCCACCTTCCACCCGCTGCCCACCGAATACTCATACCCTGGCCTGACGCTGTAGGTGGAACTTCTGCTGTTTTCTCCGGACATTGAAGCATTGATGTAAATGGTCTCCCGTCGCTGACCCTGCATTTCGCCCTTGATGAGAAAACCGGGCTTTACTGGAATCCTGGCGGTGAGGCCCAGAGCTTCCCGAAGTTCGTCAAGATCCGTCTCGTCCTCGTAGATGTTCCCGAAGCTGTCCTCCCATGTGCCGTAGGTGTCTCGTCTGAAGAGGTTGACAAGCCTGATGAACGTAATGGTGCTTGATCCCGGAGTGTAGACAAGCCTGAAGGTCATCATCCGGTCGTCTTCGTTCCTGGACAGGTCGAAGAGATAGGGAACGCCGTAGATCTGCCGCTTGGATTCATGCAGTTTCAGTGTTCTTGCGATGCTTATGTTCAGGTCCAGATCCCGCATCATTTCCCAGACCATTGTGCAGCCTATGTTCCTGGAGTTCACGGCCTGGTCGTCTGGATTACCCTCGATGGTGGTATCAGGGAAGAAGTCGGTTACGGTGGTGCTGCTGTAAGACCAGCTGCCGCTCATCTCCATGAAGATGCCGCTGATCAGCTCTGGAAAAACCAGGCTTTCCGAGTGCCTCCAGGTGTTCCCCCTTCTGACGCTCTCGGTGATGTAACTTGTGTTCCGATTCCTGTTCGCGGAGATCTCGGCGTTGAAGCTGCCGCCCTTCCATGAGTCTGGAAAGTAGTATCCGATCCGGGTGGAGATGTTGTCACGGCCGGTATCCGCCAGGTCTCCAAAGGAACGGGATTCCGAAACACTCAGGCTGGTTCGTATGACACTGAACAGCTTCCGGTTCACAGTGGCGCTCATGTCGTAGAGGGAGCCGTCGCTTTCACCCACATCGAGAGAGTCGTCTGAAACCACTCTTCTGTAATCCAGAGAATGGATCCCCGCCTGAATGTTCATGTTGAGCCAGTCCGAAGGAGCGTATCTGATCGAGCCGGACGCGGTGTTCTGAACTCTGTCGTCCCAGTTGATGTTGTCGAGATACTTCAATGACACGCCCCGGGTGAAACCGGATGAGAACTCCATGCCCGATCTGGGTCTCCAACTGAGCCAGCCCCTTATGTCCCGGGAATCTTCAAACCGGCCCTGGCCCCAGTTTCTGTACCCGGCAAAAGCCGTAGACCCGTTAAGGCTGAGATGACGGGTGAGATTTCGGGAAAAGGACAGCGAGTTGTTCAGGGTGTTCGAAAGCCTTTTCTGGTCGAGGCTAACGGTGTAGTTGGCGTTCCAGGCCCCCAGCAGACCCGCCAACAGAATGAGGACAGAAAGGCTTCTCTTCATGAACCAACCTCTTCCGCCATTCTGGCGAAGCTCTCCGGCGAAATCCTCTCCGCCCGAAGGTCGGGGCTCACCCCGGCGGAGTCAAGTATAGCCAAAGCCCGGGCCTTTCCATAGACCCGGGCGAGGTTGTTTACGATTTTCTTGCGCCGCGATGCGAAGGAGGCCTTCACCAGTTCCACGAACCCCGGGTACAACTCCGGAGCAAGGGGACTCTGTGTCTTCCGTTCCAGAAGCACCACGGTAGACTCTACCTCCGGCCGGGGAAAGAACTCCCAGGGCCCGGCCTCAAACAGAATGCTGACGGCGAAATGGGGCCATACGGCCAGAGACAGCCTTCCATACTCCCTGCCCCCTGAGAGGCATTCAAGCCTGACCGCCACCTCTCTCTGAAGCATCAGTACAGCCCTGGATACATGGCTGAAGCCAGGTTCGCACAACCTGATCAGTGAGGGTGTTGAGATGTTGTAGGGAAGGTTGGAGGCAACCGCGGAAAACGGGTACCCGGGCAGTTCCCCGGGCTCGGTTTTAAGAAAGTCCTGCTGAACCACGGAGACCGGGGGCAGGATTTCCCTGAGCCTGATGCACATTGCCTGTGAGATCTCCAGTGCCGTAACTGAAAGCCCCCGTTCCACCAGAGCCCCGGTCAGAGCTCCCAGCCCCGGGCCTATCTCGAGAACTGCGCCTTCCGTCTTCTCCAGAACCGCGGCTATCCTTCGGGCCAGAAGGGGGTTTGCCAGAAAGTTCTGCCCAAGACCCCGATCAGGCACTATTCCCAGGGACTTCAGGGTCTCCCTGATTTCGGTGGTGTTCATTCCCCCCCCCGGATCTTCAAGGGCAGCTCCAGCCTTTCCGCCAGAGCCGCCACTTTTGGCATGTCCGAGCCGGAACCCGATACACAGGTCAGAACCGTGGGAATCGCCAGCTTCTTCAACATCCTTATGAAAGCCATAAGGCTTTCCCAGCCGTCTCTGCAACTGTTCGGGCAGATTCTCCGGTACTCCCCGGCGCCGGAGGCGTTCAGGCTCACACTGACCCTGTTGAACCTGGACAGCAGAGCTTCGGCCTCCTCCGGCTTCAGATGGTCGAGACACAGACCGTTGGTGTTGAGCCTGGTTCTCCCGCCGGCTTCGGCCACGACCTCAGCGGCTTCCATCAGCAGATCCGGCCTCATGGTGGGTTCGCCGTATCCGCAAAACACAACTTCGCCGAACCGTGAAGGGCCCGAAACGCCCAGGGTGGAAAGAACCGCCTCCCGGGACGGTTCGCGGCGGTGCCTCAGGTGGTATCCCCCGATGCCGTCCCGAAACTTTCTGACGCAGAAAACACAGGAAGAGTTGCACTTCCCGGTGAGGTTCACATACAGGCTTTTTCCCAGGGGATACACAATGTGGGTTCTTCTGTTCTCCGGGGAAAGAAGAAAAGCCCTCAGTGCGTTGTTCCAGAGAATGTGAAAGGTTTCCCCGACGGAAATCCCCCACTCCATGGCGATTCTTCCGGCGGTCACCGTGGAAAGCCACGGCTGGTTTCTCCGTCCACGGTGGGGCTCCGGGGTGAGAAAAGGGGCATCGGTTTCCACCAGAACCTGTTTCCGGGGAACATGCTGAAGTGTCCGGGCCAAAATGCTGTTCCTGTAGGTGAGTGCCCCGGTGATTCCCAGAAAGTACCCCCGGTCCACCGCCCTTCGGGTGGTTTCCACCTCGCCGTTCCAGCTGTGAAGGACAACCGGGAAGCCAGGTTCCTCCGGAAGCATCTCCAGCACTTCATTGCCGGCATCCCTGGAATGAACCACCAGGGGCAGCCCCAGCGCCGACGCCAGTTCGATGTGCCGGAAAAACCAGAAACGCTGCCGCTCCCTGGGAAACCGGTCACGATGGTAATCCAGCCCCGTCTCACCCACCGCCGCCGCCTGAGCCAGAAGACTCAGGTGGCTGATCTCTTCGAATGTCTCCTCGGAGGCGTTTTCAAGATGATTGGGGTGAAAACCCGCGGCACTCCACAGCATGTATTCTTCGGCTATTCTGCTGGACTGCCGGCTTGATTCC
Organism: uncultured bacterium; assembly: GCA_964624405.1. Taxonomy (GTDB): domain Bacteria; phylum Fermentibacterota; class Fermentibacteria; order Fermentibacterales; family JCC-6; genus UBA6080. The sequence goes on along the minus strand of CAZUXA010000020.1, from coordinate 30,563 downwards.
GAATCGATGGAGGGGATCAGAATCCCTCTGACTCCCTTATCCCGGGCTTGCTTGACAACCTGGCAGAGATCGTGCGCGAAATCACGAAAGTGAAGATGGCAGTGTGTGTCGAAAAGGTCTCCCGGCCAGTGGGAGCGGCTCACCCTCAGGCATCCCGCCGGATCAGGTCGCGCCGATCAGGCCCGGTGGAGATGGCTGCGATGGGAACACCCACCAGCTTTTCCAGTGTCAGCACATACCTTTTCGCGTTCTCCGGCAGTGAATCCCAGCGGGTTTCTCCACGGATGTTCTCCTTCCATCCGGGGAAGGATTCGTACACGGGAATGTGGCAGCCAAGCCTGGCGCCTGTTTCGAAGATCGCCAGATCCTGTTCGGGGTCAAGCTCGTATCTGGTGCATATCTTCAGCTCTTCAAAGCCGGAGAGAACGTCAAGAAGGGTCAGGGTTATCCAGTCGCAACCGTTCAGGCGGGTGGCGTACCTGGCGAGAACCCCGTCGAGCCACCCGCACCTTCGGGGTCGGCCCGTGGTTGTTCCGAACTCGTTACCCGCGTGCCGGATCCGTTCCCCTGTCTCGTTGGACTGCTCGGTGGGGAAAGGGCCTTCTCCCACCCTGGTGGAGTAGGCCTTGAGAACACCGATAACCTCGCCGACCTTGTTGGGGCCGAAACCCAGACTGGTGCAGGCGGCTCCACTGACGCACTGGCCGCATGTCACGAAGGGATATGTTCCGTGATCCGGGTCGAGCAGGGTTCCCTGGGCGCCTTCGGCGATTACGGTTCCACCCTCTTCCAGAACCCTTGCCAGCGCGTAGGAAACATCTCCGGTGTACCTGGCCAGGGCAAGTGATGCCTTGATGAAAGCATGGGTCCGGGTGAAAAGGGCGTCCTTCGAGCCGGAATCGAGGCCGAACTCGATGGCGCAGTCCCCGGCTTTCTTCAGAGCCGCTTCGGTGAAGAGACCGGGAAGGGAGATGTCTTCCATTCGAATTCCCCGGCGTCGGTACTTTTCCACATAGGTGGGGCCGATACCGCGGCCGGTTGTTCCGATCCTGCCAGCCTCCCCGCTCTCGGAAAAGGTTTCCGCCACCATTGCCGCCGGATGCACGAGATGTACCTTGCCACTGATCAGAAGCCTGTCGCCTATGGGAATCCCGGCCTTCTCCAGTACGCCCATCTCTTCCAGAAGAGCCACCGGGTCCACCACGCATCCGGAGCCGATCATCCCGGCGACGCCCCTTCGAATGACTCCTGAGGGCAACATGTGAAGGGCGTATCTTCCCGAGGGGGTCTCCACGGTATGGCCGGCGTTGGCGCCGCCTGCGAATCGTGCCACCACTGAAGCGTCCGACGCAAGATGGTCAACCATCTTGCCTTTTCCTTCGTCTCCCCACTGGAGCCCAACAACAATTCGTACCGGCATTCCTCTCCCTAATCCGCCGTCACCTGGTTAAGCCAGCGGAACAGTTCTCTGACACCGGATCCGCGAACCGAGGAAACCGGGATCACAGGCCCCAGCTCTCCGGCCTTCTTCCGTGATTCAGACAGCTTTGCGGTGCCAAGTTTGTCGCTCTTTGTGAGGGCCACGATGTAGGGTTTTCCGCAGCCTCTCAAAAACTCCGCCATACGGACATCGCTCTCCATCTCCGGATGCCGGCAATCCACAAGGAGAATGGTTCCCCTGAGGGGTCTTCTTCCGCCCAGGTAATCCTCCATCCACTGAAGCCATTTGGTCCTCTCGCCTCCCGGGGCCTTAGCATACCCGTAGCCGGGCAGATCGGCGATGTAGTAGCCTCCGTTGGTGGTGTAGATGTTGATGAACCTGGTGCATCCCGGCGATGAACTTGTCCGGGCCACTGAAACCCCTCCCGCAAGCCGGTTGATCAGTGACGATTTGCCCACATTCGACCGGCCGGTAAATGCCACTTCAGGCAACCCGTCCTCAGGAAGACCGATACCCCCGGGGCAGCTTCTCAGAAACCGAAGTTGAAGACGGGCCAAATCAGACCGCTTTCCTCCCGTTTCGGGAGACGATGCGGGGTTTTTTCGACCCTGTGACGCACGCCTCATCCACGACAAGTACCCCGGTCTTCGTCTTTGAGTCGGGGATTGAGTACATGGGTTCCAGAAGTATCCGCTCGAGAATGGTGCGAAGACCCCTGGCTCCGCTCCGGGCCTTCCGGGCTTCGGTGGCCATGGCCAGCAGGGCGTCAGGAGTGATTTCGAGTTCAAGGCCCTCAAGCCCGAAAAGATAGGCGTACTGCCTGGTCAGGGCGTTCTTCGGTTCGGTCAGAACCCGAACCAGGGCATTCTCGTCAAGATCCTCAAGGGTCACCACCACGGGAAGGCGGCCCACAAGCTCGGGGATGATGCCGAATCGAACCAGGTCATGAACTTCAACCTTCTCGAGCAGAGAGGCTTCCCGTTCGTCCTGCCTTATGTCCGCTCCGAAACCCATGGAACCCCGGCTCAAACGGGAATCGATGATCCGTTCCAGGCCGTGGAACGCGCCGCCGCAGATGAACAGAATACCCGAAGTGTCGATCTGGATGTTCTCCTGGTACGGGTGTTTTCTGCCTCCCTGGGGGGGAACTCCCGCAACGGTTCCCTCGACTATCTTCAGCAGAGCCTGCTGCACCCCTTCACCGGAAACATCCCTGGTGATCGAGGGGTTTTCCGATTTGCGGGATATCTTGTCCAGTTCATCAATGTATATGATGCCGTGCTGGGCCTCCTCCACATTCATATCCGTAACCTGGAGGAGTCTGAGCAGAATGTTTTCAACATCTTCGCCAACATAGCCGGCTTCGGTAAGGGTTGTGGCGTCGGCGATGGCAAAGGGAACCTCGAGGATTCGGGCAAGGGTTCTGGCGAGAAGGGTTTTTCCCACTCCCGTGGGACCAAGCAAAAGGATGTTGCTCTTCTCAAGCTCGACATCAGGCGAACCCTGCCGGTTGGCGAGAAGCTTTCTGTAATGGTTGTAAACCGCAACGGACAGAACCTTCTTGGCCTTCTCCTGACCCACCACGTACTCGTCGAGTTTCTCCTTGATTTCCCGTGGCGATGGCAGCCCCTTCCGAAAAAGGCTTGAGACCTGACTCTCATCGGCCTTCTCCGATGTGTCGGTAATGATCTCACTGCAGTAGCGAACGCAGTCGTCGCAGATGAAAACCCCCGGCCCCTGGATCAGCTGGACCACTTCCACGGAGGACCGGTTGCAGAACGAGCACCTGTTCTCCTTGGGCATGCCTACACCCTCTTTTTCAGAATATTGTCGACGATTCCGTACTCCACCGATTCCTCGGCGTTCATCCAGAAGTTTCTGTCCGTATCCCTGGCAACCCTCTCCACCGGCTGCCCCGTACATTCGGCGAGGATGAGGTTCATCTCCTCCCTGATCTTCAATATCTCCCGGGCTTCGATCTCGATGTCGCTGGCCTGGCCCCGGACGCCCCCGCTGGGCTGGTGGATCATGATCCTGGCATGGGGAAGGATGTTCCGTTTTCCCTTCGCCCCCGCCGCGAGAAGAACGGAAGCCATACTCGCGGCGCTTCCCATGCAGAAGGTTGCGATATCGGGTCTGATGAAGCGCATGGTGTCGAAGATGGCCAATCCCGCCGAAACCGAGCCTCCGGGGCTGTGAATGTACATGTTGATGTCCTTCTTCGGGTCCTGGCCCTCGAGAAAGAGAAGCTGCGCCACAACCAGGCCGGCGGTCTGGGGGCTTATCACATCCCCGATGAAGACGATTCGATCTTTGAGAAGACGGGAGTAAATGTCGTAGGAACGCTCGTAGTTTCCATCCCTCTCAACTACGAAGGGAATCACGGAAGACATCATGAATCCTCCTTCTCGGGCTCATCTTCAACAGCTGTCCACCGCCACGAGGCTTCCTCTTTCTTAGCATCGGGCTCCGGGGTATGTTCCGCCGGGGTTTCCACTGCCTTTGAAAGAACCAGCTCCAGGGCCTTCTCATTCCTGATTCTGTCCGTCGCCGAGGACACCGAGCCCCCCTCTGATGCCAGTTCCTCAGGCGTAACCCCGAGGTTTTCCTGAATGGCTATCTGCCTCAGTATCAGGAACTCCCTAACCTTGCGCTCCGCGAGTTCCCTCACCGAGTTCTCGGTTTCCGGAGTGGCCTCCTCTTCCAGCCGCTGCATGTAATCCTTCGCCAGGTTGTTCACCATGAAGGACGGGGGCTGGAAAACATTGGATGACAGAAGGCTGTCAATCACAACGCTCTCCCTGAAAGCTTTCAGTTCCGCGGCATGTCTGGTCGAAATGTTCTCCATGAGCTTTTCTCTGAGTTCCTCCATGGTTTCGAACCCGCCGGCGGTTCTGGCAAACTCGTCGTTTAACTCGGGAAGCTTTGGCTCCCGAACTTCAATCACCCTGAAATCTGTGGCTTTGGGGATTTCTTCAACGCCGGGGAACTCCATTCTGGCCTTGAACCCGTCCCCGGCGGAGAGTCCGGGAAGCAACTCGTCAAAACCGGGGCCCATGTTCTCCCTGCCTATCACCACCGCGGCCCGCCTGCATTCCGAGGAGTCCCGGGAGGGGTACTCCAGAACGACCAGGTCTCCTTCGGTAGCGGCGCGCTCCACCGGATCGAACGACACGAAACGGTTCCGTATCTCATCCAAAGCTTCTTCCAGGGCTTTTTCTCCGTCGAACTCCGGCACTTTTATGGAAACACCATTGTAATCACTGGGCGGTGGAGTTTCGAAAAGAGTGTATGTAACGGTGTAATCGTAGTCGTTTCCTTCCACGGGAAGCACAGGGTCCAGTTCGGGGTCGGTGTCGGAGAGAATCCAGTCGTTCTCCTCGAAAAGCGGGTCGGAAAGCTCCCGGTGAGCCTTCTCCGCAACTTCGGAGAGAATCAGGTTTCCGAACCTCCGGTTCAGAATCGAGGAAGGTATCTTTCCTTTGCGAAACCCTGGAACCACCAGATCCTTCTGAATCTCCCGTCTTACCTCGCGAAAAAGTGTGTTTACCCTTTCCGCGGTCATGTGAAAACTGACGGTTCTCCGATTCGATTCTTCCGATGTGATTTTGTAAGCCATTTGATTTCCGCTCTTGAGTATTGCTTTCAATGACCGGTACTGCCCGGGCGTACCCGGGCAGTACATGGGTAAGGCCCATTAATATGCCGGATTTGCTCCGGCAGCGCTACCTTCCCGTTCGCTGGCGGATCAGCCTGGCCTCGTCACTCTGGGGATACTCCTCGAGGATAATCGCCTCAAGCCTGTCCCGGTCCACTTCCGCGGAATGCAGGCCGTAGATGGCCGCCGCCCTTGCAAGGGCCGATGCGGCCCTGTCTCCCATGGGGTACATGAAGTACACCGCCACAAGTTCCTCGATGGCCCTGTGGGGAAATCCCAGGGCCTGGTGAGAGAGTGCGGTGAAGTACAGCGCGTCGTCTGCCAGAGAGCTTCCCGGATACTCTGTGAAAACCTGACGAAAACCTTCGGCTGCCCTGGCGTAGCTTCCCTGCTGGTACTGCCTGAACGCGTCTTCGTAGACGGGTTCCGCGGCTCCGGCTTCTTCGTTCTGACCGATCCGGGCCTGGGACATTCTTGCCAGGGTGTTTTCCAGCTGCCTGGCCAGTTCCGCCAGCTGCTCAACCGCGCCTGCGTCCCGCATTCCGGTCTGAGCCTGAATGCTCCGAAGCAGATGCTCATTTCTCTCCACCCCGACCGCCAGGGAATCCACATCAGCTCTCAGCTCCTCGTGGGACTCCGAAAGCTTTTCCACCCTGCCCGGCGCCTTGGACCATGTGGCAAGCCAGCACCCGCAGAACAGCGGCAGAAGAAAGGCGGAGTAGAGAGCCCCCCTCTTCATTCCCCTTACTCCGGAAGAACCCGCAGGTGAACCCTGCGGTTCTGGGAGTGGGCGTACTCGTCGGAGCCTCTCACGAAAGGCCTTTCCTTGCCGTAGCTCACTGTCTGCAGCCGGGAGGAGGGTATGCCGTAATTGGTGAGGTACTGGTAAACCGCCTGTGCCCGTCTCTCGCCCAGTGCAAGGTTGTAGTCCACGGTGCCGCGCTCGTCGCAATGGCCTTCGAGAAGCACGCGGAAACCGGTGTTGCTCATCAGATAGCCCGCGTCGAACATCAGCGCTTCAAGGGCGGCGCTGTTAAGCTCGTTGGAATCGTACTCGAAGAACACATCCCTCAGGGCTTCCTGGTGCCTTGCCAGCAGAGCCGTGTAGTCGCCCATGGGATCATCGTCCCAAACACCGGTTACCAGGGTGTCCGCGGTTACAACCACCGTGTCCTCGTCCCTGACCCTGCGGCGACACCCGGTAGCAGCAACCACGAGGAACACCATCCCCATGATCAGCGCCAGTCTTTTCATTTTTTCCCTTTCTTAGAACACCGGCGACCACGCCGGGCAATAGCTTTCCCCGCCGGGGGAAAGGCGATGAATCCTCATGCCGTTAAGTTCCATAATATAGATGCTTCGAACCCCGTCCATGTTGCTGGAAAAGGCCAGGTGACGCCCGGTGGGCGACCACACCGGGTCCTCGTTCATGGTGCCCCTTGTGGTCACCTGCCGAATGTTGGTGCCGTCGGCGTTCATCACGAAGATGTGAAAGCCTCCGGCGGCCCTGGCGCAGTAGGCTATCTGATCCCCCCTGGGAGACCAGGCGGGGCTGTCGCAGTAACCGTGGGAAAACCCCGCTCTCTCCGCGCTTCCACCGGAAGCGCTCATCCAGTAGAGCTGCGGATACCCGACCCTGTCACTGGTGAAGATTATCTGAAGCCCGTTCGGGGAAAAACTGGCGGAAGTTTCTATGCTGCTTCTGGCGGTGAGCCGGGTTGAGCCTCCGCCCCCGGTGTCGTAAAGCCATATGTCCGAAACTCCACTTTCGGATCGGGTGAAGGCGATGTATCTGCCGTCGGGGCTCCAGGCAGGCGCGGTGTTCCCGCCTCCGTAAAGGATCCGTGAGGCTGAACCTGTGGAAAAGGAATAGGTGTAGATGTCGCCGGTGCCGGTTCTGTATGAGGTGAAGGCGATTTTGTCGCCAAGGGGGCTCCAGTCCGGTGTGGTTATGACCTGGTTGTCCCGCATGATGGTGGACGCCTGCCTGGGATCAAGTGTTTTGGAAACAAGCCTCCACTCATCTTCGCCCCGGGTAATGTAGGCGATCCGGGTTGAGGCGATTCCCTGCTCTCCTGTCAGGGCGAAGACCAGGTCGTCCGACAGGGCATGAACCATGTCGTACAGGGAGGAGCCCTGATACTCCTTCACCAGCACTCCTTCACCATCCGCCTCGGCCCTGGCGGAGAAGTTCCAGTTGCCCTCTCTGCCCGTGAGCCTGACGGACAGCCGCACATAAGCCTCTTCCTCGGGAACGGTTATCAGAAGGCCTGAGAAGTCTATGTCGAAAACCAGCTGATCCCGAACGAGTACCGCCTCGGTTCCCGAGCCTTCCACGCGAACACTCACCGGAAGGCACTGTGCGCCGATGGGGGTCATTGGAAGAAAATCCGCCGCCAGAAGGCAGACCGGCAGCGCAATGATTACGGGAAGCAGTTTCAAAGGTTTCTCCCCTCAGGGTTCCGGACTATTCCGGACCCAGAAACTCTATGCTCAGTCTTACTGGTGTTGTTCGGCCCGGAGGCACTGGAGGAATGTTGGCGGTTTCCAGAGCATGCTCAACCGCCCGGTCGAAGGCGGGGTTTCCGCTCTGGCGCACCACCTCCCACCGATGGGTGCCATCGGTGTTGACGGTGAAGTGGATACGGTAGGTGCGGGGAGGGTCGGTGGAAGTTACGAAATTCCGGCGAATCGCGGCGAACACCCTTCCTTCGTAGCTGGCGGGTCCGGGTGCGCCGGCGCCGGCCTCACCGGAAGCGCCCACTGCGATGAACTGGCTCGCTGGTGGCGTTTCCACCACGGGCTGCCGGTTTTCCACGGGCTGAACCTCGACGGGCTGAACTTCCACGGGCTGAACCTCGATGGGCACAACCTCCTCAATGGGCTCCAGCACCTCAACAACTTCATGCATCGCTTCAACCTCAACGGGGGTATGAGTTTCCACCTGTATTGCCGCTTCTGTCTGCAAAGGCATACCACCCGCTTCAGCCAAAGGTTCCAAAACCACCATTTCCACCGAAACCATGGAACCGCCACCCATGATAACCGGTGTGGAGCCGGAGCGGAACAACAGACCCGCAAGAAGCATCAGCGCGAAAATTCCGCCGTGCATCCCCAGGGAAACTGCCATGGACTTGCGGTCGACGGCAGGCGCCGGGCTCAATGGTCTGCGAAAGGCTTCAGTGCTGTTCACTCACCGACTCCTGTACAAGTCCCACATTCTCATAGCCACCCCTGCGAAGCTCGGTAAGCGCCGAGGCGAGAACCGTATACCGGGCTTCACCATCGGCTCTCACGAAGGCCTCTGTTCTTCCCCGGCTGATGGCTTCCGCAGCAAGAAGCGACAGGTCGGAGGGGGATACCTGCTCCCCGGCCACGGTCATGTTTCCCAGGGCGTCGATTTCCACAAGAAGCGCTGTTCCGGGATCGAGACGACTGATGATTCTTCCCTGGTCGGTGGAAGGCGGGCGCACATCGGCGCTTCTGTGGATAACCGGGGCGCTGAGCATGAAAATCACCAGAAGAACGAAGGTGACATCCACAAGATTCGTCACATTGATAGTGGAAAACTGACGGTACCTGGGGCGTATCATGTAATGCTGCCCCTTCTGCATACATCCACCAGCTCGGAGAGAAAGCGGTCTATCTCCCCGGCCAGGTCGTCAACCTTGCCCACGGCATAGTTATGAAACACATTTGCGGGAATTGCGGCAAGAAGGCCGGCCACGGTGGTTGTGAGCGCGGCGGCGATTCCGGCGCCCACGGCGCTGATATCCGCCGTGCCCATCTCCCGCATGCCGATGAAGCTGGCCAGAACACCCCATACCGTTCCAAGCAGGCCCAACAGCGGGCTGACACTGGTGACCGTGGCCAGAAAGCCGATGTTCCTGCTTCTCTGGGCAAGGTCTTCGCTGGCCTCTCTTTCCAGTGAGCCGTGAAGTATCGAGAGTTCTTCCCTGGTAAGGGGGCCGTTCTGGCCCAAGTCGCTTCGGCGCCTGAGGAATCTCCCGGCTTCCGAGTACATCCGGGCCAGGGGGCCCATCTCGGAGCTGTTCTTCAGGAAGTCGCCCCCGGGCGGCCGCCCCGTGGTTCGAAGGGCTTCCATGAACATCCGGGAAGCGCCGCTGATCCGGGAAAGCTCCTTCAGTTTGGAAATGGCTACGGACCATGCTCCCAGAGAAAGCACCAGGATGAGAAACAAAATGAACTTGGTGAACCCATCCGCGGCGAGAACCGTGGACCACACCTGTCCAAGCATGTCAGTCCTTTCCGGAAAGCGCTATGGCTTCGATTTCCACAAGACCACCCAGTGGAAGCCCCGCCACCTGGTACGCGGCCCGGGCGGGAAAGGGCTCTTTGAAAAACCGGGAGTAGATGGAGTTGACCCGGGAAAAATCCTTCATGTCCGCCAGCAGAACCGTTGTCTTCAGCACGGAATCAAGGCACGAGCCTCCGGCTTCCAGCACCGATTCCAGGTTCTTCAGGGCGAGTTCCGCCTGCTCCTCAACCGTTGGGGGCATCTTCCCGGAAGCGGGATCAATGCCAAGCTGGCCACTTACGAACACCAGGCCAGCGGCGGAAATGGCTTGGCTGTAAGGGCCTACCGGCGCGGGGGCGCCTTCCGAGCGAATGGGCATCTTCTTCACGCACACCTCCTGAAAGTTCACTGAGCAATATACAATCGGAAACGCGGACGTGTTCCATCGTGCCGGTGGAAACCGCGGGTTCGGCTCAGCTCTCCATAACCTTAAGGAGTACATCGGAAAGCTCGGACAGGGTGTAGGGCTTGCTCAGAACGCCCCGGAATCCGAACCGGGCAAAGCTGGCCATTATGCTGTTGCCCGCGTAACCGCTGGAAACAATCACCCGGGCGTTGGAATCCATTGACAGAACTTCCCTGACCGCCCTCTCTCCCCCCATTCCGCCGGGAATGGTGAGATCCATTATTACGGCGTCGTAGCGGTCTCCGGCCATGAACGCCTTCCGGTACATGGCAATGGCCTCCTCGCCATCTTCCGCTTCATCCACGGTGCAGCCCAGGGTTTCGAGAAGGTTCCTCGCGGCGGTTCTGACCACCTCTTCGTCGTCGAGGACGAGTATTCTTTCCCGGTGTCCGCCGGGAGTGGCGCTGCTGCGCCGGGAAACCGCCGGAACAACCCCGGCGGATGCCGGCATCAGCAGCTCGAAAAAGGCTCCGGTTTCCGATGGCCTGAGCCTGATAAGCCCTCCGTGCCTGACCACGATGGAATGGCTTGTCGTAAGCCCCAGACCGTGGCCGTCCCTGCGGGTGGTGAAGTATGGATCGAACACTCTGTCCGCGATTTCGCCCGAAACTCCCGGGCCCGAGTCCCGGAACAGAAGCCTCACATACTTTCCCGATGGCAAGCCCTCTTCTGAAGCGGTTTCAAGGCTGACGTTTTCCGCGACGATGGTCAGGCTTCCGGAATCTTCCATGGCTTGTTTGGCATTCAATACGATATTGTTCACAACCTGGGAGAACTGCTCGGGGTCGGCTTCGAGATTCCACAGATCCGGAGCCGCGTCGATGGAGAATGATACCCCGGATCCCCTGAGAAGAAACCTGGCCCCCTGCTCCAGAAGTTCCGCGGTGTGAACCGCCCGCTTTATGGGAGCGCCTCCCTGGGAAAAGGTGAGGAGCTGATGTGTGAGGTGTTTGGCGCTGATCGCGGCTTTCTCCGCATCGGCTGCCAGTGTTTTGAAACGCCCCGAGCCGGGAGCCTCCCGTTTCAGCAGGCTCAGGTTGGCAAGGATTCCTGTCAGGATGTTGTTGAAATCGTGGGCGATGCCCCCGGCAAGAACCCCGACGGATTCCAGTCTGTCGTTTCGGGCCACCTCGGCTTCCAGGGCAAGTTTTCTGGTGGCGTCCTGAATACCCAGAAACAAACGCCTTCCTCCCGCCTCTTCGAAAACCGACCCTCTGGCTTCAAAGGGGAACCTCGAGCCGTCGGGTCTTTCCAGCGTTCCGGAAAACCTGAAGCTTTCATCCGGGAACTCCAGGGCAAGAAAACACCGGAGTCTTTCGTTTCCCTGGCGGAGAAAGCCGAAAAAACTCCGTCCGATCAGCTGGGCGTTGTCGCATCCCAGCAGGGCCAGCATCTGGGGGTTGCAGTCCAGAATCAGCCCCTTGGAATCCAACAGGGCTATCGCCGAGGGATCGGCGTGCATAAGCCTTGCCAGCCGCTGCCGGGAAGCTTTCATGTTCTCCATGGCTCTCATGCGCAGAATCGCGCTTCCGATCTGAGAACCCACATTTTCCAGAAGCTCCTGATCGTGGATGGAGAACTGCTTCGGATTTTCGTAGCTCTGCACCGCCACCACTCCCACCGGCTCTCTTCCGGCTCTCAGGGGAACACCCAGCCACTGTTCCGCGGGAGTTCCCACAAAGGTTCCTCCGGCTCTTCCGTAGTGTTCCGCTATCTCACTCCTGGTCCATCGGATGGCTCGATCCGTCTTGAAAACCAGGTGGGTCAGTGAAGCGGGGTCGACTATGTCCGAATTCTCATCGAACCTGTCCAGCATGCTGGGAATCCGAAAGGCATCCTGCTCGGGGATGTAAACCGCGATATAGAGGTTTGATGTTTCGATAAGGCCCACCAGGGCCTCCATCACCCTGGAGTACAACTCGTCCAGGGATTCAACCTCGTTTACAGCGCTGGCGATGGCTGCCAGCGTGGAGTTCACCAGCAGTGCCCGGTTCTTCTTCCTGACTTCCCGGCTCAGTTTCATGTTGGTGAAGATGATGAAGGCAACGCCGCCCAAGACTAAAAAGCCCAGCGCGTACAGAGGGATTCTGCCGGGTCTTTGAATGTCGGGGAACACCCATTTCTTCCTGAGCTTGTAGTACACTGAAAGCGGATCATCCTTCATTTCCTCGAGGTGGCGGTTTATCGCTTCCACAAGAGCAGGCGCGGTCTCCCTGTTGCCGGCTATGCCGGTCTGAGTCGGGTTCCACACCACCGGAGAGCCCTCCAGATTCCGCCGGGGACCGTAGTGCGCCAGGGCGTGCCAGGGCACCGCGGCGCCATCCGCATCACCTTCCGCCACCGAGTTCATGGCGGCTTCGAAATTCGGCGTCCAAACCGCCTCCACGGTTACTCCAAGCCTGTCCGCAAGTTCAAGAAAGGTTATGGAATGAATGTCCTGCGGAAGCATGGCTATTCGCGCCCCCTCCAGATCAGCGAGGGTTCCGAAGCGGCCGGCGGTCCGGACGGCCAGGGTTGACCAGCCAGAGTAAACATGGTTCTCCGGAAACAGAAACACCTCCTGCCGGGCGGGGGTGGAGGCAATGCTTAACAGAAGGTCGATTTCGCCGTTTTCGAGCCATGAAAGCAACTCGGCCCACTCCCCGGCCACGAGTTCCAGTTTCCAGTCTTCCACATGGGCGATGTGGGAAACAAGCTCGACATAGAAGCCGTCGGGATGGCCGTATGAGTTGGTGAACGCCATGGGAGGGTTTTCCTCGTATCCCACCCGGACGGGAAGGGATCCAAGGGCGTACAGCAGAAGAAACGGAATGCACATGGGGCAAAGATAGCGATAACACTCCCATCCTCACAGCCCGGACGAACCGGAAACGGGGGAACCATGCCGTGTTGCCCGGCGGGACACCATGTTCCATGTTTGACATATCAAGGAAAGCATGAGTTCAACCGGCGGGACACTGAGGGGCGGAGATGGCGATCGACTCTTTCGAAATGCAGAAGCGGTACTTCACCGTTCAACTTGAGCGGTTCAGGGTGAAGCCGGGGCTTCACAGGGCCATGATTCGTGACTGCGAACACTTCCTGGGAATGCTTGAGGAATCCGGTTCTCTCGGGGCTTTCAAAACCCGGGTTCAGAGTACGGGAAACATGGTGTCCACCGCGAAGGCGAAAGCGCACGACACCTTCAGCAACAGGGCTTTCGTCTATGAAAGCCTGGGGCACCACCGGAAGGCGGAGGAAGACAGGCAGCGGCTGAAGGTGATCGAAGCTGCCCGAACCCATGCGGAACTCAGCGAAAAACTCCAGGACTTCCAACGAAACAACGGGGATGGACTGAACGAGAACAAGGCCCTCGGCGCCCTTGGCACCGTTGTGAAAGCCCTTTTCCACCTGTGTACGGATGGTACCGGTTCCCAGGACGAAAAGCGTTCCCTCGGCTTGCTCCAGGAGTACTGGAGGCAGTTCACAGAGGCAGACCCGAACGCGTCCTGGGAAAAAATCATGACCCACCGGCCCTACCGGGACAGGATACCCTTCACCGACAGGCAGATGGCTTTCCTTGAGAAGAAGTTTCGGGAGGTGAGCCATGGACAGCACGCTTGAACAGATGCTTGAGGGGTTCCGTTTCACGGTGCACAACTACAAGTCAAGCCTGGGACCGGACAATGAAAAGCTCCTGAAAGCCATGGAACTCATGGACTCCCTGTGGAGCAAGGCGGAGCAGGGGGCGGACATGACCCGGATAAGCATGGACCCGGAGTTCGGACAGGTTGCGGCGCTGCTGGGAGAGCTGGCTTCCGAACCTCCACTCCCGCCGGAGGAACTGGAGGCTCTGGCCCGAAGCGGTGAACCCGGTTCCGATGACGACATCCCCCCCGCGTCCATTCCCGCCGCGGGATATCACATGGCTTTCGACGCTCTTCCCCCGGACATTCGGGAACAGGAGAAGGTCTACTACGACCGGATTTTCCAACTGGAGGAGAAGGCGGAAAACGCCATCCATTTCAACACTCTGCTCATGGAAGACACGGTACTGCTTGACATGAGCCGCATTCCCCTCCAAAAACTTGCCGAGGAAACACTTGCGCAGGCGGAAAGCGTTCACTCCCCCACCGTGAACTTCCAGCAGAAGCTTGCCGCGGAAACCTTCCGCAGGGTGCAGACCATTGCTGAACTGGAGTTCGAGGCGACGAAAATGGCTGAGCTGTCCAACACCGAGCACCCATGGGACGCCCTCTATCTCGAGGTGATGGGCCTGCTCCCCGCCTGCGCCCAGGCCATCGAAAGCTTCGGCCCGAATGAGGACAGCATCGCGAAACTAAGGAACAGCCACCGATTCATGGCGGAGTTCATGGGAACAACCTGGGATGATGTGTTCGCCGATTCAAGATACATGTTGTTCTGGAACAATGTGTTCTGGCCGAAGGTGCCCCCGGAGAAGCGGGCTCTCCACCAGGTCACCAGCGCTGAAGGATGGCGCGACATTCTGAAAGCAAAATTCTACGACCCCTTTGTCGGGGACGAGCCGGTTCCCCGGTCAGACCCGTCAAAGGCCATAATCCGTTTCTGGGGGCGGGAGTTTCCCGCAAGACAGACCCTCGATCTCCTGAGCAACCCACCCAGGCCGGATATAAACAGAGACACGGAATAAGAGCGGGTGTCAAAGATATCCCGGTATTCCGTGATGATGGCGACCAGCGAAAAGCGATCATGCTCCGGGGTAGTTCAGCGGAAGAACACTCGGCTTACCGAGAGGGCGCTGGTTCGAATCCAGCCCCCGGACCCACTCATCCGGCGGAGCGATGACTGAGCACCGAAAGAACCCCTCAAGCCCGGAACCTTCGAAGGAGAACCTCTCCAAATGGGAGGCACTCCTCCGGGGGATTCTCACCGGCTCGCTGAAACACGGTTCAAGAACACCTGTAAAGGGAGTTCCCGAGTGGGCCACACTTGAGGTAATGACCGGCGGATTCGCCACCGGCGAACTTCTCGCCGGCGGCCCCTTGCAGGAGTACGAAAGGAAGCTTCTCTCACGCATTCCCGCAGCCGAGGAGCCCGGGGAGCGCGGCGCACTGAACGCCTACCACTTGACCGAAGCGGGATTCAGGGAACTGCTGAACCTGCTTCGAACACGCCGTTACGATGTTACGGTGCCCGAGGAAGGCGCTCTGCCGGTTGCGGCGTGGCTGGTCAAGAACGGATACACCGCCGAGGCTGGCGAACTCCTGGCAGAACTGTCGCCTTTCTTCCCAAGGTTGCGGTTTTACCCGGTTCCACTGGAGAAACCCCGACCATCAGGCTTTCGGGTACACCTGCGGGAGGCGGGGCAGGCCATGGAAAGCCTGCGGAACATCAAGGCGAATCGCAAGGTTCTTGCCCAGAAAGAAGCCGCGGAAGTCTGGGCCCCGCTCCACGACAGGATCGTCGCGCTGTTCCTGGAGACCGTTGAAAACCAACGGCCATGCGCAACCTATCGAAGCGGATGGGCGGATCGCGCCCTGGCCCTGTTGGACGATTACGGAACCCTGAGAAGAACGAACACTCTCTGCCGAAAGCCGGAGAAAGCGAACGGCCACCAGCGCCAGCTCAGGGTGTTCCTGGAAAGATGTGCCCTGGAGCCCGGTTCGCTCTCGGAGAGGGAGGTGGGGCGTGTCCGTCGCATCCTTGCGGGATACATCGGAAAGCGAAGCACTCCCGGTTCCCATGAGTGTGCGGAAGCGCGTCTCAGACAGAAGGAGTATGTCAGTGGGCCCATGTTCCATTCCATTGCGAAACTGGTCGCCACCCGACTCGAAAGGCATCCGAGGAATTCCGGGCTCGATGAAGTGAGCCATCTGCTCGCGGATGTATCCCCCGGGGAGGAAGCGGGAACGGGAATCCCGGCGGGCACCCCCGTACCCCGTTCGATCCGGCGCAAGGTTGAACTCTGCCTGAACCAGAAGGTGGAAACACTTATTGAGCGGGGTCTGATCACATCGGGAGAGACCCTCGCCCGGGCTCTGCCCCAGGTGACATCAGGACTCCGGGCCGCTGGCATTGACGATCCCGAGCTGCGACCGCTGTACGCCGCCATCTACCGAGCCTTCCGGCAGAGGCGTTCTCTTCTGCTGCTCAATCTCCAGAGGCAGGTGCAGATTGAAGAACTCCCATGGGTCCGGGCGATCGAACGGTTCCGCAGGGAGAACCGTTCAACCCGGGATCAGGCCAGACAAACCCTTGAGGAGGTTGTTTCCCTCACATTGGTTTCCTTCCCACATCAGATCCTTCCTAACAAGCTTCTTCAGGAACTGCGCGGGCTTGTCACAGGGGCGGATCTGCGCATTCCCCTGGTGGCCGAGCTGGCTGCGGACATTTTCACGGGCACATTTTCCGATACATTCCCTGAATCGGCCAGGCAAGCCGGGGGGTTTCTGGAGGGCTCCCTCTATGCCGCCTACTACCGAATCAACTGCCGGGAGTTGCGGGAGACCCCCGACGGCGATTCCTTCGCCCGGCTCTGCGCCGCCAGGGCAGGAGTCACCAGGAGAACCTCAAGCCCCGCAACAAACGGCATGATCATCGAGCAGCAGCAGATACTCACCACACACAACCTGGCCGCCCTGTTCCTTGGGCTTAACCTTGCCGATTCGCTTCGAAACAGGCTGAGCGTGATGGCCATGGGCTGTTTCGCCTGGATATGCAGGCGGGCGCAGGTGAAAACTCATCCCTGGCGCGCCCGGCTGATCATGGTGAAGAACACCGCCTGCGCCTGGCGACAGATGGTGTTCTACCTTTCCCTGTTGCCGGACCTGGAAGTCTCCGCTTTCATTGATTGGGCGGAGACACATCTGAACCGGCAGTCTCCGGAATTCCGGAACACATTCCATCCGGCTTTGACCGGGCTTTCAGCGGCTTCCACGGGAGTCGATTCGGATAATGGACCGGATGCCCGTTGTTTCCTGGGCTGGTCCGACACTTTGCACTGGATGCTGGCCGGTTCCCGGAGTCGGTGATCCGCGGTTATCGGATACGCACGAATCTTTCCGGGGCCGCGTTGGAGCCGGGGCATACCACCGAATACACTCCGACGGGAAGCGAGCCCGCGTCGAGGCGGAACTCCCCTGAACCGTCTGTGTTACCCGAGGCCACCACCCTTCCGGCGAGATCCAGGATGAAAAGCCTGTTTCTTCCAGGGGAGTCACCCTCTGCAACAATGCTGATTGTGCCGGTTCTGCAGGGGTTTGGGAAAACGCTGATCCTGTCCGGGCTGAGCCCGCCGCCTTCCTCGATGGAGAGGAAACCCGTGGGATCAGCAAGGGAGGCCACAAGCCCGATGGCTGCCCTTGCCGCATCGGTTCCGTAGGGAAAGCTCGCAAGGTAGTTGGCGAGAAGGTCCGACGGCTGGTGGTAATGGGGGTTGTATCCTCCCCATATCTCGGTCACGCTGGCCTCCATCACCGCCGTCGCGACGTAACCGTACTCCCAGAACGGCGCCTGGTCGCTGGGAGCCCCCGGGTCGTACACAACCCTGGGGTGTATGGAGGGTGAGTACCTTTCAAAGGCCTCACCCGCCGCAATCGCCAGAGGCTCGGACTGCTCGTTGAAGGGAATGTAAACGGAATCGGAAGGATGGGGGGCGTAGAGGATCATGTCCAGGTTCACCGCTCCCAGGATGTTGTCTCCCTGCTGGTGAGCGGACTGCACATAATGGGTGCTTCCGATCATCCATGCCTCTTCCGCGGCGAAGAGCACGAATCTCACTGTGTTCCGGAACGAAAAGGAAGACATCACCCTGGCGGCCTCGAGTACCGCTGCGCTTCCGCTGGCGTTGTCATCCGCCCCGGGAGCCATCAGGGGGTTGCTGGAGTAGGAATCGAGATGGGCACAGATGATGTAGATCCGATCCGGGTTCTCGGAACCGGTGATTTCTCCCACCACGTTGCTCATCTGAACACCCTGATACACGAAAGGCTGCTGTTCGCTGGAAATACCGAATGAAGCCATTCTGGTGTCTGCCCAGTCCGCGCAGGCGGCGTACTCCGGGCTGAACATGTACCTGGTGCCGTAGCCTTCCATGTGGCTGATGCCCGAAATTATGCTGTCCTGGTTTACAGCGGATACGATCATGTCCACCAGCACGCTGTCTCCCCGCAGGAACTCCGGGGGCGATGCGAAGCCAGGCTCCCGGTGAACCCTGAGGGGTCTGAGTATTCCAATGCCGGGAATGCTGACCGGTCCGGTCTCGGGTTCGGGCAACCGTATCAGAGCAAAGTCCCCGGTCAGCAGCGCCACTTCGCCGGGAAGCGGCGGCAGCACTCCACCGCACTGAGCCTGATGAAGAATCCTGTAGGATTCCGGATCGACCGGAGCCCGATCCACCACCCACCATACCACCCCGGAGGGGGGACTCTCTCCCGAAAGGGCAAGAAAGCATCCCGCCTCTATGTGCAGAAGCTGCATACCCTCCATCCAGGGCCTCCCCCTCACCTGGCGGATGTCGCTCTCAATGAAAACAAGATCTCCCTGTCCGGAAAATGCAAATGCCAGAAGCGCCAGCGACACTAAAGCGGGCATGTTCGATCAACCTCTATTCACTGGTTGCCTCGAGTTGAAGGGATTCAACGCGAACCACTTCCTGAACCGTGTTTTGTAAACATCACCACCGAAACTATAATTCAAACCTGTCATAACGGTCACCGGCTCCCTGCGGGGGAGCAACCCGGAGATGTGATACATGCTGGTTCGAAATCGTGATGGATGTGTTCAAGGCACCTGTCCGCCGCCTGGCGGTTCCGGACACATATCGTGGGCAGCCCGCCTCTTCAGGCACCATTTAACGGACACCGTTCTGGCAGCGGCCATACTGGCCGCATCAGCGGTGGCGGTGATCTCCATGCTGGTGGATTCCCCGGCACTTGAATTTGCGAACCTGTTCTTCTCCCTGCTGTTCGCGGTTGAACTCACGCTCAGGTATTTCGCTTTCCGACACTCCGGACTTGCAGGCGCAGGGGGCGCCTACCTGCGGGAATGGTGGCTGGACTGGGTGGCAACGATTCCATGGGATCTTCTTCTTGGGCTTGCTTTCGCCGGATCGGGGCCGCTGGTGGCCAGGCTGCTTCGGCTGCTTCGAATCTGTCGTATCCTGCGATTCCGGCACGCCGGCAACAGCCCTCTGTTCCAACTCCTCAGATACCGGGTGAAACGCCTGGTGGAAGGTTCACTGCCCAGGCAGCTTCTGGTTCTCGGCGTGCTCTCCGCCCTGGTCATCGGAGGATTCACCATTCTTTTCAACACCCTGCAAACCGAATTCGGACACGGAGGCAACCTCTGGTTCTCGATTATCTCCATGTTCAGCTCGGACAGTCTCTTCGAGGTGGAAACCCAGACGCCGGCAATAAAGAGCCTGGTTCTCATCCTGAGTTCGGTGGGCATCGTGGTGTTCAACGGTATTCTCATCGCCATCATCATAGGCAGCCTCATGGGCCACCTTGAGGAACTGAAGAAAGGTCACGGCGAAGTTCGGGAAAAAGGGCATCTGGTGCTTCTGGGCAGAAGCGAGTTCGTTCCCCACATTCTTGATGAAATGAACACTTTCTGCCGGGTTGAACGGATAAGCTCCATGAAGGTGGTTGTAGTCCGGGACTCGGCCCGGCAGGATGACGACCTGCTGATGCGCTCAAGGCCCCGGGTCGAAGTCATCCCCAGAATCGGCGGTGCCTGGAGCACCGAGGGGCTGGAAAGGGTGTCGCTTCAGAACGCCATGGGAGTGGTGGTGTTCGGAGGCGTCTCACACTCCTACGACGACCAGCGCTTCAACGATGCCCTGGTCACCAAAACCCTGGTCTGCATCAACTCCCTGATGCGGCGCCATCCACCGGACAAACCCGGGCCTTCGGTGGTGCTCCATTACACCGAAGCAGCCAGGGCACGGTACGCCCGGGGATACCTGGAACGGGGGGCGGCAAGAATCAACCCAGTGTTCTTTGACCCGGTTTTCTACACAGCGAAGCTGATTGCCTGCCTCTGCGCCAATCCTCACGCCTACACAATCTACAACGAACTCCTCACCGCGGAAGGCAACGAGTTCCATTCGGTTCGGAAGGATCTGCCCGCGAACACCCGGTTCGACGGCCTGATGCTGCGGTTCCCAAAGGGAATCCCGGTGGGTTTCAGAACCGACGGCATCTGCCGGCTTGTCCCGTCGCCGGACGAAGCGGTTCCCCCGGGCGCGGAACTGGTGGTTCTTGGGCCCAGTTCCTACGAGGCTTCCGAGATGGAACCCCCTGCGGCGTCTTCAAGGGCCGGTGTCCCCGATGAACCTGTCGCACCGCTGCCCGACGCAGCCTCGGGGGGCGTTGTGGTTGTCATGGGCGTGAATGACAAACTGCCCCGGATCATCGAGGAAATGCGGCGTCAGGGCCGCGGAGGGGTTCTGGTCATCGACAATCAGCCCCCCGAGGCTTTCAGGGCATGGTATTCCGAACGCTCCTGCGATGAAGAACCGGAAGCCGACCTGGTTCCAGAGTTCGCGGAGTGCCACTTCCGCAACGCCGGAGAGCTGGAAAGGGTTTTCCCCCGCAGCGGGGTTTCCACCGTGATTCTGCTGGCGGACGGTTTGCTGCTGAAGGCAACGCCCCCGGACCAGATAGACGCCGACACCTTCTCCAGGCTGCTGATGACACAGCACATGCTGGATGAGCTTTTGAGCGAACAGCGCCGGGAGATTCATCTCATAGTTGAGATTCTGACCAAGGACATGGAGGAGGTTGTCGCCGAGTTCGAACGGTGCTCGCACATTGTGGGGCCGCTTTTCATAGGGAGACTTCTTGCAACCTTCACCCTCTACCCCCATATGGAGATGGTCTTCCGAAGGCTTATCCAGACCGGGGACGTGGATGTTGTCTGCCGTCCACTGGCGGAGGTGCGGCGGCTGATTCCCGGGCTGGCGGAAGGGAAGGCATCCTTCGCGGATCTGCTCCGGCATCCCCCGATACGCTGCATTCCCCTGGGATGGGTGGAGGGCCCGGACAGAAGGGTAGTTCTGAACCCATCCAAAAAGGCCGGTCTGCCAAAAGGCGCCGAAATCGTGTTCCTTCAGAGGACATGAAGAAAGGAGGCGGTGAATGAGCGGTCAGGAGTTTCACATGAAGCCTGTGGGTTACATTCGAAACGCCGACGGAAACACCCGGCTCGAGCTGGACAGGGAGTTCTCGCAGGCGCTTGACGGGCTCTCGGGCTTCAGCCATGTGCTGGTTGTTTTCTGGTGCCATCTCACCGACAACGCCGACTGCAGGAGCATCACGGAGATGGACAAACCCTACTCCATGGGACCGGATCATGTAGGTGTTTTCGCCACCCGTTCACCGGTAAGGCCCAACCCAATCGGCATTACACCGGTTCAGGTAACTCGTCTTGATGTTCAGAACGGCCTTGTCCACATCCCCTGCATCGATGCCGAAGACGGCACCCCGATTCTTGACATCAAACCCTACCACCCCTCCATAGACAGGCTGCGCACAGTGGAAACTCCGGACTGGTGCGCCCACTGGCCGAAATGGCTGGAGGATTCCGCGGAGTTCGACTGGAACCGGGAATTCAACTTCTGATGCGGATACCATGACCGGAACTCGAAGCGGAATGAAAAGCTTCCCGATCCGGGCCGTGCTGGTACTCGGGGCGGCCTACGGGGGAATCTGCCTGCTCTTCTTTGTTATACAGCGGTCCTTCATCTACTTTCCAACCGAGGCACGCCCCTCCGCGCCGGTGCTCGTCCTGCAAACCCGCGAGGCAACCCTGCACATCACCGCAAGGCAGCTTGAAGGCCCGGGAGCCCTGATCTATTTCGGAGGCAACGCAGAGGATGTGTACTTCACCCTGCCGGAATTCGTGGAAGCATTTCCCGATCGCGCCATATACATGCCACACTACCGGGGCTACGGCGGCAGTTCCGGAAAACCCTCGGAAGCCGCGCTTCATTCCGATGCCCGGCATGTGTTTGACTGGGTGATGCAGTCGCATCAGGATGTGATGGTGGTGGGTAGAAGCCTCGGCAGCGCCGTGGCGGTCCGCCTGGCGGCCACGGCTCCGGTAAGCCGCCTGGTTCTGGTTACCCCGTTCGACAGCATACTGAATCTGGGGCGACAGAGGTTCCCCTTCCTTCCCGTCGGCATTCTTCTGATAGACCGCTTCGAGTCATGGCGTTTCGCGCCGGAGGTCGTGGCGCCAACGATGATTGTCGCCGCTTCACACGACGAGGTTGTTCCCATGGAAAGCACAATGCGGCTTTACCGTGCCTTCCAGCCCGAAGTGGCGGAGATTCTGGTCATTCAGGGCGCGGGCCACAACTCCCTTTCATACCTGAGGGAAATCCGGCCATGAAGTGTTCCGGTTTTTTGCTGGAGAGGAGTGGAGAATGAGACATCGGCTGCTCACCGCGCTTCTGCTTTCATTTGCAGCAGCTTTTCAGGCGCAGAGCCACGACGGGCTTTTTGAATCGGGACTGGACAGTTTTTACGCACAAAGATACGCCGATGCTCTGGAGTTTTTCACCGAGGGGACAGTGCTGTTCCCGGAGTCACCGGTTTTCCCCTTCTGGGTGGGAAAGACCTTCATGGAAATCGGTTTCACGGAGGATGACTCCCTGGCTCTGGAACAGGCCGGCCGCGTGATGATGGACGCGCTTGATAGATTCCCGGACCATGCCGAAGGCTATGTTCACCTGGCGGGGTACTGTTTTGAGAAGGATTTGATTGACGAAGGGCTGGGAAACATTGACCGGGCTTTGGCGATTGATCCGGATTGCGCTGAAGCCTACACATTGAGGGCAGCCTACCTTGCAAGCGTCGTGGGTGACTTCGATGCGGCCATGCTCGACTTTCAGGTGGCCCGTGAACTCAACCCGCGGAGTGAGGGTTTCCTTGCGCTATCCACCTACATCAACAGCGGGATGGGGATGCCGGAGGAAGCGCTGGAAGCCGTCGAAACACTTCTGGAGATAAGGCCCAACTACTCCGAAGCCCTCTACAACCGGGCCGTTGTCCTGGTTGAGCTGGGAAGACACGATCAGGCGCTTTCAGATTACGACAGAGTTCTCGAACAGTCTCCTCACCGCTATGCCGCTTATGTGAACAGGGGAACGCTTAAGTACAGCATGTCGGGGAATCTCGCGGATGCCCTGGAAGACCTGGAGCAGGCGATCCTGATTAGCCCGGAAAGACCCGAGGCCTACCGGAACATCGGTTCCCTGCATTTCCAGGAGGGGAATCATGCCCTTGCCGTTAGCAACTATGAAAAAGCGCTGGAAATCGACCCTAACAACCTGGATGTGCGGTACAGCATGCTCATGGCCCTGGCTGAGGCTGGCGACCTTCAGAGGGCACTGCAGGAAGCGGAGAGGTACATAGAAGCCGACCCCGCAGGCTTCAGGGGATATTTCACCAGGGGGGCGGTGATGGAGTCGCTTGGCAACTACCAGCAGGCCCATGAAGACTACTCCCGCACACTGGAGACTGACCCCGACAACATGCTGGCGCTCAAGGCCAGGAGCAGGCTTCTTTCCCACCTGGACCGCCATGAGGAAGCCCTTGCGGATCTGAACAGGCTGGCCGGAATCGAACCCGACTGCTGGGAAGTAAAGGCGGAAAGGGGGGTTAGCCTTGCGAACGCAGGCTACCTGGACGAAGCGGTTGAGGCCCTGAACCGGGCAATCGAACTTGCCCCTGAAATGCCGGTCCCCTACGTGTACATGGCACGGCTTTATCACCACACCGGAAACCACGGCCTGGCGATGGACTACCTGCAGCGGCTGATGGATACAGATCCCGCCAGCATACCGGGGCTGCTCGAAATGGGTATGATCCTCGGAAACATCGGAAGAACCGCAGAAAGCATACAGAAGTATTCACTGGTTCTTGATGCCCAGCCCGATTTGATGGAAGCGCTTTACTCAAGGGGTCTGGTCTTCTACAGGGCCGGTGAATACGAATCCGCCCTGAACGATTTTCACCGGTGTGTTGAGCTTTTCCCCGAAGAACCGTCGTTTTTCCATTTGAGGGGCTTCACTCTGATGAACCTGGAACGGTTCGCGGAAGCGGCTGATGACTTCACGGTGGTTGTACGGATGGCTCCGGACTACGGCGAGGCATACCTTGGCCGAGCCCATGCCTACCATGAACTGGGATTGGAAGATCTGGCGCAGCAGGACTTTCTAATGGCGGAGGAACTGGGCTACTGAATCGCCGCGCCCTTGCGGGTGACATGCCTGTACGACGCTCACGGCGCGGCAGGTGAAACCCGGCGGGAACATTCCCGCCCTTCTGCCTATCCGCGAAGCATGTCTTTCAGCCTTTCTGCCGGATCATCGAATCGAATCGCCCGTTGATCGAACCCGTCGGGATCGAACGCCCCACCGCACCATTCCAGTGTGGCTTCATGTTCTTCGTGAGTGGTATCAGCGATGATCTCGAGAAACTCCTCAAACCCGGACAGACCTCCACAATCCTCGGGCGGGCACTTTCGCGCACCTCCAATACAGCGTGGGTAGCTCAAGCCTGTCTCGGCAAGAGACAGCGACTCCAGAGTGACAAGGTGCCTCCAGGAATCGCCGAAGTCGTACAGGTAAACAAGTTGATCTCCAGGCTTCCTGAAATGCCTGCTCAGTTTTCGCTTCCACCCCGCAATGGAATGGTTATCGAAATCAGGATCGGGAATACCGATTTCCACCGACCCAAGCCTTGGGTCTTCGATCTCGAACGAGTGAAGATGGGAATCAGTCCAGCCCATGGCGTCCTGAATGGCAACATGGAAGTCCCAGAAAGAATAGTCGCCCGGCACTTCAATCCTCCGCCAGATAACCGGCGAGATATCGAGCATCTCGATCCTGAAACGAAGAACAATGTCCATTCTCCCCGTGACATCCGCTCTCTTCCTTGTTTCCATCTCAACCGTCCTCCTTCCAGCCGCCAGTCCGGAACTGTTACGGCAGCTCATCCGGATGCAACCGTGCTGGCACGACAGCAGCCACAGGTCAGCTGGTCCAGCCGCACCAGAATGAATCTGCATGCCTGGCGCTTACCGGCTGCAACCACCAGGGGCATCACGCACAACACCTTTTCAAGCCGTTGCTGAATCCATTCTGGAATGATTGATTCATGGCATGAAACACAACGCACAATGAGAATACCGAATGGATGGGAAATCGACACATGTCTATCCCTGCATCGCCCTGGTTGCGATCGCGTCCGCAAGGGCCATTATGGTCATCATCGGCGGTTTTCCCAGCGAGGCCGGAAGCAGGGAGGAGTCCGCGACGAACGCGTTGCCCGGCAGGCTGCTGTGGTGAAGAGACTCCGATTCCGCGGGGGTGAGGGGAAACATGCCCCCGGGGTGGCCCGCGTTCAAAGTGCCCATGAAAAGGTCTGTTCCGGGAATGCCCAACCGGGCGAATATCTCGGTGCACAGTTCGACGGCACCGGCCAGGCGCTGCAAGTCATCCCGGGTGAGGGCTTTCCCGACTTTTCCGCCATCCACCGTGCCCGATCCGTCATCTGCCAGCTTTATCATCAGGCTGAGAATGTTGCGTGCGGGCCTGTTCCAGCTTCGGTTGAAGAAGTAGCTGAGATGGTCGAAGTAGGGTGAGATGATGTATCTATCCCGGGCGGCAATGAACGGCATGGGCAGTTCCCGGTTCTGATTCGCCCCGGGGAAGGGGGCCGCGACGCACAGGACCGGATCAACGAACAACCCGGGCTCCAGTGGAATACCGGAGTTTCTCAGTATCTCTGGAGTTCCAAGCCCTCCGGCGGCCAGGATGACCAGGTCGGCGGCGTGGAACCGGCGCCGAAAGCCGTGCCTGACCATGACTCCAGCGGCCTGTCCACCACTGACAACAAGGCTCTCCACCTCCGCCCCGGTCACCAGTCTGGCGCCTGCCGCCAAGGCGTCCCGAAGGAATTCCCGGCTGTCCCACTTCACTCCGAACCGGCAGCCAAGAACACACCGGCCACAGTTCCGACAGTGGGTGAAGCGTCCCATCTTCGGAGTCGGGAAGGGGTCGAGGCCGATCTCCCGGCAGACCTGGAACAGGCGCACCGTGGGCGGGCGCCAGAGGCTCCGATGGTCGGCGGTTATCGGTATTGCACTCTCCAGTTCCGCGAAACCTTCGTCCAGGTCGATACCGATTCTTCTCAGATCGTCATCAGCACGGAGGGCGTTGGCGGTTGCCACAGTGGAGGTGCCTCCCGTGCCCCGGCCCCGCACCACGATCATGCCGTCCAGCGCTTTGTGAACCCTCATCGCTGGAAACAGAAGGCTGATCTCCCTCTCATCGAAGAGCAGCCCCGCTTTCCTTGCCAGCTCCGGGACGAGAAGGCTGGAGGTGAACGGCCTGAACTCACCGCCGGCTTCAAGGATCGTTACATCGAACCGGCCCTGAAGCCTCCGGGCGGCGGCGGCTCCACCGGGGCCGCTTCCCACCACAATCGCCCGTTTCATCACAGCCCCTCCGGGAACCGGAATCTGGCTGTGCACGCGGGGCAACCCTCGGTTATCCTGCCGGAAAAGACCAGACTGCCTCCCCCCGCCAGACCAGCGAGAAGCCCTTCGTCCAGGGCAGAGATCAGGCTGCATGTTCCCGGCGAATAGAACCCCGCGAACAGGCATTTGCGGATGACGATGCCGCCGTCAATCCCACCTCTGAAGTCAATGCCGAGGATTCGATAGAGGATGCGCCCGGCGCGGATGACCTCGGACCTCGACCGAACGCGGAGTTCTCTTCTGACCACGGTGCCGAACGAGAAACCCGCTTCCCTGAGGCGCTCCTTCACCTCTGCCTCCGATTCCCCGGTAATCACCAACGACTCGGCCATGCCCGCGGTGAAACGGGCGTAGCTCTCCAGTATGCCGGGTATGGAACTGCTTCCGATATCGGGAACCGGACAGCGGAAGGCTTCGGCGGTCAGCGCGAAGAGCTGGCGCAGCCCCCTGAGCTTCAGGCGGCGGGGAATGTGGATTCGCGCCGCCGCGAGGCGGATGTTCAAGTAATCCTGCCCTGGGCGCGTCGGGACCTGGCGTCTCTGTAGATGGCGTGCGCCGCAAGAGCAATCCCGCCATCGAGGATGCCGTTCGCCAGAAGAATGAAGTAGGGCTTGTGAACGAAAAAGACCCCGAGGGAAAAGAGAGCGCTGGCAGCCTTCGCCTGGGATAGAAGCAGCGGGTTTGCCGGGTCTTGGGGATCCCGGAACATCCGCCAGGCCAGGATGGTCACGACTGCCATGTAGGAAGCCGCCATGACCGGGAAATATCCCGGCCCGTGAAGGGGGGACTCACAGATTCCCAGGGTTCGGGCGAAACCGTTCATCCCCCGGAGAACCCATTCCGGGGAAAAAAGAAAAAGCGCTCCAACAGCCGCGAATACCATGGCGAGAACCAGGCCTGTACCGCTCACGAAACGGGTTTTCATCCTACTCCTCCAACCGGTCGTTCAGAAGTGACTGAAATCTGGACATTGGCGCAAAAACCGCTTCCCTCACCAGTTCTCTGGCCCTGTCCGGAGGGATGGGAAGCCGTCCATCGTCGAAACGAGGATACAACCCGTGGTTCTGATGACAGAAACAACCGGAGGCAGGCCTGAACACTGAACTCATTCCTTCCCATATCTCCCGAAGCGGCCTTGCGCGGACATTGCCGAAGGAGACAGGCGTGAACACGCAGGGGCTCACCTCACCGAAAGAGTCGACGTAGACCATCTTCGTGCCCGCATTGCAGCCGAAGTGATCGGGACCCTCGAAATGACCAAGGTAGTTCACATTCAGCAAGCCCTTTCGGTTGTACTCGTCCTGGAGCGCAGCCATTTGCCGGCGGTCCTGCTCGCCGAAGACCGGGCTCTCTTTCCATGAGTCGCGGCCCGAGGGTTTGGCCTCGCTCAGCCAGGCCTCGTGGATACTCAGGGTTTCGAGGAACGCAAGAAGCTTCTCAACCGAACCTGAGCGCATCATATCGCCTGTGAGAACCGCCGACACCCCGGTGTCCAGCCCCGCGGACCTGAATGTGGAAACAGCCCTGACAGCCTCATCGAACGCCCCCGGGCAGCCACGGCCCCGGTCATGCGCTTCGGCTTCCCAATGATCTATACTCACCGAAACAGAGAAAAGGCCGGCCCGCTTCAGATCCCGGGCCATCTCCATGGTGAGGCCGCAACCGGTGGTGAAGAGCTTGACCGCGCACTTCTGAGCGGCCCTGGCCACTATGGAAACAAGGTCGGGGTTGAGCAGCGGCTCGCCCCCTGTCAGGCCAAGCCAGACAACCCCGAGTTCCTGCAGGGCCGAAACGGCTCTCAGTATGGCGTCGCTGTCCAATGGCTCGCCGGACCTTCCGTGGTTATAGCAGAACCCGCACTTGTGGGGACACACGCTGGAAACACCGATCTGCGCGTGGGATGGTCCGGGAGTTCTTCGCAGTATGTGCATATCGACGAAACGCGAGTAAGCACTGCTGTTCAACGGAGGAAGATGCGAGTGCAGTATGAGATGACCGCCGACGCGTCTGGGTCTGAACTTCCGGATGTACCCGAGCAGGAACACGTTGATGGACGGCTTCGCAAGAAGCAGACGCGGGTTCGATTTCAGCGAGGCGAAAACCGCTGCTGTCCTGCCGGGTACCATGGCAACCTTTCGATCGGTGCTGAGCGAATGATTATACCCCCTGCGCCTTCTGTGTTCAACAGCCCGACACGGAGTGCTCCCTGCCGCGAATGAACCCTGCGAACGGATAATGGGGAGCCCCGGTCCCGCTTCTTCCCATGCGGGCCTCACCGGGTCCTGTGTATACACGGGGGCTGCGGAGGCAACAGCAGGGCCCTTCAGACCATCATCATGGCCATGGGACGCCAGTGCCGAAGAACGATGCAAGGGGCGGAACAATCCTTCCCACGGGAAACAGGCAGAAAGTAGACGGAAAAGCTGAACAGCAGCAGAAGAAGACGGAATCAAAACAAGTCATGAGCCCGAACACGAACCATCGGATTGCCTTCACCGATCCATGTTCTTCAGGGAACCTGTCGTCGCGGAATGCGGCGTCACGTGAACAGGATTAATCAAGCAGGTCAGTTCTCGGAGAATTTCTCATGTTTTTCATTACATGCAGATACACTCTCGTTGTCTCAAGGTTCTTGTGACCAAGCAGTTCCTGTATTTCGCAGAGATCCATTCCAGACATTAACAGATGGGTTGCGAAACAGTGTCTGAGGGTGTGCACTCCGGCTCGCCTGGTTATTCCAGAAGCTTTCACTGCCTCTCTCATCTCATTCTGAACCCCGGTGGGATGAATGTGGTGTCTCACTATTGCCCCGGACTCATCCCTGCAGAGGGAGGGTGACGGAAACACATACCACCATCTCCAGTCCCTGCCGGCGTTGGGGTATTTCCGTGACAAAGCACCCGGAAGGGTGACAGGTTCTGAAGCGGTGCGGAACAACTCCTCTGCGCGCTCCAGCTGCACCTGGAGACGGGGGACGATGCTGGGTGAGAGCATGGTGATCCTGTCTTTCTCCCCTTTTCCGCTGCGGACGAGAATGGATTTGCTCTCGAAATCAATGTCCTGCACACGCAGAGAGATCGCCTCGCCAAGCCGAAGCCCGCTGGAATAACAGAGCCGGAGAACGGTTCCCGGGGCGCCGCCCGCATTCTCCAGCACCTTCTTCACTTCGGAAGGGGTCAGTACCACCGGAAGCCGCTTCGGTTTCCTCGCCCTTACCGCATCAATCCCGGAGGGTTCCTTGCCCCAGACATTCCTGAACAGAAACAGAATGCTGTTGAACGCCTGATTCTGAGTAGACGCCGCAACCTTCTTCTGCAATGCCAGATATGTCAGATAATCGGTGAACGACGAAGAAGACCGGCAGTCCCTGTTAAGCCCATCGCAGTAATCCAGATAACCCCTGCACCAGTGCAGATATGATTTAACGGTCTTCCCGGAGTAGTGCCTCACCCTCAGTCTGTCCCCCAGGACATCCAGTGGATCCAAAGCTGAAGAGCGCCCCGACACACCCCCAAAGAACTGCCGATACAACCTCACCGCATCAAGAGCCTGTCTTATCTGCCAGTCCGGCCTCAGCTCCGCTTCCAGCAGAGCCGAAAAAGATCAAGGCAAGCCGATCGATTAAACTTCTTCACCCAGCCAGTGAAAAACGGAATGTGCCTTTCACTGACCAACCCGCGTTTCTTTAACTCCGACTCGTACTTCCCGGAATCAAACCCCAGCATACCAACCAGCTTACATATACTCTGCCTAACATTGCATTTCACTATCTTATGTATACATTTGTATACCTATCCCCGTCAACCCCCTCACCCATTGACACAACACAACTCATACAGCATCATTAAATTCAATGTACCCAAAGAGCTTACATAGAGCTATACACAATCATTGTTAAACGATGAAAGGAAACATGAAAGAAAAACTCTTAGGAAGATTGGCTAAGGTCATTTCTATGGGTGAAGAGACTTTACGAACAAGAACCAGGGGTGATATAGGAGAATATGTCGATTCAGGGAAAATGCATGGGTTCCGATCTGCTTCACTATCGTTTATTCAGAGAGTATATGGTAAGGATCACTCGTACTACGATACATTCGTTCGTTTTGTTGACGGATACTATCCATCAGATGTTCAGTCAGGCATGGAGATACTAAAATCGATAGAAGAAGACAGGCCTGTCCAAAATAGCTTTTTGAGGGGGGAAAAGGAAGAGCCCTTTTTTGCC
>CAZUXA010000019.1:0-49971 GCA_964624405.1 uncultured bacterium | reverse complement strand
CAGCGAAAACTTGATCAGCTTAACACGGTCGACAGGCTTGAGGCATTGAGAGTCCCGCCGGGTAATTTTCTTGAAGCCTTGAGGGGCGACAGGGATGGACAGTTCAGCATAAGGATAAACAGCCAATACAGAGTGTGCTTCTTCTGGACTGATGAAGGGGCATCTGAAGTTGCTATTGTCGACTATCATTGACGATTGGAGTGAACAGATGATTCGCATTCCCAGAAACGGCCCACCTACTCATCCCGGCGAAATGCTGCTGGAGGAGTTTCTCAAGCCGATGGGTATCACGCAGAGTGAACTTGCTGAGAGAATGGGGGTTTCATATCCCCGTGTGAATGAGCTTGTTCATGCGAAGAGGGGAGTTACCCCTGATACCGCCCTGCGGCTGGAGAGGCTGCTTGGAATGGATGCCCAGTTCTGGCTTAACCTGCAGTTGGCATGGGATTTGTATCATGCTGTGAACTCTCCGTCTGCTTTGGAAATCCAGAAGATCAAGAGGCTGCCCGGATTGTCTCATGTTGTCTGAACCGGAGTCGTGTGCTGTTGTCCCGGCTGGAGGAAGTGTCATTTGAAACCTGAACTCCCGTTTGCTTTATCGGTG
Organism: uncultured bacterium; assembly: GCA_964624405.1. Lineage (GTDB taxonomy): Bacteria > Fermentibacterota > Fermentibacteria > Fermentibacterales > JCC-6 > UBA6080. Next base: position 49,367 of record CAZUXA010000019.1, on the reverse strand, counting down.
GGATGACTGAACAACCCTCGACGACAAGGCCAGGGTTGTTCAGTATTGCCAATGGCTGCGATCATTCTACGAAAGGAGTTGCCTGTGTCGAAGAAAGCCATGAGTGCCAGTGGCACGAAGAAGCCCGTCGAGAAAGACAGGCCCCGTTGCGGTTTGTGCGGAAGTACGACGAAGCCTCTAACAAGGGCCGAGTGCTGTGGTAACTGGATATGCGATGATGAGGACGAGTACACCCCCTTCTCCTTTGCCCGCAACAGTTGCAGCAGAAACCACAGACGATACACCTTGTGTGGTTACCATTTCGCGGAGGGGCACGAAGGGGATTGGAAGAACTGTACGAAATGCCCCAAAGGCATGGAAACTGAAATGTATGTTTGGTACGGGACCAACGAGTACAATTTCGAGAAGTTGCCGAATCCGCCTGATTTCGAGCCCACATTGTGCAATGCGTGCGGCAAGCGTATCAGGCTTGGCCATGATGGCTACTCGATGGTACAGAAAAGATATCTATGCGAAAGGTGCACCGGGAAACACTTGAAGCTTTGACAACGAGTGACCAGGACAAGAGTCGTGCGTGGAAGGGAATGTACTGACATATCTGCCTGGATGGACGGAAGAAGGGGAAGTGCCCGAGTAAACGCTTCAACACTCAGCAGGTGAGGCACGCCGCCGGTGACGGGTTGCGCCGGGTTTTGCAGAAAGGACGCTAATTGCTTTATCCAAAACAGTTTCAAGTCAACGAAGCCTGGATTGCCTTTCAGTTGAATCATGCGCCGATCGTCACCGTACGGGACGGCTTGTTCAACAGCATCTGCCTGATGGATGCGGCAAGCTGTTTCATTCTCGGAAGCGTTATGGTCCCGGCGGATCATTCAGAGCCCTCTGCGCTGGAAGCGAAGCACTTGTTCAAGAAAAGCTGGGCCCACAAAAAGGAGTATCCGGGCAGGCTCTTTGTCCCAAACGGTCGGTTTACGACAGACCTTACTGTTGAGGCAAAGCGTAATAATATTGCTGTTATACCTGTACCACTGAGCCATCTTCAGCCTATAATAGGTGATGTACGCCGGGAGTACAAGAAACTCCATGCGAGAAAAATCGAGTGAACCCATTTGATGCCTGCCCAGCACCGCAGCGCCTGGGCAAACGCTTCGGCTGTCCCCTCCTTCAGGAAGCCATTCCGAATCCGCTATCACCCTGTCTGCAATGGGGGCCCAGCACAGAGCAAGGGTGATTGCTTCTTTTATCGGAAAGCAGGGAAACAATGGATACTTCCAGCCTGAGTGATGAGGCATTCTCGATAAATGCATGAGCAGATGAGGTGTGCACTTTCCTGAAAACCGAACTGGGCGTGCTTGCCTTCCCCCGGCAACCCCCAAGGCCCTGCGTGAGCTTGCCGAGTGTAACCTAACAGCTGCGCCTGATGCTGAACCGGTTTTCAACCAAGGCATCACGGGGCGGTTCAAGGCCGATGCCGGCTTCAGAAGGGACAAGTCAGTGGGAGATTTCATTTTCGTGAGGATTCACGCCATGCCGTGCGTCAACCGTTGCTGGCACTGCTTTTGCGAGGGCAGTCCGCACGGGCGTTACATGGAGACCGGGATAAGCCTTCTGGTCTTGAATCAGCTCTCGGATCTTAAAACCGAGCTGGGAACGGTCGTGTTTCCGATGTTCTTTGATGAGCCAACCCTTCACCCTTCCTTCAAGCAAATCATGAAGCACCAGTTGAAGAAGGGGTTGATCTACGATCAGTGGTGGTTCTCAACCAATGGATACGGGCTTGCCAGAATGTCGGAGGAAGACTGGAAGGAACTCGCTGACGCGGGATTCGATTACATCCGGCTTACCTTCCACGGAATAGGTGAGACTCACGATGAGCTTGTGGGCAGGAAAGGCGCCTACGGGGATCTGGTCGAGACGATCCGGAAAGCTGAGAAGCACGGGATCAACTGGTTGGCGGGAATGGTGCTTAACGCATCAAACCAGTCAATGTACGAGGAGACTGAAGCGGCGGTTACAGAACTCGGAACACCTTGCGCAGAGTTCGGCTGGATGCTCCCCATGGCCCGGGGCAGGGCTGTTCAAACCGGTAATCGGGTACGGATCGGACAGGTATCCCGTCTTCTTGCCGGGAAAAGCGGGTGGTATGCCGAGGGCGATTTCGTCGGGAAGGTTCTTTCGGATCCGGAACTGGGTCGCAGATCAATACGGGACAACAGATGCGGCATTGTCTATCTCGATGTCGACGAAGACCTGAATGTGTTCTACGGAGGCGGCTGTGATCACTCGCCCTTCCACTTCGTCAAGGAAATGGTGTTCCTTGGCAACCTGCTGGATTCCAGTGCCCTATCCTGCTACCGGAGATACTTCGACAATCCTCCGGAACCGGTAACGCTTCTTGAGAAAGCAACATGGGCTGAGCTTGCGACAAAGTATGGCAATAGGCGGAATGATGAAGTGTATCACTGCACAGACCTGATCGGAAAGTGGGGAGAGGCGCATCTCAGGGAGCACTTCGACAAAGTGAAATCCGACGAACCGGAACTGGAAAGTTTGCCCCGGAATCCGTGGTAAATTTCGTCCGGAATCCTTGGAAACTTTGGACCGGAATTTGCAGTTGCCGTTTCGGCTGTGGTCAAGCCCAGATGCTTCTGTGAACTGCCAGCGACCATCCTGGCCGGGCCCGGGGTCCCCTCCCGCTCCTCAGGGAGAGATCAGCACTGCCTTCTGGTTGTGAACCCCTGCCGGTGTAACCACCCTTACCAGGTAGCATCCTGTGGGCAGGCCTGATGTATTCCACAGCACGAACCCGCTTGAAACAGAGTGTCTGACCAGCCTTCCCAGGTAATCGTAGAGAGAGGCTTCAAATTGGCCTTCAATGCCGGTAACCGCTATGGAGAGGGTTTCTGAAAAGGGGTTGGGGTGGGCGGATATGGATGCCTGTTCCACCGCCACGGCATGTTCGGTGATTCCGGTGACATCTTCCCTGCTCACGAAGAAAAGGATGGGAAATGTCTGCTGAACGAGCCTGTAGGCGACCCAATAGCCATCCTCAACGCTGCAGACCGCAAGGTTGCCCTGCTCTATGAACGGTATGTCCTCGGCCAGCACATGGGCATAGTCGTTCCATCCCTCATGATAGTGCCTGCCCATGATGTTTCCCGAGTCGTACCATGCCAGCAGAATCCCCGGGTCGGCAGGGTTCGCCGACATGGATGAGGCGCTGAGATGGGGAGGCCCCTGCCCGGTGAAGGGCGCGGTGGCGGTTATTCCGTATTCGCAATCGTGGAGTGAACAGTGAACCGTATGCGCCGAGTCGCTCCAGATGAACAGGGCATCCGATGCGCTTGAGCCGGAGGCCATCAGGATCGGTGTGCCGGAATCCACTGTGGATGATGTGATTTCATCCTCGGTAAGGTACACGCCTGAGGCGATTCTGTTATGGCACTGAACCGAAATCTTCCACCTGGCGGGAGTGGGGGGGAAGGAGCCCCCGGGAGTGTACCTTCTTGTACCCATTACCGGGTTACCGAGAGCGGTCGTCACTGGAAAAGTCATCTGTGTCGGTTCCTCGACTCGGGGAAAACCCTCATCACTCCTGAGATTGTAAAGGTAGAGCATCAGGGAATCGCCCATGGCAATGCCGCCGTCCTCTGAGACGGTGTACTCCCTGGTGAACCAGAAGAACTCCGGCTGACTGCTCAGGTATGTTACCAGGAACCTGCCAAGCAGCCCCTCCGCCGGGTTCACACTTCTCCTGAGAAGCCCGCTGCCGCAATACTCGGGCATGATTGAGTTGAAGAACACCGCGTCCTCTGTGGCCATGTCTCCGAATGGGTCAAGGGAGACCAGGGTTTCGGTCATTGAAACCATGAGGTGCAACCCACCGGAACCGTCCCGGGTCAGTGTGGAAGAGATGCCGTCCGGGTAGCAGTAGAACAGGCGGAGATGCTCCGGGGTTGCTCCGGAATACCTGGCGACCGCGCCGGTATCATCGTCATCGATCCAGGAAAGCCAAAGCCAGCCGGTGCCGTCGTCCGCGGGAGTGATGGTGAGGTTGGAGCCGGCCCGGGCACCAAGGGCCAGAACCGCTGTCAACAGCATTGCAGTTTGCATCAAATGAACCTCCTGGCGACGGGCAACGTTTTCCGGGAAATGGCATCCGGACTCATGCTGACCCGCCGGGCATCTTCACCTGGATTTGACATGGCACTTCCTCACGCCTTTCACGGAAGCGCTGCAGAGACGAATCGTCCGCCACTGAACACCTCCCGCTTGCAGCTGAAGAAGATACTGCATGTTTCAATGGTTTCTGTCAATACCTTTATTCAACTGAACCGCCGAATGCACTCGACCTCCTGTCAAACCCATACCCCTCGTTTGAAGAAGACTTCCGGCCCCCGCCAAGGGCATTTCATGCCGCCCGGAAAGATGGCGCTTCGAGTTCCCATAAGACCGGAAGAGTTTCAATGGAAGCCATCTGTTTCCATTCATCCCGGAAACACCACTGCATCAGGATGCCCATGGCCGGTTCTCCGGGAGGTTGACCTGGCCCCCCCTGCAGACAGGGCTGATTGTTAGATTCAGGTCTGGCTCATGAATGAGGGGCATGCCGAAACGGGCACAAAGCTCATCATTCGGGCGAAAGTGTCGGTGGAAACCATCAAGCGCGAGAGGACCATCCTTGAGAGATTGTGGGAGAAAAAAATGCTCAATAGAACCGTTCTAATTCTGCGTTACAAGGAACCAGCCCTGCGCTGGATCAATGAAAATGATCCCGATTCTCCTCCGATGACGCTTGAAGAGGTGAACGACGACAAGACGGTGTACCTTGTCGCCGATGATGCAGCAGATTCTCCCGAGCAGATTCGGAGATGGCTTAAGAAGAACTTCCGCTTCGTCTTCGAGTCCGAACTGGAGGGGTGGTACACCGACGAGGACATGTGGCCCGCCGAACTGACCCTGAAGCTGTTCGAGGAATGGTTCGATGCCGAGTTCCACGGGGTCATTCTGGATACTGTTGATGGCCCGCTCGAAGATGACGGGTTGTGATCTTTTTGGGACATCCAGATTCCCGCAGTTGGGGGACACCTGGTGTTCTGTTAGTGTTTTTTCGAGATCTGATCTGTGATGACAAAGTTCTCCACAGTAATTGGTTACATCGAAGCTCAGCCCCCTGAGACCGGTCGGGGTTCGGCTCAGTTCCCGAATTCCCGGCCGATTCATTCAGACCTTGTCGTTCGGATGGTTTTGAGTCGAGTTGCAGTGCTTGCTTCTGAGGAGTGTTGTGGAAAAGGTAAATGTTGATGCCATAGTTCCGGAGATGATAGCTCCCTGCGGGATGAACTGCGCTCTGTGCAGCGGTTTTCTTCGTGAGAAGAGGGTTTGTTCCGGTTGCAGAAGTGATTCCTCCAAGCCTGCGTACTGCGCTTCCTGCAAGATCAGGAAATGTGTTGAGAGGGTGGGGGAGTTCTGTTCCTGCATTTCCCCCTGCCGCAGGCTGCGTGACCTCGACAAGCGATACCGTACCAGGTACGGCATGAGCATGCTTGAGAATCTGGCTTTGATTCGGGATGAGGGGATTGATGCCTTTGTTCTTGCCGAGCGGAAGCGCTGGGAGTGTCCCCAGTGTCAGGGAGTGCTTTCTGTTCATCGTGCTGCGTGCGTTTTCTACGGCTGGACGGGGAATGGAGCTGACTGAGCGCTTAGAGAGTGCGTGTGTGCCCCGTTGAGCTTGCCGGAAGCCTGATCGAAATTCTTGCCCCTCTCAGTCAGTAGGGCTATACTGCGTATATACATGGGAGGTGGCTGAATGATAGCCAGGATCCAGAAATGGGGGAACAGCCAGGGGCTTCGTCTCACGAAGAACCTGCTTGCCGATGCCCGGGTTGCAGTCGGTGACGAGGTGGATGTCACTGTAATGGATGGCGTCATCATTGTCACGCCTGCCAGGAAGAATCACAGTCTTGAGCATCTTGTCGCAGAGATTCCCGAGGATTACCAGACCGGCGAAGTCGACTGGGGTGAGCCGGTCGGCAGGGAGGTCTGGTAATGGATGCTTTTGCCCCCAGGCAGGGGGACATCATCACGATCACATCCGGTCATGAGCAGAAGGGTTGTCTTTCTGCCCTGGTGGTCAGCAGGGAGCTTTTCAATCAAAGTACAGGTTTGGCCATCGTTTGTCCGGTTACGAAAACAGAGCGAGGTTTTCCCTTTCATGTGCCCATTCCGAATGACAGCAGGCTGACGGGCTTTATCATGGTTGAGCAGGTCAAATCCGTTGACTACCGTTCCCGTTGTGCTGAGTTGATCGAACATGCCAGTGAAGACCTGCTTTCTGAAGTGCTGTCCATATTGGATGCATGCATCTACTGAGCCGACCGGCAACAAAACACCTTCTGCACGTGCGTCGGAACTTTTCATGCTCCCTGCAGTTTGATAGCCCGGAACGGCGACACAAAATGTGCGAATGATGCTGCCAGACCGGTGATAACCGACCAACAGGGGTTGGAAATATTGCCCCGGAATCCGTGGTAAGTTTCAACCGGAATCGTTGGAAACTTTGGACCGGAATCTGTTGTACCCGGTTCTCTTTCACGGGCCATGCCTGAAGCTTACGATCACCCCTGTCTACATGGGGGGGCCAGCTCAAGCAGGGCAATGTGACGGGGAACCTGCCTCCGTTGATGTGATGGCTGTTCTTCGTTGTTGAGACAGGGAAGTGTCACTGTTCAGGATCTGAAGCTTCCCCGGAAAGACGTCTTATGCGAATCGGACCAGCTGAGTTTTTTCGTCCGGAATGCGCACTGACCTGAAGATAGGAATCCTGCGCTTCCGTTAAGGTCTCTTGTTCACTTGGAGTGCATTGCCAATCGGACGGGCTATGCTCCTTGACATAAAAAACAAAGAACTGCATTCTCACCACAATGAAGGAGAAGCCTGCTAATGCAGAAGCTGTTGGGAGAGGCACTGGCGAGAATGGCTTTGAAATTGTGAGTCCAACCGTTTTCCATTTTGGGGCTTTTCGATTCTTCTTTTTCTCCCGCGAGGAACCCCGACGTCACGTTCATGTTCGCTCTCCCGAAGGTGAAGCGAAATTCTGGTTGGAACCGGACATTGAACTGGCTTTCAGTCGAGGGCTTTCGCGTAAGGATTTAACAGAGCTGGAAAACATAGTTAAGGACAGGGCAGATGGAATCATCCTGCATTGGAACAAATACTTCCGGTCCTGAGGTTACCGACGTTTCGCCGTTCGGTCTTTGGATACTGTACCGTGGAAAGGAATACTTCCTGGATTACAGGGACTTTCCATGGTTCCTGAATGCCCAGCTTCGCAAGGTTTTCGCTGTGGTTGAGGATGCAGTTGATCACCTTCGGTGGCCGGAGCTTGATGTAGACCTTTCTCTTGATTCGATCAAAACCCCGTGCTCTTTCCCGTTGATCTACGAAGCACCTGGAACCTATTGCCGTCAGGATGGCGAACAGGATTCGCAAACACTCCGCAAATAAACATCCCGCATCTTCATGATGAGCCAAACACCAGGCAGGAAAGAGAAGTGGCAACCAATTCAGCCTGTTTTCCAAACCTGGGATACATGTCGGATTCAGCACCGAGGACAGGAGTATTCCCGTGCTGATGCGGGAGGTGTTTTTCAACAGCCCCCCGTGTTTTCTGGTATCGCCATGTGGCTTGCAGGCATAATCGGGAAGACCGGAACTTAAGTTGGCTGTCAGCGGAAATGATGAGAAGCAGCTCGATAAACAATTGCAGTTGAAGTTGATAAGACATTTGAATGATTCGTGACATCAGGCAGATGTGACGGATGGGAGAAGGAGTGGAGAATGACCGAGTCTTCACAACAGGGCGGTTCGTGATGCAGCTCAAATGCGTGAACATCGTTTCGGCTGATCCCAAAAGGCTTGCCGGGTTCTACAGGACCATTCTGGGTGCGAACATTGATGAATCGCATGGCGGGCCGGACCGCATCGAGATATGGTTTGGCGACAGCCGCGACGGGACGGTCCTTGTCGTGGTGAACTACGACGGGGAATACGTCCCTCGGGAGTTCAACGCATGCCAGGGGTTCGAGCTCCAAGTGTTGGATGTTGACGCCGAGTTCAAGCGGATACAAGCCCTGGGTGTCGAGGTGAAGGAACCTCCGAAGGACACGCCCTGGGGCTATCGGTTTTTCAACATCAAGGACCCCGATGGTAACGGTGTGGATGTCGTTCAGGCGTTGCAAGCATAGATCGAACTGCCGACTTCGCATTCAGCAAGGGGGAGCGTGATGATCAAGGGTGAAAGAGTTCTGCTTCGACCGGTGGCGCGGGAGGACGTTCCAAAACAGCACGAGTTCTTCCAAAACATGGAGGTATTCACATTAAAAGGAGGTTTCCCGCATGTAAACCCAATGGAAGCAACCGAGGAGTGGTACGAGCTTTGCACGAAGAGGGATGAGAACCTGAACTTTTTTGCAATCGAAGTAGAGGGCAAATACATTGGCTACTGTTCACTGAAGCATCTGACCAGCTATCTCGGCTGTTACATGTACGGACTCACAATAGGCAACCCTGAAAATTGGGGCCAAGGCTATGGTTCAGAAGTGACCAGGCTTGTCGTTGACTTTGCGTTTCAGTATCTGGGTGCGCGCAGAATTGGTCTTCTGACGAACTCAAGGAATGAGAGAGCGATCTAATGTTTTCTCTCCTGCGGTTTTGTTGAAGAAGGTAGGCAGAGACAATACAGATGGATCAACGGAAGCTTTGCCGATCTTGTAGACATGGGTATTCTGAGGGAAGAATGGGAAAACTTGAAGCACTGACCGGAAAGCCACGGCAAAACCAGGCGCCAGTCATTGAATGGGGTAGAGGCGGGGGCGCTGGTCATACCAATCGCTGGGTGCAACCGGAAGGAGACAGTATGGCGGAGAGAGTGGCCTCCTGCAGTTGCGGCAGGCTGACGGCCCGCATCACCGGTGAACCGGCAAGAATATCGGTATGCCACTGCCTTGCCTGCCAGCTTCGAACGGGCAGCGTATTCGGCGTTCAGGCACGTTTTCGCAGGGAAGACGTTGCTGTAAGTGGTGAAGCCAGGGCTTACACAAGGATACCGGACGATGGGGGAACGATCACCTTCCATTTCTGCCCGAACTGTGGCGCCACTTTGTACTATGAAGCAGAGGGGCTTGAAGGGTACTGCGGGATCCCCGTGGGTGCTTTCGCCGACCCATCCTTTCCGGCTCCGCGAGTCACTGTCTATCTTGACCGGAAGCACTCATGGGTGGTGCTGCCGACCGATGTCGAACATGAGTCGTGATGGGCTGGTTGCGCCCGGCAAGTCGGTGACCGCCGGCGTGGCCTGCCTTCCGGATAGAGAGGGACGATGAAGCCGGAGATCTCGGTCGTTATCCCGGCGCACAACGAGGAGGTCTGCCTGCCCCGCTGCCTTTCGTCGGTACGGACGGCGGAAACTTATTTGTCTGCCCCGGTCGAGATAGTTGTCGTGCTCAACCGGTGTACCGACCGTACCGAATCCATCGCCAAAGGTTTTGGTGCCGGTGTTGTTGCTGAACCCGCGAAGAATCTGGCAAGAATTCGGAACGCCGGAATCCTCTCCAGCCAGGCCGACACGATAGTAACCATAGACGCTGACAGTTGGATGTCCGCCAACATGCTGTCCGAGGTGTCGCGAAGGCTCTCAACCGGAAGGTATGTTGGGGGCGGGGTTCGGATCATGCCCGAAAGGATGTCTCCGGGCATTTTTTTCAGCTCTATGACGTTCGCTCCGCGACTGCTTCTCGAACGCAGCTGGGCCGGCATGTTCTGGATGCGCCGGGAGGGGTTCGATGCCCTGGGCGGTTTTGATGAACGGTTCGTCAGCGCGGAGGATGTGGACTTCGCACGCCGCCTGCGCGCGCATGGTCGGCGTGCCGGACTTCGCTACGGTATCATCAACCGTGCTTACATAGTTACATCATGCCGGAAGTTCGACTTCTTCGGGGACTGGTATCTCTTCCGCAACCGCCGGCTTGTGTCCCGCATTCTCTCGGGACATGATCAGGAAGCCGCCGATCACTTCTACTACGACCTTGGGAGAGGAACGGAATGACGGGGCGGACAGGGTGCCTGCACTTTACTGAAAGCGCTGCATTTTCCGGTGCCCGGTTATGAACAACGTTGGGGATGAAATGACCGCGGAACGTACTCATGTGATCGAAAAGAAATGCATTCCCTGTCGCTTTCAGGAAAACTGGGCTATGTGGGCCCCGACCATATCCGCTCAGTCGATCGCGATCGTTTCGTGCGGCACATTGGAACTGTTTCCCCCGGTGCTCCAGCGGATACTCTGCGTGACAGAGGAGGTGTTCTAACAGAGTGATCCGGGCCAGCTGTTCGCCCTGCGTCAGCGGGGCTTTTCTGCGGATCTGGACGGGGAGGTCGTAAAGTGCTTCATCCAAATCAGTTCCACGTCAACGAAGCGTGGATCGCTTTTCAGTTGAATGACACGCCCATCGTTACGATACGGGACGGTTCGTTCAACTGCGTCTGCCTGATGGATGCTGCGAGCTGCTACATCATGGGGCATGTCATGGTCCCGGCGGATCAATCAGAGCCCTCTGCGCGGGAAGCAAAGCGCCTTCTCAGGCTTGGCTGGGCCCACAAAAGTGCATACCCGGGCAAACTCCTGGTTCCAACCGGCCGTTACCAGACCGATCTGGCTGCCGAGGCAAAGCGTCAGGGCATCGCCTTCGTTCCAGTGCCTGCGAGTCATCTGCGTTCCTTCACATCCGATGCGCGTCAGGAGTTCAGGGAATTCCTCAGGGGGAAACCCAGATAAAGCCGCGACAATGAGATTTTTACCGCCAAAGATTCAACTCACGATCTGCCGTTGACCTTTTTGCCCGCCGTCCTTATCAGTTGGGGCACGTTTTAACTGTCCTTTAACACTTCAGTAACGGAGGGGAATGGTGATTCCAACCTGGTTCTGGGCGGGGTTCTGGGCATGGTTTTTCATTCGGGTGGTGCTTTCCGGCTTCTATACGGTTGCGCCTCATCAGAGGGCGGTGAAGACGGTTTTCGGCCGGGCGAAGCGGCATGGCAAACTCACCACCCTGGATGATCCGATCTCGGACATGCTGCGTGACACGGAGAAGGAGCGTTACTGCTTCCCGCAGGTGCATGTGATCATGCCCGGCGGGCCCTACTTCAAATGGCCGTGGGAGAAGATCCACAAAGTCTCGGTGGCCACCGAGACGGTTAACATGGCATTCGACCCGGAGTCACCAACGGCGAACCACAACGGGACAATGCTGGAGGCGGTGACCAAGGACCAGTTGAACACCGGTCTCACCGGGCAGATAAGGTACCAGGTGTCCGAGAGGAACCTTTACGCCTACATCTTCGGTGTTACCAGGCCAATTGCTCATGTAATGGGGTTTTTCGTGTCGGTGCTGAGAGAGAGGATAGCCACTTTCGAGGCGCCGGGGAAGGCGGATGCCGAGGTTGGCTCTGTTTCTGTTGAGGGGATATCCATCAACGATCTTCGTAAAAACCTCCGAGACCTGAACGAACACATGGACATGGAGTGCATGAGTTCCCAGGCCAGGTACGGGATACTGCTGGACGCCTCTCTGATTACGGGAATAGACCCTCCCCCCGAGGTGGAGTCGGCCCTGGCTGCCATCAACACCGCCCACAACCAGGTGTCTTCGGACATAAGCCTTGCGACCGCCGCGGCGGATCAGAGGATAGTTGAATCGAAGAGGGCCGTTGAGATAGAAACCCTGAAGGCGGAGGCGGATGTTGAGCCGCTCCGGCGGCTGGCGGCCCAGCTGGCCCATTTGAAGCAGAGCGGCATGGGAGCCATGGAGGCCTACCTGCGAACGGTGAGACTGGCGCTTCTTTCCAAGGCGCAGCGCCTGATAACGGAGGTGAGGCCGTGAACGACATCATTTACGGGGCAATCACCTTCCTTGTTTTTCTGATTGGCGTGCCTGTTCTGCTGTGGGTTCTGAGGATGACGGGGGCGTACACCATAGTGCGCGAGCGCCGGTGCCATGTGTACGTTCTTTTCGGGAACGTGATAGGGATCGTTGACAGGCCTGGCTTCACCTGCCTGTGGGCAAAACTCGGCTGGAGAGCCCTTTTCGTGAACTGGCTGGGGCGCTGCCATGTAACCGACATGAGGCTTGATCAGCAGTACCTGAGGAGCCAGCCCGTGAACTCCGAGGAGGGGGCGCCGATGGGGATCGGTATCTGGTTTGAGATGTTCATAAGCGATCCCGTTGCCTACCTTTTCAAGAACAGGAATCCCAGGGGCTCTCTGGCGGCCAACGTGAGCAATTCAACGGTGCGCTGCCTGAGCAACCTTCCCCTCGCCAAGATGCTTGTGGACAGGCACCCCATGAGCCGCACGGTCCGTGACGAGGTTACGCCCAAATCCAACGAGTGGGGTTACAGGCTCGGGTCCATCTACATCAGGAAGGTGCACTTCCGGGACCCCGGGATGATAGCCCAGATAGAGAGCAAGGTGGTGAACAGGCTTCGCCAGGTTACCGCTGCCATCAAGCAGGACGGGGCCAACCAGGTGAACATCATCAGGAACACCGCGGAAAAACTGGCCGCCGTTGAGTTCGGAAAGGCGGGGGCGGTGCGCCCGGCCATCGTGGGCAGGGCCATGGCGGAGATTAGCTCCGACATGGAAGTGGCGGAAGCCATGTTCGAGATACTGGAGACCCAGAGGATGGTTGAGGGGGAGGGCAGGCTGACGCTGCTTCGCCTGAAGGAAAAGGCCCTTCTCACCGACCTGTTGACGGCAGAGCAGCCAACTCCATGAACCGGAGGTAGCTTTGAATAAGGTGCTTTACTGGGCTCCAAGGGTTCTGTGCATTCTGTTCGGAGTGTTCCTCAGCCTGTTTTCCCTGGACGTTTTCGAAGCGGGGAGGGGAGTGGGGGAAACGCTCCTCGGCCTCATGATCCACCTTGCTCCGGTGTTCCTGGTGGCCCTGATACTTGCGGTATCCTGGCGTCGGGAGTGGGTGGGGGCGGTGGCGTTCACCGCATTGGCGGTGCTCTATCTTGTCTCCACCGGGGGCAGGCAGCATTGGGCGGCGTATGCCAGCATATCCGGAAGCCTGGCCCTCATCGGAGTTCTGTTTTTTCTGAACTGGATTGCACGGAGGAGAGCCGGCGGTGGGGCCGCCCCAGCGGGCTGTTACCGCCCTTGCGAAGGAGAAGGCTGAACCGGCGAGGAAGTTCGCCGGGAAGGATGGTGATATGAGTACAAGACAGGTATTCCCGTGGTTGCTGGTTATTGTGGCGGCCCGGAGCGCATCCGGGGTGGGAGAGCCTGCTGTCGGTTGGCAGTCTCCTTCCGGCGACATACTGGAGGTGCTTCACGCGCCGCAGCTTCCCTGGGTGTGGACATCCCCGACCGGGGAGCACCTGCTCCTGGCGGACCCGGTGCTCTATCCCCCCCTCGCGGTTCTGGCCGCGCCCATGCACAAGCTGGCCGGCATCAGGGTCAATCCGGTTCTGAACAGCGTTCATGGCCGTTACGGGGCCACATCCCCCCGGCTGGTCAGGGTGGAGGACGGCGGGGTGGTGCCCCTGGCGCTGCCTTCGGGTTTTCAGGTTCATGCCGTTGATTTCACATCGGACGGAAACCGCTTCGCGCTGACGGTGGCAGGGTCGGATCATATCGGCCTGTGGGTCGGGGCGGTGGATGGGAGCCTGATCGAGATTGGGAATCTGGCCCTGAATCCCCTCATCGCCAACGCGGCGAGATGGACGCCGGATCAGGAACGGCTTATCTGCCTTCGGATTCCGGAAAGGGGGCCGGCTCCCGAGCCGCCTGACATTCCCGCGGGACCCGTTGTTGCGGAGGGGGCGGGAGCTTCGGCCCGTTCCACCTATGAGGCCAGGAATCTTCTTCAGAGCCGCTACGACGAAGAGCTGTTCGAGTACCATTTCATATCGGAGCCGGTCGTGGTCAACCCCTCTGACGGCGGCTCGACGGTGATGGGAGAGGCGGGCTTCTACATCAACTTCAGCTACTCGCCTGACGGGGAGTACATTCTCGTTGAGCGGCTGGTGGGCCCCTGGTCCCGGGAGGTGGCCTGGTGGCGGTTCGGAAGGGAGATTCAGGTCTGGAACGCCTCGGGCGAGCCGGTGGCGGACATCGCGGTGCTGCCCCTGGCGGACGCTGTGCCGGTACACGGTGAAAGGACCGGGCCGAGGCAGGTCTCCTGGAGGGCCACTGCGCCCCATGAGCTTTACTGGATTGAGGCCCTGGACGGCGGCGACCCAGTGGCGGAGGTTCCCCACCGGGACAGGTTGATGGTTCTTCGGGAACCCTTCACAGGAGAGCCTGGTGAGGTGTTCCGGGCAGAGCACCGGGTGTTTCAGTTCGCATGGGGCGCCCGGGATGGCACGCTGATGCTGGGCCAGTACGAAAGGATGCGCCGGTGGTACCATGTCTGGCTCCTTGATGTGGATTCGGGTACGGCCCGGCCCTGGTACGACCTGGACGTGGGGGACAGCTACGGCCATCCCGGTTCTCCCGTTTTCAGCCAGCTGCCCCACGGCGGATGGGTAATGCGCCAGAACGGGGAAGGGGTGTATTTCAGCGGCACAGGCGCCACCGAAGAGGGGGACCGGCCCTTCCTCGACCTTCGGAGCCTTGAGACCGGGGAGACTGAACGCCTGTTCCGGTGCCACCCCGAGCGCTACGAATACTTCGAGGCCTTCGCCGGGAGCGATGACCGCTTCGTGTTCCGCTCCGAATCCCCTACGGAGGTTCCCAACTACTACCTGGCAACGCTGGGGGAAGTTGTTGAAGCCGGGGAGGGGGAGGCGACCCGGGCCCTTCGTTCCGTGCCCATAACCGGCTTCGAAGACCCCTCGCCGCAGCTTCGGCAGATTTCAAGCCGGATAGTCCACTACCAGAGGGCCGACGGCGTCCCGTTGAGTTTTCACCTGTACCTGCCTCCGGGGTACAGGGAGGGCACGCCTCTGCCCACGGTGGTCAGCGCGTATCCCCTTGAGTATTCCGGGGCGGCGACGGCGGGCCAGACCAGGGGCTCGGCCCGGCGCTTCATGCGCCTTTACGGAGCCTCGCACCTCTTCTTCCTCCTCAGGGGCTACGCGGTTCTGGACCAGACCGCGATGCCCATGATCGGCGACCCCGAAACCACCTACGACACCTTCACCGAGCAGCTTGTGGCCGGCGCAGGGGCCGCTGTTGCCCAGGCGGTGGAGATGGGGGTGGCGGACCCGGAGAGGATAGGTGTTTTCGGCCACAGCCACGGCGCCCTGATGGTCGCCAGCCTTCTGGCCCACACCGACCTCTTCAGGGCAGGCATAGCCCGGAGCGGTTCATACAACAAGACCAACCAGCCCTTCGGTTTTCAGGCGGAACGCCGGTCGCTCTTCCAGGCCAGGGATGCGTACATACAGGCTTCACCGCTCTTCCAGGCGGATCTGATTGATGAACCGATTCTGATAATTCACGGCGCCGATGATTCCAACCCGGGAACGCTCACATACCAGTCAGAGGTGTTCTACGAGGCGGTGCGGAGTTCCGGGGGAACGGCCAGGCTGGTGCTGCTGCCCCATGAGGACCACGGCTACATTGCCAGGGAGAGCGTGGAGCACGTGCTGTGGGAGCAGCTGCGCTGGTTCGACATTCACTTGGGGACTGAAGGGGAATCCCGGTAGAAGGGACTCAAGGCACCTGAACTCGTTGAAAAGACCCCCGAAGAGACCGCGAAGCAAAACCCCCCGCTTGAGTGGAAGAGGATAGCGCTTCCCGAGGACCTCCAGGTTGTTATGGAAGATAGTGGAATGGGCTTTTTCTGGAAAACAGAAGTGGAATTAGGGAAGATACGATTTTGGAAGCTGAGACCCCAGTCTGCTGCTCCAGTATCCCGGTTCCCTCCGCAGATGCATTATCGCAACCACCTGCAGCATATCGGATTTGATACGGAACATGACACCGAAAGGGAAAGTTTTCGTCGACAGCGTCTAACATCACCCTCGAGAGCAGGGAAGAGTTCCGGATTGAGTTGGATTCGATTGACCGCGTCCCGTACACTTACAAGAAAACGTCCACCAAGCCCGGGTTGCAGAGACTCATACCAGGCGGCCGCTTCGTTCATCTCCGCTTCAGCATCTGGACTAAATGAAACAGGTTTCACTTGATGGCGGAGAACGCACGGGCGAAAACGTCGTTCGCGTCCCTGAGTTCAACTGCTCCCTCATCAATCTCGCGGCACCGCCTGCGCAGCTCAGTTCGCCAAGCCTCGGATAGTTCGGCTTCGGAAGAGGCATCAAGGCTCTCGATGAGTTGCTGGGCGATGTATGCCCGTGCATGAGATGAAAGAGTCAGGGCATCCTGTACTATCTTTTCAACTGATGATCTCATGTAACAATGATATTCATATCACTGCGGATGGTCAATTGAGCGGTTGGTCCGGCAGAAGGAAAGGAGTGCGAACAGGTTCCTGTGGCGCGTTCACTCAAGTGCTGAAGTGGTCGGGGCGACTGGATTTGAACCAGCGGCCCCCTGCTCCCAAAGCAGGTGCGCTACCGGGCTGCGCCACGCCCCGACCGGAACTGCTATTCTACTCGGGGGTATAGTGAAACTGCAAGCTTGACCCGGTCCACGCTTCGTCGAATGTTCGCATTCCTGCATCTGTTGCCTGTTGATGTCACCCGGTTTATCAGGAAGAAGAAAATATGACCTCAATTATTCTTGCAGCCCTGCTTTCCGTCTCGGCGGACGGATGGTATTCGGTGATGGTCCCGGATTTTCACATGGCCGATTTCCGCTTTCTGGACTCCCAAGGCTTTGATGTTGAAGCGGTTTTCGACAGTCGCGCCAGGGTGTATGTGAACGACGACGGCTTTCAGAACCTGCGGCTGATGGGTTACGAGCCGGTAGTGCTCGAGGTTCCCGTTCCCCTGGTTCCGTACCCTTCCATCACAGAGATCAACGCGGAACTGGCTTCGATAGTTTCTAATCATCCCGATATCTGCAGGCTGGAGAATCTGGGCACATCCGTTCAGGGCAGGCCCATCTACGCCGTTGTGGTAACCCAGTACCCCTCCCAGAACCTTCCGGGGCCCCGGGTGAGGATACAGTCCAACATGCATGGCGACGAGAAGGGCTCGGGCATGGCGGCCCTTCATTTCCTCACGGTCCTCACCGACAATTACGGCACCAGCGACATGTGCACATACCTGGTGAACAACGCCGAAACCTGGGTCATTCCCGTGCTGAACCCCGACGGGTACAACTCGAATTCCAGGTACAACGCCAACAGCGTGGACCTGAACCGGAACTGCAGCTACATGTGGCAGAGCGGCGGGGGGTCGGGGCCGTCAGCATTCAGTGAACCCGAAACCCAGGCTCTGCGAAACATCACACAGCCCGGCTGGCCTTCCCTGGACAACCTGAGGAATGTTTTCGCCGGGGGTCTATCCGGGCACGACGGCGCCACCTGCGTGAACACGGTATGGAACTACAGCGGGTCCGTTCCCATTCAGGACATCGACCTGGTTACGGCCCAGGCCCAGGCCTACGCCTGGCATCCCTCCATAACCGCCTATTACGGCGCCGGTGTGTGGGATATCTGGATTCCAGGAGCCTCGTGGTATCCCACCCGGGGAGACGTGAACGACTGGAGCTACGGCGAGATCGGCACCGTTGACCACACCATCGAGTACTCCGATGTGAAGTCACCTGCGGACTGGCCCGGGGTTTCCTCGGCCAACTACATGCCCATGCTGGAGTGGGCCATCAGCGCCACATACGGCATCAAGGGCACCGTCATCGGTGGAGGTGACCCGCTGGACGCCCTGATTGAGATTTCCATCCCGGACGGTTTCGACTCAACGCCCCTCCGATTTACCCGCAGCGACGTGATCAACGGCGGATACTCCAAATCCCTTCTTCCAGGCACGTACAACGTGACCGCCACGGTTGATGGCGTTGGAACTCAAACCATTGCCGGTATTGTGGTTGGAGCCTCGGAAACAGTGGAGGTGAACTTCGATTTCTCCACTGGTATTGAGGGCGGCGAGCCCGGGGTTCATCCGTTTTTCGGCATCACCGCAACACCCAATCCCGTCAGGGGAACATGTGACCTGATCCTTACCGGGCAGGGGCTTGAAGGAATGCTGTCCGTGTACGATATTACAGGGCGTTTGGTTTATGAAGTGAATACTCCCGGTGAATCAGGGGTTTACACCTGGAATACCGGGGGTCGGGTTCCCGCGGGGGTTTATGTTGTTGTATACACCTCCGGCGGGGAAACCGCGTCCACAAGGCTTGTGGTCGCGGAATAGGCTGGAAAGGCAACGGAAGAGATGGCACACAAGAAAAGCAGTTCCAGTTCCAGGAACGGCCGGGACAGCGCCGGAAGGCGGCTTGGAGTAAAAGCCCCGGCGGGCGCCCTGGTCAGCGCCGGAACGATAATCATCAGGCAGCGGGGTTCCCGTATCCACCCCGGGGTGAACGTGGGCAAGGGGAGCGATGACACCCTTTTCGCCAAGATCGAAGGAAGGGTGAAATTCCACATGATGGGGGCGCGGAAAGTCGCTTCCATTGTTCCCGACACCCGGGCGTAAGTGGGGACCGGAGCCGGCTTCATACTGAAGGGAATCGGGCAGCTTCTTACCATGGAGGGGCCTGCCGGCCCGAGAAGAGGCGCCCTCTCCGGTGAAATCGGTCTATTACCGGAAGCGGCACTGGTCTGCATCGACGGAAAGGTTGTCTGGCGAGGCCCTGAGAAGCGCCTCTCCCGCGACTGGGGAGACCTGCGGGTATCCGATGCTGGAGGCAGGGTGGTGACTCCCGGTTTTGTCGATTCACACACACACCCGATTTTCGGCGCAACCCGTCAGGGCGAGTTTGCCCTGCGGGCCGCGGGAGCCGATTACGAAGAGATAGCCGCAGCCGGCGGCGGAATTCTGAACAGCGTCCAGACCACCCGAAGGGCCTCCGATGAGGTTCTGAAGCGCAACATGGAAGCGGCTCTTCAGAACATGCTTGGTTTGGGAACAACCACCCTCGAGGCGAAAAGCGGCTACGGGCTCGATCTGGAAACCGAGCTGCGCTGCCTGAGAATCATCACCATGATATCCGGAGAGGTTCCCCAGACAGTTCTTCGAACCTTCATGGGTGCCCACGCGGTACCCACGGAGTTCGCCGGAAACCCCGACGGATATCTGGATTTCCTTGAGACCGATGTGCTGCCCGCGGTTTCCCGTGAAGGGCTGGCGGAGTTCGTGGACATCTTCTGTGAAAAGGGCGCGTTTACTCCCGATCAGACCCGAAGGCACCTTTCCGCCGCGATTGGAATGGGTTTCCGGGCAAGAATCCACGCCGACGAGTTCCATGATACCGGCGGCGCCGGTATAGCGGTGGAACTTGGCGCCATGAGCGCCGATCACCTTCTTTCGGTATCCGACACGAACATTGAAAGGCTTGCCGCCTCGGACACCGTTGCAACCCTTCTTCCGGGAACGGCTCTCTTTCTGAACAAACCATTTCCACCGGGGCGAAAGCTTATCGACGCCGGAGCCGCGGTGGCTCTGGCCACGGATTTCAACCCCGGCAGCTGTTACTGCGAATCGATGCCCTTCATGGTCAACCTCGCGGTGTGCGCCTGCGGGTTCACGGTGGAAGAGGCCCTGGTCTCAGCCACCGCGAATGGTGCTGCGGCACTTGGGCTTTCGAAGACCAAAGGATCTCTGGCGCCGGGTTTCGACGGGGATATGATTGTCTGGAATCTTGACGACTACAGGTGCATTCCCTACCATATGGCTGTGCCGGACATTGAGGCGGTGACTTGTGGAACGGTTTTCCACCATAAAGGGGAGATGGTCTCTTGACTGAGGCTGTTGAAGTACTGAAGAAAAAGGCCCACGACCTGGTTCAGAAGGGCAAGCTCGACAGCGCTTTGCGGGCATTCACACTTATTCTCGAGTCCGACCCCGAAGACGCCAGTGTTCACAACAAAGTCGGCGACATCCTTCTGAAAACAAACTCGGAGAAGGAAGCCCTTGATCACTTCCTGACCAGCGCCGAACTCTATTATCAGGAGGGGCTCCACATGGTGGCCCTTTCCGTTTGCAGGAAGGTGCTTCGGGCAAGCGCCAACATTCCCATGGCCCACTACATCATGGGAAAGTGCTACCAGTCCCAGGACAAGCCGGACCAGGCCAAGCGGGAGTACGCGAAGTATCTCTCCATAGAGGGAAAGAAAGACGGCGGCAGGGTGAGCGAAGTGCTCCGGGCGCTGACCACACTCGACCCCGGCGAGGACAAGTGGGTTCTTCTGCTGGCGAAAACCGCCTACAAGCAGAAGAACGAAGCTTTCCTCGACTACGCGGTGGGGCTTGCCATGGAAAGAGACATGCCCCAGCACGCCAGAATGCACGAGATGCTCACCACACTCAGAAAAAACCAGATAAGAAAAAGCCTTGACTCCGCGGTGGCGGCCATGCCGGAAAGGGTTCGAAGAAAGCCGGTTAAGGAAAGAGGGGAAGAGCCGGTTCCAAAGCAGGCAACCAGGAAACCTTCACCGAAACCCACGGTCGAGGAAAGCATTCTGGAAACTCTCGACTTCAGCGAGGCGGACTTCGGCACCCGGGAGCAGGTTGAACAGGAACAGAGGGTGGTTGACGAGATAATCGGCGTGAATCACGATCCGGATCGTGAAACTCCGTTCAGCGGCACTCTGTCTCCCGGTCCCCGTCGTATCGGCGAGTATTTCGTTGCCAGCGGCCTGTTGAAGGCGGGGGATGTGCTTCGCGCCCTGGACAGGCAAACCGCGGATATGAAGGACGCCAGGCTTGGCGATGTGCTGGTTTCGATGGGGCTGGTTTCCGTCAGGCAGGTCCGGGAGGCTTTATCCAGACAGGTGGCGGACATCAGGGCCAACCTTGCCAACAACCCCACCGACGCCCTCGGTCATGTCGAGATGGCCAACCTTCTCCTTGATGTGGGTGATTTCTACGGCGCGGTCAGCGCCTATCTTCAGGCAGCCGAGATTTACAGGAACGAGGATCGTGACTACATGGTTTTCGAACTCCTTGAAGGCGTTCTCGACATCTGCCCAGAATCCCTTTCCGCCGCCAAGGAGTTGATACGGATTCGTCACACCATCGGCAGCAGCGGGCAGGCAAGGGCTTTCTACCGTCTCGCTGTGGCCTATCTTCTCAACGGAAGCAACTACGAGTCCATGGCGGCGCTTCAGGCTGCTCTCGAGGTGGACCCGAGCTACACAGACGCAAGAAACCTGATGGTGGGTATATGCCCGGATTACAAGGATCACCGGAATCTTGCGGACATGGCGGAAATCCTCGACGACATAGAAAACGTCAAGACCGATTCGTCCAAGGGGTTCCTGGCGGGCATGATCAGGGAATTCAAGGAGGGTGTCAGCGCCTATGTTACCGCGGAAGACTACAAGACACACTTTGATCTTGGCATTGCCTACATGGAAATGGGGCTTCTCAGAGAAGCGGTTTCCGAGTTCGAAAAAGTTCTGGCCAGCCCGGAATTCAGACTCAGGGCCAGGGAGATGCTTGGGCGCTGTTCATTCAGCATGCAGCGCTACGATGAGGCGGAAGATCACTTCCGCAAGGGAATGGCCCTGTCCGCCGGTGATATGCAGAGCATCGTGGGGTTCCATGTCAATCTTGCCAAGGTTTATACATTCACCGGCAGGGACAGTCACGCCGCCGCCGAGTTGGAAGCGGCATCCACCCTTGATCCGGTTCTTTCCAAGATACTGTCTCTGGAATAGCGGTTCTTATCCATCTCAAGTGAGGACTCACCTGCTTCCATGAATGGCATTACCTCCACTCTGGCTGCTTTGATTGTTGCCGCGGTGCTTTTTGGCCTGGGCCTCATCCACCGGAGGAATCAAACCGCCCGAAAGACCATTTCGAGGCTGCAGCAGCAGAACGAGGAACTGGCCCGGGAGATTGCCTCCCTTGAGCTGCTTAAGACCAGCCTTCTGAGCAGGGTGGGGGAGGCCCTTTCCCAGCCGCTTCTGAAGGTGGGGGAGACCGCGGAAGAACTCAGGGAGCACGAAGACGACCTCACGGAAGATGTCAGGAAAAGCCTGTCCGCCCTGTCTGCCGAAGTTACATCCATATCCCGGATTCTGAGTGTGTTTGAAGAAATGGCTTCAAGGAACGAGGAGGGCGTTTCCACATCGGAGAACCCGGTGGTGGAACTTGACGAAATCGCCACTCTGGCTGTTCAGAAAGCTGTGGACAGCGCCGCCGGACAGGGAATATCCCTTGCGGTGAGCCTTGATTCGGGAATCAGGGTCAGAGGCTCGGCGGAGCATCTTGAAGAAGCTCTGGACAGCCTTGTGGGTGAGGCTCTCAGAAGGGCCTCCAGGGGTTCCATGATCACCATGACCCTCACCGCCGAGGAAAACACCGCTTGTCTCGCCCTTTCCTATGAAAGCGGGATCGACGGAACACAGGATTCGGTTCTTGGAACCGGAATGGCAAGGCTGATCGCCACCTCGTTTGGAGGATGGCTCAAC
The DNA here is from genome assembly GCA_964624405.1 of uncultured bacterium. Taxonomy (GTDB): domain Bacteria; phylum Fermentibacterota; class Fermentibacteria; order Fermentibacterales; family JCC-6; genus UBA6080. The sequence goes on along the minus strand of CAZUXA010000019.1, from coordinate 26,799 downwards.
GAGGATGCGGCCAGGGGTTTGCTTACACTGAGCCTTCCCCTGGCGGAAGGCGGAACGAATTGAACCATGAGATAGTGCGCAAGTACGATATTCGCGGACGGGTTCAGCAGGATCTCGACCCTGACACAGTGACCCGTCTCGGCTGTGCGCTGGGGGAACTCGCGGATGGCGGTTCGGTCGCGGTGGGAAGGGATTGCAGGCCCTCCGGTGAAGAGCTTTTCCATAGCCTCGCCCGGGGCGCGTGTTCCCGGGGATGCAGCATTGTCGATCTGGGCATCCAGACAACACCCATGACCTACTTCGCCGCCCATACGCTCATGCCCGAAGTAACCGTGATGATTACCGGAAGCCACAATCCTCCGGAGTACAACGGATTCAAGATCATGAGGGGGCTGCGCGGTGTCTGGGGCGATGAACTGCGGAAGCTCGGGTCAGCGATGGAGAAGGCCGATTTCCGCGAATCACCCCTGAGAGTGGAAAGGGTTTCCATTCGGGAAAGCTACCTGAACAGGCTCAGGGCGGAGTTTGCCCATGGAAGATCCCTCAAGATTGTTGTGGACGCAGGCAATGGAACCGGCGGCGACTGCTCGGTGGCGATACTGAAGGAGCTGGGGCACAGGGTGGTTCCGCTTTTCTGCGACCCTGACGGAAGCTTTCCCAACCACCACCCTGATCCCACAGTGGTTTCCAACCTCTCGATTCTCAGGGAAACGGTTCTCCGCGAGAAGGCGGAGCTTGGCATAGCCTTCGACGGCGACGCGGACAGGCTGGGGATAGTGGACGAAAAGGGCGGGGTCATCTTCGGCGACAGAATCCTGTGCGTGCTGGCCGAAGGGGTGCTGCGGGAGAATCCGGGCGCGATTGTGATCAGCGAAGTGAAGGCTTCCCGGGTGTTCTTCCGGGAGGTGGAAAGGCTGGGGGGAAGGCCGGAGATGGTTCCCACGGGTCACTCGATAATCAAGGAAGCCATGGCGAAAAAGGGAGCCCTGCTCGCGGGGGAAATGAGTGGTCACATCTTCTTCCGGGACCGCTACTACGGATACGACGACGCGCTCTACGCCGCTTTGCGCTTCATTGAAACCGCGTGCCTGGCTCCGGGCCCGGTATCTTCACTTACTGAACACCTGCCGATCACCTTCACAACCCCCGAGATTCGCGAGGCATGCCCGGACAGTGTGAAATTCAGCATTGTGGAGACCGCCGGAGCGATTCTCAGTTCCAGGGGTATCGGGTATTCGAGTATCGACGGTTTGAGGGTGGATTTCCCGGCGGGCTGGGGGCTGCTTCGGGCTTCGAACACACAGCCCGTTCTTGTGATGCGGTTCGAGGCTGAAACCCCGGGGCAACTTGCCGAGTATGAAGAATTAATTCGTGATCTCATCCGTGAAGCCGAAGGGAAACTCTGATGTCGAACATGCCAATTTCGGAGATTGAAAGCCGGGTTACCCTGGCCGGAGAGCAGCTGAACAAGGTGGTAACCGAGTTCTCACGGGTGGTTGTGGGCCAGGAGGAGCTTCGTCTCGGGCTTCTGTCCGCCCTGCTGTGCAACGGTCATGTGTTGATCGAGGGAGTGCCTGGGCTCGCTAAAACCCTGGCGGCATATACCCTGTCCCGCTGCATCAGCGGCACCTTCAGCAGAATTCAGTTCACGCCGGATCTGATGCCGGCGGATATAACGGGAACCATGATCTACCAGCAGCACACCGGTGAATTCGTGGAGAGAATGGGGCCGATCTTCGCCCAGCTGATCCTGGCCGATGAAATCAACAGGGCCCCGGCAAAGGTGCAAAGCGCGCTTCTGGAAGCCATGCAGGAACGCCAGGTCACCTTCGGGGGAACAACCCACCCCCTTCCGAAACCGTTCTTTGTGATGGCCACACAGAACCCCATTGAACAGGAGGGTACGTATCCTCTTCCGGAAGCCCAGGTAGACCGGTTCCTGATGAAGCTGAAGGTGGACTATCCAACAGTCGAGGAAGAAAAGGAAATCCTTCAGAGAATGGGGGGGTTCGGTGTTCCGCCGGCGGAACCGGTTATAACCCCCGGCGAGGTACTGGGGATTCAGAATACGGTCAACTGCGTAATTGTCGAGCCAGAGGCCCTTGATTACGCGGTAAGGCTGGTTGACGCCACCCGTAACCCCAAGCAGGCCCGTCTGAAGGATCTTGAGAACCTGATCACCGTGGGTGCAAGCCCCAGGGGAAGCCTGTCGCTGATTGCCTGCGCCAGAGCCATGGCGGTACTGAGCGGCCAGGCGTTCGTCACCCCGGATCTCATCAAGGAGGTTGCCCCGGCGGTGCTCCGTCACAGGATCATCAGATCCTTCGAGGCGGAAGCGGAGCAGGTCAGTGTGGAACAGATCATCCGGGCGATTCTGGACAAGGTTCCGGTGGGCCGCAGATAGATGGAAAGCGCCCACAGTCTTTTTCGCCGGGTTCGCCGGATTGAGATACACACCCGAAAGCTGGTGGAACAGCTCATCGGCGGTGACTACCGGTCCATCTTCCGGGGCCACGGCATGGAGTTCTGTGAGTTCCGCCGCTACACCGAGGGCGACGACCCCAGGCTGATGGACTGGAATGTAACCGCCCGTACAAGCCAGCCCCACGTGAGGGTGCTCACAGAGGAGAGGGAGCTTCAGGTGATGCTTCTGGTGGATGTGTCCGGAAGCCTCAACTTCGGTTCCGTCAGCCTCACCAAGGCGGAGAGGGTTGCGGAAACCGCTGCATTGCTTGCCCTTTCCGCGGTGCGAAGCAATGACAGAACAGGCCTTCTCTCCTTCAGCAACAGGGTGCACGACTACATCCCTCCCGACAAGGGCAGGTCCCATGCCCTGGGCATAATCAAAAGAGTACTTGAAGCATCCGAGCATCGGGAGAAGGCGGACATCAACAACGCCCTGGGCTATCTGGGAAGGGTTCTGAAAAGAAAGGCGCTGATCTTTCTGATCAGCGACTTCAGATACGGAGGGGAAGCAAGAAAGACGCTCCGTTCCTTTTCCGCCAGGCACGATCTTGTGGGCATACATGTTTTCGACCCCCGGGAGACCCGGGTGCCTCCGGTGGGCAGGATACTGTTCCGTGACCCTGAAACCGGCGCGACCCGGGTGGCGGACACCAGTTCCCGGCAGTGGCAGGAGGAGTTCGGAAAGAAGGTTCAGGCCCTCTCCGCCGCCCGGGAATCCCTGTGCCGGGAAGCCAGGCTGGACATTGTCAGCATCTCCACCGCCGACGACCTTGTGCTTCCCCTGAGGAGGTTTTTCGCCATGAGAAAGCGCAGGAGAAGGCACTGATGCTTTCGGTTTCAATGCTGCTTTTGACAGCGCTTCCGGTTCCCCTTGGCCTGCCGGTAACGGTTGACTACAAACTCCCCCCGGGGTACCAGGCGGAGGGAATCCGTTCCGGGGAGGGTTACGCGGTTCTGGAGCAGAGCGGGGGAGTGGTTACCCTGGTGCCTCTGCTGCTTGATTCCGTTCCCCTGCCGGCCCTGATGGCCTTCATGGAGGAGGACACCCTTCTTCTAACGGCGCCTGTGCTTCTGGTGCAACCTTTGATACCGGATTCCCTGCTGACTCCGGCATCGGCACCGGCTCCGGCCCTTATGAACATCCCCCCGGGATTTCCCCGGGACTACCTGCGTCAGAGAGCTTTCTGGCTTACATGGGGAGCCCCTCCCGGCACCCCCTGGCTGTGGTACCTGGGGGGTGCCGCGGTGCTTTCCGGCCTGGTCGCGTTCATTCTCATCCGGCGGAGAAGAAGCAGGGCGGCAACTGACCCTGAAGCCCCGAAAGACATGGTATCCTCCGACGGAAGGGTGCTCCGGCTTCTTGAAAGCGAGCACTTCGTCCATGGGGACTGGAAGGCCCTTTTCGCAGAAATGGATACGATGCTCAGAGCCCTGGTGGCGGTGAGATTCGGCGAGGGAAACCCCGCCCTCACCCTGTACCAGATCGAACGGCTGCTTTCCGGGAGACCCGAGGGAAGAAGATTTCTGGAGAAGGCCCGTCCCCTGATGCGGGAGATTGTGCTTCAGATTTACGCCAACAGGGGATGCACCAGGGAGAAGAGCGCGGGATTCATTGAAGTTCTCGCTGAACTCCACAGGGGGCCGCGATGACCGTCATGAAATCCTGGCCCGTCCTGCTTGTTTTTCTGCTGGCGATTCTGGTTTACTCCATGGTCCGGTTCAAAAAGAGGAAGGGAGTGGTGTTCACGGGTCCCTTCGGTGAAATCGCCGTCGGAGGGGCCTCTTCGGGAATGGCGGCGCTGGTGATCTGGACCGGGGTTCTTTGCCTTTTCATCGCCCTGGCCAGACCCCAGTACGGCTTTCAGCGGCTTCCGGACGCCACGGAAGGCCTGGACATCATGATAACACTTGATGTTTCCACAAGCATGCTGGCCACGGATTTCAGACCCAACCGGCTTGAAGCCGCGAAGAGCGCCGCCCTGAACTTCATCAGGGGCAGGCCCAACGACAGAATCGGGCTGGTTCTCTACGCCGCGGAACCCCTGATGCTCTGTCCGCCCACCTTTGATCACGAAACCCTTTCAAGGTTCATAGACAGGGCTTCCATTGGCCACCTTCAGGACGGAACCGCCATCGGAGCCGGGCTTGCCACAGCGGCCAGGGGGCTTGGCGGGTCGGCGACCTCCCGAAGGGTGATAGTGCTTCTCAGTGATGGAATGGAAACCGCGGGAAGGGTTGATCCCATTACGGTGGCCACCGCGATAAACATCCTCTACGGTGACAGCATCGCGGTGTACACCGTGGCAATAGGAACCGAGGGCGACCCCTACGGTCTGGACAGGGAAACTCTGGCCAGAATCGCCGAGATTAACAACGGCAGGCTCTTCGACGCAAACTCACCACAGCAGCTTCAGAGGGTGTACGCTTCCATCGACTCCCTGGAAGCCTCGACCCTGCCTCCGGAAGGGCTGTTCATCTACATTGACCGGTACATCGGATGGCTCTGGGCGGGATTGATCCTGATAATCCTGGGAATCTTTCTAAAATGGAGAATCCTGAAAACCATCGGAGGCGGGGAATGACATTTGAACGCCCTGTACTGCTTCTGCTTCTGGTGGTGGCTCCGGTGGTCCACTGGCTGAGGGGCGCGTGGCTCGCGGACGAGGAGAAGAGACTGAAACGCTTCGTAAGGCCGGTATTGTGGGAAAAGGTGGGGATTGAACCGCCTCCCGGACGGCTGCTTACCCGCTGGCTCTGGACCCTTGGGCTTCTTATGGCCTTCTTCGCCCTTGCGGGACCCACCTGGGGCAGGGACGGAGCCTTCATACCCGTGGGCGGCAGAAATGTCGCCATCGCCCTGGATGTGAGCAGGTCCATGGCCTGCGAAGACGAAGCTCCTTCCAGGCTCGCAAGGGCGGCGGCGGAGATCAGAAGGCTTGTCCGGGCCATGCCCGGCACCCGGTTCAGCCTTGTTCTCTACAGCGGCCAGTCCCGATTGGCCGTCCCCATAACGGTGGATTCCGACTACTTCTTCTCCAGGCTTCCCATGGGCATTGATGATCCCACCCACCTTCCCCCGGGAACATCCATGGGAAACCTTGTGGAAGTGATGGCGCAGGCCCTGCCCGGCGCTGACCTGGAGTCAAGGGTGGGGATAATTTTCAGTGACGGCGGTTTCCATGACATGAGTGTTCATCGCTCCATTGAACAGGCCAGGAACCGGGGCATGGCCCTGGTGACCATCGGCGTGGGGGGCGACACTCCGGTGACGATTCCGGACCGCAGGGGAGGAGTGCTGGTTTTTCAGGGCGACACGGTGCGGACGGTGCTGGAAGAGGATGCTCTGATCCAGCTGGCGGAGGGAACCGGAGGCTTCTACAGCAGGATTTCCGAAGTTGGGGATCTCACCGTTCCACTGAACAGCCTTCTGGACATGAGTTCCATGGAAGCAAGGCTTCAGGCGGCGAATGTCGGCCCGGGAAGAAGGTACCAGATATTCCTTGGGGCGTCGCTTCTGTTCATATGCGCCGCTCTGATTCTGGAGAGGAGGGGATTGTGATGGTGTTCCTGCTTCTCGTCGCCGCCGCCGGAAGCGGAACACCGCTGCTGAACCTCTACCAGGAAGCAATTGAGCTGTGGTTCAACGGAGATTATGAAAACGCGGCAGAGCTGTTTTCCGAAGTCGCGGAAAGAATGCCCCACCAGCCCCGGGCACTCTACAACATGGGCGCCCTGCTGATTGAGATGGAGGAGTGGGGCCGGGCCGACAGCACGCTCTCCGCTCTTCCGGATTCGGACATCGGGGTTGACTCCCTCTTCAACGCCGGGGTTTCCGCCGGTCTGGGAAGCGCCATTGCCCTGGCAGACCACCAGGGAGTCAGGAGCGCGCTGGAGATCATGCTGCCGGCGGTGGCGACGGCAACCGGGGATTCCCTGACAAGGCACAACTACGAGGTTGCCCTCAGGTGGCTCATGGAGAACGAACCTCCCCCCGACGAAGAGCAGAGCCAGGATCAGGATCAGGATCAAGACCAGGAGCAGGAGCAGGAGCAAGAGCAGGATCAAGAGCAGGACCAGGAGCAGGATCAAGAGCAGGAGCAGGAGCAGGATGAACCCCGGCAGCCTCCTCCGCCTGACCGGGGCGACATGACTCCTGAAGAAGCCCAGAGGATTCTGGACATGGTGGAGGAAGCCGAGGAAAGCGCCGAAAAAGACCCTTCGGGCCCCGGGGTTCTGGGAGTGCCGGATTGGTAGGAACAATCGGGCTTCTGCTGCTTCTCGCGGGAAGCATGCCCCTTCATGTGGAGGCTCCGGATACGGTCACCGCCGGGCAGAGTTTCAGTGTTACCGTAAGATGCGTCTCCTCGTCGTGTACAGGGCTGTCCGCCCCAAGCCCGGCCACCGGTTCGGGAATCGCATTCATTGGCAGTTCAACTTCCAGTTCGATTTCCATCGTGAACACCCCCCAGGGAACCACAAGACAGAGCCAGTTCACCCTGGTGCTGAACTTCCTGGGAACCAAGCCGGGAAACTGGTCCCTTGGACCGATAGAGATTCACGGGGCGGGCACAGGCACCCATGTTATCCCGCACAGGATGATCACGGTTCTCGATTCGGGAAGCGCCCCGGCGGTTTCCACGGTCCGGCAGCCTCCGGTTTCCCGGAGATACTCGTGGATAGTTGCCGAGCCAAGGGCTGACGCCCGGGGAAGGACATACCCCGGAGTTCCTGTTATCATAGATTATTATTTATATACAAGATATAACGCATCTAATATAACTTATTATTGGTCTGGTTCACGATTGGGTGTTATATCCGATATGGAAGAGGTTCCCCAGATCCAGTGGGAACCCGGGGATCATTCAGGAGTAAGAAAGGCCAGGTTTTTCACCCTGACCTTCGTTCCCGCCGGCGCAGGCTTTGTTCCCGTACCGGTGGTGAGCGCACAGATAACCTATTCAGATGTTCTTCCGTTCACGGCTCCCAAGGACTACCTGGTCAGCGACTCCCTGAGCATAGACGTTTATCCGTATCCGGAGCCGATACACCCCGAATGGGACGGCGCGGTTCTGGACAGCGTGCATCTGGAGCTGGAAAGAACCGGTTTCGCCACCGGGCAGGCCGGGGAGCAGACAGTGAGGTTGTGGGCATCGGGCCCCGGAGCGGGATACATCGGAGAACCGGGATTTGTAACGGTTCACGGAGACGCCCGGTTGATGGAGGGCGCAACGGGAGTTTGGAATGAACGCCGGTGGTGGGATTTTCTTGTGGAACCGGCTGATACCGGAATCGTGGTCATCGGGCCGGACAGCGTTGTATGGCTTGACCGGAAAAACGCCCGTTACAGATTTGCGGTTGTTTCGCCCTGCACCCTGAGGGTGGATGTGATTCCCAGAAGGAACAGGGAGATCGAACTGACATTCCGGCGGCACGGCCCGATATCCACCAGAGCCTGGGTGATCCTTTCCCTGGGCGCCCTGGGGTTGATGTGCCTTGCCCTGATGATTCACGGGCGAAGGACCAGGAACAGAGATGGCTCCGTGGCCACCGCGAAAGACATTGAGGAACTTCTGAATCGCTTCGAGGGTGAAGCGTCGGTTCTCCTCACCGGAAGCAGACGCTATCTCGGTTACGAGGAACTGCAGGACTGCCTTGAGAAAGCGGACACTTTCCTGGCCAGGAGAATACTGAGGTTCTGGAAGGACATGGAGCAGCACTTGTCCGGCAGGGAGCCCGGAAGAGAGGAGTTTGAAGCGCTAAGGGAAACCGCGGTTCAACTCATCCGGGAACTGGCAGAGGATGAGAGCCGCAAAAAGCCTGGATAAAAAACGGCCCTTTTCGCAACTTTACATAATACCTATTATCGGACATTGTGCATGGCCCGCAAAATGGCTACTGCTGGCTTAACCTCGCCAGTTGAAAGCTTACGAACGCAGTGGTGTCCGGAACCAGTTCCAGCGAAGCGGAAAGCCACTCCCCGGCGCCACCGGTATCGCCCCGCCGCATGGCCACCCTGGAAAGACCGATCATTGCTTCCGCCGCCACCGGAGTGAAGTCATCGTTTCCATCGGTGATTTCAAGAAGCCTTTTGTAGGATGCTTCGGCGTTGATCAGATCCTGCTCGCTTCCCCGGTTTTCCAGCACCGTAGCCATGTGTATGTAGCAGGCTATCTGCACATCTTTCCGGGGATTCGTGGCAAGAACCTCTCCAAGCAGTGATATGGCCTGGTCGTTCTGTCCCTGAAGGATGAGAACCTTCGAAGCCACCACCGCGGCTCTCCGCCCCCAGCTTCTCTGGGGGTGGGTGTTCCATGTTTCCATCGCGATGGCGTTGCAGGCTTCAAGGGTCTGGAAGGCGGACTGGAAGTCCCCCCCCGCAGCGAGGCTGAGACCCTGGTCGTAAAGGGCCGTCGCGGTGATGAACCCCGCCATGGCGCTTTCCTCGGCACGTCTTGAGGAGGTTGTAACAGCATTTATTACTACAATAGCAATAATAATAGCCATCAGCCCTCCCAGAAGCTCCTTGTAGCGGGCTTTGATGAACATAAGACCCGTTTCGAGGTTGTCGTAGATGGGGTCTTTCTTCAACTCACTTTTGGTAAGGCGTTTACGGGTTCTGTTAGCCACGGGTGACCTCCGTACTCAGTAGTTTATGGTAAACCATTTTCGATGCTTTTAAAAGTGCTTCAAGGCTTCCGGAGTTGTTGATTACAATGTGGGCTCTGTTCGCCTTTTCCATTGGAGAAAGCTGATTGCTCCACCTGCCCCCGGCGGTGGCGGCGGATACTCCGTCCCTTCTGAATATACGGGAAAACGCTCTTTCCGGGGTGTCCACCACCGCAACCACCCGGTCGAACAGATTTCCGAGGCCCATTTCCAGTATCAGAGCGCCTTCAAGAACCCAGAGCCCGCTCTCCTTCCTCCGCGCTTCGGAATGTACCCCCACCCATCGCTTCATGAGGGGGTGCATGGCGTTTTCGACACAGGCCATGATTGTCGGGTTGGTGAAGGCTGACTCGGAGAGCAGCTTTCGGGATTCTGCTCCGGTCAGCGAGTCGAGGCCGGGAATTCCGGACGATTCGCCGATGGCCCGTCTAATTCTGGTTTTTTCCATCAGCCTGTGGCCGATGTGGTCCAGATGGCAGACATTCCCGCCCAGGTTCATCCAGACCCCTGCCACGGTGCTGGCGCCAACACCGCTGTTTCCCGTGAGGGCCACCAGCATCAGCGGAGATCCCAGCAGATGTTGGAACTGCCAAGGGTAACCTCCACGAGTTCCCCTTCCACGGCCCCCGGGGGCGCGGCTACGGGTATGTAGTTGTCGGTCAGCCCCACTCTCCGGTTGCGGTGGCGTCTGCCTTCGACCAGAATGATGCCCCTCTCCCCGATCATCGATTCTCTGAAACGCCTTCGCAGAAGTTCCGACCGGCTTCTCAGAATATTCGCTCTCTCCGTGACAACTTCGGTGTGCAGACCCTTCAGGGCAGCCGCCGGGGTTCCGGGTCTTCTGGAATATGGGAAAACATGCAGGTAGGAAAGAAGCCCGCTTTCGGCAAGTGAAAGGGTTTCGGCAAACTCGTCTTCGGTTTCCCCGGGAAAGCCCGCGATAATGTCGGCGCCAACCGATGCTCCTGGAAAAAGCCGGTGAACCGCGGACAACAGGCGTTCCTCATCACTTCTGTCGTACCTTCTGCCCATGGCGGAAAGCACCCTGGCGGAGCCGCTCTGAAGGGGAATATGGAAGTGGCGGCAGACACCGGGAAGACAGAGGCGTTCCAAAGTGGAAACAGACAGGGAATTTGGCTCGAGGGAACTGAGCCTTACCCTGAACCCGCCCAGCTTCAAAAGGTCTCTCACCAGGTGGGAGAGCCTGTATTCTTCGGAGTAGAGATCCTTTCCGTAGTCCGCGAGGTCAACCCCAACCAGGCATATCTCTCTTTTGCCAAGGGCCGCAAGCTCCAGCGCCTGGCTCAGCACTGTTTCCCTGGGCTGGCTTCTGGAGGCGCCCCGGGCTCTGGGAACGATGCAGTATGTGCAGCTGTTGTCGCAGCCGTCCTGAATTTTCAGGAAAGACCGGGTTCTTTTCGCCGAAACGCTGACAAATCCCGGAAAAAGGCCTTTTTCCACAATCACCGGTTTTCCGGACAGCATCCCGGGAAGGCTTGCCTTCTCCGTGTTGCCTATTACGATGCAGTTCTTTACGCCCTGGAAATCACCGGGGCTGATCTCCGAGGCACATCCGGTCACAATGATAAGAGCTTCGGGGTTCCGGTTCCTGAAGCCCTTCACCGCCTTCCTGCACCTTGCTCCGCTGCGGCCTGTGACGGTGCAGGTGTTAACGATGATTATGTCCGCCGTTCCGGCGTCGGCGGAGTGGGCTCCGTGAATGCTGCTTACCACCGACGCGGTCATGGCGTCGGTTTCGCAGGCGTTCAGCCTGCATCCGTGGGTATACCCGAATACCCGGGCCCCTGTAAGGTTTCTCATGGGGTCGTGGCGGGGAACCCGGGGTTCCCCGCCACCGTGGAGCTATTCCTCTCCGGCTTCCTGATCGGCTTCCGGAGCGTCATCGATGATGGTTTCCGCAAGGGTCTGGATCTGCTCTTCCGGCAGAGTTTCAACCACCGGGGCCGGCGGACGGCCTTCCAGTTTTGCCCTGAAATCGTTCAGTTCCTCGGGGCTTCGTCCATTGAAGTAACTGGTAACGCTGAGCACTATCCGTCGGCTGCTGGGAACCACTTCGATTACCCTCAGCGGAAGAATGTCTCCGTTTCTCAGCACCTTGTCCGGGCTTTGAAGCTCGTCCCATCCCAGCTGGCTCAGGGGGACGAATCCCTCGATATCCTGATCGAGATTGACCACCACGCCCCTGTCCAGGATCTGGGTGACTTCCCCTTCGACCTCGGTGCCCTCCGGGAACTGCTCGTTCATTCTGTCCCAGGGGTTTTCGATGGTCTGTTTGAGACCGAGGCTGATCCGGTGGTTTTCCCTGTCGATGCTCAGGACCACCACATCAAGGGCGTCGCCCTTGTTCAGTATCTCGGAGGGATGGGTTATTCTCTTTGTCCAGCTCATGTCGGAAATGTGGACCAGGCCGTCGATGCCGTCCTCTATCTCCACGAAGGCGCCGAAACTGGTGAGATTCCTGACCTTGCCGCTGATCTGCGATCCAACGGGATATCTCTCCTCGATGCTTTCCCAGGGGTTGTCCATGGTCTGCTTGATTCCCAGGGATATCTTGCGCTCTTCCTCGTTTACACTGAGAACCAGGGCTTCAATATCCTCACCGACATTGAGAAGTTTGGAGGGATGCCTTACATGCTTGGTCCAGGACATCTCGCTGATGTGGATCAGGCCTTCAACACCGGGTTCAAGCTCTATGAACGCTCCGTAGTCGGTTATGCTGGCCACAACTCCCTTGACCACCGCATCCTTGGGGTAGCGTTCGGCGACCCCCTCCCAGGGGAAGGGTTGAAGCTGTTTGGTTCCCAGGGAGATTCTTTCCTTGTCCTTGTCGAACTTGAGAACCATCACCTCGATCTCATCGCCGATGCTGACCAGCTGTGATGGGTGTCTGACCCGGCCCCAGCTCATGTCTGTTATGTGCAGCAGGCCGTCTATGCCACCGAGGTCCACAAAGGCACCGAAATCAGTGATGTTCTTCACTATTCCCATACGGGTCTGGCCTTCTTCAAGGTCTTTTATCAGGGTTTCCTTCAGCTCGCTTCTGGCTTCCTCAAGAACCTGTCTACGGCTGACCACGATGTTCCTGCGCCTCTTGTTAAGCTTGATGACCCGAAAGTCCAGCTCTTCTCCGCAGAACTTCTCCAGGTTGGGAACCTGCCTGAGGGCGACCTGAGAGCCGGGAAGGAACGCGTCCACGCCCATGATCCGGGCGGTAAGACCGCCCTTGATCCTCTTGATTACCGTTCCCCTCACGATTGTACCCTCGTCGTAGGCGGCCTTGATGTCGTTCCAAACCTTGTGGAAGTGGGCCTTTTCCTTGCTCACCGAAACCCTGCCGTCATCATCCTCAAGCTTCTCTATGAACACATCCACCCTGATGCCCTCGGAGACCTCTTCATCGCTTCGGAACTCCTGACGGGGGATGACGCCCTCGCTTTTGTAGCCGATGTTGACCAGGACTTCCTTGTCGTTGGACGCTATGATCCGCCCGGGAACGATGGTTCCCACCCGGAGAACAGTCTGCCCCAGTGTGTTGTCGTACTGGGTTTCCAGAAGACGACGTTCCTCACGGGTGTAATCCTGGCCTTCGATCGCCTCGATGTCCTCTTCGGAGAGACCGACGATAAACTCCTTCTCCTCGTTCACAAATTCTCCTTTCCGCTATCCTCAAATCCAACGAAGACGCCGGATTCCCTTCCGACGTCGGCTATCCGCTCCATGACCATTGATGAAAGTCCCCCGCTTCCCCCCCGCCCATAGGCTTCACTGAGTTCCGCAGGGGTTATGGGGGGCCCGAAGGCCACCCGGAAGCCGCCCCTTCGAAACAGGGATTTCAAGGGGTTTCGGGTTCCCGATATATAGAACGGCACCAGGGGTGCCGTGCTTTTTCTGGCAATCAGCGCAATTCCATTCTTCGCCTGACCCAGCAGCCCGGTTCTGCTGCGAGTGCCTTCGGGAAACATCGCCAGTGCTTCTCCCTGCTGGAGAAGCCCCAGCGCGGTTCTGATCGCTTCGGTGTCGATTCCCGTGCGGTTCACCGGGAAGGCTCCCAGTTTTTCCAGCAGCCGGCAGGTGAAACTGCCTTTGAAAAGCTCCGATTTCGCCATGTAATAGGGTACCCGGCTGGATGCCATTCCCAGAACCGGAGGATCCCAGTCCGAGATGTGGTTTCCCGCCAGTATCACCGGACCGCTCTTCGGGATGTGGTGCCTTCCCGTGGCCCTGAGACCGAAGAGGAGTTTCGCCGTGAAAGTAACCGTTCCATGAATAACGGGAATAAGCCTGGTTCTCATTGCTCACCGGCAATTCTGCGGTACTCACGGATAACCTCGGAAACCTGCCGGGACAGGGACATGAAGGTTCCGTCCAGCCACATGGCGCCGGGAGGCAGCCTGAGAGGGCTGTCCGGTCTGAACCTGTCGCGACGGTCTCGGCGAAGGACCTGCCGGGCCATCTCCCCCATGTCTCCGCCGCCGAGGTCTTGTATGCGCCTTCTGGCCCTTACCGGCGCGTCGGCCACCACATAAACCTTCAGGAAGGCGTCGGGGAAAACCACGGTTCCCATATCCCGGCCTTCCGCCACCGTGTTCCTGCCCTGGCCGAACAGCCTCTGAAGCTTAACGAGGAAGACCCTGACCTGCGGGTGGGTTGATATGATGCTGGCCGCCTCCCCCATCTCCGCGGTGTGGATGAGACCGGAGACATCCTCGTTGTCCAGAAGGACAGCGCCTTCCGGTGAAAAGCTGAAGGTATGGGAATCGAGAACTTTCGCGGCAGAAACGCCGTTATCGAGGGAAACCCCAGCTCTGGAAACAGCCAGAGCGGAAGCCCTGTACATGGCGCCTGTGTTAAGAAAGGAAAAACCGAGGAGATCAGCAACACGCCTCGCGGTGGTGCTTTTTCCGCTGGCGGCGGGGCCGTCGATGGCTATGACCCTATACAGGCAACTTCACTTCCCCTCGTTGAAAGTGGCGCGAATATTGCGATTCTTCAGCAAAAGGTCAAGGTTTGAGCCCCACAACCCCGTAGAGCGCTTCTGTTTCCCCCGGGTTCAGAGGTCTCCAGGCGCCTCTGGGAAGGTCACGGAGTTGAACCGGGCCGTACCCGACCCTTTCCAGTCCCGCGAGATTCAGGCCGCAAACAGCGCAAAGACGCCTTACCTCACGGTTTCTGCCTGTGGTCAGAACCAGCCTCAGCCGATTGTTTCCGCCGGTTTTGACCACGGATGCCGGCTTGGAGAACTGCCCCGGGGCGATATAGCTTCCCCGCCTTATCCTATCAAGCTCCCCGGGACCCGCCGGGGTATGAAGAATGAGCAGATACTCCCGTTCGACACCCCATTTCGGATGGGTAAGCCTGTATGTCAGGTCGCCGTCGTTGCTCCACAGAAGAAGCCCTCCGGTGCGCACATCAAGCCTCCCAACCGGCGAGACCCCTGAAGGCATGCCCTCCGCCAGATCCCTGACGGTTCTCCCCTCTCCGGCCTTCATGGTGGTCTCTACTCCAACCGGCTTGTTCATCACCGCCGCGAAGGGAAGGGGAATGGAAACCCTTTCGCTGTCCCATCTCACCACATCGCCGGGTTTCACGATTACCCCGGGGTTCTTCACCAGCATTCCGTTTATCGTAACGAGCCCGCCCCGAACCGCCTCCTCCACCGATCTTCTGGCGCCGCGACCGGACCTGGCAAGAAACCTGTTCAGACGCATTGATTCAGGATTCGTCATCCCGCTCCTTTGAGAGGTCCAGGGCTGCCTTTTCCAGGTCGTCGGCGCCCAGGGCCAGCAGATTGCCAATCTCGTCCATCCTTGGAAGGTGTTCCAGCCTCGCAAGGCCAAAGTATTCCAGGAATCCCGCTGTGGTCGAGTAAAGAAGGGGTCTGCCCGGGGTTTCCATTCTTCCTGAAATTGCCACGAAGTCTCTTTCCAGAAGGGTCTTCATGGCGCTGTCGCAGTTGACTCCTCTTACCGTTTCCAGATGAGCCCGGGTGCAGGGCTGGCTGTAGGCCACCACCGCCAGGGTTTCCATGGCGGCCCTGGTAAGCTTCCCCGGCCTTCTGCCCTCGAAAAGCCGGGATACCACTGTGCCCAGTTCCGGATCGGTCACCATTCGATAGCCTCCGGCGAGAAACGCTATCTCCATTGCGTGTCCCCCTTTGGCCAGTGCGTCTTCCACTCTTGAAATCGCCTGTTCCAAAGCTTCCGGGCCGGCTCCGGTGAGTTCGCAGAGCCTTTCGATGGAGAGGGGCTTTTCCGACGCCATCAGAAGGGCTTCCACTTCCCGGGCCAGTCTGTCCAGCGTCATGCCCATTGCCGAGTTCTTTCCAGCCTGATCTCGCTGAAGGGATAATCCTGGGTGCGGTTCATCCACCCCCGGCGGACAAGTTCGAGCACCGCGATGAAGAACGAGACAACGCTCCTTCTGTCCGGGTTTTCGCCGAGAATGTCAGTGAATCGCCCCGCCGCCCCCGGGGGCATGGCCCTGGAGATGATGTCCATGCATTCCGCCATGGAGAGAACCGGCCTTTCTATCATGTGCGGCACAGCGGGTTCACCCTTCCGGGCCAGTGACTCCAGGGCTTCCAGAAGATCCATCAGCGATCCGCTTTGGTTGTCAGGAAACTCTCTGGCGGTTTCCGTGAATCTCTGCCTCTCCCCGGGCGGAGAAAAGGCATCCCTCCACACCTCCTCGCTTTCCCGAAGATCCGCCGCCACCTCCTTGAAGGCCCTGTAAAGAATGAGCTGGCGCAGAAGAGCCCTTTCCGGGTCGTCGGATTCATCGGTTCCTTCCCTTCTGGAAGGGAGAAGTGACCGGCTTTTCAGCCTGGTGAGGGTGGCGGCCATGACCAGGTACTCCCCCGCCACATCGAGGTTGAGTTCCGTGGCATCCCTGATGTAGGCCAGATACTGACCCGCCACCATGGAAACCTGAATGAGGGTGATGTCCAGCTCGTCCCGGCGTATGAGGTACAGCAGCAGGTCGAGAGGCCCCTCGAAATCCGACAGCATTACCCGGCATGCCCGGGAGGACGAATCAGAGCGCATAGCCGAACTCCATCAGGTCTCGCGGGTTGTCGGGCCAGCCTTCCCTTGCCTTGACCCAGGCTTCCAGCTGTACCGGGATACCGGTGGACCTTTCCAGTACGGAAGTGGATTCCTGCTGTATTCTCGAAAGGGTCTGCCCCTTTCTTCCTATCACTGTGCCCTTGTCGGAAAGCTTGGATACATGGAGGTTGACCCTGATGTACAGCTTTCCGTTGCGGTGGGTGTATTCCTCGACCTGGACCGCGGTGGTCTCGGAGATGTCGTCCGAAAGTATTCTGTAGACAACGGTGCGTATCTGTTCTGAAGCGAGAAAACGCCCGGAGTTCAACGATGCGACACCTTTCGGGAAAAGCTGTTCACGAACGGGGAGCAGTTTCACCACCGAGGCAAGAAGAGGGTCCACACCTTCTTTCAGGGGCGGGCTGACCGTGAAAACTCCCAGGGCGGAAACACGGATGCTGGTCTGCAATGCCAGGGGCGCCCGCAGTGTTTCCGGAATGTGGTCTCCGTGACCCAGGGCAATCAGAAGGGGCTTGTCTTCGGTGTTCTGAATCAGTTCCTTTACGCAGGGAAGCAACAGGTCGCCTTCTACGCTTCTGGCGTTCAGCACCAGAACAACCGCGTCGCACAGGCTCAGAAGATCACCTTCGATGCCTTTCTCGAGGGCGGGTGTGTCTATGAAGCAGGCCCGGGCGCCGGAAATCTCACGCAGGCCCGTCAGGGGGTGCCTGGTCGTAAAAGGCCTGGTGTCCACCGATGAGAAGCCGTGTTTCGTCATGGCGTTGAACAGCGATGATTTGCCGGCATTTGCCGGTCCCGCTATGAGAATGTATCCGCAGGGTACCCAGGCAGTGTTCATGGGGTGTCATCTGTGGGGATGGTGCCTGTCAGGGCCATAAAACCGCCGTTGGCTGTTCCCAGATAAACCATTCCTCCCGACACGATTGGCTGTGTTCCCGAGTAACCCTCGATCTCGTGGGCGTAGAGCCGTTCTCCGGTGTTCAGGCTGAGAATGTGAAGCCTTCCGTCATCGCATGGAACGTACACCAGGGTGTCGCAGACCGTGGAAGGCACCTGCACCCAGTTCTCGAAGGCTGTTTCCCAGACAATCGCTCCGGTCTCTCCGTCAAGGGATACCAGCCTGCTGTCGCACGTGCCGACAAGAATCGAGGAACCCGCGGATACAGGCCTGGACAGAAGGGTTCTACCCCGAATGTTGGGAAGCTGGGTTTCCCAGATTGTGGCACCGGTGTTCAGGTTGAACGCCAACACCTTGCCGCTTGAGAAACCCGCGAAAAGTTTGGAGTTGGAAATCGTGGGAGGCGAGGGCTGGGACGCGAAGCTCCTGTTCCACAGGGTTTCCCCGTCCGGGGAGTAGGCGGCCATGCAACCGCTTTCGGTGACGAAAACCGCGATGGAATCCGACACCGCCGGCCCGAGAACCAGCCCGCCAAGCGTATGGCTCCAGAGAAGGTTGCCTGTTTCCGCGTTCAGGGCGGCCACTGCTCCCATGCTGTTGCCCGCGAGCACGATGGTGTCTTGAAAAAGGGCCGCGTCGCTGAAGATGTGGTAACCGAGCCCGGTTGACCAGACCAGGGCTCCGGTTTCCCTGTCAAGACAGTAGACCCTTCCGTCCTGGCCTCCGAACCAAATTCTGCGCTCATCACCCGCAGCGCCTCCGGAAAGGCCGCAGACGACGGTATGCGACCATTCGACGGCTCCGGTTTCGGCGTTGAGGGCCCTGAAGCGCATGTCGTTGCAGCCCACATAAAGTGTGTTGTCCAGCAGAACAGGAGAAGAGAAGAACTCGTAATCCGTACGGAGTTGCCATTTCAGCTGGAAAGGCTCACGTATTCCGGTTCCCCATGCGGGGTTTCCCTGGGCACTGAATCCGGATTGGGGCCATACCCGGGGAACTTCGTGGGTCTGGACCGGTGGAGTCTGGGCAGGAACTGCCTGATTCAACACGACTTCCCGTTCCCGGGTTTCGTAAACGCCTTCAGCGCCCCGCCAGGGTATCACAAACACAAGCACAGCCGCCAGGGCGCAGAGCAGTATGATGAACACCGGGTGCTTTTCAGTGCCTCCCCCGGAATCGGTGTTTGCTGTGAACATCAGTCTCCCGTCAGTAAATGAGAACCGGCGAACCCACTTCAAGGGTGCGGAAGATCGCTTCAAGATCGCCGGTACCCAGGCGGATGCATCCGTGGCTCACGTTCCTTCCCCTTCCAACCCCGTAATGGAGCAGGATGCCGTTGCCCAGGTCAAGGGCGTAGCTGCCCAGGGCTCCGGGAACCACCCTTACCCACACTCTCTGGGAAGCGGTAAGGGAATCGTTGTAGTAGCTGATCTTCTCGTCCCAGCTGAGATCATCCGGAATGGTGATCTCCGAGCCGGGCCTTGGCGGAGTCAGGTTCTGCTCATGCCAGAACCAGTCCGGCCGGTACCAGTAGGGATCCCTGGTTTTGTACAGAACTCTCCGAAGACCTCTGGGCGTGCTGAAGTCCCAGCTCATGCCGCTGGCGTTCTCCGTCCAGCCGATGCCCGTTCCAACATATCCCGACCTTACCAGGAGATCCCCCCTGCGGAGGTGGAAGCGGTTCTGAGAGGTATCCACGATCAGGTAGTAACCGTCGTAGGTCCGCGCAAGTTCAGCCTCGGCGAGCCGGATTTGAAGGCTGTCGTTCTGCCGGCGCAGAATTGCGGTTGAATCGTGTCTTGCGGCGAAAGCGGCGTTTATCGCCGACAGGGTGTCGCACCTCAATGAAGCCATTTGCGCCTCACGGTGCTGTTCCACCATGGCATCGCTCCAATGGCTTATGCTTCGGGTGGAATTGGCCAGGGCGAAGAGGCTCACCCCGAGGCATGCGACAAGAGTGGAGAGCAGAACAGTCATATGGGGCTTCAAATCGTTTTCCCTTTCGGTAGTCAGATCACTGGTGCACTTACCAGGTTGCGCCGGGTCTGCCAGCGGGCCGGTGTGCCCCTGGTGTCTATGTGAACATAGGGCCCGTGGGATTCGGTCCACCTGTAGGCTGATGCCCCTCCCACGGAAACAACTCCCCTGGCTTCCAGGCTTCTGGTCAGCTCCACCAGGAACTCGCCGTCGTACACATCGATCCGCTTGTTTCGGTCGATGTCGTCCATGAGGTTGTTGGATGGCCAGCTCTCTATCCAGAAGTCAGCAGCTTTTCCGTACAGGTGCAATGATGTGGAGGTCTCGTTTCCTATGCTGGCGTTCAGGGCAGGGGTTCGAAATCCGCTTATGATGTTGATGCTTCTCGCGGGAGGGTAATGAATCCGCACCTCGTCGAGAAGCATTTCCAGCTTGAGTATGATGTCCAGCTCCAGAGCCATGTACTGGGGCCAGTCCCCGGTTACGGTTTGAAGCATGTCGCTTACCGCCAGATGCGTGGAAAGCCGGGTATGGTAGCTGCTTTGACGAATCTCGACGAACCGTTCCGGCAGCTGTTCCCTGGTGACAGCGGTAACGCCGCCATAGAAGCCCATGGGGAAAGAATTCAGGGTTGTGGTTCGCATTCTGCGGGAGTCAACCGGTACTATGACAGCCCATTCCTGAACCGCGTTTCCCCCCCTGCCCGTCAGGGTGAAAATGCCATGGGACCTGGGAAGGGTGAAAGTGAAATCCCTTCCCTGGCCCTGAAAGCCAAGAATGCTCCAGGACAGGGAGTCAGGGCAGGACACCGAAACCCGGGAACCGGGTTGAGCCATGAAGGCAGCCATGGGAGAAGCCAGCTGAACGCCGTTTACCGTCAGGGCAAGGGATGGCGCCGGTGGTATGGGGTCGTCCGGACCGCACAGAAGAAGCAACCAGAGAATGCCCACAGCGGAGAACGCCAATTGACCCGCCTTTCATCGTTATCCGTTATTGGGAATATCTTTCAAACCACGGGAATCTTCAAGGGGGCCACGATTCTTCCGTTCAGCAGCAACCTCCGGGAGCAGTGCAAGCGCACCGCGACCGGGTAAATCCGGTGTTCGGCGGCCAGAATCCGCCGGGACAGGGACTCCCGGCTGTCTTTCGGAAGCACCGGCACGGGTTTCTGAAGAATGATGGGCCCGGAATCCATGCCCCTGTCCACATAGTGTACGGTGCATCCGGACACCTTGACGCCGTATCTCAACGCCTGACCCTGGCTGTCAAGCCCGGGAAAAGCCGGAAGCAGCGAGGGATGAATGTTCATTATGCCTCCGGGGAAAGCGTCCAGCAGGGGGCCCTTGAGCATTCGCATCAGCCCCGCGAGGCATACCAGCCCTATTCCACGGTCAAGAAGATAGTCGGCCCATGCCTTTTCCTCTTTCAGGCCGAAACGTGATCTGTAGGGTCCCGGCGAAAGATGGGCCGCCTCGATTCCGAGTTCTGCGGCTCGGTCCAGGACAGGCGCATCGGGGTTGTCGGACAACAGAAGCTTCACCACTCCCGGATGGGTGTTGCCCTTCACCAGGGCCTCGAAGTTGCTTCCCCTGCCGCTGGCCAGAACCGCTATGGATACCTGCATGGAGTTCATCTCTGCCGGTCCTCGTCTTCCTTTCGCAAAGGCGGGTTGTCCGAAAAGCTCCAGGTTACTCCGAATGTCCACGAACGGGTAAGGTTTGAAGTAAAATCCTCCAGTGCCAGGGCGAAGTTGAAGGTTCGCAACGTAAAACCAGCCAGGGCGTCAAAGCTTCCGGTCCAGTCTTCCCCGGAGTCCATTCCCGCCGAAACCCTGAGCCCCGCCTCGATTCTGGCCCTGTACCAGTCCATTCCAGGAAGAAGCCAGGTCGTAACCGACAATGAGTCCCGGTCGAAATCCCAGCACGCCGCTCCCATTCCCCTTAGAAACCCTGACGCCCCGCCTATGGACAGGGCCGCCCGGTTCCGGTCTTTGAACCTGGCGGCAAAACCCAGGGGACCGTATGAACCGTGTACGAAGCCTCCCACGCTTCCGGAATCCGGAAGGGTGAAGCCCGCGCTGAAAGCTCCGGGCAACCCGATCCCCCCCCACACAACATGAGCACTGTCAGATAAATCACCATGCAAAGAAAGTATGAAATGGTTTAACGCCAAAGACGCCATGGCTGTTCCCCGCCAGTGCAGATCCGGGTCCGACCAGGCGGCTCCCGCCCCCACTCCCCCGGATACCCTTTCTGAGTATGTTATGAATTCTCCGATTACCGAGGGTCTTCTGTCTCCGGGTGAAAGCCTTGAGAACCCGCCGAACACCCGCCCCCCGCCCTGGGAATACCCGCCCTGGAGAGAGTAGCCCCGGTTCCAGAAGAGCCCCCGGACACCCAGGGGATTCCTTTCCAACCGTATCATCGAAACCCCGGCGGAATCTCCCCTGGACGCGGCTGCACTTCCCAGTACCGCTCCCGGAAGCCTCCGGCGGAGGTAAATGCTGTACCTGCCCCTCTCCTCCGTGTTCTGAAGCAGTGTGAAACCACTTTCCAGAAGGCTTTCGGAGATGGCGGGAGACACTGAAGACAGGCTCCATCCCCCCCGGGACCACAAGCCGCCACTCAAAGGATCGGAAATCCCTGCGTGTGTTCCCGAGCCCGCCGGAGGAACGGGAGCCTCGCCGAAGGGAACAAGCGGCATGCCATCAAGAAGCACTGCTTCATAACCTCCGGATACCATGAAGGAAGCCGTCGCGCTCCACTCCCAGTGTTCCTGAAGAAGGGTATACCAGTTCTCCGAGGGATACGGCTCCAACCCTGACAGAAGAACAAGCGCCGTGAAAAGGGTCAATACCCCTCCCTGCCCATGGCCCGGAAGGTGAGAACCTTGCCCCGTTCAACTCCCGGCTGGTCAAGCGGGTTCACGAAAAGGGCGAAACCGGTGAGCACCGTTGCGAGCTGATACAGCATGAAAAGCCCTCCCATGGTTTCCGGTGAAACCCGGGGGATTTTGAGCCGGCACACCGGCAGCCCTCTTTCTGCCAGGGCACCGGCGGTGGCTTCCTCCTCCGCGGCCCGGAGTTCATCGGGGCTGCGCCCCTCGATGTACGACATGGATGGATACGCGGCAAAGGTTCCGGGTATGACCGGCGAGGCGGGAACCGGCTCTTCGCCGACTATGGTTATCACCTTGTCCAGCGGGCCTTCCATGAAAAGCTGAACGAGAGAGTGCTGATCCGCCGGACCCCGGCAGGCCAAAGGCGTCTGACCGGTGCAGGCAGGGACGCCCTGAAGATCCCGCGCCTTGCCCAGGCTTTCCGCCCAGAGCTGGGCGAACCACAGGGCGGTGTCGAAGAGAAGGTCGGTGTATGGCATGAACACATGAACCGGACGGCTGTGAAAGCAGTGCAGGTATGCGGAGGAGACTCGTGCCGCAAGGCTGTTTCCGCCGTCGGCGAGAAAATCCGCAAGAACATCATGGGCACCTGACAGCACTCTTTCCACATCGATTCCGGCAAAGGCCGCTGGAAAAAGCCCAACCGGGCTGAGGACGCTGTACCTGCCCCCGACGGAAGGCGGAACAGGAAGGGAGTGCCAGCCCTTCTCCAGAGCAAGCCTTCTGAGGTCGCCCTTTTCCGGATCGGTCACCGCGAACACCCTGGAATCATCGTTCAACCATGGATAAAGCTCCATGAAAACCGACAGTGTTTCCGGTGTTCCGCCGGATTTTGTGATTACGGTCAGGGAGGTTTTCGAGGGATCACATTTGCGCATCACATCCTGAATCAGTCTGGAGTCCGGGGATTCCAGTATGTGAATGCTCCTTCCCGCAGGGCTGCCCAGTGCGCCAAGAATGGCGCGAAGCCCGAGAGAGGAGCCTCCGATTCCGCAGACAATCATCGTATCGCCAAGGGCGGCAGCTTTGTCCGCGGCGAAAACCGAGCATTCCAGCAGGTTTCCATCCGAGGGAAGCGAGGCAAAACCCAGTTTTCCGTCGTCCATGAAACGGTGAAAAAGGTCGATGGCTTCTTCCGGAAGCATGGAATGGTCAAAGGAGCTGCTGAAAACGAAAGGGCTCATGGGTTTCGCTCCCTTCGGGTTCCCCAGGGCATCAGGGGAAGCGAATCGAGTGAATGTTCACTGTACACCAGGGCTCCTCCGGGAGTTTCCGCCAGTATTTCAACCGGAATGCTGTCCCCGGAGGCTGACATTATGAATATACGAAGCCCGGCCTCCCTCAGTGTTGCGCCGGGAAGAACCCATGTCCCGGGAAGAGTGAAGCTTTCCGCAACGGGGCTTCCCCGGGCAAGGGCGGTATCCAATGATGACTCGATAATGGTCATTCCCGGAACCGGAGGCCATCTGCCCAGGGAAACCGGTGAAACCAGAACCCACAGGGAGTCGGCGGGGGTGTACAAAAGCGCCAGGGTGTCTCCCGGGGAGAGAAGCGCCCGGTGACGAACCGATATCAGCTCTCCTTCAACGGGTGAAAGAGCCCAGGTAATCCACGGCGGGGAACTGAGGATGGCTCTCAGACTGTCCGCCACGCCGGTGGCCCCCTGTGCCACTGCCCTGGCGAGATCCATTTCCACCCGGGATTCCGTGAAAACTCCCAGGGGATCCCGAAGCCTTGCCAGAGTGTCGCCGGGTTGAACAACTCCCGAAGCCGTAACGGAATCAACGATAACCTGTTCCACACCCTGAAGAAAAACCGCGCCGGGTTGGTGATTCACTTTTCTTGCGGTTATCAGGGGCCCCTCCGCGGCATAAACCGCTGTGGTATCCTGCCGGAGCGGGATCGGGCCGCCGCCGCTCTCCGGGCCGCAAGCCAGCACTGGACACAACAGCAGCGCGAAAGTAGTTTTTCCATTCATGGCCCGGCCCTTCATCACAACCTTTATTGGAAACCCATAATGAAAAGATACAAACTTCCCGGAATCATCGCACTGCTTCTCATCTGCGGCTCCTGCGGCAGGCCCGCGAGAACCAGCGGCTTCTTCGTGGGCAGCATCACCGGAACATCCCAGGTTTCACGGGACTTGACACCGGAACCCCGTCTTCCCGGAGACACGCTGGTGAACTGCACATTCACCGGAGCGCTGGATCGTCCATTCGGCCCCGGCATACCATATGAAGTCTACGGTGGAGCCCTTCAGATAGACAACCTTCACAGGAACGAGCCGGTCATTCTTCTCAGCACCGCGGGCCTTCTCAAGGATGGTATCGTTGAAGCCCGATTCAACCTGCTGAACGCGCCCCTTCATTCCGTGGTGGGGCTGGTTCTCAGGGCGGCGGATGAACGCAACTTCGTCCTGCTGGGGGTGAACTCCAGGGGGCAGTACACCATTCAGGAATGTCGAAACGGTCTGTGGTTTCCGGTTATGGGGCTCGGCACCTTCGAAAGAAGCCGGCTGCTTCCCTACTCCATGCCTTCGGTTCAGCTGAGCGCCTACGTTCACGGCAGTTACATCGATTTTCATGTGAACGGCCAGCTTGTTCAGGTGGTCAGGCTCAGTATGCCCGCTGTGGGTGTGGCCGGTGTGTTCACCGACTCCGGCATACGGGTCGAACTGGACCGGTTCACGGTGGTTCCCTCGCCATGATTCCCCTGCTTGCCCTGTGCGCGGCGGTTGCTCCGGGCTTCTACCAGGCCCCCCCCCTGGAGTACGCCGAGCCCGCCGCCGAGGAATACCCCAGCGGTATTCCCATTCTCTGTTACCATCATGTGTCTGATCCTCCGGTGCAGTACGGCGTATCCACCCACCGTTTTCGAAGTGACCTGGATGCCCTGTACAGAAACGGGTTCTACCTTGTAACCCCCCGGGATCTGGAAAACAGCCTCATCCAAGTTCCAGCGGGCAGGCGCCCGGTCATGATCACTTTCGACGACGGCTGGGAAAACAACTATCGCTTTCTGCCAGGCACTTCCCTGACCGATCCGAACAGCGCGCTGGGAATCATCGAAGCCTTTCTGGAAGAACACCCCGATTTCGGCGGCGGCGTGACATTCTTCATCAGCTGGGACAAGATTCCCTTCGGAGAGCACACGGTTGAGAAGTTCCACAATCTGCTGGACATGGGTCATGAACTGGGCAACCACTCTTTCAGCCACGCGGCTTTCACCGCCCTCCCACCGGATGGCTGGAAACGCCAGGTGAACCGGGCGCTGGACAGGTTCAGCGAAACCCTGGGCCTTAGAACAGCGGAAGTGCGTTCCTTCGCCTATCCCGGAGGCGCCATCCCCCAGCGGGGTGACTTTCTGCCCCAGGTGGCATCCTTCACATGGAACGGCAGGCCTTCGGTCACCACCGGCTACACCGTTGACGGAATGGTCACCAGCTTATCCAGGGTTTACGGAAGGGAATACGGCCGATTCGCCATAGGCAGGCTGGACATGAGCCGGTACTCGGTGAGTCAGGTGCTTCAGTGGCGAAACCTGATGGTTACCGGAACCGAAAGAACATCAATTAGAAGCCCGCTCTCCTTCCATCGCTGATCGGAGGAATGCCATGCTGTCTTTCGCGTTGATGGTCGCGGTTTTTCTGATAACACCCGAGCCGGTGATACTCATCGAGAAATCCGCGGGTCTTGAGACCCCCACCAAGAAAACCGGAAGAACCGGGTACGAGCTTGCGGATGTGAACGCTGACGGTCATCTGGATATTGTTTCCGTTGGCGATCATGGTTCCCCGGGATCGTATCAGCACGGCATTTCCGTCTGGTTCGGCGATGGCCTGGGCAACTGGAGCGTCGTTCAGGAGGGGTGGTTCGGCTACGGCGACTGCGCCATGGGCGACCTGAACAACGACGGCATAATGGACATAGCCTGGGGCATCCATCACGATTACGGCAGCGGGGGATTCGGCGACAAGCTCATTGGCGCCGCCCTGGGGAACGGTACCGGCGCCGGGTGGGTTCCCTGGGACCAGGGCCTTGCCGGCGCCGGAGAAACCTACGGCATGTTCGGCACGGCTCTGGCGGACTTCAACAACAACGGCCTGCTTGACATCGTATGCCAGTCCTTCGGTTCCGGAAATGGCGTAAGGGTCTACCGGAACCACGGTGACGGAAACTGGACCCATGAGTGGGCCATCACCGGATGGAACGCGCAGTACACCATAGAGACCGGCGATTTCAACGCCGACGGCAACATGGACTTCATATGCACACGCTGGGGGGATGTGACCCACACCAGCATCTATCTCGGCAATGGAGACTTCGACTTCACCCTTGAGCATTCCGGAATACCCCAGAAGGTCATCTGGAGTGTGGATGTCGGAGACTTCAACAACAACGGCGCCGACGACATACTTGTAGCCATGGACAGTGATTCCGGCGTTCGGGTCTATTCCTACAACAATGACACCCTGCAGTGGGATGATTACTCCAACGGGCTGCCCTCAGGATCCAACTACTCCATGGTGCAGTTCGGCCACATCAACGGAGACGATTTCCTTGATGTGGTGGCCTACGGGGGAACCACCGGCCGTGTCTATCTTGGTGACGGCCTGGGCAACTGGACGCCGGACGCAACATTCACCTTTTCCACACCCGGTCATTACTCCGCAATGCGGGTGGACGGCGACTTCGACCATGACGGTCGGGAGGATATCGTGGTTCAGGCGGCGGAGGGAACTACCTACAACTACACCAACCAGCTCCGGGCGTACTCCCCCTGGCTGGAACCGGCAAGCCTTTCCACAAG
>CAZUXA010000018.1:42963-50062 GCA_964624405.1 uncultured bacterium | reverse complement strand
ACGCCCTTAACGCATGGCGGTTCGGCCACTATCTGGCATCGGACGGCCAGGGTGGAATTTTCCACCACCGTCGGCATTCCGGAGAGTACCTGATCCGCAGGTTCGACAGGAATGGCGGGCTTCTGGGGGAGATAAGCCGGCAGTATACCGCTGTTGTTAAAACACCGGAGGAAATCCTTCTGGAAAAGGAGTACATCGAGGACATGCTCCGGGGGTCGGGAACCACGAATGTCATGCAGTGGGTTTACGAACCGGATCCCTTTCGTGAGCCGATTTCCGGCCTCTGGGTATCCGGAGACGGAAACCTGTGGGTTCTGCTCGGAACCGAGCCCCGTCCCACCTTTGATGTGTGGTCTCTTCCCGACGGCGTTCTGAAGTATCGGGCGGAGCTTTCACTCGACATTCCCAGGGGCGAGTTTCTGACTTTTTTCATCTCCCCCCACAGCAGGCGATTTGCCGCTGTTCACGAGGACGAGGGAATGGTTCAGCGGATTCTGCTGATCGAAGTGGAACGGCCCCAGGAAGATTGAGTGGTATTGCCAGGCCATGGAACACCCGGCTGACATCTTTTTCGATCATTTCGGCCTGAAACCCGCTTCCGGGGTTGCGAGCCTGTACGACACCGTTGAAGCTTTCCGCAGAATTCCATGGGAGAACCTGACCAAGTTTCTGCTCAGGGCCCGGGGTGAGGAGAGACCCCGTATGCCCGATGAGGTCTTCAGGGGTTTCGTTGAAGCCGGAACCGGAGGAACATGCTACTCACTCACCGAGGCACTGGCGGCGGTGCTTGTCCGATGCGGCTGGAAAGTGCGTCCGCTCACCGGACACATGAGACACGGAAAAAACATACACTGCGCGCTGCTCGCCCAGGGGAATGAGGGTGCTTTCCTGCTGGACCCGGGCTATGTGGTTCCCCGGCCGGTCCGGCTGGAAAGGCATGGCGGAACCCTTTCACTTCCCGGAAGAGAACTGCGCTGGGCTCCCAGTGGCGCGGGATGGGATCTTTATACGGTCCGGGAGGGCGGGGTCCCTCAGTGGAGATACCGCCTGGAGTCCAGGGAACTCACCCGGGAGGAGTTCCTTCTGTTCTGGAAGCAGTCGTTTTCCGCGCCGGGACTGAACAGCCTTCACATCAATCTCTCCCTTGAGGACCATCGGTTGAGCGCGCACAACGGCAACCTCAGGATGGAGGGGGAGGGGCTTCGGGAGAATCGGAAACTTGCGTCGGACTACGGCTCGGCGGTTGCGGAGTATTTCGGGGTCAGCCCCTCTGTGGCCGGGGAGGCCTGGCGGGAGCTTTCCCGTCTTCGGGGGGAGAGGATAAACCGTGTCGGGTCCTGAACCGACTCTCCCGGTGCTTCCCGTGGTGAGTGTCCTGTCCCGATGCTCATCCGCCCTTGACAAAGCCATCCCCGACTTGAACCGGTATTTCGGCCCGGTTGCGATTCGAAGCCGGCCTTATCCCTTCGACATGAGTGATTACTACCTGCCGGAGATGGGGGCCGGTCTCACCAGGATCTGGCTCTGTTTCGGACGCCTTCGGGATCCGGCGGAACTGCGGCACTGGAAGCTTTTCTGCTTCGAGCTGGAGGAGAGCCTCTCCGCTGACGGCGCGAGAACCGTCAACCTCGACCCCGGTTACCTTGACCACGGCAAATTGGTGCTGGCAAGCTTCAAGCCGGCGCCGGACAAGATTTGCGTCGGTGGTGGAGTGTGGGCACACACCTGCCTGCGGTACCGCTTCGGCGACTTCACCGGGCCCGACCACAGCTTTCCCGACTTCATTGACGGCAGGTTCAACGATTACTTCAGGCGGGCGAAGAGTTTTTACAAAAACGCGCTGAGAGGCGTTCCTTCGCCGGAGGTGGAACGATGAACGCTCTTCTGATGGAACTCGTTTTTATGACTGCCTCTCCGTCACATGGTGTGTGGGTTGCTCAGGGTTACCCCGGCGACTGGGAGTCTGCGGCTTCGGTTCTGACCGAAGCGGGGGTGGACCATCTCCTTCCCTGCCTTCTTTACGGCATTACTCCCGCGTACCCCTCGAACCTTGTTACTGACTCCCGGGCGTTTCCTCCGGATACGGCATGGATTGACGAAATGTTCTCGGTCTGCGGGGAAACCGGGATTGAGGTTCACTCCTGGGTGGTTCTCTGGAGAGTATCCCGGGCCGACAGCCTTCTGGCGGAAGAACTCGCCCGGGAAGGCAGGCTTCAGATCACCTCGGGGAATGATACGCTTCCCTGGCTGTGCCCCACGGATCCGGGCAACCTGGAGTTTCAGGGCGCTCTTCTGGAAGAGATGATGGACCGGTACAACCTGGATGGGGTTCACCTGGACTACATAAGGTATCCCGACGGAAACTCCTGTTTCTGCGAAGGATGTCGGGCGCGGTTTCAGCAGCATAGCGGTCATGCGGTGTACCGGTGGCCCGACGATGTTCTGGAGAACGGGCCGCTTCACGGAGAATACACGGACTGGCGCGTGGGGCGAATCACCGATGCGGTTTCGGTCTTTTCCCGGCTTGTGCGCGCCAGGGGGCTTTCGGTCTCCGCCGCGGTGTTTTCGAACATCAACTACGGGCTGGATTGCGGGCAGGACTGGGTGGAATGGTGCGGGCTTGGCCTGCTTGACCGGATCTACCACATGAACTACTTCGGTACCGCAGCCGAGGTGGAAGCCGCTGTGAGAACCCAGAGATCGCTGCTTCCCAGGTGTTGTTACATCGTTTCGGGCCTGGGTTCCAGCATTGGAAGCCTTGCCATTTCCACGGAGGAGGCAACGCTTCAGGTTGAAGCCTCACTCCGTGCCGGGGCCGACGGGATATGCCACTTCCATCTGAACACAACACTGCTGAGGATGCTTCCCCTGATCCGGATTCGGGAGTCAACCCGGTAGCCAGGGGGGAGAGCCGGACCGCAGGGGTCTGCGTGAGAAGCTACAGACGAACCGAGGCCAGCGCTTCCATCGCAGGAGTTACCAGAGAATCGGGCAGACAGCCGAAACTGATTCGGACATGATTTCCGCCGGTTCCCCCGAAGGCTTCACCCGGAATCGTGCCGATCCGGTATTTCGCAAGCAGGGTTTCGGAAACGCTGTATCCGCTTTTTCCAGGACAAGCGGCCAGTGTGAAGAAACCGCCTCCGGACTCCCTCCATTGCAGCCCCTCCGCGCTTTTCAGAGCTTCCCTGCACAGGTCGAGACGCTTCTGAACCGCCTCCGCCCTGCTTTCCGCGAAACCTTTTACCTTCAGGCACTCTTCAAGAAGAATCTGGGCCGGTGTGGGGGGGCAGATCACCACCGAGTCCTGAACCTTGAGAGCCTGTTCCATAAGTCGGCCGGGGCCGAAGAGGTAACCAAGCCTCCAGCCGGAAATTCCGAAACTCTTGGAGAAACTGCCGAGGGTGAGTGTGTTGTGTGTCTTTGCCTCCATCCAGGGATGCCACCGGCTTCCGGAAAAGTTGAACCTTTCGTAGGTTTCGTCGATTATCAGGGCGCAGTTTTCCCGTTCCGTGGCTTTGGCCAGCCGCTTCAGCTCCGACTCGGTGAGTACGGCGCCGGTGGGATTTCCCGGGTTGACAAGCACCACCGCTCTGGCGCCGGGAATTCTCTTTTCGAGCTGTTCCCAGGGAAGCTCCCAGCCCGTGGTTTCGCGCATGGGAAGTATGTCCGGCTTGACACCGCTGAAGATGATGGCGAACATGTGGTCGAAGTAATAGGGTTCGATGACGATCACCCTGTCTCCCTGGTCCGCCACCGAAAGCAGTGCCCCGAGAAAAGCCTGGCTGGCTCCGCAGGTGAGGTGCAGTTCACTTTCCGGGTCAACGGAAATCCCCCGGCGGGCTTCCAGGTCGCGGCCAAGGGCGGCCCGGGAAGAGGCCATGCCCGGATCCGGGCTGTAGAGGTGGGTGGAGTGCTCGGCCAGCCTCAGTGCCAGGGCGTTTACAGCCTCTTCAGGAGGGCCGTACCAGGGAACGGCCTGAGCCATGGAGTAGACGGTCTCGCCCCTCTGCAGCATAGACCTGACCCGGTTCATAATCTGGTGGATCGGCGGCATGTGAACCGCCTCCATTCTCCGCGAAGCCTTCATGATTCCTCCCGGTGTTTTCATCCCCGTTGAAGAGCAGTATAAAACCCTTCTGGAGGTGGGTACAGCCATGAGAGTCATGGTTACCGGGAACTGCGAATGGTGGAACGCGTCGGCTCAGGGAGCGGTCATGCAGGCTCTTGCCCTGCAGGAAGCAGGGCACAGGGTTCTGCTTCAGGTTTCCCCCGAGGGTACCGCTGCGGACAGGGCAAGGTCAGCCGGGGTTTCCCGGGTGGCTCCCCGGGGAGTGCCGGGCATGCTTTCCCTTGCCCTGGATTTCCGGCCTGATGTTGTATGCGCCCACCGGGCCGATGGTCAGGCAATGTGGGCCCTACTGCCGTCCCGGATTCCCCTGGTTCGGGTCAGGAACGACCAGCGGAAGGCCTCCGGTGGGCTTTTCTGGAGCATGGTGGACCGTCGAACGGCCCTGGTGGTGTTTCCGTCTCCATTTATGGCGACCAGGGGCTACCAGGGGAGGAGAAGGGGTCCTGTGGCGGTTGTGCCGTTTCCAGTCGACACCGGTTTCTTCTCGCCGGCTGAAGGCACAAGGGGAAAACTCGTGGTTTCCCTTGGGCGACTCAGCCCGGTGAAGGGTCACCGAACCCTGATCAGGGCCATGATGAACATGCCTCCGGACTGGAGGGCCGTAATCGCCGGAGAGAATGATCAGCAGAGCGCAGAAGAACTCAGGGAGTTCGCCGGCTCCATTGGTGTGGAAGACAGACTTGAGTTCCCCGGGCGCGTTGACGATGTGCGCCCGCTTCTGGCCCGGGCTTCGATTGGTGTGGTGACCAGCCTGGGAAGCGAAGTGGTGAGCCGGACCGGGCTTGAAATGATGAGTTCAGGCCTGCCTCTGTTGGCGGCAGCCACAAATGGGCTTTGCGATCTGGTTCAGGATGGGGAGACCGGGTTGCTGCACTCCCCGGGAAACCATGAGCAGCTGGCGGCGCAGATGCGTCATCTGGCGGAAACCCCCGGGGTGGCCGAATACCTTGGAAGCAGGGGAAGGAACTATGTTTGCCGGGAATACTCCCTGAGCGCTGTTGGGCGCAAGTGGGAACACTGCCTGGCCCGGAAGTGTATCACCGGAAAACCCGCGAATCGAAAGGCGGAGAAATGAAACTTCTTCTATGCGCCATTTTTCTGGCGTCTTCCCTGCACGCGGTTACGGTTTGGGAATGGGGAGATTTCACCCGCAGGTACGTTCCAAACCAGGCATGGGGTCCCGGCGAGAGATTCGTGTTCAGTGTGCAATACGGAATAATGAGGGCTGGAACCGCCACGCTGGCCGTAACCGGCCCCGAAGAGATCAACGGCCTAATGGCTTACCGGATAACCGCCGAAGCCCGAAGCAACCCCGTGTTCGACAGTTTCTTCAAGGTCAGGGATGTCAACGAATCCCATCTTGACATCGTTCAGCTGCACACTCTCAGGTACTACAAGGATATCAACGAGGGAAACTACTCCAGGCAGAAGGAAACCTTTTTCCACCAGGAAGAGGGGGTTGCCCGTTACCCCGGCGAGACCAACCCGGACAAGATGGAAAACCTTATTCCCCCCCATGCCCTTGATGTTCTCGGAGCGTTCTACTACGCCCGCACCCTTTCACTGGAAGTGGGTGACAGGTTTTCCATGGACGTTCACGTTGACAACGACAACTACCCCCTGTGGGTTGACGTTGTTGAGCGCAACACCATCCGTACTCCAGCGGGAACCTTCCGGTGCCTGCTTCTCAAGCCGGAGTTGAGAAGCGAGGGAATCTTCAAGCAGGAAGGCGAGATATTCGTGTGGGTCACCGACGACGACCGCCATATGCCCGTGCTTCTGTCGGCCTCGGTACTCATAGGCGAGATTTCGTGCCTTCTGGAATCGTACACTCCGGGAGTGATTCTTTCAATCGAGAACCCCTTCGAATGATTTCGGGGTCGGGTCTGGCGGAATCTGCGGCCCTGGCCCGGGAGTCTCTTTCCGCAGCCGGAGTGAAAACCGTTTCGGAGAATAAACTCGTGAACGGCTCGCAGGTCGTCCTTTCCATGGCGGGGCTAACATGCAGGGTGAACTACTACTGGTCTGTGAGGAAGGGCTTTTCCACCGTTCCCGCCGGAGGTGACTCAGATCTGATCGAGTTTGCCATGGGCGTCCTGTCCGGAGAGGCGGAGCTTCCCCCGTTGGTGGAAGGGTTCCGCATCGGCACCGACGAGGCTGGAAAGGGAGACTGGTTCGGTCCCCTGGTGGCGGCGGGGGTAGCCTGCGATGACGGTGTCGCCCGGGAACTGGTTGCATTGGGAGTGGCGGATTCAAAAACCCTGTCCAACGACCGGGTTTTGAAGCTCGCTTCCGCACTGACTGCGCGTCCTGGGCTTGCGTGGGAAGTTCGCTGCATCTCCCCGGGGGAGTACAACACTCTTTTCGAACACTGCCGGACCCGGGGAATGAACAGCCTGGATATGCAGGCCATGGCCCACGGTGAGGTGATCACCAGACTCCTGGCCCGAACCGGCGCCGGAACCGTGGTGGTGGACCGTTTCTGCCCCCGGGAGAGGCTGGCTCCGTGGCTGCCTCCGGGAGACTACCGGCTCTCATTGCGTTTTCGCGCCGAGGACGACCCTGTGGTGGCGGCGGCTTCGATCATTGCCCGGGGAGCCTATCTCAGGGAACTCGAAAAGCTGTCCGAAGGGCTCGCAGTTAGCCTTTCATCAGGTTCCGGAGCTGCTGCGGACAAGGTGGGCGTTGAACTTGTGAAGCTTTATGGCCAGGACATTCTGGCTTCTTTAGCTAAAGTGCACTTCAGTAATTACTTCAGAGCATCATCCCCTTGACGGAATGTATCGTCTCGTGGCATATTGCTTTCCGTGGGGGTATCGCCCCCCGCTTTTTTTCAGGGCGACATATCTGCGCTGAAGGTTTCAGACGCAGATGGAGTTTCAGGAAGTTTCGACGGGAGGATTTTGGAATGAAGTACCTTGCAATAGCTCTTATCGCCGTATTCATGGCTTTTGCCGCAGCATGCGA
>CAZUXA010000018.1:14287-42863 GCA_964624405.1 uncultured bacterium | reverse complement strand
CCGAGCAGCACCAGATCCGCCTTCTGTTCCGGGTTGCGCAGAAGCCTTCCCGCCGCCTGAATCACCCGGTTCATGCCAGGGATGATGTAGGCGTGAAGAAACCCGTCGCCGTAGACACTGTTGTATCTTACTCTGACCAGTTCCTGCCTGGTGTTCACGGATGGAAGCGACGGGCCCGCCACAAACCCGCCTTTAAGGTCGGGAAAAGTCATGTCAACGCCTTCCGAGAAGACGCCACCCGCCACGGAAAGCACCAGTTTCCCCCCTTCGCATGCCTCTTCGAGGAAGCGCCGCCTTTCTTCAGGAGATGAAGCCCTGGGTTGAACCAGCGGGCTGCAATCACCGAGCAACAGCGCCACTTCCTCCATCCAGCTGAATGATGGAAACCAGGCCAGCCAGGTTCCGGGGTTTTTCAGCCAGGCTCCCCGAAGCCTTTCGGCGACCCTGGGAGTGGCGGACTCCCGGGCCTTCCATCTGGTGTCAATGGTGGCATCTATCCATACCCTGAGGTTTCCTCTCGGGAAGGGCCATTCCGTTACTGTCCAGCCGGCGTCATCCCCCATACCGAGAAGGGGCCGGAAGTGGGGGGCCGGGGAGAGGGTTGCGCTGAATGCGGTAACAGACCTGCACCTTCGGTGAACCTCACCCGTCGGCCCTGAAGGATCGGTGCAGAACCACTGCAGGACCGTATCGCCTTGTTCCCTTCGGGCCAGAAGATGAAATGTGTCGTCCAGCCTCTCGGCAACCAGCGAGAATCGGGCCACCGCCCGGGACAGATCCAGGGTTTCCGGGGGCGCGTCGGAAAATGATTTCAGAGCCCGCCTCCACTTCCTGAAATCGATTCGTGGAGGTGAGAGGCTGCCCGGCAGTACCAGGTCATCCCGGGAGCCGGGAGGGAGAAGCGCTTCAGCCGCATTCATCAGTTTGATCCAGGGGCGCACGAGTCCCCTGAGTTTCCGGTCTTTGCCCGCGTACCCGCCGGTGACACGAAGCCACGAAGCCCATATCTCCGGAGACCATATCCGCATCACCCGATCAGGCAAATTTGGCGCTTCGTCTACAAGAAGATCAATCCGCCCCGCTGTTTCATCCTCGGCGAAAAACCGCTTCAGGCTTGCGGACGGATCGAACACATGATTGTAGTCGCAGATAACCAGGTCGCACCGCTGGGCCAGGCAGAGCCCGGTCTCGAAGGGGCACACGCCGGCCAGCAGTGATTTTTCAACCAGGATCGCGGTGTCGACAATACCTGTTTCGAGAAGCTCCTCAAGGAGCCCGGAGTTTTGCACCCGTTCTCCGAACACTTCCGCGAGGCTGCATGTTTCAGGCAGACACCGGTCGGTGTTCATCGGGCAGGTATCCCGGCGGGAGGAGAGGGCCACCGCCCGGAAGGGAAGTCCGGAGTTTCTGAAGAGTTCAGCGGTTTCAAGGGCAAGTTTCTTCTGAGTATTCTTGGCGGTGAGAAAGAACAGCGTGTTCCATGTTCGTATCGCCGGAGCAACTGCGCCGAAGAGAACCGCTGCGGTTTTTCCGGTTCCGGTGGGTGCCTGGATCATGGATTCCCCTGAAGATTCCAGCGCTCTTCGAGTGGATTCAAAAAGCTGCTCCTGGCCCGGGCGTGGCTTTTGAAAGGGGAATGAAAAGCTTCCCAGACTTTCCTTCAGGCACTCATGATGCCGCCATTCATCGATCACAAGCCGCGCCGCCCCTCCGATGAACTCCTTCCACAGGGTGCCGACTTTCCGCGAGCCCAGACGGAATGTTTTCTCCTCGTCACTGTCCGTGTCGGTGTAGAGCAGCCAGCCTTTTCCTGCCTTCAGAGCCTTCATGTAGAAACACAGCTGCAGAAGATGCTCCTGCAGCGGCTTGTCCGGGATCGGGCTGCGTGTTTTTACCTCCCAGATTCCCCCGGGGCAGACCACATCCGCCCTTCCGGAAAGGTGGAAGCTGATGCCGTTCACCTTTGCCTTCAGCTTCGCCTGAACTTCGGTTGTTCCGCCGGTCTCCGCCGCCTTGGCCTTTTGCACCCGGTTGTGGTGTTTCAACCGGGTTTGAAGGTCGACGGAATCATCTCCTCCCCTGAGGGTTTCCGGAAGAAGGCACAGGGAAAGCAGGGTGCCGATACTGCAACGCACGGTTTTTGTCGAGGGG
Organism: uncultured bacterium; assembly: GCA_964624405.1. Classification (GTDB taxonomy): domain Bacteria; phylum Fermentibacterota; class Fermentibacteria; order Fermentibacterales; family JCC-6; genus UBA6080. The sequence continues at coordinate 40,712 of CAZUXA010000018.1, read as the reverse complement.
TTGAAGGGAAGGATCAAAGTGACACCTTTCTGAAATCCACATAATTCTTCACACATGTATATTACAACGAAGCAGCGAAAGGAGAAGTCTTGGAGAAACGGGCTCTGATAAGCGCTTCTGAAAGGCTCAGCAAGCTTCCGCCATACCTGTTTGCAGAGCTTGACAGGAAAAGAGCCGCTGCTGTCAAAAGAGGGCTTGACATTATCGACTTCGGCATCGGCGACCCCGACACCCCCACTCCGGCCCCGGTGGTGGAGGAGGGAAGGAAGGCGCTTCTCGATCCCTCTTTTCACCGATATCCCAGCAACTGGGGAAGCGGTTTCTTCAGGGACGCGGCGCGCTCCTTCCTTCAGAGGGACTTCGGGCTGACCGGAGGGGATGATCTGGAAGTTGCGTCGCTGATCGGTTCCAAGGAAGGAATCGCCCATGTTCCGATGGTCTTCTGCAACCGGGGAGACATAGTGCTGATTCCCAATCCCGGCTATCCCGTCTACAGGGCGGCGACCATCATGGCGGACGGAATTCCCGTCGATGTTCCGCTTCTTTGGGAAAACGGGTTTCTGCCCTGCCTCGAGCGAATCCCTCCCGAGGTTCTCAGGCAGGCGAAGGTTCTTTTCCTTAACTACCCCAACAACCCCACCGGAGCAGTTGTCAGCCCGAAGCAGATGAAGGGGCTTGTAGACTTCGCCCGGGAGAACAACATTCTCATCGCAAGCGACAATTCATACAGCCACATTCGTTTCGACGGCGCAGCCCCCCTTTCCTTCCTGCAGGTTCCCGGCGCGTCGGACGTGGTGCTGGAGTTTCACAGCCTGTCCAAAACCTTCAGCATGACCGGTTGGCGCGTTGGTTTCGTGGCGGGTTCCAAACGACTGGTGCGTCCTTTCATGGCCGCCAAGGAAAACATCGACTCCGGCGTTTTCACTGCTGTTCAGGCCGCTGCCGCAACCGCCATGGCTCTTCCTTCCGAACACATCTCCGGGCTGCTGTCCATGTACCGGAGCCGCCGGGAAGTGCTTCTCGCAGGGTTGCGCAAGCTGGGCTGGGAGGTTTTCGACTCCCCGGGCACATTCTATCTGTGGGTCAGGCTGCCCAGGGGTGCAACTTCGATGGCCTTCGCGGGAAAACTGGTCAACCGGGCGGGGATAATGGTCACCCCCGGAAGTGGTTTCGGCTCCTGGGGCGAGGGATTCATACGATTCGCGCTTACGGTTTCAGAACCCAGAATTCACCAGGCCATGGGCAGGCTGGAAGAGCTGGAGCTTTACAGGAACCGGCTCATCCAGTGGCTGCGGAAGAAGGAAGAGTGACCGGCACACTGGTTCTGAAAGGCATTTCAATTCAGGTGATTCTGGGTGTTCTTCCGAAGGAGAAACTCTTTCCGAGAAGGGTGACGCTGGATATCGAGTATTCCGGAACCCATTCATCCCCACCCGCAGTGGATTACTCCGAAGTGTGTTCTCTGGTCTCAGCTGTGTCCCACCAGGGTTTCGACTACATTGAAGAACTGGCCGGGAGGGTGTTTCAACTCCTCGGCGCCCGTTGGCCGGGAGAATGGAAAGTAACTGTAAAAAAGCCTTTTCCGCCGGTGGATTCCATAACCGAAAGCGCGGATTACACCATTGAAGGGTAGGGCATTCGGCCTTGGTCTCGGGGGCAACACAGCATCAACTCCTCTATGCCTCAGAGACGCTGTGGATTGCCTCCGGTGTTCGGCAATGGTATCTGAAGCCCGGGTATCAAGGGTTTACCTTGCGAAGCCCTGGGGGGCTGTCGAAGGGGGCGATTTTCTGAACTGCGCATTGGCGGGTCGGTGGCTTGGCTCTGACAAAGGCCTTCTTGCCGTGGCCAGAGAGATTGAGGCGGGTTGCGGATCCCCGGTCAAAAAGGCGGGCAAAGCCCGCTCCATGGATGTGGATGTGCTGTTTCTGGAGAACGGAACAAGCTGTCCCGAACTCATACTGCCCCATCCCCGAATGCATCTCAGGCGTTTCGTGCTGGTTCCTCTGGCGGAAGTGTTTTTCGACCCGGTTCCAGGAACGGATGGCCTTACACCGGGGATGATGCTGGCACAAACTCCTGATAAATCGAATATTACCCGGTATGAGGGCGTAAGCCTTGGCTGATTCCTCATCGCTTGCTACCCTGGTGGTGGAGGGGCCGCTTGGATCCGGCAAGACAGAACTGGCCGGGCTTCTGGCGGGTGCAATGAATGGGCGGCTGATATTGGAAAAGCCCGGGGACAACCCTTTTCTTCCCCTGTTTCACCGAAACATGAAGAAATGGGCGTTTCAAACCCAGATCGCCTTCATGCTCCAGCGGTACGAGCGTCTGGAGGAACTGAGCCGCGCCGACCTTTTCCACGGCCTGACAGTCAGCGATTTCTGTTTCCACCGGGACATGATACACGCCAGGGCCACCCTTTCCGAGCCGGAGTTCGATCTGTACCGGAAACTCTTCGAAGCCCTCTCGCCGGTGGCGCCGAATCCGGATTTGATTGTTTACCTTCAGGCAACCCCCGGGTTTCTGGCGGAAAGGCTGCTTCGCCAGGGAAGGGCTTTTGAAAGGGATGTAAGCAGGAGCTGGCTGGAAAAACTTGTGGAATCGTATAACAGCTATTTTCTTCGGGAACGCCATTTTCCAACCCTGGTGGTCAGCGCGGAAAGATCCTTGAACGAACCCCGGGCACTGTCCGCCCTGGTGGAGCGCATAAGGAATCACAGCGGGGGGCTGTCAAGCTTTGCCCCGGTGTTTGAGAGGTTTCTGTGATGCATCTGGTCAGTGAACACGACCGGGTCTCGGATATTACCGGAAAGTGGAGGTCAGAGGGGCTTTCCGTTGGGTTCGTTCCAACAATGGGAGCACTGCACCAGGGCCATCTCAGCCTGGTTCGGGATGCCCGGCGCAGGTGCGACAGGGTTGTGGTTTCGATTTTTGTCAACCCGATGCAGTTCGGTCCGGGGGAGGATTTTGACAGATACCCCAGGAATCTGCATCAGGATTGCGAGTTGCTTCGTACACAGGGGGCAGACCTGGTTTTCGCGCCCACCCCTCAAACCGTTTATCCAACAGGATTCTCAACCTTCGTAGAAGTTCAGCGCCTCGCGTCCGGACTGTGCGCCACCGCCCGTCCCGGGCATTTCAGAGGGGTTTCCACGGTGTGCTGCATCCTCTTCAACATGGTCCGACCCAGTGTTGCCGTGTTTGGAGAGAAGGATTACCAGCAGCTTGTGATTGTAAGAAGGATGGTCGAAGACCTTCGAATGAACCTGAAGGTGATTGCGTCACCAACGGTGAGGGAGACGGACGGGCTTGCCATGAGCAGTCGGAACGCCTACCTTTCAACTGAAGAGCGAAAACAGGCCGCGTGCCTCTACCGGAGCCTCAAAACCGCCGCGGATGGGGCGTCGGCAGGGGTTACCGATACCGCAGCCCTGAAGGCCATGGCCATTGATGTTCTTTCCGGTGCTCCGCTTCTTTCTCTCTCATACATTGAGACGGTTGACCCGGAGACACTAGAGCCGGTGGAACGCCTCGATTCGCCGCTACGGCTTGTCGCCGCTGTTCAAGCCGGAAACACCAGACTGATAGACAACATCCCCGTTTTTCCACCCGGTTTACCTCGGAGGAAGGAATGCTGAGAACTTTTCTTGGAGCCAAGCTTCACAGGATGAAGGTTACTGAAGCGAACCTGAACTATGTGGGTTCCATTACCATCGACCGTGACCTGCTTGATCTCTCGGGCATCATGCCGGGAGAGCAGGTGGTCGTGGCTTGTATCGCCACCGGCGCCAGATTTGAAACCTATGTGGTTGAGGGTGATCCCGGCAGCGGTATCATCTGCATAAACGGCGCCGCTGCACGCCTGTGCGCGCCGGGCGATCTTGTGATCATCCTCCAGTATGTTCTGGTGGATACCTCAAAGGAAACCCCGCCGACGCCGGTGGTGGTGGTCGCCGATGATCACAACAGTTTGCCCCGGGTTCTCTGAATGCTTCACGGAGTAATCCTTGCGGCGGGGAAGGGAACCCGGATGAAATCACCGATTCCCAAGGTGCTTCATCCGGTTCTCGGTAAGCCCATGGTTCTCCGGGTGGCGGAAACCGCCATGAAAGGAGGCTGCCACGGAGTCACCGCCGTGGTGGGTCACCACAGTGAGCTTGTCATCCCGCTGCTCTCCGATGCCGGCGTATCCTGGGTGATTCAGGAGCCCCAAAGGGGAACGGCCCATGCACTGCAGTGCGCCATGCCCGTTCTGAAAGAGGCATCGGAGGTCCTGGTGCTGCTGGGAGATGTGCCGCTTCTCCGCAGGGAAACCATTCTCACCCTCGTTGACTCAAGGCGGCACCACGATGCAGCACTGACGGTACTCAGCGCTTTTCCGCCGGATCCTTCCGGTTACGGCAGGATTATTCGAGGAAAGAACGGTTCTCTGATGCGAATCGTCGAGCACAAGGATGCTTCCGAGAACGAACGGAGGTGCGGAGAGATCAACACCGGCATCATGGTATTCGCCGCCGGGAACCTTCCCGGGCTTCTTTCGGAGATTCGGAACCACAACGCCCAGGGCGAGTTCTACCTCACCGACGCGGTGGAGGTGGCCATATCCATGGGGCTCGGGGTTACTGCTCAACCCGCATCCGAATGGCTGGAAGTGCGGGGAGTCAACGACCCCCTGCATCTTGCCGAGTGTACCCGGGCCATGAAGCGCAGGGTTGTTGAAGAACTGCTTCTCTCCGGCGTGATTATTCCCGACCCGGATGGAGTTTGGATCGAGGATACCGCGGTTGTGGAACCCGGGGCCCTCATAGGAAGGCACTGCAGGGTTTCAGGCGCATCCTTCATCTCTTCCTCGGCCAGACTGGGGGATTTCTGTGTGGTGGACAATGCCAGGGTGGATTGTTCACTTCCCGAAGGTTCGGTAAGGAGCGGCTCGTGAAGAGATTGTGGGCTTCATGGAGGCATGGGTACGTAACCTCCCCGAAAAGCCCGGAATGCGTGTTTTGCCGGATTTCCCGCGATCCCCCTGAGCGTGACCGGGAAAACCTGGTTCTGTTTCGGGGTGAATGCTGCTATGTGGTTCTGAATCGGTTTCCATACATCAACGGTCATATGATGATCGTTCCCCACAGGCATTTTCCCGACTTCACATCCGGTACTCCCGATGAGCTTCGGGAGATAACGGATCTGCTGAAGCGAACTGAGGGTGTTCTGAGGGAGGGTATGAAGTGCCAGGGAATCAACGGAGGCTGGAACCTTGGAGCCCCGGCGGGTGCCGGGATTCCAGGGCATCTGCACCTTCATGTTCTTCCCAGGTGGAAAGGTGACACGAACTTCATGACCTCCGTCTGCGGGTTCAGGGTGGTCTCCCAGTCGCTGGAACAGGCCTGGGATAACCTCTCGCCACTGCTTGGGAGCCTGCGGTGACCCCGGGGAGAAGCAGGAGGAAGAACCGCGCCCGCAGGGAAACCAGCCGGGTATGGCTGGTGGTTCTTGGAATCCTGTCCGGATGCGCTATAACTCTCGCCATTGTCTACAGCCCCCCCATACCCCACTCCGAAGAGGTTTTTCAAAGCTTTGTCCCCGCTGGTCCCGGGGCCTCGGGACCGGTTCCGGACACGGTCAGCGTTATTGTCTACAACGGCATAGGCACCCCCGGCAAAGCCAGCGAGGTTCAGCGATACCTTGCGGGTCGAAGTGGAACGGTGTTTTTCACCGCGCCGGTCAACCCCGGTGACGCCGACCGTTTCAACTACAGTGAAACAGTTGTGGTGTCCCACCTGCCGGACATTGCGGCGGCCCTGGCGGTTGCGGAAAGGCTTGGCATCCCGGACAGCAACATCGTGTGGTCCATTCCCCTGGCCGGTGCGCCGCAGGTTGATGTTTCCGTTTACCTTGGGCGTGATCTTGCCAACAGAATCTTCATGCCCTTCACCCCAAACTGAAACCGGAGGAGCGTTTGACGAAAGAATACGAAAGCCCCGACATCCTGGAAATCGTGGTGGAAGCCATTCATCAGCGCCACGGTCGTGGTGTGAGGGCCATGGACATGTCGGAGTTCCCGCTGACAATGGATGTTTTCATTCTGGCCACCGCGGAAACACGGATACAGGCCAGGTCCATCGCGGACCATGTCGAGAGGGAAGTGAGAAGACTTGGCAGAAAGCTGCATCACTGCGAAGGCTATGATGAGGGAAGCTGGATTCTGCTGGATTTTGTGGATTTTGTAGTGCATGTATTCCTCGCTGAGACAAGAGCCTATTACTCCCTGGAAAGCCTTTGGAGCGACGCGCCCTTCAAGGAATACAAGGACGACGGAGCAGGGGGAGCGGATGATTTCCCCGTTCTCGATCAGGAATAGCATCTCCGGTGAGATGGCCCGGGCCCTCCATAGGGGGTTCGGACTTGAAAACGCCGGAATAAGGGTGGGGGAAAGCGCCGAACCGTCATTTGGTGATCTGAGCTGCAGCGCGGCCATGGGACTTGCACGAACCCTTCGGCGCCCTCCTGCGGAGATTGCGGCGGTCATGGCCCGGGAAGTGTCGCAGCTCCCGTTCGTTGACTCCGTATCCGTGGATGGGCCGGGGTTCGTGAACATAACCCTTTCAATGGATTACCTGGCTTCGGCGGCGGCGCGGCTTTCCCAGAGCGGCCTCAGGGCGTTGCTTTCGGAAGCCGGTGCCCGGGGAAACGCCCTGGTGGAGTTTGTGAGCTCAAACCCTACCGGCCCTCTCACAGTAGGGCACTGCCGGCAGGCTGTTCTTGGTGAAGCCATCTGCAGGCTTCTGTCCTCGGTAGGCTGGACCGTCACCCGGGAATACTATTTCAATGATGCTGGAAGGCAGATGGACCGGCTTGCGGAGTCCCTGGCAGCCCGCTACTGCCAGTTTCTTGGCGGTGCCATGACGATTCCGGAGGGAGGCTATCAGGGCGAGTATGTTCTTGACTGGGCCCGGAGCCTTGTGAAAACCGCCCCGGCACTGGAATGGCCCCGGGACAGGAATCGCTTCAGGGAAGAGGCGGTTAATAGAGCTTTCGAGCTTATCCGGGATGATCTTTCCCTGCTCGGGATCACCTTCGACCGCTACTTTGCCGAGAGCGAACTGATTCCGGACCAGGTGGAAAAGACCATGGCCAGGCTGGAGAAAGCCGGGCTGACCTATCGCGATCCCGACGGCTCCGGGAAAGTCTGGCTGTCCCTGACCGCACTGGGAAGGCCGGAGGACCGGGTCGTTCGGAGGGCCGAGGGCGGGTACACCTATCGAATGCCGGACATAGCCTATCACCTCGACAAGTTCGACCGGGGCTACGATCTGATGGTGGATGTGTTCGGCAGTGACCACATCGACACCAGCAGGGATGTGGAAGCGGCGGTTTCGGCTCTGCTGGGGAAGCAGGAAGTGGAAAACAGGCTCAAAACTGTGATCCACCAGTTCGTGACCCTTGCCCGGGGCGGGGAGATTGTGAAGATGTCAACCCGGGCCGGCGATTTCGTCACCCTCAGGGACCTGGTATCCGAAGTGGGCAGCCCGGATGTGACCCGCTACCTCTTCCTTACCCGCAGGGCGGAAGCCCACATGGAGTTCGACCTGGAAGCTGCCAGGAAGGATTCCGAGGAGAACCCGGTGTACTACATTCAATACGCCTTCGCCAGAATCGGGGGTATTCTCAGGCTGGCCGGCGACAGATTTCGAAATGCAGACCCCGCTGAAGATGCCCAGCTTCTCGTGGCTCACAGGGAGAGGGAGCTTCTTCGGCTTCTTGAGGCTCTTCCGGTACGGGTGGCGGATGCCGCCTCCGACCTTGCGCCTCACCGGATCACTGAAACCGCTTCAGAGCTTGCAACGGCATTTCACGGTTTTTACCAGCATCACAAGGTGATTGACGAGGGGAACATTCCCCTCACCCGGGCGCGAATGCTTCTGTGCCTGGCTTGCAGGGAGGGCCTTTTCGGCCTTTTGGAAGTTCTGGGCGTAAGCGCCCCGGAAAGAATGTAGAGGTAGTTCCATGTCTCTTCTTGTTGTCGGTTCAGTAGCACTGGACACTCTCACAACTCCCGCCGGAAAGGTGGAGGATTCCCTGGGGGGATCGGCTGTCTATTTCGGTCTTGCAGGGTGCCCCCTTGATGACATTCGGATCGTTGGGGTTGTGGGACCGGATTTCCCCAGGAAGGAAATGGAGTTCCTGGCGTCGAAAAACATAGATCTCGAGGGACTGGTGACTGGCCAGGGCCCGACCTTCCGCTGGGAAGGCGTTTACGGGCCGGATTTCGGCGACGCCCGTACTTTGAGAACGGAGCTGGGGGTTTTCGCAGGGTTTGAGCCCAGACTGCCTGAATCCTACCGGGAAACTCCCTGCGTGTTTCTTGCCAATATCGATCCCGAGCTGCAGCTTCGGGTCATCGACCAGGTTCGTTCCCCCCGGTGGGTGGCCATGGATACAATGAACCTGTGGATCGATCGAAGGAGGGATATTGTCCTCGAGGCCATGGGCAGGGTAGACATGGTGCTGGTGAACGCTTCGGAAGCCAGGCAGATATCCGGCTGCAAAAACCTGTTTGACGCCGGAAGAAGCATACTCAAGGCAGGCCCCCGTTTTGTGGTGGTGAAAATGGGCGCCCAGGGCGCAATGGTGCTGGGAGGAAAGAGACCCTTCATGATGCCCGCGGTTCCGGTGGAAAAGGTGGTGGATCCCACCGGCGCCGGAGACAGCTTCGCCGCGGGAATGCTGGGGTACCTTTCGGGAACCGGCGAAGAGCTGAACCTGAAGAACATCGCGCGGGCCATGTGCTACGGTTCTGTCACCGCAAGCTTCGCCATAGAAGGTTTCGGTGTCGACGCCCTGAGGGAGATCAACCGGGACGCTGTCACCCGAAGGCTGGATTACTATCTGGCTACTAACCAGTTGAACAGGATAGACTGATGGTGGACTACAAGGAGAGCGGTGTGGACATTCAGGAGGGCGAAAGAGCAGTCTCCCTGATGAAATCCGAGGTAAGAAAGACCTTTAACGACCGTGTTCTTTCTGATCTCGGCCATTTCGGAGGGCTCTACCGGGCAGATTTTCCCCGGATGGAATGCCCGGTTCTGGTGGCCAGCACCGACGGTGTCGGCACCAAGCTGAAGGTGGCCTCCATGGCCGGAGACTTTTCCACGGTTGGCGCCGACCTGGTGAACCACTGTGTGAACGATATTCTTGTACAGGGAGCTTCGCCCCTGTTCTTTCTGGACTACATCGCCTGCGGAACACTTTCCGCCGGCACCGCCGCTTCCATAGTCACCGGAATGGCCCGGGCCTGCCTGGAAAACCATTGCGTGCTGCTTGGTGGCGAAACCGCAGAGATGCCCGGTTTTTACAGCCCGGGAGATTACGATGTTGCGGGAACAATCGTGGGTGTAGTTGATCGAAAAAGGATCATAGACGGAAGCCGGGTACAGGCGGGGCACGGTATCGTCGGCCTTCCCTCCACTGGCCTTCACACCAACGGTTACTCCCTTGCGAGAAGGGTTCTCCTCGAAGTTGCCGGCTACTCCCTGTGCTCGGAACCTTCGGAACTTTCCGGTTCAACTCTTGGCGAGTCCCTGCTTGCGGTACACAGAAGCTATCTTCAAGCTGTTCTTCCGCTGCTGGAGACGGGGCTCTGTTCCGGGATGGCCCATATCACCGGGGGTGGAATCCCGGGAAACCTGGGAAGAATCCTTCCCAGTGGCCTTGGAGCGGTGATGAGCGGAGAATGGCCGGTTCCGCCGATATTCGATCTCATCGCCCGGAAGGGGGCTATCGAACCCGGTGAGATGCGCCGCGCCTTCAACATGGGAGCGGGCTTCCTTCTGGTGACCCCCGAGCCCGGGGTGGTAATGGGGGTTCTGGCTGAGAACGGCGAGAAACCGTTCCTGGCCGGAGAAGTTGTATCGGGCCACGGCGTTTGCTTCAGGGAGGAAACCCAATGACAAGATCGGCTGAACTTGCGGAAAGCCTTGCGCTTTCCAGGGGAGGCAGCATTCTGCTGGCGGTGCTGGACGGGCTTGGTGATGTGAGTGTTCCCGAACTGGACGGACGCACTCCATTGGAAGCCGCCCGCACACCGAATCTTGACCGCCTCGCCGGAAACAGCGCCCTGGGTCAGCATGTTCCAGTAGCCCAGGGTATCACCCCGGGAAGCGGGCCTGCTCATATGGCTCTTTTCGGGTACGATCCCGTGTCAAATCTGATAGGCCGGGGGGTTCTGGAGGTTCTGGGAATCGGCTTTCCACTCAGAATGGGGGATCTTGCCGCAAGAATCAACTTCTGCACCCTGGATGAACAGGGTATCATCATCGATCGCAGGGCTGGAAGGATTTCTACTGAAGAAAGCTCGGTTCTGGCTGAAATGCTTGATGACATTACAATTCCCGGTGTGGAAGTGATGGTGAGACCCGTCAGGGAGCATCGGGCGGGAGTTGTGTTTCGCGGGAAAGACCTGCATGACGGTCTTGACGACACTGATCCCGGAGCCGAGGGACTCAAGCCGAAACCTGTTGTTTCCCCCTCCCGGGAGTGTGAGCACACTGCTTCCGTGGTGAGCGAGTTCCTGGTACAGGCTGAAGGAATGCTGAAGAACCGGGACAGGGCCAATGGAATACTGCTGCGGGGGATATCCGTGAACAGGGAGTATCCCCGATTTGGAGAGCGGTTTCGACTGAATCCTGCGGCTGTGGCGGTCTACCCCATGTACAGGGGCCTGGCATCGCTGCTGGGAATGACCATTTCCAATCCCTCTCCCGCTGACCTTTCCGGGCAGGCGAAGGCGGTTTCCGAAGCCCTTTCCGCTGGCCACGATTTCGTTTTTCTTCATTTCAAGTACACAGACAGTGCCGGAGAGGACGGGGACTGGAAGCGGAAAATGTCGGCTCTTGAGGATTTCGACCGGGCTCTTCCGGCTTTGCTTGAGCCGGGTTTCGACGTGGTGCTGATCACCGGCGATCACAGCACGCCCTGCCCCATGAAGCAGCACAGCTGGCATCCGGTACCCCTGCTGCTTCACGGCGGCTTTCAGAGAGTTGGATGGAACGACTCCTTTACCGAGCGCCAGGCCGCAAGCGGAGCGGTGGGAACTGTTGCCTCGACAGACCTGATGCCGCTTATGCTGGCGTCGGCGGGAAGGCTTGAAAAGTTCGGTGCGTAGGGCTCTTGTGTGCTTGTCCGGGGGCGTGGATTCCACCGCCGCAATGATGTTGTCTCTTCGGAACTTTGAAGGTGTGCGGGCGGTGTTCGTTGACACAAGGGGAAAGGGGCCGCCGATTGCCGCGGTGAAGTCCGCAGAATCACTGGGTGTTTCCCTGCTTGTTGCGGATGCGGAAAAGGCGTTTGCTGAAAGGGTGCGGAAGCCGTCGGAAGAAGCGTATGCCGCGGGGCTCACTCCCAATCCCTGCGTGCTCTGCAACGCCGGGCTGAAACTCGCAACTGCTCATGAAATTCTTGATCCCGGGGAAACCCTTGTTACAGGGCACTATGCCGGTTATCAGAACAACAGGCTGACCAGGGGCGCCGACTCCGCAAAGGATCAGAGCTATTTTCTGGGCATGGTTCCCGGCTGCATACTCAACCGTTGCGGGTTTCCACTGGGCGAACTGGAGAAGACCAGAGTCAGAAGCATGGTTGTTGAAACCGGTCTTCCCTTCATCGAGAAGGAGAGCCAGGACCTGTGTTTCAACCTCGAGAGAGGGGGAAGGCCTGGTGATATGGTATCTGTTGACGGAGACCTGCTCGGGAGGCACTACGGGCTTGGGGATTACACTGTAGGGCAACGCAGGGGAATCGGAGCACACGGAGTGAAGATGTACGTGGTTCGCCTTGAACCCCTGGCAAACAGGCTCGTGCTCGGTGAATGGAAACACCTTGCGGCCCGGGGTTGTACGGTCACCGGAGTCAACGATCTCGATTTCCCCGGGGAAGCCACTTTCAGTGCCCGGGTTCAGGTACGATCCAGACACAGGGCGGCACCTGCGCTGGTCACTTCAGGGGCATCAGGGTTCAGAGTGGAGTTCGGTTCTCTCCAGATGGCCGTAGCCCCTGGACAGACCGCGGTTTTCTACAGAGAGAACACTGTGATGGGCGCGGGGACAATAAGAAAGGTTACCGGGGCATGAAAGAGGTCTTGGCTGAGATTCTCGAATGCAAAAATAGGCTTTCAGCGGTTATCATGGCTCACAGCTACCAGCCTCAGGAGATTCAGGATCTGGCGGACACCGTGGGCGACAGTCTTGAGCTTTCCCGGTTCGCCAGGGATGCCCGGGCGCCGCTGGTGATATTCTGTGGTGTTAGATTCATGGCGGAGACAGCCAAGATTCTCTCTCCGGAAACCACTGTGAGGCTGGTTGCGCCCGGGGCGGACTGTTCTCTCGCGGCGTGCATGAACGGAGCAGACGCCAGGTTGTGGAAGAGCGAGCATCCCGGGGCGGTGCTTGTCACATACGTGAACTCCGAGGCGGATGTGAAGGCGGAAAGCTGGGCCTGCTGCACCAGCGCCAATGCAGTGGCGGTGGTGAATGCCGCTCCGTCCCCGAAGGTTTTGTTCGGCCCGGACAGGAATCTTGCCGAGTATGCCGCTGAAAACTCGCGGAAGCAGGTAATCCCCTGGCCGGGAGGTTGCCACGCCCACTCGGGCGCGGATATCAGGGATCTGCGCAGGGCCAGGGCCGCCTGGCCTGACGCGGCGGTACTGGTTCATCCTGAAACTCCTCCGGTGTTCCGCCGGGAGGCGGACCGGGTTCTGGGAACCGGGGGAATGATAAGCTTCGTATCCCAGTCGTCATTGGGGCGTTTCATCATAGGCACCGAGGAAGGGATGCTGAACCGTCTCACCAGCCTTTTTCCTGACCGGGAGTTCGTCTCAGCCGGAGGAATCACTTGCCCTGACATGCGAAAAGCCACGCCTGAGATGGTTCTTATGGCTCTGAAAAGCCATGATACCGGAGTTCATGTTCATCCCGGGCTTGTTGCCCCGGCCCGGGAAGCCCTTGAGAGAATGGCTGCACTGTAATGACCAGGATTGGAATCACAATGTACTGGGAGGCAAACCCTCCGGAACGGGCCGTTACCCACGGAGAGTGGAAGTTCACACTGAACCGCAGCTACTGCAGGTTGTTTGACGGGCTTGATGCAGTTCCATCGGGGCTGCTGCCCGTTCAGGGGATGCCGCCTCGGGATGCCGTTTCCGGCCTTCACGGTCTGGTGATGACCGGAGGGGATGATCCCTCTCCGGAGCTTTACGGAAGGGAGAACCGGGGCAGTCGGACCATTGAGATACATCGCCCTCTCTGGGAGATGGAGCTGTACCGGGAGGCCAGGGCGGCGAAGATCCCCATCCTGGCCGTATGCCTTGGGATGCAGCTGGCCGCGGTGGCGGAGGGGACTCCCCTGATCCAGGACATTGCCTCGTCGGTTCCCGGCGCTTTGGATCACGAGAACGGTCCTCACCGGGTTCACCTTGTTTCCGGTTCAACCGTTCACCGGCTTCTGGGCGAAAGGCCAATGGTGTCCAGTGTTCACCACCAGGCGCTGGAGTCGCTCCCCCCGGGTTATCGGGAGACGGGGAGGAGTTCCGATGGCATCCTGGAGGCCATGGAGTCGAAGGACGGTCTGGTGATCGCGGTGCAGTGGCACCCTGAAAGAGACGGGACGGGCTCCGTGATGATCCGTGAGTTTGTCCGAATGGCGAGGGAGGGATTGTGATCTACCGATGCGTTCCCCGGGAGGTGAAAAGGCCCTGGGGATCTCTTCCCGGCGGAGTCGGCGAAGTATGGTGGGTGTACGATGATCCTGAAGGTTCTACACTTCTCAACCCCCTGTCCGGTGGCAGTCCGCTGGAGTTGGCATCCATCTGGTCGGATACAAGGTTTCCCCTTGTCGTGAAAACCCTGCACACGGGTTCGGATCTGTCAATTCAGGTTCACCCCGGCTACGATGGCGGTTATCCCAGGAAGGACGAAACCTGGGCTGTTCTGGAAGGTCACGGAACCATCCTGGCGGGGATTGTTTCCGGTGTGGACAGAGACAGTTTCGCTACCGCGCTGGACGCCGGAAATGCCGCGGAACTGCTGGAGAGGCTTGAAGCCTTTCCCGGCATGACACTGCACCTCCCGGCGGGTACCGTGCATTCCCTCGGAGCCGGTCTGTCCGTCCTCGAGGTTCAGCTCAACTGCGATGTGACATACCGCCTTTGGGACTGGAACAGAACCGATACCCTGGGGAGGCACAGGATGCTGCACAAGGATCAGGCACTGGATTCAATTGATTGGGCAAGGAACGGAAGGCCTGAGTTTTCCCAGGGTCCGGTGATCCATGGTGGTGACTACACACTGGAGCGTGTTCAGGGACCTGCGAACCTGGGACCGTGGGAAATTCTCTTCACCGGGGATGAGGGTGCCTGCCATGTTTCCGACGGGGCGGGGGGAAGGTTTCACGCCCCTCCGGGATCGTGGAAGGTGGTGTTTACCGGATGAAGGTTTTTGGAGTAATCATGGCCGGAGGCCGGGGAACCAGATTCTGGCCCCTTTCCACGGTTAAGATGCCCAAGCAGTTCCTCGGGTTGCTTCCCGGCGGTACCATGCTTCAGCTCACCGCGGACAGGCTCGCTGCCCTGTGCGGCAGGAAGAATGTAATGGTGGTAACCGGCGTGGAATACCGCGACCTGGTTCTGCGGCAGCTTCCATGGCTTTCCCCGGACAATCTGCTTCTGGAACCGGTGGCCCGGAACACCGCCCCATGCATCGGATGGGCGGCAGCGGTCCTGAACGACAGAGGTCACGGTGAATCCGCGATGCTGGTGGCCCCCAGTGATCACTGGGTTGAACCGGCCCGCGAGTTTGAAAACACCGCCACCCTGGCCCTTCGGGCCGCTGAAAAGGGTTTGCTGGTGACCATGGGGATACCTCCGGATTCGCCCGCCACCGGCTACGGCTACATTCGCAAGGGCAGTGAGCTGCTCCCCGGAGTGTACGGTGTGGATTCCTTCCAGGAGAAGCCCGATGCCACTACAGCGGGAAAGTATCTGGAAGACGGTGGATATTTCTGGAATGCAGGGATTTTTGCTTGGAGAGTATCTGAGATTCTCGCAGCAATCGCTCTGCACATGCCGGAGCTGTCCGAAGGACTGAAGCAGCTCGGAGGGTGCAGCGAACCCGGAGTTGATCGGTTCAGCATGCTTCCCTCGGAATCGGTGGATGTGGGGGTAATGGAAAAGGCCGGGAATGCCGCGGTCGTACCCGCCTCGTTTCGATGGAGTGACATAGGAGACTGGCCCGGAGCCCGGGATGCCGGGGTTTCCAGAGGCGAGGCCGTGATGGAGGACTCGGAAAACGTGCTTGTTTACGACACCACCGGAAGACTCACGGTGGTCATGGGCCTCTCCAATGTGTCTGTGGTCTGCACGGAGAACGCAACTCTGGTAATGGCGGATTCCTGCGCCCAGAAACTGAGGAAGCTGAGCGACAGGCTTCAGTGAATGGTTACCCCGGCTCCGTTGGGCATCCAGGAGTAAACCCATTTTGCCGTGAACCTTCCCAGGCGTATGCAGCCGTGGGAGAGGGGTTCACCCAGCCGGGATTCGGCGATTCCGTTGGCCTGATGAAAGCCGTACGCGCCGCTGGGTTCAATGCACACCCAATAGGGCATGCGAACAAGATAGGTGCTGGACATGGGGTTCCGAAGCCTGTACTGCACCCGGAACTCTCCTCGTGGGGTGGAGAAGTAGGGGGGGCGCCCGGTAGAGACCAGAGCGAGGTTTGCCTCTCTGCCGTTCTCCTGAAAGACCACCATCTGCCTATCCGTACAGACATTGGCGGTGCGTTCATGCCCCGCGGCAGGCTGATCAGACCCGTTCAGCCCGCATGATGAGTAGAGAAGCGAAGAAAGCACCCAAACCGCTGTGCCTGCGAATACTGCCATTTAGAACCTCCCGTGGGGCATGGATTCTGCATCGTAAACCGCCGAAGGTCAACCCCCCGGTGTTGACTTGAAGCAGCGAAGCGGCAAGATTACATAGTCTTTTTCAAACCAACAACAACATATGCAATCCCGCATTTTCCTGGAAACGGAGGATTAATTTGTCTGCAAAAGCAATCCTGTCGGTTGTCGTCTTTTCTCTTCTTATTCTGGGGTGTTCATCCCCGGCGGTCACAGGTATCAAGGTACACATACAGAATGGCGATTACGCCAGGGCCATCCACCTCGCAGACAGCGTACTCGCCGGACCGGAAGCCAACAACGCCGATGTATGGTATTGGAAGGGCCGAGCTCACAGCTTCACCCGCGACTGGGAAAACTCCGCCCTGGCCTTCGCCGAAGCCTACAGGATAGATCCTTCCCGGGCGGAAGAGATCGGCGATTTCTGGTCGGTATTCTATAACACCGCCAACGCCCGTTTCAGCCAGGACGACACCGACGGTGCACTGGAAATGCTCCAAACCGGTATGAGCATTTCCCCGAAGCGCCCCGAGTTTCCCCAGATGCTTGGCGACATCCAGCTTAACCTGGGCGAGGTTCCGGAAGCCCTGAACCTGTTCGATGAAGCCTTCCGGCTGGCAGCGGTAATGATAGGAGAAATCGAGGCTGAAATGGGCCGGGAAACCGACCCCGCCCGTTACGACTTCCTTGAGAACGAGTACTACAGGGTTCTTTCAGGGGCAGTGCTTTCCAGCTACAACTCCGCCAGAATACTTGAAAGCCTTTACTTCCGTGCTGAAGATCCGCAGGAGAAAGCCGCCCACGCCGATAGAGCGATGGCCATTCTCGAGGCTGGTCTCGCCCTCGACCCCATGAACCCCGACCTTCTGGAAACAAAAGCCGAACTTCTTCTTGTTCAGGGGCTTTTCGACCAGGCTCTTCAGGTCTACGACGACGCCGAACAGGCCATTCTGCAAGGTGAAGACGAAGGATGGATAACAGCTGAAGAGTCCCGTGAAATGCGGGGGGCCGTGATGCTCACCAGAGGGTTCGCGCTGCTTGAGATGGAACGCTACGAAGAAGCGCTTGGCCAGCTTGAAGAAAGCAGAGGTCTCATAGGGGACAGCTACGATCTGCTGGCAACAATGGCCCATGCCAATGTTCTGCTGGAGCGCTACGAGCAATCCCTGGCCATATTGAACCAGGCGATGGGCATTCAGGGGCTGTCTTCCTCCGAGATGTCAAACCTTCATTACATGGTGTTCGTGAACTACAGCAGGCTCGAGAGGGATCAGGCTTCCCTGGAAGCCCTTCTTATGGCAATTCAGTACGATTCCGAAAACGCCATGTATTACGACTATCTGGCCTCCACCTACAGTCGCCTTGGTCGCAGACAGCAGGCAATTCAGGCTATGGAGAAGGCGGAACAGCTTCGTCGTCAGTAAATCACCGATAACTTGAAGAAAGGCGGCCTGAAACGGGCCGCCTTTCCCTCATCCCTTTTTCACCCTTGCCAGAAGCTGACCCTTGTCCACCCTGTCGTTCACCGAGACTGAAAGTTCGGTCACAATGCCGTTGACCGGTGAGCAGACTTCGTTGTGCATTTTCATCGCGTCCAGAAGAAGAAGGGTTTCACCAGCCTTCACCCTGGCGCCAACCTTTGTCACCACACCGACGATTGTTCCGGGTATGAAGGCCTTCACCTCTTCCGGGTCGTGGTAGAGGTGCTTCCTCAGAGCGTTCTCCGGAATCACGGTTTCGTAGCCGGTGTCGTCTATGATCAGTTTATCCGCCATGATGCGCCTCTCTTACAGGGGGATGTTGCCGTGACGGCGGAATGAGTTGCCAGGATCGGACCCGCCGGCAAAATCCATCGCCTCAATCAGGGCTTTCCGGGTTGCCGATGGTGGCAGGATTGCGTCAACATATCCCCGGGCAGCGGCAACATAGGGATTCGCGAACTTGCTTTCGTACTCCTTCACCTTTGCCGCCCTGGTCGCCTCGGGATCGGAGCTTTCCATTATCTCCTTGCGGAAGATAATATTGGCAGCACCTTCGGAACCCATTACGGCGATTTCAGCGGTGGGCCATGCCATCACGAAGTCTGCGCCCAGGTGTCGGCTGCACATGGCTATGTAAGCGCCGCCGTAGGCCTTGCGCATGATGACCGTCAGTTTGGGAACCCTGGCTTCGCTGTAGGCATAGAGGAGTTTGGCTCCGTGCCGGATAACCCCCGCGTGTTCCTGGTCTATTCCAGGCAGATAACCCGGCGTGTCCACGAAGGTGAGCAGGGGAATGCTGAACGAGTCGCAGAACCTGATGAACCGCGCGGCTTTGTCCGAAGCGTTCACATCAAGAACGCCGGCAAGTATTCTGGGCTGATTCGCGATGATGCCAACGGTTTTCCCCGCGAGTCGCCCGAAACCGACCACAATGTTACCCGCGTAGTGTCTGTGAACTTCGAGAAAGTCCGATCTGTCAACGACTCCCCGAATAACGTCCTGAACGTCGAAAGCTTTTCTTCTCTCTCCGGGTACTATCTCATCCTTCATGGGTTTGGCCGGCTCCTCCGACTTGACCTTCGGCGGCGCTTCCAGGCAGTTGGATGGCAGGAAGGAGACAAGCCTTCTGATCTGGGCGAATGCTTCCTCCTCACTTTCCGCGTAGAAATGGGCGTTTCCGGTGATTGATGCCTGGGTCATCGCTCCACCGAGTTCTTCCTGGCTGATTTCCTCGCCCAGAACAGCTTTGATTACCTGGGGTCCGGTGATAAACATGTTGGACACCTTGTTCACAACGAACACGAAGTCTGTCAGGGCAGGGGAGTAGACCGCTCCGCCTGCGCATGGCCCGAGAATAAGGGAGAGCTGGGGCACTACCCCGCTGAGTCGGGTGTTGCGGTAGAAGATGTCGCCGTACCCGCAGAGGGAATCCACCCCTTCCTGAATTCTGGCGCCGCCGGAGTCGTTGATGCCTATGAGTGGTATCTTTCGACTCATGGAGGCATCCATGATCTTGACGATTTTTCCAGCGTGAGCCCTGCCCAGCGATCCTCCCGCCACGGTGAAATCCTGGGCGAATATGGAAACCGGCCTTCCGTCGACTTTTCCAAAGCCGGTAACCACTCCGTCGCCGGCAAGCTTCTTTCTGTCCATTCCGAAATCAGTTGCGTTGTGCTCTACAAACAGGTCGGTTTCAAAGAAACTGCCCTGGTCCAGTATTCCATCCAGTCTTTCCCTGGCGGAGAGCTTCCCCTGCTGTTTCTGTTTGGCGAGTGCTTCCTCCCCCCCACCCTTCACAAGTCTGGCCACTCTGCCGAAAAAGTCGTTTATTGCGGTGAATATGGACATGTTCTCTCCGTTTCTCATGCTGAAAGCAAATCTCCCCACTGATTTCCTTGGTGTTATGATGAAATATAGGCCGGAAAGGAAGCCCCGGGGATCATCGCAGAACGCCCCTTGCGTATTCCTCGCAAGCGTCTGCGATGTCCGGTCTGTCGGAGGATTCCGCCGCCCGAATTGCCAGAAGGAATGTTCGTTCGCGGGGAATCATCTGTGCGGCCAAAGCCCTGAGAGCCATTTCAAGCCCAAGATCCGCATTACCCGAGGCCAGGTGCCAGGCCGACGCGGTTTCAAGAACCGACACATTGTGTGGATAAAGTACCAGGCACCGCTCCAGAAGATTCTCCATATCCGGCGGGGATGGGGTGACGATTCCGGCATTCAGTCTTGCCAGAGCGATCTCCAGGGAAAAATGGTACCAGTTTCTGCTTTCCACGAATAGAGAATCGTAATCTCCTCCGGTGATGCCCGCCAGCTCCACTGCCCAGGCCCAGGCTGCGGGTGACGCTCTTTGCGAGGAGACAGCGGCCATGGCATGGGATACGGCTCTTGTGGAATCACCCTGTGCAAGATACGCCCGGGAGTAGAGGATCAGAAGCCTGTCGCTCAAACCCATCATGGCGTGGGATCTGGAAAGGAAGCTTATGTCTCCGCGGTTTGTGCTCAGCTGGGCTACCATGTCCATGGCAAACCCCGCGTCCCCTCGTCCGGATTCGATGTAATCCATGGTTCTGTTCCATAGCAGACTGCTGTCGCCCATGACATAAGCCAGATTAATGCCGACTCTCTTCATGGCCGGCGATGAATCACCCAGGGCGGTTCCCACACGGTAGGCCCATTGGGCCCGGCTTGTCATTCCGGAGAGGGATGCAGTTCTGGCCAGGGTACTGAAGCCGCCTCCGGAAGCGGCGATGGTTGTGGCGGAAGCGTGGGCGTGGGTGAACATTCCGCTTCGAAAGAGAGAATCGGTTTGCCTCTCCAGCCCCTGTATCATTCCCCTTCCAAGGCCATTCACAGGCACAAGCACCGAAAGAAAAAGCATGGGAGCGGACACAAGTATCCAGCCCTTCCCGCCGCAGGAAAAAACCCCGACCAGAAGAGCAAGGAAAGCCGGAATAATGAAAGGAAGTGTTACCACAGGGAAACCGGCGGGGGACAGGGCCGCGAAGAAAAGAACCGGGAAAGCCAGTGCCCTGCGGATTCGACCGGGGCCGGGAAGATGAAGCAGAGACACCGCCAGGGAAAGGGCCACGAATGTATTCCAGCCCGAGGCCCAGGCCAGCAGGAAACCCGTTACCATGGCGCTTGTTTTAAAGGTGCCCGAAAGAGAAGCTGATGCCAGGATCCAGATGCATGCCGTCAGTGCGCCGAAAAGGCTCACGCTGTCCGCGAAGGTCAGCCCGCCGGAAGAGGAGGCGGCGAAGGCGGTGATGGTTCCCGCCAGTGCTGTCGCCGCGCCTGCGTGAAAACCCGATGATGAATTCCGAACAGGGATCCATTGCGATGGTTTCAGCCTTTTGATAAACCAGGCGGCCAGAAAGGTCACCGGAATCATGTCGATGATGAAGACCGTGAAATGTGTCGTGCCGTAGAGCGGAGCCTCGGTGAAGACCCGCCACTCCAGAAATCTCTGTGTTGTCTCCCTGAGGGGGAAGTATGCTTCCCCGATGATCTGAACCAGGTATGGCCATGTGAAGAAAACAAGAAAAACAGGCATGAAGGCAACGGTGGTGATCACTCCCCGGAGTATCCGCAGTCTGTTCGACACGCACCATGTGAAAACACCGGCAAGAACACAGCCCAGGAAGGCTTCGATCCTGATTCCCGCCGTGGTTCCCTTCAGTGAAACCGTCGGGTTGAAGAAGTTCGTGAGGAACCATAGAGCGTTGTCCTTCTGCAGGGGAAAGTAGCCGATGTCACATTCCACCCCCATGATAAGATCGATGATCGGGGGAAGCAGGGTGAGGGTCCAGGTGATGATCATGAGCTTCAGCAGCTTCCACAGTGGAAAACCGCTTAGCGAATGCATCAGCGCCACCAGTCCCAGCATTGGGAATACATACGCGACAGGGAAATGGAAATAGAATGCGGGAGCCTCGAACAGCACTCCCATGGAGGCGGCCTCCAGCAGGTTTCTGATGATTACCGTCGCGGCGAACAGCGCGGCGAGGCGAACCGGTGGCATATTCAGAGAGACGCCCCAGTCAATTACGATACACACCAGTTTCCTTAGTTTCATTGTCACTCCATTAGAATGGATGCTGCGGGGACACCGGTAGACACCGACAAGTCACACGGAAGGCCCGCCAGGATTGCCACGGTTTTCATGAATCCCTCAAATGTAAGCCCGGGAATGTAGTCTGTATCAAGTCCCCGCCAGCTCACCACGCACCAGCCCCGGGAGAACTCTGACGGAGGGGAGTAGGCGATAAAGCGAATATCCCGGGCAGGAGCGAATGCACTCCAGAAGCTGAGAATTCCATTGACGGAATCTGTATCGGGCTGCGGCATTGAAAGATAAACCATATCCGGCCTGTACTTGTCCATGAGGCCCAACAGGACCGTCTGTCCGGAGTGGTCGGGAGTAAGCTCCAGAGCGGAGAGTTCGACAGCGAGGCCTTCGGGGGTAATCGATACCGGTCGATGCAATCCGTCAGTGCCAATGAACAAATGCTGTCTCTCACCGAAGGGGGCTCTGACCGCTTCCTGGTCCACCACGATCAGCAGCATTCCCCCCGCGTCAGCGGAGAGAAGCAGACTGTCCGCGGATATCATGGCTGGTTCACCCTCAGTGACGAAGTAACACCAGGAGAAGCCGCTGGTCTGCTCCGGGGCAGCTGTTTCAGTCATTTCCACAACCACCATCGTTTTTCGGGAGGGGTTGAAAAGAAGTACCCGCTCCCGGGATTCGGGACCGCACCCGGACAGGGCCGAAAGAAGCACAGCGAACGCAAGTGTTTTCACCAGCATTCGCCGAATATAACGGAAGGCGCCCGTGGATGGGCGCCTTCACAGAAAAGCAGGTGGCTTACCTGGCCACTACAACCTTGATGGTCTCAACACCATTGGAATGGCTGAGCGTAAGGAAGTAGGTGCCCGTCGCCAGGTCGTCGCTGATCCCCACAGTGTGCGAACCTCCGGGCATGGAGCCCTGCGCCAGTGTGGAAACCTTGCGGCCCGAGAGATCGAAGAGGGCAAGCCTGACCACTCCCGCCTCGGGCATGCTGAAGGTTACGGTGCCGCCGGGAGCCATGGGGTTTGCCGCAACGGAGAGCATCGGTTCGGGGAGCGGGTTTCCTTCCGCGATTCCCAGGGAGTGGGTGATGTCGAAGGTGTAGTTCTTGGCGAGCCCGCTCTGGGTAAGCACGGCGGGATAGAAGATGACGTAGTCCCACCCGGTTGTGGGAACGGAAACGGAAGCGGTGCCCGAGGGGTACTCCGCATCGTACCAGGCGCACTGGGAAGCGCCGGAGGTGTTCCACAGTATGGCCCCGACCTTCCAGATCATGTTGTCTCTTCCGTCGAAACTGAAGTTGACCCATCCGTCCTGGTAGTTGGCCAGGTTCACCCTGATCCAGTGAATGCCGAAGCTTTCAGGAGGGTAAACTCCCTGGTCTCCGGAAAACGGAATCGTGGTGACATTGTGGAAGCTGAAGAAGAACGGGTTTCCGGGCCACTGGGCGGCCTCGGCGAAGTACATACCACCGTCATACCAGTTGGAGGCCACGAACCAGCGCCAGAAACCGTACTCCATGAAACCCTGTTCGAAGTCCATACCATAGTGCTTGAACATCTCATCAATGGCACCGAGAGCGTTGTTGCCGGGAACCGCCGCACACTCTTCCCAGGCCAGTCTGACCGCTTCAACTTCGTTTCTCTGCCAGATGAAGAACGCCCAGGTGACTCCGCCGTACCAGTAAAGGTTGCTGGATCCTGAACGGATGTCCCACCAGGGCTTGCGAATCGGGTTGTCACCGCCGCCGAGGTAGCTCATGTAGTCGTTTATGTCGGGGTAGACCATTTCCTCCATGAACACCGCACAGTTCTCCATGAACCATACGCCTTCGGCAAAATCGTAGGCGAACTGAACCGCGTGCTGAAACTCATGGGCTACGGTTACCTTGATGTGATCGGAGTTGAGGGTGTTGCTTATGACGATATGGCTGGCGGAGGCGTTCTGCGTGGAATCTGGCGGCTTGTATTCGCCGCTGTGGGTGCAGTAGCCCATGTATGGAATGTTCTTGATATAGATGTCGTAGCGGTGGCAGCCCCCCATTCCCTGGTCCGAAGGAGGAATATGGTACTTCATGTCGTCGCACTGAACCTGCCATGAAAGGTCGGCTGCCAGTGCCACTTCATTGGCGAACGCCTCGGTTACCGCGTCGATGCCCTGGGTGGTGTAGTGGATCCGGAAGTGGTCGCCCGGTGAGATGAAACTGATGGGCGGGCCGCTGAAACCGGGTCTGGCAAGACCCCGGCGAACCTCTTCCGCCACTGCGGGGGAAACATGCTCCAGCAGTCTCTCCGCTTCGAGGGCGGCGGGTGTTGCGCAACGCTCGATTTCTGTGCCTGTTGTGAAGGCTTCCGGGAGCTTTTCGGGGCTGACGATGCTCCAGGTGAGATAGAGCGCGGTTTCATCTTGGGTCAGCTCTCCCGCTTCCGCCGCGGCCATGATCCGGCCAGATACGGTTCCGGAAAAGGCCGTGGAGGCCAGCATGGTAAGAGCCATCAGGATTGCCATTCTCAAATCGTCACTCCCTTCGGAAAAATGGGGGGGCAAAGCCCCCCCGGGTCAGTTAAGAACCGTCACCCTTGAGGTTACTCCACCACCTGCGCCGGTAAGGCGTACGAAGTAAGTTCCGCTCTCAAGGTTTGTGGCATCCCAGTTTACGACTGATTGTCCGGCGGGCAGCTCTCCTGCGGTGATGTTCTGAACCATTCGTCCCGCGGCGTTGTAGACATTGATGGTGGTATAGCCTGCCTGTGGAAGAGCTACATTCAAAACGCCGCTGCCCCGGAAGGGGTTGCTTCCGGCTTCGAGAAGAAACTCGGGGGCGGGTTCAACTCCCTCGATGCCGGTGGTGTGGGTGATGTCCATTTCGTAGTTGAGTGTGAGTGTGGTGAACTGGATGGGCTGGGGGAACACGATGACCATGTCCCATCCCGTGGTTTCAACACCCCATTCCAGGGTGGATTCCGGGTTGTCGACGATGGTCCAGTAGAAATCGTCGGTGCCGTCGTTACGGGTTCTGATTACACCGATCAGCCACTGGAAGCCGTTTCTGCCGTTGAAGCTGAGGTTGATCCAGCCCTGGTAGGCTTCGACGTTGATGGGTATCCAGTGGTGACCGTAGGTTTTCGGGGCGTAGACACCCTGGTCGACCGATGCAGGGAGGCTGGTGATGTTGTGGTAACTGAAGAAAAAGGCCCCGGGGTTCCAGAGGGATGCCTCTTCGTAGGGATAGTGATTGTCATCGGCTCTCAGTCCGGTGAACCAGCGCCACCAGGTGTACTCCGCAAGCCAGGTTATGAAATCGGCGCCGTACTCCGTTGCGGCCTCGTCAATGGCATCAAGCACATTGTTTCCCCAGGTTGCGGCGCAATTCTCCCAGACCAGGAGAAGGGCGTCGACAGAACCCCCGGTTCGGTACTGCATGTACATGGGCCATGGGGTGGCGCCGTAATGGTACATGGCGCCGCTGCGGATGTCGTACCAGGGGCGGCGCAGGCAGTTCTCGCCGCTTTTCATGTAATCGGCGTAATGATTGGTGTCGAAAACGGCGTTCTGGGACCAGGTTGAGGTGTTCTCCTTGAACCAGCTTCCCGACGATGCGTCGTAGGCGTTCTGAATCGCGTGGGCGAATTCGTGGGCAGCGGTTTCAATCATCTGGGACTCGCCGTACATGTTAACCGCGTTGCTCATGGCGATGTGACTCGACCAGTCGTTGTTGGGGGTCATGGGGTTTGGAAACTCCCCGTTGGTGGAGCAGTAGCCCATGACACCGCCACTGAGGCTCATAATGTAGATATCGTACCGCTCGCATCCGCCCAGACCCATGTCCGAAGGGGGCTCCCAGAAACCGAGCTGGTTGCACAGAACGTCAAGAGAGGTGTCGAATGCTGCGGCCAGGACGTCGACATAAGCCTGGTTGGTTGCGTTCGCCCCGGCGTCTGTCCAGTGGATCTTGAAGTAGTTGCTGGGTGTAATGGTGGTGTAGTAAGGGTTTCCGGGGAAAGGTCTGGAAAGCAGAAGATCGAGTTCTCCCTGGACCTCGATGGAGCACTGATCGTAAAGGGAGAAGATCAGGTCCATCGCGGGGGTGCCGCAGGGTTCCGGGACGGTTTCCCGGGTGTAGTGAGCCGGAACCAGGGATATATCATAAACGCTGTTATACAGCACGAATACAGCCTGATCCGGAGAGATGGAGCGTGTTTCGAGGTCTGCGGTCACCCTGGAAACGACAGTGTTTCCAAATACCTGCGAAACCGCGAGTATCATAATTGCCAGTCCGATGAACTTCACGTTTAATTGCCTCCTTATCTCATAAATCAATATCAGTCATAGCGATGCCACACACACGGTTAACCTATAACCTTTAGCGCACCGTGTCCAGAAGTGTTCCAGAAAACCATGTCCGGTATTGCCCATTTCCCACCGCCGGTTCATACTCCCCGGTGAAACATCAGCGGAGGAGGGTTTGGTGAAGATAACATTTCTGGGCGGAGCCGGTTGTGTGACGGGATCCTGCCATCTCGTGGAAGCGGCGGGAAAAAGGATAATGCTGGACTGCGGTCTGAGCCAGGGAAGGCGTGACGAAAGCGAAAGGCTGAACCGCGAGTTTCCCGTGGACCCGAAAACCGTTGACGCCGTTGTCATATCCCATGCCCACATTGATCACTTGGGAAAACTTCCGGGTCTTGTTGGTCATGGCTTTTCCGGCGCTGTGTATGCCACTTCCGCCACACGGGATCTGGCTTCCATCATGCTGCCGGATTCCGCACACATCCAGAGCGCCGACGCGGAGTATCTCAATAGAAAGCGCAGGGAAAAGGGGCGCCCGCCGATCACACCCCTCTACGGAATGAACGAAGTAACCGCCACACTGGAGAGGTTCGTCTCGGTTCCCTATGGAATGCCATTTCAGCTGGTTCCGGGAATC
>CAZUXA010000018.1:0-14187 GCA_964624405.1 uncultured bacterium | reverse complement strand
CCGTTCTCAAAGAAACCCATGCCCGGGGAGGAAAGGTCATCATTCCCGCATTCAGTGTGGGCCGCACCCAGGAGGTGCTCTACTTTCTCCGGCAACTGGACGACTCCGAAAATCTTCCGGATATGAAAGTCTTTGTTGATTCTCCCCTCTCGGCGGACGCCACCGCGGTATACAGGCGTCACCCCGAGTGTTTCGATGACGATGCCCTGGCCCTCCTTGAAACGGGACAAGGGCCTTTTGCTTTCGACAAACTCAAGTTCATACAGGGTGTTGATGAGTCCAAGGCGCTGAACGCCATGAAGGAAAGCGCAGTGATAATATCCGCCTCGGGAATGTGCGAGAACGGCAGAATCCGCCACCACTTGAAAAACAGCATCGAAGACCCG
Source organism: uncultured bacterium (assembly GCA_964624405.1). Classification (GTDB taxonomy): domain Bacteria; phylum Fermentibacterota; class Fermentibacteria; order Fermentibacterales; family JCC-6; genus UBA6080. The sequence goes on along the minus strand of CAZUXA010000018.1, from coordinate 13,801 downwards.
AGAAATACAATTCTCATCGTGGGCTTCATGGCAGCGGAAACACTGGGTAGAAAGATTTCGGAAAGGCATGAGCGTGTGAACATTTTCGGTGAGCCCTACCGGCTCAGGGCACGGGTGGAGGAGATTCTCGGGATGAGCGCTCACGCCGATTCCGATCAGTTGATGGATTTCTTCCGGCAGACATCGGAACGGGCGGACACCGTGGTGCTGGTCCACGGAGAAAAAAAGCAGACGGAAAGCCTTGCTTCAAGGATCCGTGAGGAAACCCAAAGCGGGATCAATGTTCTGGTTCCCGACAGTGGGGATTCTCTGGAACACTGAGCTATATTCCGGTTATAGTCTACCCGTTCAGCCATCGGAGGGTTATGCATATTCTCATAGCTTCGGTTCTGGTGCTTTTTTCAGGGTTTGATCCCCCCTTCCTTCCACCCGTGGAGGGAATTGGCGTTGAAACCAGCTTCCAGGGAGCCCGGGCATTTGCCATGGGAGGCGCCGGCGCCGGAGTACCGGACTCCAATTCGGTTTCGATTTACAATCCCGCCGCGTCCGCATGGGCCGGGGCAACCGGGCTGACCTGGGGGCTGGCCGGCTCTTATGGAGACGATTCCAACTGGTCAGACAACACTTCCTTTCCCCACATCTCGATTGTTTTCCCTGTTCCTTACGGCCTTACGCTGTCGGGAAGCCTTTCCACCCGCAGCAGGCTCTCCACCTCCACCACTTTCTCCCACGAAGGCATGGTCGGCACGGGAGACTGGTCCGGAGGGCTCACCGAGGGGTATTTCGGCCTGACCACCCGGGCGGGGAATGCGCTCGCCTTTTCCCTTGGAAGCCGCAGCACCTTCGGTGCCATAAGGGGTGAGATTCAGGCCCATTCCGACTCCCTTTCCGGCCCGTTCATCAAGGTTTCGAACTATGTAGACGACGCGGTGCTGGATCCCGCGGGCGGACTTCTGTTCGGAACCTTCTGGAGGGCGGGTGTTTTTAATCTCGGGCTGTCCATTTGCACCGATCGCACGGGAACACTTCGCATTCAACGGGACATGGGAAGCCAGCAACCGGATACCACCCTTTCTTACACCATCCCCGGCGACTTCACCGCCGGTTTCTCGATGAGGCCGCATCGCAGGCTTCTTGTCGCGGCGGATTACTACCAGCGCAAGAGGCTGAGCCTGCTGGGGGCCACCGTTGAACCCGGAAACATCGTTTCCGGCGGCATCGAGTACTCGGCCTTCAGAAATGTGAGACTCAGGGCCGGCGTTTCAAGAACCGATGGCATGTGGAGAGACGGCGCCTTGCGCTACACCACCGGCATAGGTTTGTCCTTCGGCGGCGGAAGAGCTTCTCTGGATCTGTCCGGAGGATATGAAACCTGGGGGGACGGTTTTTCCGAAACAACCGTCTACGCAACTCTATGGGCTTCGGAAAACTGGCTGAAGTAACCGTAATCGTTCCCGCCCGAATGGGATCAACCCGGCTGCCGGGCAAACCCCTGGCGGATGTTTCGGGAAAGCCGCTGATAGTAAGGGTTCTTGAAGGCGTCGGCAGTCCCTTCGGCACTCAGCCGGTAGTGGCAACCGACAACTCCGAGATTGCCCGGGTCGTCGAGAAACATGGATTCGCCGCGATTCTAACCGGAGAAGCCATCTCCGGAACCCACCGGGTTCACCAGGCCTGGAAGGCTCTGGGAAGCCCGGGAGGAAGGATAGTGAACCTTCAGGGGGATGAACCGTGCGCAACTCCGGAATGGATCAAAGCCCTGCTCTCCGCCGCGGATCAGGGGGTTACAACACTGGCATCCCCGACTGAAGCCTCCGCTGCGAGAAATCCATCCTCGGTCAAGGTTGTGGTGGATCAGCGGAGCAGGGCGATTTATTTCAGCAGATCGCCGATCCCGTGGGGGGAAGGCGGATTCCTTGTTCACACCGGTGCGTACTGCTTCACTCCGGAGAGCCTGAAGGCCTGTGTTGAAGCGGGAGAAACCATCCTGTCCCGAAGGGAAAGGCTTGAACAGCTGGCCTGGATTGAAAAGGGAGTTGCAATTACTGTAGCCACTGGAAACTGGTCTTCCCTGGGAGTCGACACTCCGGAAGACCTCGATAGGGCCAGGAGGTATTTCGGTGGGGAATGAGCCCATGTTCATCATTGGTCCATGCGGCCTTGAAAGCGATGATGTCGCCCTGGAAACCGCCAGGTTCGTCAGGTTGCTGTCCGATTCCCACAAAGCCTGTTTCATCTACAAGGGTTCCTTCCTCAAAGACAACAGAACATCCGCGGGAAGCTGGAGCGGTCCCGGCCTTCGGAAGGGCCTCTCCATCCTGGAGAAGGTCAGGGCCGAAACCGGACTTGCTGTGCTTACCGATATCCACCTGCCCAGCCATGCCGAACCCGCCGCCGAGGTCGTGGACATTCTTCAGATACCGGCCTTCCTGTGCCGGCAGACCACTCTTCTCGAAGCGGCAGGCGGTACCGGGCGGCCGGTGAATGTGAAGAAGGGTCAGTTCATGTCCCCGGAGAACATGGCCGGAGCCGTGGCTAAACTGAAGAAAGCGGGCTGTCCCAGGGTATGGCTCACTGAACGTGGAACATTCTTCGGATACGGAGACCTTGTGGTGGACATGAGATCCCTTTCGATAATGGCGGAACTGTCCGACGGCGTGATCATGGACATCACCCATTCCATGCAGAAGCCCGGCGCCAGGGGACACGAAAGCGGAGGTGATCGAAGCTTCACCGGAAGCATGGCCAGGGCCGCGGCAGCCTGGGGGGTGGACGGCCTGTTTCTTGAGATTCACCCGAACCCTGAATCGGCCCGAAGCGACAGCGCGGTAATGCTTGATTTCCGGGAAGCGTCTTCGGTTGTGAAGGAAGTAATGACCTGCTGGAGGGGAACCGGCCATGGCCGTTAGCATAGTTGTGATTCCACCGGGAGACGACATGTCCCGATTCATTTCGGTTCCCTTCAGGCTTTACAGGAACGACCCCAACTGGGTGCCCCAGTTGATTTCACAGGAGAAGGTCTTTTTCAACCCGAATAAGAATCCCGCTTTCAACAACTGCGAGACCATCTTCTTCCTCGCCCTCAGAGACGGAGTACCCTGCGGCAGGATCGCCGGTGTTATCTCCCGGGAATTCAACGAGAAAAACAGCGCAAATACCGGAAGATTCGGCTGGTTTGAAGCGGACGCCAAAGATGCCGCCGAACTCCTGTTCGATCAGGTCGAGAGCTGGCTGGCCGCCCGAAAGATGACCCGTGTAGTAGGCCCGATGGGCTTTTCCGACAACGATGCCACGGGATTTCTTGTCCAGGGGCACGACGAGGAACCCACCATCGCCGGTTCGTACTCCCCTCCGTGGTATGCCGGCTTTGTCGAGGAGAGGGGCTACACCAGGGATGTGGATTATGTCGAGTATCGAATAACCGTGCCCGGGGAAATCCCCGAGAAGGTTCAGAGGATGGCGGAACTCATCAGCAGAAGAACCAGCGTAAAGGTTTTCTCGGAACGGAGCAGAAAGCGTCTCGCGGATCTGTGGGCGCCGCAGATCTTTGATGTTCTCAACTCCTCATATACCGAGCTGTATGGAACCACACTCCTCTCCCGGGATGAGATAGGCTTCTACATCAGAAGCTATCTTGGACATGTGGATCCCGGTTTTGTGAAGATCGCCGTGGACGGGCAGAAGGTGGTTGGCTTCATCATTGCCATGCCCAGCCTTACCAAAGCGTTTCGAAAGGCCCGGGGAAGGCTGTTCCCTCTCGGGTTCTTCCACATACTCAGGGAAATGAGGAACAGCAAAGTTCTCGATTTCTATCTGGCCGGGATTCTTCGCGAGTATCAGGGCAAGGGAGTTGATCTGCTCATGAGCTATGAGATGGCCAAGTCCGCCCTGGCCCGGGGGATTACCCATGCGGAGAGCAACCGTGAGCTGGAAACCAACACCAGGATACAGGCCCAGTGGAAATTCTACGACAAACGGCTTCATCGGCGATCAAGGGTGTACTGGAAGAGCCTGGTTGATGGGGATTCCAACTAGATCCCCGGGCAGATTCACCAGCGGTGTATGGAGGCTGTTCCTTTGCAGCGCAGTGATTGGTGTCGGAACCGGTCTGGCGGCGGTAACCTTCTACTGGATGCTCTCCCGGGCCACAACCCTTTTCATGGAAGAGCTTGCGGGATACCGACCCGCCGGCTCCGGCAGCGGAGCGCCGGAAGACCCTTTTCGAGGGAATGGTCCGGATAGACCCTGGGTTCTGGCGGTTCTCCCGGCTATGGGAGGGCTTGTCTGCGGATGGCTTGTGTTCAGGTTTGCCCCGGAGGCCGAGGGGCATGGCACCGATGCGGCGATAAAGACCTATCACCATCACGGTGGAAGCGTAAGGGCCAGGGTCCCCCTGATCAAGGCGGTTGCTTCCGCTGTGACAATTGGAACCGGTGGCTCGGGAGGCGCGGAGGGACCCATCTGCCAGGTAGGCTCCGGTTTTGGCTACATCATGTCTCGATGGCTCGGCATGAGCCCCTATCATCGAAGAATGCTCATGGCCGCCGGCATGGCCGGGGGTATCGGCGCGATGTTCCGGGCACCGGTTGCGGGAGCCCTGTTCGCCGCGGAAGTGCTGTACCGTGACATGGACCTCGAGTTTGAAGTGCTGGTTCCAGGTGTCATCTCTTCGGTGATCGGATACGCGGTTTTTGCCCTTATCCGGGGTACCGAGCCGCTGTTCGAGGCCCCGGACTTTGTTTTCAACAACCCCCTTCAACTGCTGCCCTACCTGTTCATGGCGCTGATTGTGGCGGGGGGGGCCTCGTTTTACATCAGAGCCTTCTACGGTGTCAGGAATCTTTTTCGAAAGATTCGTTTCGTACCCCGCATGTTCCATCCCTTTCTGGGCGGCGTGGCTGTCGGAGCGATGGGGTTGTTCTTTCCCCAGGCTTTGGGCCAGGGTTACGGCATGGTGCAGAGGGCTCTGGTTCAGGGCACGGAGCTTGAAGCGCTTTTCGGCACCGCGACGGTGGGTTTTCTTCTGCTTCTCTTCGTGATGAAGGTTCTGACAACCGCTTTTTCCATCGGTTCCGGCGGCAGCGGGGGTGTCTTCGGGCCGGCTCTTGTGGCTGGTAGCGCACTTGGCGGGGCATGCGGCCTTCTGGCCCGTCAGATCTTTCCCCGAATGAGCATTCAACCCGGCGCGTTTTCCCTGGTGGGGATGGCGGGGTTCTTCGCCGCCGCGGCGAACACCCCGATTTCCACCGTCATCATAGTCAGTGAAATCACTGGAAACTACCATCTTCTGGTGCCCTCCCTCTGGGTTTGCACCATCGCCTACCTTCTCGCCAGGAAGCTTTCCATCTATGAAAACCAGATGCCCAACCGTTTGTCCGCGCCGGTTCACCAGGGGACAATGGCCAGCGCGGTCATGAGGAATGTTACGGTGGCCGATGCGATCGCGGCGCTGCACCCGGATAAGGTCACCGTGGTCAGCGGATCCACTACATACAACACGCTTCTTGGCCTTCATTCCTCGGGCCGCCAGGCCAGCTATCCCGTGGCGGACGAGTCCGGAAGGGTCTCCGGGATGGTGTGGGAGGAAGACCTTCTCAGCCTGGTAAGTCATGGAGAAACAGTAGGTTCCGCCGTTACTGCCGATGACCTCTCCGACGGGCTGGTAGTCGCATTCCCGGAAGAGGATCTTATGACAGTCATAAGGAGAATGTCCGAAGAATCCGTGGCTGAAGTGCTTGTTCAGGATGAAGCCGGATCGATCCTCGCACTGCTTTCCATGAGGGATATCATGGGAATGTACAGCAGAAAGCTCACCACGCTTCAGTCCGGAGAAGAGGAGGGCTACCTCCCCGGGGGCTACCATTGAGACCGGACGCTGTATGTTCGGTACATGTGAAAGGATGGGAATGACGGATCTATCCCGAATCCGCCTGGTTTGCCTTGACGTGGACGGAACCCTGACCGATGGCAGGCTTGTCTACGGCCCCGACGGAGTATCCCAGGTTTTCTCCGCCAGAGACGGAGAAGGGATCATGAAACTCATCCGGGCAGGGCTGGAAGTTGCCCTGATTTCCCTGCGGGACTTTCCCGCCACCCGTCGAAGGGCGGCGGACCTCGGCATTGAGCATCTGGCCCTGGGGTGTTTGAAGAAGGACGAGGCCCTTCTCAAACTCTGTGCTTTCCTCGAGGTTACAACCGAAGAAACACTTTTCATGGGTGACGACTTCAACGACTTGCCGGCCATGAGACTGGCGGGAATTGCCGCTTGTCCCGCCAACGCTTCGCAGGAGGTGAGAGAGCTGTGCCCCGTCGCCGCCACCCTTCCCGGGGGCTCCGGCGCGGTAAGGGAAGTGGCGGAAATGATACTGGAGGCCCGAGGGTGAACTGCTTCAGTGAAGCCAGAAGGGTAATGGAGATAGAAATCCGCTGGCTAGCGGAGAGCCTTGAACTGAACCGTGATTCCTTCGGGAAGGTTGTTGCGCTTCTTGGAAGAACCAGCGGAAAAATCGTGGTATGCGGCATGGGAAAATCGGGCCATGTGGCCCGAAAGATAGCGGCCACATTCACCAGCACCGGCTCCCCCGCCTACTTTCTGCACCCCGCTGAAGGCATCCATGGAGACATCGGCATTCTGGCCCGGGGAGACAGCGCCATGATCCTCTCCAAAAGCGGGGAAACCCCGGAGATAGCCGCAATGCTTCCCGCGCTGTCCAGACTTGATGTGCCGGTGGTCTCCATGACTTGCCGGGCGGATTCAATTCTTGCCCGTTCATCACATGCGGTACTGCTGCTCCCCGCTTTCGAGGAAGCCTGCCCCTACAACCTTGCTCCCACCGCCAGCACCACCACCATGATGGCCCTGGGGGACGCACTTGCGATCTCTCTGCTCAGACTTACCGGCTTCTCCCCGGAGGATTTCGCCCATGTTCATCCCGGGGGTATGCTGGGAAGAAAACTGCTGCTCAGGGTGGGTGATCTCATGGTCTCCGAACCCCTTCCCGTGATGACGGAAGAAGCTCCCCTCACCGACGCGGTGGAAGTCATGACCCGAAACCGGGGCGTGTGCCTCACCGTGGACGGGGAAGGCGGGCTTTCCGGAATCTTTGTCTACGGCGACCTCGGGCGCCTTATGAAAAGAAGGGCAGACATATTGAACCTGGCCCTCTCCGATGTTCTGGTGAGGGAGCCCGCGGTGGTTTCCCCGATGGAACTGGCTTCTGTGGCTGTGGCCGTCATGGAGAAGCGGGGCATAACATCCATAGTGGCAGTGGATGAACATCGGAGGCCGAAGGGGGTTCTCTTTCTCCACGATGCCCTCAGGGAAGGGGTAAGGTAAGCGGTTGCTGCGCTCCTTCCGGCACAGGCATATCGAGCCGGCACTCTGCCGGTGCTTCATGGGTTTTGGGGCGCGTCTGCCCCGAAGGCTCGGGTGGATCACCGCGGGCATCATCGGAAACCTGGCAGCCGCAGTTCCCTCCCGCTCCAGAACGTTCATGGCCAGAAACATCGAGAGGGTGGCGATGCCCCTGGGGCTCAGGGTAAGGCCTCAAGTCGTATACAGGCACATGGCCGGAGGCCTGTTGGACTTTCTCAGGCTTTCCGCCATGGATGATGAAAGCTTTATGGCAGCAGTTACGGTGGAAGGCGGGGAACACCTGGCGGAAGTGATGGCCCGGGGCAGGGGAGCAGTGGTGATAACCGCCCACTACTCAGCCTGGGAGCTTATTCCCAGGGCGGTTGCCCTTCTTGGATACCGGGTGGGAATAGTGGGGCGCAAGCTTTGGAATCCCAGGGTCTCGGGGCATCTTGACGACCTGAGGCGTCGCTGCGGAATCGAAACCATCGACCGGGGGGAAGGAGCGATGAAGCTTCTGCGCACCCTGAGAAACAACACAGCCGTTGGTATTCTGGTGGACCAGGAAACCAGGGCTGTGGAGGGCGGATTTGCGCCGTTCCTCGGTGTTCCCGCCCTGACCCCCACGGGCCCCGCCAGCATAAGCCTCAGGTTTGGCATTCCCGCCATCACGCTTCATATAAGAAGGCTGGGTATGTGCTACCGCCTGGTGGTGGATCCTCCGGTGAACACGGAGGGAATGTCCGGCGAGAATGGCGTACAGGAGCTTACCGGTGTTTTCAACACCCGGATCGGGAAGTGGATAATTGAAGAACCGGAACAGTGGATATGGTTTCATGATCGGTGGGGCCGCAGCCCTTCTTTTCGGTCTGTCGTGCTTTGAGTCCTCCGGGGATTACTCGGCGGGCAGCGGAAGGGTACAGACGGTTTCGGCGTTCCGGCTCACCCAGGCCGAAGGGGAGAATCGCAGCTGGAGCCTTCAGGGTGACACCGCAGTCTATCTTGAGGACGACAGCCTGGTGAACCTGTCCGGCGTTGTCATAACATTCTACGATGAGAACCGGCCGGAGAGCACCGTGAGGTCCGATTCCGGAAGCTCCAACCTTGTATCCGGCCATACCGTGCTGTGGGGTTCGGTCAGGGCGGAAAACACCCAGGGCAGAATCCTTGAAACCCAGCTTCTGGAGTGGGATGATTCCCTCGGTGTGTTCTATACCGACTGCCTTGCGGTGTTCACGGTTCCGGAGGATGATGGGGTAACGGTGCTGAGGGGAAGGGGTGTCACACTGAACACCGGCCTCGGTACTCTCGGAGATGTACTGGTTCATCAGTCTTTTCAGGCTGTGTACAGCGGAGAGGTGTCGGACTTTGATTAGGGCGCTGCTTCTTTTTTCATGCACCGCCTGGGCCGGAGTGTTCACCGTCACAGCTCTTCGGGCATGGTCCACCGAGCAGGAGGATGGCAGAGTTGTGCTGGAGCTGTCCGAGAATGTTGTGGTAACTGATGGTGAAGTCACAGTGACATCAAGACATGCCACCATCTACGAGACAACCCAGATTGCCGAGTTCCGCGGAGATGTGACGGTTCAGCATGATTCGATTACCGCCACCGGAGCGTTTCTATCCTACTCACGGTTTTCAGGCGTTCTGGAAATGGCGGGGGATGCGGTTCTCAGGGATGGGGAAGGTTCACTGCGGGCTGACCGGATCACATGGTTTCGGTTCCGGAACAAGGCCACGGCCCTGGGCAGTGTGGTGATGACCGGGGACTGGCTTGGAGAGGTAACCGGTGAATACGCTCTTTACGACGGGGACAGGAGAAGTCTTTTCATTACCAGTGAGCCGGTGATGAGAAGGGTTGAAGGGGGAGATTCACTCATCATCACAGCTCAGCGACTGGAGTTCTTTCCCGATGATGATCGGGCGGAAGCCCAGGGCGACGCGCTGCTTCGAATGCCATCCCGTGATTTCACCGCAACAGGAGAGTACCTGCTTTTCTACGGTGAAGACGAGAGAATGGAGTTTATAGGCTCGCCCGAGATCACGGCGCCGGAGGGAATCCTCAAGGGAGACTGGATGGAAGTGTTTCTGACGGACGGGGAGCTTCACTCCCTTCGAATCGAGGGCAACGCCAGGGGGAATCTTTCCCGTGACAGCATAACCACTGTTGATTTCAATTCTCAAAGGGCTTTTTTTGGTTTTGTTTCAGGAGCTGAAACCGAGATCGACTCTCTTCACCTTTCCGGAGGCGCCACCATGAATGTGGTTACGGTGGAGGAAAACAGAACGGAAGCCAATACCATCGCCGCGGAAAACCTGGTGATGGGGTTCGGGGAAGGCGAGATGGAAAGGGTTACCGCATGGGGCACCGTGAGGGGAACCTACAGCTGGAGCGGAGAATCCCGTGAGTGACAGGGTTCTGGAAGCCAGGGATCTGGTTAAAGCCTACCGGAAGAGAAAAGTTGTCGACGGTGTGTGTGTGCAGGTTCACCCCGGGGAGATCGTTGGTCTTCTGGGCCCCAACGGCGCCGGCAAGACCACGACCTTCTACCAGATGGTGGGCTTCATAAGGCCCGATTCAGGAAGCGTCTGGCTCGACGGGCGGAACATCACACGGCTTCCCATGTACCGAAGGGCAAGGCTTGGAATAGGCTACCTTCCCCAGGAGTCAAGCGTTTTCCGGAAGATGACGGTTCGCGACAATCTGATGAGCATCCTGGAAACCATGAAGCTCACCAGAAGGGAGAGAAACGACAGGTGCGACAAACTCCTTCACGATCTTGGTGTGCAGCACCTGTCCTCACAGAAGGCATACACCCTCTCCGGCGGTGAGCGAAGAAGGGTGGAGATAGCAAGGGCCCTGGTGCCGGAACCCGGATACATGCTTCTCGACGAACCCTTCGCCGGCATAGACCCAATTGCGGTGAACGAGATTCAGGAGATCGTCGCTGGTCTGGCGAAACGGGGTCTTGGAGTTCTGATCACCGACCACAATGTGAGAGAGACTCTGGCCATCACCGACCGGGCCTATATAATGTACGATGGCAGAATACTGATCTCCGGCTCCGCCCACGAGTTGGCGGAAGACCCGGAGGCCAGAAAGATCTACCTGGGGGAGAAGTTCAGGCTGTGACCGCCCGACAGGAAATGAGGCATCAGCTTTCCCAGATCCAGACCCAGAAACTGGTGATGACCCAAACCCTTCGCCAGCAGCTTGAAATGCTTCAGCTTTCATCCCTGGAACTCGATGCCCTGATAAGTCAGGAGCTTTCGGACAACCCCCTTCTCGAGGAAGCAGACACTTCCCAGCAAAGCACTGATGATTCCGAATCCGAACCTTCAGAGCCTGACACCGAAGAGGAAGCAACCCGCCAGGACGAAACCGAGGACGACACCATGGACATCCTCAGGCAACTCGAGGAAGACGCCGGCGAATATCCTTCCACCGGTTTCACCGACGAGGAGCAATGGAGACCCGAGCCGGAGAGCCGGACAACCCTTTCCGATTATCTGATCAGACAGGTTCAGAACCTGGGCCTGGGTTCCGGGGTCGAAGCGGCGGCATCGTATGTCATTTATTCACTGGACAGTCATGGCCTTCTATGCTCCGGCGTTCAGGACCTTCTTCAGGGCTGGGAGGGCGACCCCGCCCTGCTGAACCGGGCTCTGGAAACGGTACGCTCGCTGGAACCTCTGGGCATCGCGCAACCATCCGCGGAGGCGGCTCTCATGGTGCAGCTCAAGGCGCTGGGCTATTCCGAGAGCTCCCTGGAATTCAGAATACTGAACGAACACTTCGACGATCTGGCCGCCAGACGGATTCCCGCGATCGCCAAGGCTCTCGGCGTGTCTCCACAGCGGGTCGAAGAGGCTTCCGGGGTTATCCTCTCCCTGAACCCGTGGCCCGGCTCGGACTTCACCCCGGACACCAATACGGTGGTAATACCGGATCTCATCATCGAAAGAGTCGATGACGGCTTTGTGGTTTTCCTCAACGACAGCCGTTTTCCTAAACTGAGCATCAGCGAGCGGAACAGGAGAGTTCTCGAGTCCCCTTCCACATCCACAGTGGAAAGGGAGTATGTGAAATCCAAATTCCGCCGGGCCGGCTGGTTCATCCGGGCCATATCCCAGCGTCAGGACACGGTTCTTCGAATAGGACGCTTTCTTGTGGAAGCGCAGAGGGGTTTCCTCGAACACGGGCTGGACCACCTCCGCCCCCTCAACCTTCAACAGGCGGCGGATGCCCTTGGGTTCAACGCCTCCACAATCAGCCGGGCGATCAACGGCAAGTATGTCCAGTCTCCGCAGGGAATACACGAGATGAAGTTCTATTTCGGCAGGGTTGCCGGAAGCGGAGAAACCGACACTTCAGCGGCCAGAGTGAGGGAGGAGATCAGAAGACTGGTCAGCCACGAAGATCCCTCCGCACCCTTGTCCGACCAGAAGATATCCTCAATTCTTTCCGAAATGGGGATGCCTGTGAAAAGGCGCACAGTAGCGAATTACAGGGTTGAAATGAACATCGAATCCGCCAGGAAAAGGCGAAGATTCTGAGGGGACTGGGAATGAACGACGACTCCTTCAAGGGCTACAGGGAACCCACCCGGGGTGTAATGGAGAAACTCGGCCTCAAAGTGTGGGACGATGTAACCATCACTGCGGGCTCCAACATTTTCGAGGGAGTTGTGCTTCCCCGAAGCGAGACCGCAGATGAGAAGCATCTGGTTCTCAAGCTTGCCACAGGTTACAACATTGGCATCGCCTCGGACAAGATAGATTCCGTCAACATCCGGGGCTCCCGGAAGGCCAACTACCACATTCCCGAACAGCAGTTTCCCATGGACCCCATGCATCCGCGGGTCATGCTTTTCGGAACAGGAGGCACCATTGCCAGCAGACTGGATTACAAGACAGGGGCGGTTATTCCCGCCTTCAGTCCCGGCGAGCTGTACGGCGCGGTCCCTGAACTGGCGGACATCTGCAACCTGGAGACGGAAAAGCTCTTCGGCATCTTCAGCGAGGACATGGGACCGGTGCAGTACATCGCCCTTGCTGAAGGAATCGCCCGGGAGATAGAGAAGGGGGTGGCCGGGATCGTGATCGGCCACGGAACCGACACACTCCATCACACCGCGGCGGTTCTCACCTACATGTGCCGTGACCTTCCGGTTCCAGTGGTTCTGGTGGGAAGCCAGCGCTCCAGCGACAGACCCTCCAGCGATGCCGCGCTGAATCTCATCCACGCCACCCGCACTGCGGCCTACTGCGAGGCGGCAGAGGTCATGGTTTGCATGTTCGGCCCGACAAGCGACCGGTACGGTCTTCTGCACAGGGGAACCAGGGTTCGGAAAATGCACTCCAGCTACCGGAGCACATTCAGAACCATAGGCGACAGACCTCTGGCCATGGTGGACACTGAAACCTTCACCTATCTGAAGAATGACTATCGCAGAAGAGACCCGGAGAGAAAACCCGACATTCGACCGGTTTTTGATGAGAGGGTTTCAATAGTCTATTACTACCCGAACATGAAACCGGATATCATCGACAGCCTGGTCGAGAACGGCTACAAGGGAATCGTCATCGCTGGAACAGGGCTGGGCCATGTGAACAAACCCCTCTACGAACCCCTCAGACGGGCCTGCGAGGCCGGGGTCCATGTCTACATGACGGTTCAGACTCTGTGGGGCTTCACCCAAATGTATGTGTACGACACCGGCAGGCTTCTGATGGAGAGGGGTGTAGTCCCCCTGGCGAACATGCTTCCCGAGGCGGCATTTGTTAAACTCAGCTGGGCTCTTGCCGCAGCGGAAAGCAGTGAGGAGGTTAAGCGCATAATGCTTACCCCCATCGGCGGCGACATCACCGAAAGCGAGCCCCCGGACGGCTATATGATTCTTCAGGGCGGGGTACCCGAGGTAAGGGATGTTTTCAAGGACATCTACAGATAGGGAGGCAGAGGATGCAGCTGGATATCGTACGGCTTGAGTTTCCCGAAGGCTGCAACATCATTCTGGGCCAGTCGCATTTCATCAAAACCGTGGAGGACCTGTATGAGTCCATCACCGGAACCCTTCCAGGAACCCCCTTCGGCCTTGCCTTCAGTGAAGCATCGGGTCCCTGTCTGATCCGAAGCGACGGCAACGACCTGGAGCTAAAGAAGGTTGCCGAGGATAACCTGTTGCGAATATCCTGCGGCCACTGTTTCATGATCGTTCTGGCGAAGGCTTTTCCCATCCAGGTGCTTCCGGCGGTAAGGGCGGTTCCGGAGGTGTGTCGAATCTTCTGCGCCACCGCCAACCCAGTTGAGGTGATAGTTGCCAGAACCGATCAGGGCGGCGGCATTCTCGGAGTGGTGGACGGCGAACCCCCCACCGCCGTGGAATGCCCCGAGGATGTGGACGCCAGATTGGAACTGCTGAAGCGATTCGGCTATAAAAGATA
>CAZUXA010000017.1:0-54543 GCA_964624405.1 uncultured bacterium | reverse complement strand
CTAGCGCTGACCTCATGCCATGTCGGTGGAGCATTGATATGGGATCCCTACGCTTCCACTGACAATGTGAAGTGCTGGTTGAGACTTCCTCAGGTCGCATGGACGGATCATGACTATTCCATCAACGGTAAATTGAAATGTGGCAGATATTTGGGTGATGCCCACAGAGTAGCGATTCTCAATAGAGGCCCAGGGTATCCGGCGCTGGCATTTCTTGCTAATACCGGAACGGGCATGGTGGTATACGATATCAGTGACCCAACTGAGCCCGTGTTCGTCTGGCAGTGGGACAACGACACCAGATTCTGCTCGACCGAAACAGGAGACTTCTCTTGGTTCGGCTCAGGCTCAGGAAACATCGCCGAAGGCTATACTTCATCCTCCGCGCCGGGTTTCGTATTCGGCATTGGTATCAACTACAATACCGGAGGGGATATACATGTCTTTCTTGGCAACGGGACCGATGGATTGAGGGCACTTGATCTTTCGCTGTTCCTGAACCCATTCAGTGATAACGGGGGCAACACAGAGCGCAACTTCAGGCAGTTCTCAGAGTATCACAACTTCAGGCTTTTCGACAACCGCACCATGGAGCCTGACCCCCAGATAGCCTGGGATGTGAGGACAATCGATACTGGAGGCGATTTGTTCGTTTTCGTCTCATGGCTGGACCGAATAGGCACTGACGAAGCTATCAGCGGTTCTGTCTCACTATCCGTGCATTGTGACGGTGACATCACCCCCCCTCGTCGTTCGTCATCTTCACAGGTCTCAGTGGGGATGGATCTAACACCAGTCTCCATCGGAGTTGCTACGCCCAATCCCGCAACCTCCGAGGTGCTTCTCCATCTTTCCGGCACTGGCGGAGAATCAGAGCTTAGCATTTTCGACCTCTACGGAAGACTTGTACTCAGCGAGACTGTAGGCACTCCAGGTTCTGGAACGCTTTTTCGATGGGGGCTGGAAAACACCACTGGACAACCGGTTCCCAATGGTCTCTACTACTTCAGGCTCACGGATTCACTGGGCAACTCAGTCACTTCCAGAAGCACGGTGTTGAGATGAAACGGGAACCCTGATAATCCCCTTGCCTCCCAACAGAAACCACAAACAAGCAAAAATCAAGGTTGTCAGTAAAGCTCTGAACGGGAGATCAGGTACAAAATAGCCGATTCCAGATGTGATCATCAGTGCGAGAAGCGGTCTCCATAACCCTTGGAGAAACCCGGTTCTACCGTGGCGTTTCCGGCACCCCAGCCCAAGTCCGGCGGCCATTCCCCCTATGGAGAGGCACTGCAGGGCGGCGGCGGCTTCGATTCCGTACCTGCCCGTGAAAAGGAACAGCCCCGCCAGCTGAACCACCAGCGCGCCTCCGACTATCAGGGGCACTCTTTTCAGCCTCTCCTCCGCAAGGTAAACCGCAAGAAAGAGGTGAAAGACATAGGTGACGGGGATAAGCAGCAGAACCAGCCTGAAGGTGGACACCACCGTTGCCGGCTCCAGCCCACGGAGATAGCTCCCGCCCCAGAGAATTTCGAGAAAGCGCCGGGCCGAAAACCACAGGGGTATGGATATGACCGCGGCAAGAACCAGAAACGCTTCGGTCATCCAGGTGATTCTTGTCCTGACCTGCTCCCATCCGGCCTGGACCGCCCTGCACAGATCCGGAAACAGCGCTCCGGGAAGAAGGGTGGGCGCCACCAGAAGAACCATGGGCTCGTGGATTCTCACGCACTGCTGGTAGGCTGCAACGGCTTCATCGCCGAGCAGAGCCTTCACGAAGGTGCTGTCCAGCCGCTGGGCGCCGGCGAAAAAAAGGCCCATCAGGCCCAGTGGAAGAGCTGACTTGAAAAGCCGGGCGAGTTCTCCGGGGCTGAACCGGGGGGCCGGAGTGTAGCCGGTTTTCACCGCGGCCAGAACGCAGAACAGCAGCGAAGGCAGTGTTCGGAAAAAGTAGCCGGCGCCGGCAAAAACCGGACCCGCGCCGGTTTTCAGGGCTACCAGAGCGATGAGCACCGAGAAGAAACCAAGTGAAGCCCTGGATATTCCTTCGAAAACCATTTTCTCCATTGCCCTGAACCTGCCGTAGAAGGTTTCACAGAAACCGTCCACGACAAAACCCGCGGACACCAGCAGAAGCAGTTTCATCTGCAGCTGATCGTAGCGCTGAATCGTGCCCAGAGAGAGGATCAGCACCATCCCGGTAACGGACAGCAGCATTCTCAGCGCCAGTGCTTCGTCCACGATCCTGCTGCCGGCACCGGAAGCAAGCCTTCTGGTAATCAGCAGGGAAACCCCCATGTCACCCAGAAACAGCAGCAGAACCCCAAGGGCCACCGCCAGGGCAAGCCTGCCGAAGTCAGGGTCCTCAAGGATTCTGGAGTAGATCATCAGTGAAAGCAGCAGACCCGCTTTGCCGAGGATCTGTCCTCCGAGCATGAAGAAGCTGTTGGCCCGCCGGCCTCCGGTGTTTGCCACGGTTCTGTTCATCGGTGAAAGATACCCGGCGGGCGGTGGGTCAGGGAAGCCTCTCCCTTATGCTGATCGCGAGCCTTCGCACCCAAGACGGCCGGCTTCGGTAGTTGAAAACGCTTTTCTTCTCGATGCCGTCGAGAATGCTGCGGTCGCAGTCCAGGGCGCCGATGAACTCGTCGAAGCCCTCGGGAGGGTCGAGGGGTTCCCGCTCCATGATGATCCTCAGGGCTTCATCCCTGCCTATCACTCCTGCTCTCACCATGTTAGCGTACAGGTACTCGTACTTCCCGAAGCCGGTTCTCTGCCGGAACAGATAGCTGGAATGCGGGGTTCCCAGGCAGTCGTAGCGGACGCTGGCCATGCTCTTCCCGAAATCCAGCTCACGGTTAAGGGTTTCGTATATCATGGGCAGGTCCCAGTTGATGAAGTCCGGCAGATTAATCTGCTTCACGCCGAACATCCGTTTCCAGCTTGGGAAAAAGTAGTCCCACTCCAGTTCCCGGTCTGTGAACTCGCCCTTCATCATGCTCTTGAAACAGGTGCGGTCCATGTAGCAGGTTTCCGGGGGCGGGGCTTCCAGAATGTCGCTGAAGCCCGCGATTATCAGCCGGGCCCCCAGGGTGTCCGCCGCCCGGAAGATGGCGGTGGGCATCAGCACCACACAGGCGCTGCAGAACTCCCCGGTGGTTTCCAGGGCCCTCTTGTAAACCCTGTTCAGCAGGTCTTTCGAGGGGGAGTAGGTGTACAGGTCAACGCCGAGGTTGTCAGCGCTTTTCCGCACGAATGCCTGGGCGTCGGGGTGGCCGAATCCGTTGTCGAAATTGAATGCGAAGGGCCTCATGCCGTATTTGTTCTTCATGAGCCAGAGGGTGTACGAGCTGTCCTTCCCTCCGCTGAAGGGCACCATGCAGTCGTACTTGCCCCTGCCCCTTCCCCGGTAGCGGTCCAGTATCTTTTCCAGAGCCTTCTCCCTGGCGGCCCAGTCGATGTTCGAATACTTGATGTCGAACTCCCGGCAGACCCGGCAGACCCCCCTTTGATCAAAATCGATGTTCGGGTAGTTCTCGGGCAGTATACACCGGGTGCATCTCTTCACGTTTTGCATCGGGCTCCCTTCGGTTTTTCCTACCGGATTAGTATACTATTACCGGCGGAGGTTGTGAAGCCTATGGTCTGTACACATTGCTGGGGGCAAAGCCCACCGCCTTCAACGCCTCGTTTCTCTTGGTCTTCTTGGTTGTGGTCTTGGGAAGGTCTTCTTCGCTGATGATGAAGCCGGCAATGCGCATGAACTGGGGCGCGGAATCGTTGTACCTGCGAATCGCCTTTCTTACAGCGCTCACCTCGTCCTCCGGCGTGATCTTCCTTCCCTCTTTTTCCGCTTCCTCGATAAGCAGGTCGCGGTTGGGAACCACCACGGCCCAGATCTCCTCGCCTCTGGCCTCTGTCTGCCTGCCGAAAACCATGCATTCGTTCACATGGGGGTTCCGGTTCAGAACGGTTTCCAGCTCTTCGGGATAAACATTCTTACCGTTCTTGGCGATGATTACGTTCTTCTTTCTTCCCGTTATGTACAGAAAGCCGTCCCTGTCCAGTCTGCCGTAATCACCGGTGTGGAACCATCCGTCCGGGGAGAGGACTTCCGCGGTGGCTTCAGGGTTGTTGTGGTAGCCCAGCATGACATTCGGGCCCCTGACAAGTATCTCCCCGATGCCGGTTTCGTCCGGCTCCTCGATTCGTACGTCGCATTCCGGCAGCACAACCCCGACAGAACCCGGCCTGCAGGCCCTGTCCCGGTTCACGGTTACTATCGGGGCTGTTTCCGTGAGGCCGTAACCCTCCAGAATGATGAAGCCCAGCTTCTGGAAGCCCCGAATCACATCGGGGTCGATACCTGCGCCTCCGGACACGAAGAGCCGCAGCGCCCCTCCGAACCTCTGATGAACCTGTGAGAACAGCTTCTTTCTCAGGTTTTTCGCGCCGAAAAACTCTCCTATTCCCGAAAGGGTGGTTCCAACCCTGTACTTGACGCTTCCCCCGGGGGCTGTGCGGATGTTGGTCATGATTCTGCCGTACATCTTCTCCCAGAGCAGGGGGACCCCTATGACAACAGTGGCTTTCGTGGCGACCAGATCGTCCACCACATACCGAAGGCCATGGGCTATGGCGATGGTGTTCCCCATCACCATCGGAAGCAGGAACCCGCAGGTGCACTCGTAGCTGTGATGCACCGGAAGCACGGAAAGGAAGATGTCGTCCTTCTCTATTCTTATCAGGGCGATCACCTGCCTCAGGTCGGACACCAGGTTCTCCTGGCTGAGAACCACACCCTTGGCCATGCCGGTGGTGCCGGAGGTATAGCAGATCGCCGCGGGAGCCGTCACGTCATAGGAGTCCGGAAGCTCCATCCCGCTGTCCCTGCCGGCCCGGATGAGATCGGTCATGTGCCGGGGAACATTCATGCCCCCCATGTTCATGGCGTAGTTCGTCACTCCTTTTATACCGGAAAACACATCCATGAATCTGGAGTCGTGTACAGCCATGTTGGCCCCGGAGTAGTGGACGATGGTGCGCATGTCCGACGGGGGAAGCTCGCGGTCTATGGGAACGATAATCCCTCCGGCACGGATCACAGCGAGGTAGGTGGTGTACCATTGTATGCTGTTGTCTCCCGCTACGGCCACCACTGGTTTCGGGTGTTTTTCCAGAAGCCCCTTTGCCATCCAGTCAATGTTGTTCTGAAGCTGGCCATAGGTTACGGAACGGAAATGCCCCGGTTCCGCTGGCTCCAGCACGGCGGTCTTGTCCGGAAGCCGTCGGGCGGATTCTCTGATGGCCCCGGGAATGTTCACGATTGGTGGAACCGGATGCAGCGGACCTCCTGGGTAAGTTCTCATGATCCTCCTCACTCGGAAGCTGATGGTGGTTGATGAACATTGGCAACCACTCTGAAACCGATGAAAGGATACCCGATCTCCGGGTCAAAGTGTACAAGGGTTTCCGGCCCGCAGTCATCCACGGAACTGAGCCAGCTGCCCCCGGCGGCGATACCCGGCGAAGCCGTCCATTCCCAAAGGTTTCCCGCGGTATCATAAAGACCCCAGGGATTCGGGGGGTATGCTCCCACCGGCGCCGTGGCCGCATGGCCGTCGTCGATCTCCGGATGCCTGGCAAGAATCGTCTCTCTGGCATCGGAACAGTTGAATTCACCGGGCTCAGGACGCCAGCCCCTTCCGGCTCCGGCCAGCACACGCCACTCACCGGGTTCCGGAAGCCTGTAGACCATGCCCCTTTCATCACTCTCCGAAAGCCATCTGCAGAACCATTCAGCGCCCTGCTGGGTCATTCCGTACATGGGGTGGTTCTCCATTCCGGCAACCACCTGATAGCTCCTGGATTCCTCGTCCACCACCACCTGAAGGGGCCAGTTGCACCTCAGAATGCTGTCGGCAAGCACGGTTCTTCCGGGAAGCTCGAAGCCGGTCCGGTGAAGGTGAGGGTCAACGGAGTTCATGAACTCCGCGAAACGGGCGGCGGTTGTTTCGTGGGTGCCGACGAACAGGCCCGGGGGAAGCAGGGATTCGGGAATCCTGACCAGGGCCGGGGTTCCGGGAATGAAGACCGGGATATCCAGGGTGAGCGTATGGAGTTCAGGAGACAGAAGCACCCGGGTTACCGTGTGACGAATGCCGTGACCGCCTTCGATGATGATCTCGTAGCTTCCGGGCCCCGGCAGGGGAATGGTGCAGGGGGAGACCGCGGAAAACTCCCGCCATCTGACGGTGAGGCCTGAAGGTTCGGTAATCACCGAAATCCCGCAGAGCCTTTCCAGATAGACCAGCACCGTATCCGCCCCGGGAGTCAGGGTTGTGTCCCGGGTGTGGAAGCCCGGGTGGGATACTGAAACCCGGGTTCCTGTGGTATGCACCGGAACCAGCCGGGGGGAGGGCAGGGCGGGAGCGCCCCCGACTGAAACCATGGCTCCCCGGGGGACGGTGAGGATCACCGCCCGGCTCAACGGCAAGAGGTCGAGAATGAAAAGCCCGGCCACAAAGGCGATACAGAGAACTCCCATCAGGATCAGAACATGGACGGGTTTCAACTACCCGCTCCAGTCGTTGCCGAGTACCGCACGAATGTCGGCCCCCAGTTGACCCATGCGTATGTCCCGCACCAGCCGCCGGATCATGTAGGACGGTCGAAAGTAGAACTTCCGGTGAAAACCGGCGTAGAACTTCTGTATCGTGTCCCAGTCCAGATTCTCGTGCTTCCAGACCTCGGTGGTGCAGTGAAAGTTGTATTTGTCCCAGTCCCGGGAGAGAATTCTTCCGTCCCTTTCGATGAGGGTGAAAAGCGGGGACGAAGGAAAGGGAAGGGTCATGGAGGCTTTGGCGTAGGTGAGGGGAAGGCTGCAGGCGAAACGGAGATTCCGTTTCATGGTTTCCATTGTGTCGCCGGGAAGGCCGAGCATGAAGAAGCCAACGGTTTCCAGACCCTCTTCATGGGCCATCACCACCGCGTTTCTAACGGTGTCGGGATCCTGGTGCTTGTTCACCCGGGCCAGCACCTCGGGTACCCCGCTCTCGATTCCAAAGGAGACCTGATAGCAGCCCGCCTTCTTCGCCAGCCGGAAGAAGTCACGGTCCACATCACGCACATTCACCCCGGTGGGCAGCGCCCAGGGCGCGCTGAAACCACGCTTCATCATCAGCTCAAGTGTTTCCTTCGCCCGGGGCAGATCCGCGGTGAAGTTGTCGTCCTTTATGTGAATGTCCCGAAACCCCAGGTCGAGCATTCTGAACATCTCGTCCACTACCCGGCCGGAACTCTTGCTTCGAACGGAATGGCCGAAAACCCTCTGGCTGCAGTACAGGCAGTGATGGTTGCAGCCCCGGTTGGTTTCCATGTAACCCACAGGGTTCCTTCTGCTGGCTATGTGGGGGGAATGGTAGTACCGAAGATCGTGGAGCTGCCATGCAGGAAGGGGAAGATCGTCGAGATTCCCTATCAGCGGTCTTGCGGGGTTCATCACGAAACGGCCATCCTCCAGAAAGGCGATTCCGTTTATCAGGTTCAGGCTGTTGCCGGCGCAGATCTCACGAAGTGTGTTCTCCCCCTCCCCCATCACCACCAGGTCGAACTCGGTCTCCCTTAGCACCTGCTCGGGAAGGGTGTTGGCGTGTATGCCGCCGCAGATCAGAACCACGCCGGGAAGAAGTTCCCTGGCCGTAGCCGCCAGTTCCCGGGCTTCCCTGTAGAGAGGCGTGGTGAAGGTGACCCCAACGAAATCGGGTTTCCAGGTGGACAGGGTGTCGCGGTAGGTGTCCAGGGGGCGCCCCTCGATCATCAGGTCGGCTATCCTCACTTCGTGGCGGTCTTCCAGCGCCGCGCCAGCCAGAGAGGCGAGGGTTATGAATGGAGCGCTGGTGATCGCCACCCGTATCTTGCTTTTATTGTAAACGTTTATGGCTGAAGGGGGGTTGACCAGAAGCAGTTTTGCCATTTTTCGCCTTCCAGGAAAAGCCCGGTTTCGTGAACCGTATGATAGAATAAGATGCTCCTGCGCGCCAGTTTTGACCGGGTTTTCTCCGGGGGGTCCCTGTTGTTATAGTCATACCATGAAACGGATACTGGTGGCGATTCCCGCCCTCAACGAAGCGGAAACCCTTCCATGGGTGCTGTCGGGTATTCCCGGCGAGCTTTCCGGAATACCGGTGGACATCCTGGTGGTGGACGACGGCTCATCCGACGACACCGCGGCGGTGGCGCTGAAGGCCGGCGCCAGGGTTGTGTCCCACGGCAGAAACATGGGGCTGGGGCAGGCTTTTCGCACCATGCTCTCCGCAGCCCGGGAGGGAGGATACTTCTTCATGGCCACGCTGGACGCGGACGGGCAGTTCGATCCGGCCTACCTTTCCGCTTTGGCAGCCCCGGTTCTGGAAAACGAGTGCGACTTCTCCACCGCCAGCCGCTTTGCCGACCCCGGCCTGGTTCCGAACATGCCCCGGCTCAAGAAATGGGGAAACCGCCGGGTTGCCAGGCTGGTGAGCCGGCTCGGCGGAATCAGGATAATGGACGCCACATGCGGTTACAGGTTTTACGGGCCCAGGGCGCTTGAAAGGGTGGCATGCCTCTCCCGGTTCACCTATACTCAGGAAGTGATCATCGACCTTGTAATGAAGGGCATGCGGGTTCGTGAGGTGCCCCTTCCCATACTGGGGGAAAGAGCCTCGGGAAAATCCCGAATCGCCGGAAACCTATGGAGATACGCCCTGCTCTCCATCGAAGCCATGTACTCCGTGGCCCACGGCCACACCCCATGGAAAATCTACGGCGCCCCGGCGCTGGTTCTGATTTCGCTGGGGGCTGTCATGGGCCTTTTCGTGCTGATTCACTGGCTTTCCACCGGAGCCGTAACCCCCTACGCCGGTTTGGGCATCGGGGGGCTGTTCCTCATCACTTTCGGCATTCTGATGCTTCTCTTCGCTTCCGTGGCGGACATAGGAAGCTCGAACCGAAAGCTTCTGGAAGAGCTGATAGAAAGCGAAACAAGAAAAAAGCGGGCGCATTCCCGGAGCGCCTGACAGACCCGGTTTCTGTTCCGCCATCATGTTGCGAAGCACACTGTGAAAAAGAGCCCGTAGTTCAGGGAAGTTCAGCCGCGCCGTGTCTCAAGGAAACCACTCTCACCCTGTCATGGACGCTGTAACTGTCGGCGCCGGGGTAGATCACTGAAATCCGCTCAAGGTCAAGATCGTTGAGGGCCGATCTCATGGATCTGGTGAGACAAGGCGCGTCGGCATACTTGAACTCTATCCCGTACAGCTTTCCTTTGTGGTGGTAGACCAGATCAACCTCAGCGCCGGAATGGGTCGACCAGAAAAACACTTCTTCGCTCCTTCTGTTAAGCAGTCCGAGTGTTTCTTCGAGGGCAAACCCTTCCCATGAGGCCCCTATCCTGGGATTGGACACGAGCTGGTTAAAGTCCCCGATTCCCATCAGGGTATGGAAGATACCGCTGTCGCGGATGTACAGCTTCGGTCGTCTGACAAGTCTTTTCGAGGTGTTGGTGAAGTACGGTGAGATAACCCGGATCATGTAGGTACCCTCAAGGATCTCAACATACCTCCGCACCGTCATATCCGATATGCCGAAGGCTCGTCCGATCTCGGCGAAGTTCAGGATATGGCCGTGATAATGTGCCAGCATCATCCAGAAACGACGCAGAGTTCTGGCTGGTACCATGATCCCAAGCTGGGGAATGTCCCTTTCAAGGTATGTCGTTATGTAGTTTTCCCTCCAGAGCATGCTGGATCCCTCGGATTCAGCCAGATAGGAACGGGGCATGGTTCCCCTGATCCAGAGCCTCATCATGTTGTGAGTTCCTGCATCGTCCATTGAAAAGCCGCCGAGGTGGTGGAAGCCAATCCGCCCCGCCAGTGACTCACTGCTCCCCTTGACGAGATCACGGGAAGCGCTGCCCAGGATTAGATACCTCGGTGTGTCCCTGGTATCGACAAGATGGCGAAGCAATGAAAACAGCTCCGGCTTCCTCTGAAATTCATCAATAACCACAAGCCCCTTGAGGTTTTCCAGCAGGAGTTGCGGATTCATGAATCTGGCTTCATCCCGGGGGTTCTCGAGGTCGAAGTAATGGGTAGCGTTCATCTCTCGGGAGATGGTTGTTTTGCCACACTGCCGGGCACCGAGAACTGCTGTCACCGGAAAGATGTCGAGCATCTCTCTGATTCGCCGGATGTCTTTGATACGGTTAACCATGGCTCCTCCTCCGACTTCGGCGATTATAGGAATTCATCATTGAAATGTCAAATGGAGGCTATGATTTTTCAATGATGGATGGCGGAGGTTATTGATGAAACCGTCCAGGTGATACCCTTAACCCGACCATGAAGCGTGTCGGCTCCCTCCATGGTCTTCACTCCCGGACAGGCGTCAACCCCGGGTCAGCCGGCTGTCACTCTCACCGTCTCCCGGGCTATCATCAGTTCCTCGTTGGTGGGAACCACCAGCACGGTTATCCTGCTTTCAGGGGTGGAGATTATCTTCTCCTTTCCCCTGACCAGATTCGCGGTGGGGTCGATACTGATGCCCAGGGTTTCCTGGTTGCCGCAGACCATTTCCCTGATCTCCGGGCCGTTCTCTCCTATTCCCGCGGTGAATACGATTCCGTCCAGCCTGCCCAGGGTGGCCGCATAGGCTCCGATGTACTTCCGCACCCGGTCCACGAACATGGCAAGGGCCAGGGTGGCCATTTCGTGGCCTTCTTTGAACGAAGCGTTCTCGATGTCACGCATGTCGTTGGAAAGGCCTGAAATACCCAGAAGACCGCTCTCTCTGTACACTGTTCTCATCACTTTTTCCAGGGACCAGCCGTGCCTTTCCATCAACTCGAACAGGGCTGCCGGGTCTACATCGCCGCATCGGGTGCCCATCATCAGGCCGCAGAACGTACCAAACCCCAGGCTGGTGTCGATGCTTGCGCCTCCCTTGACCGCCGTTACGGAACAGCCGTTGCCAAGGTGGCATGTTATCAGGTTGATCTCATGAAGGGGCCTGTCCATGAGAACGGCGGCCCTTTCCGAAACATACTGATGGCTGGTGCCGTGGAAGCCGTATCGCCGTATCCGGTAGTTCTCGTAAACCTGGTATGGAAGGGGGTAAAGGTAGTTTTCCCTTGGCATGGTCTGGTGAAACGCGGTGTCGAACACCGCCACGTTCGGAACACCGGGAAGGCTTTCCCGGGTGGCCTCGATTCCCAGAATGTTCGGGGGGTTGTGCAGTGGGGCCAGGGTGCTGCACTGTCTGAGCCCTTCAAGCACATCATCATCTATGAGAACGCTGCTGGTGAACCGTTCTCCGCCGTGCACCACCCTGTGGCCGCAAGCCTTGATTTCATCCAGGCTTTCGATGGTTCCATAGTCGGGGCTGGTGATGGTTTTCAGAAGAAGGGCCAGCCCGGTGTGATGATCCGGAATGGGCACCTCCTCCCGAATGTTGTGAGAACCCGCCTGGTATCGCAGAGCCCCGGTTTCCTCACCGATCCGTTCCAGCAGGCCCTTCCCCAGCATTTCGCCGGTCTCGCTCTCCATGATCTGAAACTTGATAGAGGAACTGCCGCTGTTTATTACAAGAATCTTCATGCCATTACCTTTCGAATCGACAAGTGGGGAGTATCGCAAAGACAACGAAAAATACCACGCTCAGGCTTTCCCGGGCAAATCCGCGGAATCCGTTCCATGCCCGGGCTTTACGGCCAGCAGGGCGAAAAGCACTCCGTATAGCACGGTGAACCTGTAGTTGGTGATGGCGGACATGAAAACGGAACCCGAGGCAAGCATCACGAAAGAGCCGCATATGGCCAGAAGCATCGCCTCCCGGCCCGGATCCCTTTCTCTTCCCGCAAGGACCGCCGCCTTCACGGTTCCGTGGCCGAAAAGCAGTATCAGGGCCAGCACTCCGGGAATCCCGGCGTTCAGCAGTATCTGGAAGTAAGAGCTGTCCACGAAGCTCCAGGTCATCCTCTGCATGTAGTCCACCCTGAAGTAGGTAATCTCATATCCCATGCCCTTGCCCAGAACGAGCCCGGCGGGATTGTTAACCTCTTTCAGTATCTCAAGCCAGGAAAGGGCCCGGGCCAGGAAGGTGGCATCGGTGAGGTAGTTTCCCGTCTCGGACTCGGTGCGTTTCAGCACATCCTCGGTTTCCAGGAAGCCGAATGAGTTCACCACGGACATGGTGACAATGAAGAAAACGCCAACCAACAGAGTGAGACCCAGGATTTTCCGGAGAACCACCCATGTTTTTCTGTTCCCGGAAAGAGTGTAGAGAATGAGTATCACCACGGCTCCGAGAATGATCCCGTACCACAGCGACCTGGTCTGGCTGAGGATGATGCCGGTCATCATCAGAACACCGGCTGGAATGATTATCTTCAGATTGGTACGGTTCCGCAGTGAGAGAATTCTTGTAAGCAGAAAGAGCAGTGCAACGCCTATGGCGAATGCCTGTCTGGACTGCACCCGCAGCCCGGTGCCCCTCTCGTACACGGTTTCATCCACCCGCAGGTACCCCCTGGCAATGATGTTGATACCCCCCAGCACCCCGCCGGCGATGATGGCCAGAATAAGGTGGTCGGCGGTTTCCCGGTCCCGTGAGATAAGCCATGCCGCGGGGAAGAAACTGAGGTAGCCGGGGTAGTTCTTGAACATTATGGCGGCGTGCCCGGGGTCGTTGCCAGCGGCCACGCCCCATACCAGGGACAGAACCGCGATCCCCACCAGCAGCATTATAAACCGTGGCGTCGCGCCGGTTGCGACCCTCGCCTTCCGGTCAGGCAGGGCGAGAAGCCACAGCAGCATTATCCACCAGAAAAGAACCTCGTCCAGCCTAACCCGCATGGGTCCCAGGTAGAAGGTGACAACATCCAGCTGAGTGATTTCCAGGGCGCTCTGAACCACCAGCAGCAGAATCAGCCCCCGCTTCGGATACATTACCATGACAAGGATCAGGGGTACCGCGATCACACCCAGTGAAAGTTGTGGAAGGCAGTCGAAAACGAGCCCGGCGGCGATCACCGCCAGAATAACCGCGAGCCCGGCGGTAACCGCATGGTCGGGAATGCGAAACGATTCAGTCAACCCGTGCCTTCAGGGCTTCGGCGAGCTTCAACCCCATTTCCCTGCAAAGGGCCAGATCCCCGCAGGTAGGGGAAAACTTCACTGCCACAGGGTCTGCGACGGCTGTGGACTTCCATTCCTCAAGGGCCTTGACCAGCCGGGGAACCGCTTCTCCGCTCCAACCGTGGCTTCCAAAAACACCGCTCGCCCTGCCCCCGAAACGAAGGCCCCGAAGGTACTCCAGATGATCGGCCATTGTTGGAAAAATTCCGCTGTTCAGAGTGGGAGACCCCAGGGCAACTGCCCCGGCTTCAAGAATTTCCGTCGCGACCACGCTGCGGTGAACGTTCCCCGCCCTCAGCACCTTTACCGGTACCGCCCCGGCGGCGCCACCCTCTGCCACCGCCCGGGCCATGAGTCCCGTGGAGTTCCACATGGTGTCGTACAGCACCACCATCCGATGCTGATGCCGCCCCCGGGCCCAGTCGCTCCACAGGGAGATGACCCATTCGGGACCTGTGGAGGTTCCCGACTTCCAGATGGGGCCATGGTCCGGAGCGATGATTTCCGGCTGGATTCCCATGCCGCCCACTCTGGACAGAAGCGCGGAAACCAGCTTGGAATAGGGGTTGATTATGTTGGCGTAATACATGGCGGACTCCCGGCGCAGTACCCCTGGATTCACCTGATGAGCGAAAAGTTCGGCGCCGGCCAGGTGCATGCCGAAGGCGTCCTGGCTGAACAGGATGTTCCGGGAGGGCATGAAGGTAAACATGCTGTCGGGCCAGTGGAGCATCTTGGTCTCGAGAAAAGTGAAGCCGATCCCGCCGATTTCCAGGGTTTCCCCGTTCCCCAAGGGCTCCGGCCGCAGGGGCAGATCGGGGTAGTGAGCCATGAGGTTCTCCGCGCCTGTCCCGGAGGCCAGCAGCCTTTCCGGCCGCAGAGCTTCCAGAACCCCGGGAAGCGCGCCGGTATGATCGGGCTCGGCGTGATTGCTTATCACCACATCCACCCTGTCGGTAACGGAAGCTATTCTGGAAAGCAGCTCATCCCGGAAGGGCGCCTTGACCGTATCTATGAGAATGTTACGGTCGCCGGTGATCAGAAAGGCGTTGTAGGTGGACCCCATGGATGTTTCGTAACCGTGGAAGTCCCTGACATCCCAGTCGATGGCGCCGACCCAGTGGATACCAGGCGCGATCTCCCTGGCGCGATGGCAGTTTTCTGACATTCATTCCCCCTTCGCGAGCCTGGTTACGAAACCTGATGTTGCTTCCGCAACCCATTCGAGGAACCGGCGGTCGTCGGAGGTGAAGCAGTTCCTGGTGTGGCTGTCAAGGTCAAGCTCGCCCACGAGCCTGCATCCGCTGAACACCGGCACCACGATTTCACTCTTCACCTTCGGGCTGCAGGAGAGGTAGTTGCCCTGGGTGCTCACATCGTTCACCAGGAATGTCTGCTGGGATTCCGCGGCCTGGCCGCAGATCCCCTGGCCGAAGGCGATGTTCCTGTGCTCGGTGGGTTCTCCGTGGAAGGGTCCGAGTAAAAGCGTGTCGCGGCGGGTGCCATCAACCAGGTAGTACCCCGACCAGTCATAGCCGGGGATTGATGCCAGTGTATCGCACACCCTCTGAAGGATTTCGGAGGAAGAACCGGTTTCCGAGGTTATCAGGTCAATCTCCGCCATTGTGTTCCGAAGCAGTGCAAGCCTTTCATTCATTCCCCGGAGTCCTCCTGAAGTTTTTCCCAGAGCGCCACCGCTCTTCGCACATGGGGAACGGTTATCGTTCCCGCCACCACCATTCCCACCCCAAGGGCCTCGATCACCTCTTCGGTGGTGACGCCCAGCTGTGAGCATCGGTGAATATGCCAAGAAACGCAGTCATCGCAACGAAGGGTAAGGGATGCCACCAGTCCCAGCAGCTCCTTCACCTTTTCCGGCAGCGCTCCGGGCCGGTAGGCCAGGGCATCCGCCGCGTAAACCCGTTTGATGACAGTGTCCGCGTGGCGAAGGACCGCCTCGTTCAAGGCGGTCCTGCTCTTCAGAAAATCCCCGGGAGGGATATCCACGGGCTTCTACTCCCGGGCCAGAATCGAAGCCTGAACATAGACCCTGGCGGCCAACTCGCGATCCATCATGAAAAGGCCTCCGCCGCCGGATTTCTCAACGAGGTGGAGTTTCTGAATCAGGGCGTCGGCATTGGCCTCCTCTTCCACCTGCTCGGAAATGTACCACTGCAGAAAGTTGGCCGAGGCGTGGTCCTTTTCTCCCTGGGCTGTCTCCAGAAGGTTGTCTATGCTTTCGGTGATGAATTTCTCGTGGTTGAGAACCGCCTCGAAGGCGGCCAGGGGGGATTGCCACCGGTTATCCGGCTTTCCCACCGCTTCCAGATCGACGATGGCGCCTCTTTCCAGCATGTGGTTGAAAAAACCCATGGCATGGTCCCGCTCTTCCTGGGCCTGCACTCTCATCCAGTTGGCGAAGCCCGAAAGCCCCTGCCCCTCAAACCACGCCGCCATGGACAGGTAGAGGTACGCGCTGAAGAGCTCCCGGTTGATCTGGGAGTTCATCTCCCGGGCAACGGTTTCCTTCATCATTATCTACCTCCTCCACAGGCCGTGCACATTGCAGTACTCCCTGGCTGCGGTGATATCCGAGAGTTTCAGGGGGAAGAAGGCCTCCGGCGCCGAACCGGGGAAAAGCTCTGCCCTGTAGACCCGGTCCTTCGTATGAGCCTCCACCCACTGGATGAAGTGGGCATCCAGCATGGGGTGGGGCACGCTTCCCACTTTAAGAAGCACACCGCCCTCCGCCTCTTCCAGAACCGGAACATGCTTTTCCGTTGTGCTGTCCGCGGTCTGTTCCGGCAGAAGCTGCATGGGTTCCCCGCAACAGAACAGCTCACCGGGACCCGGATGAAGCATCTCCACGATGTTTCCGCAGATCTCGCACTTGTAAACCTGTCTCTTCTCGGTCATGGTGTCACCCTCCCTTACCAGTTGGATGCCGCAAGCTCGAAATGGGCCTGCGGATGGTCACACGCCGGGCAGAGCTTGGGAGCGGAGGCTCCTTCATGAAGGTAGCCGCAGTTCCTGCATCGCCATGTGACCCTGTCGGGCCTGTGGAAAACCAGGTTCTTTTCAATGTTTTCCGCAAGCTTCCGATACCTTTCTCCGTGGAACTTCTCAGCCACCGACACATTCTCGAACACCGCGGCTATGTCGGAAAAGCCTTCCTCCCGGGCCGTGCGGGCAAAGTCGGGGTACATCGAGCCCCATTCGTGCTCCTCTCCCTCCGCGGCGGCGATGAGATTCGAACGGGTGTCGCCAATGACACCTGCGGGGAAGAAGGTGGAAACCATGGCTTCTCCGCCCTCCAGAAACTTGAAGAAGCGCTTGGCGTGTTCTTTCTCCTGATCAGCGGTTTCCAGGAAAATGGCTTCTATCTGTTTGAAACCCTCCTTCGCCGCAGCGGAAGCGAAGTAGGTGTACCTGTTTCTGGCCTGGGATTCCCCCGCGAAAGCTGTCAGAAGGTTCTTCTCCGTCTGCGTTCCCTTGATTTTCATTGAAGCTGCTCCTTTCTTAATAAGAATCATTCCTAATTATGTTCACCGCGCCGGCCGGTGTCAACCCTGCGGACCGCCATCATGGTCACATCGTCGGTGTGGGGTTCGTTACCCACCCACGAATCCAGAAGCCTGTTAAGGGTGAAGAGGAGATCCCGGGAGGGGACTGTGGCATGCCTGGCAATGGCACTCCCCAGCCTGTCGATGCCGAAAGGCTCTTCGCTGGAAGCGCTGAAAGCGTCGGTTACCCCATCGGTGTACAGCACCATTCTGCATCCGGGTTCGAAAACCACCCGGTCACACTCGTACGCGGCGCCGGGGTCCACCCCGAAAACCAGGCCCCCTGTGAGGGGGCGCGTGATAGCGCCATCGGCGTGGATCACGATCGGCGGATCATGACCGGCGTTGCAGTACTCCATCGTGCCCGAGTGGCTGTCCAGCACTCCGAGGAACATCGTTATGAATGTGCCGTCGGGAACCTGGCCGCACACCAGCCGGTTAAGCAGGGGAACAAGTTCCGGCAGACCGCTGTTGCTGAGAAGAAGGCTTCGCAGGCCAGCCTGCAGCCCGGCCATGAGAATCGATGCCGCGGCGCCCTTTCCCGCCACATCCGCGATGACCAGGGCGGTTCTTCCATCCTCCAGGGGAATCACATCGTAGTAGTCCCCGCCCACCACGCTGCATGGAATGTTCTGGGCCGCGATTTCATAGCCCGGGGGCTGATGGATTACCGTGGGAAAGAGCTGCTGCTGGATCTCCCGGGCCAGGTCGAGTTCCCTGTGCAGCTTTTCCAGTTCCAGCTTCTCTCCGAAGAGCCTGGCATTGTGAAACGCCTGGGCGATCTGCCTGGCGAAGCTGTCGAAAAGCCCCCGGGTATGGTCCACGAAACGAAAGGATCTTCCGCAGGCGGCCAGAAGCACCCCCAGCCGTTCCCCCCGGGCCTCCACCTGAGCCGCCATAAGAGAACCGATCCTTCCACGGCCCGGCAACAGCTTTTCCAGGGAGGTTCTTCTGTAGTTGTTCAGCAGAAATCCCCGGCTCGCCGAATCAAGCCTGGCGGAAATGGAGGCGTACCATTCCGGGGGGATATCATCGGTAAAGTCGTTTCCATCGCCGCACCACACCCCCGGAAAACCGGCGTTCGGGCTCTCCGGCACTATCCAGCAGCAGTCGGCGCCGGTAAGCCTCTTTCCGAGCCGGGTGGCGGCGGTGGAAAGCTGCCCCGGCTCGAAACTGGAGTGCAGGCTGTGGCTGAGATCCTGAAGGGTATTGAGTTCAGTGTATCTCCGGTCAAGAAGCCTGGCCGAGGGCATGTGCAGAAGTATCGAAAGCAGGCTTCCATAGCCATAGACCGCCAGCAGCAGGGCGGCGGCCCCCATGAGTGAGTTCACGGCGTGGCAGCCGTACCCGGAAACCCCCTCGGAAATCGACACCGCCACAGCCCTTCGGCAGAACTCGGCGAAGAGCAGCGCGCCCATGGCTGTAAACAGCATGCTTCGCCGGTTCAGATAGCGGATCCACCGCTGGCAGCACGCAATCGCCACCGATGCCACAAGAACCAGAAGGTAGGTAAGACTCAGGGGGCTCCGCATGACGGTGGCCACCGCAATGCCTCCGGCGCCGACGGCGGCCACCGCCCCGTGGAGGAACACCGCCCCGGCCGAGGTCAGGAAGACCGCATGGGTGGCGCGGGTTCTGTCCACCATCACCAGCCCCTCCAGCACCGCGATCATGGTTACCATGGCCCCCATGGAAATAAGCATTCCCGGAAGCGGTCTGCCGGTTCTTCCAGGAGTTCCGGGCTCGTCGGCGCCCCGGTTCTCGTTCATGGCACTGGCGCTGAACACGGTGCCCACTATGACCCCGAGGGTTGCGCCGGTGGCGTCTCCAATGGCGTTCAGAACCGCCCCGCCGGTACCGGGAAGACTCAGGGAAAGCATTCCCCTCACCGTATCCGCGTTCTGCATCGCCGCGTCCGCCACCGCGTCCCTGTCCATGGAGCGCAGCAGCCGGAACCTGTCGCCCTCGGCGCCGGAACCCTCCATCCCTCCGCCGGAGGCCAGAACCACCGATCCCCAGCCCACACCGGACAGAACCAGAAGCATCCCCAGCCGGCGGGAAATGCTTATCTCCCTTACAAGGGTTCTTGCGGCAAAAAAGAAGGCTGCGGCGGACAGGATAATGAGCACCCCGTAAACCCGAGTAAGAGCCGGAGTCTGTGGCAGCACCAGCACCGGCAAAGCCAGCAGGCCGGCGACAATCAGAGCTGTGATACTGACCTTTGTTTCCGCTCTCCTCACCCATTCTCCTCAAGAATAGCTCTCAGTGCCGGAAAATCACCGGTAGCCGTAACTCCGGTGCGCATGTTCTTAAGCCCGTAAGTTCCGGTGAGGGCTTCTTCGGGGCCGACAACCAGCACCCATGGAAACCCCTCCCTGGACGCCTGCTGAAACTGCTTCGACACCTTCCTGCCGGAAACGTCCACCACGGTGGGAATCCCCGCTTCCCTGAAGAGCTCTCCGAGCTTCAAAGCCTTCGCCAGTTCCCGAGGTGAGAACACCGCAACGAAAAGGCTGCCCGGAGGGGTTTTTTCAAGATTCTCCGGCAGGGCGTGGTATGTTTCCAGGAAAAGGGTCAGCGCCAGAACCCCCAGACCGAATCCAACGCCGGATATGGTTCTTCCCTGGAACATTCCCACAAGGTTGTCGTACCTGCCGCCCCCGCACAGTGCCCGCCGGTTTTCACCGCCGGTGTCGGTGAGTTCGAAAACGATTCCTGTGTAGTAGTCCAGCCCCCGGACCACCGAAGGGGAGAACTCGGCGGACGCCATTCCCGCCCCGGCCAGGAGCCCGGCGAAACTCCTGACTTCGGCAAGGTCAGGCGAATCCCCGAGAAGCCCGGTCAGAAAGGGGTCATCGGGGTCTTCCACTTCGCAGAGCCGTTTCACTTTGTCCGCAAGTTCGCTGGAACCGAAGGCCTGAAGCAGCATGTCATGCCACTGGTCCGCCGGTGTCTTGTCCCTCCGGTCCAGTATCGCGAACGCGCCCGGCGGATCATGCACCCCAAGGGCGGCCAGGGCCGCCGAGGCGAACCTTCTGCTGCTCCATCTAACCCTGTATTTGTCGGGCATTACACCGAACGCCTTCATCATTCTGTCAATGACCAGAAAAACCTCGATTTCAGCCCCCGGGGGGTCGGCGCCCAGGATGTCGAGGTTGAACTGCAGGAATTCCCTCACCCTGCCCCTCTGGGGCCGCTCATGACGAAAGCACAGGGGCATGGACATCCACCGGGCCGGAAGGTGCATTTCACCCCGGGCGGCCACCATTCTCGCCAGCGAGGGGGTGAGTTCGGGCCTCATCACAACCTTGCGGCCGCCCCGGTCGGTGAACCAGTAGCTCTGCCTCTCCACAAGCTCTCCGCCGCTTTTCGCCTCAAACAGGGAAAAGGGTTCCAGAACAGGGCCGTCGTACTCCTGAAACCCCGACATGGCTCCGGCCTCGAGAAGCACCCGGCACACATGGCGTTCAATCAGAAACTCCTCCGGGTACCTCTGCCGCATGCCGGTCAGCGGTTTTGTGGAAAGGTCCAAGTTACTCCTTCCCTTCACCGCGGGAGAGGGGACACCCGCCGCCGCAGACTTCGAACTCGATGCACTCCCTGCACTTCACCGGCAGGTAGTCCCGGTTTCTGATGCTTTGAAAAAGAACGCTGTTCCAGATCAGGTTCCAGTCGTCGGTGAGAAGATTGCCCGCCCCCTGGAACCAGCTCTGGCAGGGAAGCACGGTGCCGTCCGGCTCAACGCAGATGTTCATGGACGCCGCGGTGCACCTTCGCTGGCCGAGATCAAGCTGCTCCGGGTCAAGGTGGCAATACATCGTGGGGGAATACCAGAGCATTCTCAGCCCCCTGGCGTCGCACGCCTCTTTGAGTTCCAGCAGCAACCCCTCCAGGGCATCTTCGGAAAGGCTTTTCTCACCCCCGGAAGAGTGGCCGCTGCAGATAATGGTGTTGAACGCCGCGGCGGCGACCCCCAGGCCCGCCACGAACCCGGGAACTGACAGCACCGTATCCCGGTTGTCTTCGGTGATGGTTGTGTTGGTTACGGTGTGGAACCCGGCGGCCAGCGAGTTTCGAATTCCCTGAACGGTTTTCTCCCAGGTTTCCGCGCCCACCATCCGGTTGTGCGCTTCAGGTTCTCCGGATTCCAGGGTGACCTGCACATAGTCAAGACCGGCCTCCCTCAGGGAATCCACAGTGTCCGGGTGCGCCAGGGCTACGCCGTTGGTCAGCAGGCCGGTTATCAATCCCAGGCACTCGGCGTGGTAAACCAGTTCGGGCAGGTCATCCCGAAGAACCGACTCGCCTCCGGTGAACACCACCTGGGGCACACCGGCGTCGGCCAGGGTGTTGATGATTTTCTTCCAGGATTCCGTATCGAGTTCCGGAACCTTCCGGTCTCCCTTGTAGCAGTGACCGCAGGCCACATTGCACCGATAGGTGAGGGCCAGGTCCGCCCGGTAGGGGGCCGAAGGCATGGAATCCGGTATCTCCTCCACCTCGAGAACTACCTTCTCCCCGCTGATCACCGCCTCAAGATCGAGACGAAAGCCGTGGTAATCCGCCAGAGCCTTCTTTTTCGACAGGCCGTAACGCCTGGCAAGCCGGGACGCCGCCTCCTTCTCGTCGCAACCGGAAAGCAGAAGCCACACGCAGTCCGAACCGGTGGGGTTCAGCCTGATCAGGTTGGCGGCGTTAACCACCAGTACTCCGTTGCCGTCCGGCTCCACCCGAAGGTGCATCCGTGAATCGTCCCTGCGGAAATGGTGAAGCCCCACCGGGGCCAGTCTCTCTTCACCGGGCTTTTCAAACAGCTTCGTCAGTTTCATCATCTTCCTCCCCCGGCGCAGGCGCAGGCGCAGCCGGCGCAGGCGCAGGCACAGGCGCAGCCACCGCCGGAGCGGGAACTTCCGCTGGAAACCGGCGCGGGATTAACCACTCTGGCCACCCTCTGGGTAAGCCCCTGAGAGGCTCTGCCCGCCGCGGATTCGATCCGGGAGACCAGGTTTCCGCAGGCGGCTGCCACATTGATGGACTGCCCGGTTGCCCCGGCGGACACCGGCCACGAAGAAACCGGGATGAACACCGGTCTGGGAAGCCTTCCCAGCCGGACTTCGGGTTTGTTCTCGGAAGCCAGAAGCCACTGGAACCGGTCGGTGAACACCTCCGCGGCGGATTTGGCGTCCGGCGCCTCTTCCAACTGCTTCCAGGCATTCTTCATAACGCCGGTGTAGTAATCTCTGGTGGTCTTCAAATTGAATCCCTCCATGGCCTTTTCAAGTTCCTTTATCATGTCCTGGAAGAAGGTGTCGAGGTTTTTGGGGGTGAGCCCCTCCTCACCGGCAATCAGCTCCAGCAGCTTCTTTTCGTAATCCCTGAGACCCCCGGGCTCGATTCCCGCCGGGGTGAGTTTCGTCCCGGGACCCTCGCCGGTCACATTCACGGCGCCCTTCTTTATCAGACTCCACACCACCAGCATCAGAACCCTGTCAAGAGGCCGTTCCATAAGCAGGGCCGCGTTGGGCACCGTGAGCCCCCGGCGAACCCCCTTGCCCCCCACCCGGATTTTTGGGGGGAGGTACTGCTTCTGACGCAGAATACTGCTCCGAACCGCGAAAAATATGGGAAGGATGAAGAGAAGCATGAAGATTCCACCGAAAAAAGCCGGAAAACACAATCCCGGGGCGAGGCAGAGGGTCAGGAAGGGAGGCTCTTCGGGCCGGGTCTGAAGGCTGCCGGTGACCAGGCCCACCGGAAACCCCACACCCACCTCGAAGGCCCGGTTCAGCCACACATTCCTGTCCCAGCGGTAGACAACCCTGTCCCCGTCCACCCATGCGGAGTCGAACGGGGTTTCATGGTACCTCACGCTGTCCGGGTGGCTGCCCGGCGGGAACTCAATATCGAGGATCAGCCTGGTTTCTCCGGTGAGAATCGAGCCGTCGAACCATGTGGGGGAGAATCGGAAGGAGGCCCAGTCCTCATCGTTGTCATCCCGGTATACCCCGCCCCTGCATGTGCCGAGGAACTCGAGAACCCCGCTTTCGCCCTGGGCAATTCCGACGCCAAGGGGAATCTCGACGCCGTTGCTGATGTATGTGGACCGCATCACGGGGTAGGGTGTTCCATCAAGCCAGGCCTTCATGTCCGAGACCTGCCATCCCGTTGTGGGCAGCCCTATGTCCACCACATCGATGGCATCCGCGCCGGGGTTACAGGCGAAGAGGATGTGGTAATAGATTTGAAGATCCTGGCTGGTTTCAAGGGTGACCACGCAGTGCATCTCCGGAACGGAAAAGCCGTAACCCGCCAGAAGAGCAAGTAGAATCACCATTTGGGTGCCTCCTCCATCTGGTACGCCGAGCCGCAGAAGGGGCACTCCACCATTGCGGTGCCGCCGATCTCCCTGAGGGCGGAGGCATCCAGGGTGCCGCCGCAGGAGCGGCACTTCAGGTGTTCCATGCCCACATCACCGGTAAGGTCAAGTTCCCTTCGCTCCACCACCCGGTGCACCTGCTTCCGAAAGCCGAGGAAAAGCAGCACTCCCCCCGCGAGGAGCATCAGAACCCCGTTTATTATGGTTCCCGTAGTGTTGTTGTACGACCCTCCGATGACGAACAGCAGGCCGAAGCCCAGAAGCCCCAGGCCTGCCAGTATGATCACAACCTTCATTATCTTCATTACCATTGAATCCCCCTGCGGCGACAGCGCCTTCACAAGTAAACCGAAAAAAACTGGAGGTAACGGTGAAACATTACAAGGAAATCGGCCCGGAGTCTATAGAGGGCAACCCCTTCGAAATGATCGGAAAACAGTGGTTTCTGATAACCGCGGGAACGATGGAAAGCTACAACACCATGACCGGAGGCTGGGGCGCACTGGGATACCTGTGGAACAGAAATGTGGCCCTGGCCTATGTGCGGCCGGTGCGACACACCTTCGTCTTCACCGAGAAACACCCCCTGTTTACACTGAGTTTCTTTCCGGAGGAAAGCAGGGATGCCCTGAAGTACTGCGGAAGCCACTCCGGCAGGGATGTGGACAAGGCGTCGGAAACCGGCCTCACACCCTTCGCTCCAACCCCGGAAACCGTCTCCTTCACCCAGGCGAACCTGATCATGGTCTGCAGAACCCTTTACGCCCATTTCCTCAAACCGGAGAACTTCGCGGACCAGGGCCTGAACCGCCTGTGCTACCCCGAGCCGGATCACCACCGGGTGTACATCGGCGACATCGAGAAGGTGCTAACCCGTTGAAAGCCGATATCGACCACCTCTTTCGAACCCCGGAACACACCGGAACGGTGGCGGGCTGGATCTACCGCGAGTTCTGGGAGGGCCGGGATGGTTACGACCGGGCAACCCTGGAAAGCCTTCTAAAAAACGCCGACGATCCACACCGAATCCCCCTTTCACTCCTTGCCCGGGTGGGGGAAGCGCCGGCGGGCACCGTAAACCTGATAGAGCACGACTTCTCGAAGCGCCCGGAACTCACCCCCTGGCTGGCGGCCCTGGTGGTGGAAAAGCGGTTCCGGGGCATGGGAATCGGCAGCGCCCTCACCAGGGCGCTGCTGTCCGAGGCGGCCCGGCTGGGGATCGAAACCCTTTATCTCTGCACAGACATTCCCGAGTTTTACGCCAGGCTCGGCGCCCTCCGGCATGAGACCGTGGACGGGCTGCATGTGATGCGGTTCATGATTCGCAAAACGGCACATGTAAATAAAACTTGACATTTTGTAGCGTATTGTTTATTCTTCCCGGCGGAGATACCGGAAGGGGGATATCAAATGTTCGATCTTGAAAACAGCGTCCGGCACCACCGCTTTCACGCCGGGGAAGTGACCCAGCAGGCGCTGGCGGACGCCCTGGGGGTATCCCGGCAAACCATCGTCTACATAGAGAAGGGAAGATTCAACCCCTCGGTACGGCTTGCCCTTCTCATGGCCAGGTATTTCAACACAACCGTGGAGAACCTTTTCTCGCTGAAGGTGGCGAAACATGACAATCAGGGGAAATCAGCTCCTCTTCTTCGTGATTGAGTTCATCACCGGCGCCATCGTCTTCGCCGGCACTCTGCTCTGGGGCAACGCCGGACTCTGGGGAATAGCGCTGTTCTTCGTCGCCATGATTCTGACCCGGGGCAACCCGGATGAGAGGGAGATTGTTCTTCTTTACAAGGTGACCGCGCTCCATGCCTGCGCCATGGGGGTCTGCATGGGGGTTATCTATGTCTTCTTTCCGAACTACAACTGGTTTTACGGTTTCATAAGCTTCGCGCTCCTGACCCGCGGATTTCTGGGAATTCTGGTTTTCTCCAGGGAATAGCCCGGGACAGCCCCGGGAACAAAACCGACGGTTCCGGAATACCATTATCATCATTTGTCAGGGACTTGATCAGTATTAGGGATCGCGAGGTAAATTCGTGGCGAAATCCATACGTATTCTGGTTCTCCTTCTTCCACTGCTTGTTTCCTGTCTTCACGACGAAGAGACGCCCCAGCCGAATGTGCTTCTGATAGTCATTGATTCCATGAGAGCCCGGAATCTGTCCTGCTACGGCTATGAAAGGAACACTACTCCGAACATCGACAGCCTCGTCGGGGAAGGCACCCTTTTCTTGAACTGTCTCTCCCAGTCCAGCTGGACCCTTCCCTCCTTCGCTTCCATACTTACCGGAACATCGCGAGTCAGCCACGGAACAGGTGTGTCGTTACAGCGCAGAGGTGACGGCGAGGACAGAAGCGGCTGGAATGAATGGCACAACAAACTGCACCCCGACGCGCCATTTCTTGCGAGCCTCCTCCGGGACCGGGGTTACAGAACCTACGCCCACTTCAATGTGGCTTTTCTGAGCGAAGAGTACGGTTTCAAGAGGGGCGTTGACCACTATACATGTGAAGACGCCGGAAACGCCTGCGCCGCCGCGGTTGTGGACCGGTTCACGGAATGGCTGGAAAACGGCGAGTCCGACGAACCGTTCATGGCGGTGCTGCACCTGTTCGACCCCCATGCCCCCTACAACCCCCCGTCCCCCTACGACACCCTCTTCGGCCCCCTGGCGGAAAACCACCTCACTACATGGCTCCTGTCTGAAAACGGGGAGGTGCTGAACCCGGAAAACCTGCAGCATTACATCGACCTCTACGACGGTGAAACAGCCTATGCCGACGCGGAGCTGGGAAGGCTGTTCGCTTTCCTGCGGTCGGAAGGCATCTCTGAGAACACGGTGGTGATAGTCACCGCGGATCATGGCGAGGAGTTCCTTGAGCACGGCGGAATCGACCATGGCCACGCCTTTTTCCAGGAAATCATACATGTGCCCCTGATAATCGCCGGCCCCGGAGTTCCCGAAGGCGTTGTGGAACACTCCTGGGTGGGCTCCTTCGACATCTTGCCCACCATACTCGCCATGACGGGAGTGCCGGTGCCGGATGTCGTAGAGGGCGTAGACCTGTTCTCCGGAACTCCTGATCTCAGGGTGATTCCCAGCAGCGGCAAACTCCAGATGCGCACTCCCTGGATATGTTCCGTGGTCCAGGATGGCGCAAAAACCCTGAGGATGGACGGGGATACCGACTACACGGACATGGTTACCGACCTGGCCCTCGACCCCTTCGAGAACTTCTATGAAGTTGTGGACAACTGTCCCCTGGCGGACCATTACATGCTTGCGCCGACGGTTTGGGAACCCATCGCCGTGCGAATGGATCCTTCGTTGAGCCCCCTCCTCAG
Source organism: uncultured bacterium (assembly GCA_964624405.1). Lineage (GTDB taxonomy): Bacteria > Fermentibacterota > Fermentibacteria > Fermentibacterales > JCC-6 > UBA6080. The sequence continues at coordinate 28,074 of CAZUXA010000017.1, read as the reverse complement.
AGACCTGGGCTACTTCTGACGGATTGCGTCAGCGAAGCAGTACGAACTTCACCGTGGCCGCGCCGGAATCGCAGAAGAGCCTGGCGAAGTAAACCCCATTGCGGTCGCCTGCCCCGGGGTTCCAGGTGACGATCCCTCCGGTTCCAGCGGGAATCCGGCTCACAAGCCTTCCTGAAGCGTCGAAGACCGAAAGCGTTCCCCGGGTCTCCAGGGGAACCAGGAACTCCGTGGCGCCCGGTGACGGGTTTGCCAGAACCGAGAGCGACACGGCCATCGGAGCCTGGGGATCAACGCCGGTGGAACCGCCGGCCCCCCTGAAGATGCCGGTGTTCCTGGGATCAACGCCCCGCATTGGCCAGTCCGAATTGCCTTCCGCCACCACTCCCTGGGTGTTCCAGGCGTATGCCCAGCCGTTCCAGGTAACCGCGACCAGCTCATAGAGACCGTCTCCGTCTATGTCTCCCGCGGCGACTCCGGAAATGGACGGGGCCGCCATTGCCTTGGGAAAGCCGTCGAGAACTGCGCCCTGGCCGGACAGAGCGTAGATCTGCCCGCCGTCTGTGACAAACACGATGTCCTGAATACCGTCGTTGTCCACATCAACCACGGTGGGAAAGCCCTTGGGCCAGTTGGGTACCGGCACCGGCCAGCCCGGAAGGTACTCCCCGGTGGAAAGGCTCAGCGCGAAAACCCGGTAGGCGCTTCCCAGATGGTTCTCGAAGGCAATAAGCTCGGGCTCATGGTCTCCGGTCACATCCCCCAGGCCCAGGTAGAACAGCTGGCTCTGGCTGGCGATGGTGATGGGAAAACCCGGAACCGGCGTACCGTTGTGCTTCACCGCCATGGCGTGGGAGACAGACCCCACGTTCAGGCCCATGATGACCTCCAGTGAGCCGTCTCCGTCCAGGTCCAGCACCAGGGGCGGGCCGAACATGTGGTAGCCCCCGCCGGGAGTGTAGAGGGAAACCGGGTAACCCTCCTCGACTTCCCCGTCGTGCCGGAACGAGAACAGCCGGAATGTTCCCTGAAGGTTGGTGACCGCGAAGAAGGTTTCCTGATCGTTCCCTTCAAGATCGCCGAAGTAGAGGTTCAGAATCTGTTCATTCGGGTCGAGGTCGGTGGTGAAGAGCCGGGCGCCGGTGTGGTCGAACCCGGAAATCCGGTAGTAGTCGCCGGTGTTGCCCAGGGTGTGGGCGCTCCAGGCCTGGAGAAAGCCGTCGCCGTCCGGGTCGCCCAGAACGAAGGGAGATGCCAGGGCATTGGAGGACTCGTCAGGTGCCTGAGCGGGAAAGCCGCCCAGATTTCCCCCGTCCGGCAGCCTGCCGTTGAAGCACCACATGTACGAACTGCCGGCGTACCAGTCCCGCAGCGACCACAGAACCGCAGGGTTTCCCAGGCCGGACATGTCCGCCGCGGAAGGCCCGGGCATCTGGCCTGTGGTTCCGTAGCCCATGTGGGCCATCTCCGTAACGGGCCATCCCGGCAGGAAACTCCCGTCACCCTTCACTCCAAAGGTGTGGCCGCCGTTGAAGAAAACCTCCATGGCGCCATCGCCGGTTATGTCGAAAAGGGTGGGAGTGTAGGGAAACCCTCCGCCGGGTGTGTTTACATGCACCGGCCAGCCGTCGCACAGGTCGGGGTCATCGGTTCCTGAAGCGGTAGCCCCGCTCATCTCCGGCGCGAACCACTCCCCGGGCGCGGGGAGGATGTGGAAACCCGAAATCAGAAGCACCACAAGAACAACATTTGCCATGGCGGAATCCTTTCGCTGTTTTTCCCTGTACGGCGAAAGACTGCGAAAGCCTTCAGGGGGTTGTCAACCCCGGGACCGGGGGGCTTACCCCTTCCTCCACTCCTCCCTGAGAATGGAGTAGAAGTGCCTGTCAAGCCATTGGCCCGCCCGGTGGCTGTGGCTGCGCATGGTTCCCTCGTGCACGAATCCCAGGCTTTTCAGTACCCTCTCCGACGCCGCGTTGCCCGCCAGACTGGTAGCGCTGATCCGGTGCATGCCAAGTTCCCCGATTCCGAACTCAACCAGAAGCCTGGTGGCCTCCCGGGCGTATCCCCTGCCATGAAAATCCCGGGCCAGAAAGCAACCCAGCCTGCCGTCGCCTCCCCACTGCCCCCTGCCCTTCCAGTGGATGCTGGCGCAGCCCATTACCTGGCGGTCCCGATTGCTCACTATGGCCAGCCTGTATCGATCCCTTCTGGGCTGTCTCCGGTCTCTGATGCAGTCCGCCAGGTAGAGCAGGCTCTCTTCCAGGCTGTTTCCTCCCCAGCTCAGGTACCGCATCAGTTCCCGGTCTCCGTGCCAGCGGTGCAGAGCCTGAAGGTCATCGGGACCGTGTTCCCTGAGGGTTATGTCGGACCCGTGAAGACAAACATCAGTCATGACAGTCCAGGGTGTACGCGGGGGGCATCGAAGGTTCGTGCATCACATCCGGGGGAACCGGGTACAGCGGCCCCTTTGCCGCAAGAAGGGCCAGGTTGGGGGCCATGGTGTCCCGCACTGTGCTCCAGGGCGCGGCGAAGACCAGTTCATGGTTCTGGGTTCCCCCGAACCTCCGGTCACCGGCGCAGGGGAACCCGATCATCGGACGGCCCTCTCCCAGAACGAAACCGATGGCGCTGCAGACCGCGGCTTCCGCCACGGTGTCCGCCGCCACCAGTTCGCCGGTACTCCATACCACGCTGTGAACCAGCCGCATCACCTGGGCGGGGTTCACATAGAACAGCACAACCCCGGGCTCGAAGCCCGCGTCTCCCAGGGGGGCTATCTCAATGGCGTCATACACCTTGCCCTGATCTCCAAGCATGTATGTGTGTTCGAAGAAGGTTTTGCCGGCTTCGGCGGTTTCGGTGTACTTTCCCACCGCGGCCTCACCGTTGCGGAACCGCTCCGGGGTTTCCACCAGACCGGTGCAGGCGGCGCCCAGGGCGCACACCATCCGGTCCGGAACCCCGGCGGTTGTTCGCCCCCCGTGCCTGGCCATGCTGAGAAGATGGCAGATGTTGAGCTTCATGGGAAATGGCTTGCGACCCAAATCGTTTCTATTCTTCCACAGGGCCACCGCCACGGGCCGGGTCTCGGTCTTCAGGTGTTTCGCGAAGAGGTCTTCAACTTCCATCGGGTTCATCTTGCTTCTCCCGTTCGAGGGGTTCGCCGTCATTCCGAGGTGGAAACATACAAAACCGGTTCAGGGGAGTATATTCCCCTACATGCGCTGGAAATCCATTCTGAAAAGGGAAATGACGCTTCATCCCCGAATGGAGGAACCCGACGCCCTGAAGCTGTTCTTCCAGGCGTTGCGGGGAGGGGATCACCTTCTGTCGGAACCCGACCGGTTCCGGGAATGCCTTGCTCTGGAATGGGACGAACTTCCGCTCTCCACCGATTCCATGCTGCCGCTCATACAGCCGATCAGCCCCTCCGGGCTCTCGGCCAGGCTTCACCTGGCAACCGCCAGGTGCCGGGGAATCTCTCTACTGTGTGTGGAGTCGTTTCTTGTTTCCAGCGGGTTGTGCAACACCCCGGAACATGCTGTTGAATCGGCCCTGCCGGGCTTCATTGATGCGGCGGCTGAACTGGGCTTCGAACGGAGCGCCCTGGAACGGGGTTTTCAGGGGGTTCCCCGTCACTCTTCGAATTACGGTTTTGCCGCCTACAGGGTTTTCAGGCTCTGAAATAGCTGGCGGCATCCGCCGGGGCGGTACCGGTGGCTTCGAAGAAAAGCTCCCTCAGGTCCGGAAGAGATATCTCTCCGCTCTCCACCCGGCTTGTGATCCTTCCCCGGTGAATAATGCCGAAACTGCTGCAGTTGCCGTGGGCTTCGGACAGGGTGTGGGTGGAGATGAGTATCGAGGCGCCTGACGACGCGGCGGAGTGGATCATGCGCCAGAAGGTTTCAGCCGCCGGGGGGTCCAGACCCACCAGGGGCTCGTCTATTGCGTACAGCCCCGGCTTGGCGGCGAAAGCGGAACTCAGAACCACCCTCTGAATCATGCCGTGGCTGTAGGAACCAGCCCTCTGATCCAGCCAACCACCCATCTCGAAAAGGTTTTCGCAGAAGGCGATTCGATTCTCAAGTTCCCCGGTGGGAATGCCCCGAAGCTTTCCGGCGAAAAGCAGGTGTTCCCGGCCGGTGAGCCGGTTCCATACCACCGGTTCGTCGGGAACATAGGCGATGTCATGGCGCATCTCATTTATCGGCATTCCTTTGAGCGTGATGTTCCCCGATTCCGGCGTCACCATGCCGGCGATCATTTTCAGGGTGGTGGTCTTTCCGGCGCCGTTCGGGCCCAGAAGCCCCATGACCGCCCCTTCGGGCACCGTGAGGCTCAGCCGGTCCACTGCTTTCTTCCCGCCGTAGCTCATGCTCACATCATTCAGAATCAGCATCTTGACCTTCCGGCACGCCAACCATGGCAGCGGTGAAGGAAACCGGGTCGAAAACCGAAAGATCGTCCCCGCCTTCGCCGGTGCCTATGTAGTGAATGGGAATTCCCAGTTCATGAGACATGGCAAACACCGCTCCGCCCCTGGCGGTCCCGTCGAGCTTCGTTATCACCAGACCGCTCACAGGTACCGCGCCGGAGAACCCCTCGGCCTGCAGCAGGGCGTTCTGTCCCACCGACCCGTCCAGAACCAGAAGAACATCGTGGGGAGCCCCCTCCATGGCCTTGCCGATAACCCGGTGAACCTTTCCCAACTCGTCAAGCAGACCCTTCCGGTTCGGCAGCCGCCCCGCTGTATCTATCAGAACCCGGTCGTACCCCCGGGCACAGGCGCTTTTCACCGCGTCGAAGGCCACCGCTCCGGGGTCGGCGCCCTCGAAACGGGTGACCACCGGTACGCCCAGCCTTTCCCCCCAAAGGGAAAGCTGCTCCCCGGCGGCGGCCCGGAAGGTGTCGGCGCAGGCCATCATCACTTTTTCGCCCCGGGCCGAGTACATCGCCGCCAGCCTGGCCACCGTGGTTGTCTTGCCTGAACCGTTCACCCCCACCACCATGGTTACCCTGGGCCGGGCATCAACTTCGGTATCATCCTTCCGGGGAAGCATTCCCATCAGAATCCGGGCCAGGCCCTCCCTCCAGGATATTCCCTGCTTCGAACAGAGCCCAGGAAGCTCCCGGACCACTTCCTCCGCGAGTTTCCAGCCGAGGTCCGCCTCGAGAAGGGCATCTTCAGCCTTCTCCATGGCCTTGCCGTCCGGCGGGCCGGACCCGAAAAGCCCGCCCAGAGCCCCGGCCAGAGCCCGCCTGCTTTTCTTCAGCTTCTCCATCAGGGTCAAGGCGAGCCTCCCTCAGTCATAGTCTGACAGGCTGACAGTGGTGAGGCTGGAAACCCCCTTCTCGGCCATGGTGACTCCGTATAGCCGATCCGACGCCTGCATGGTTCTTTTGTTGTGGGTCATGATAATAAACTGGGTATCAGCGCTGAAGCGCCGAAGAATTCCCATGAAGCTGTCTATGTTCGCGTCGTCCAGCGGCGCGTCCAGCTCGTCGAGGATGCAGAAGGGGCTGGGTTTCACCAGATAGAGGCTGAACAGAAGAGCCACCGCCGCCAGAGCCCTCTCCCCGCCGGACAGGGCGGTGACATTCTCGAGTTTCTTGCCCTGGGGTCTTGCCACTATCTGAACCCCGCCCTCCAGGGGATCCTCGGCGTCCAGAGCGGTGATGTCCGCCTCGCCTCCGCCGAACAGCTCCACGAACACCTGCCTGAAATGCTCCCTGACCTGGGCGAAGGTCTCCCTGAATCTTGTCTGGGCTTCCCTGTTGATCTCGGTTATGGCGGTTTCCAGGGACTCTCTGGCTTCCTGCAGGTCCCGCTTCTGATCGGTGAGAAACCGAAGCCTTTCCTCCGCCTCACGGAACTCCTCCTCCGCCAGCATGTTCACCGGGCCGATACCCTCGATGACCCTCTGCTGCCGGGCTTCCTCCTCCTCCAGAGTTCGGGCGTCGCTGCCGAGAAAAGGGTTTTCGTCATCGGTGCCCGGGGCTTCAAGGCGAAGCCTGGCTACCCGCTCCTCAAGTGCTGACGCCTCCGACGCAGCTTTTGACTTTCTGTCCCTGGCGATTCCGTGAAGGGTTCTGGCGGATACTGTCTGTTCTTCCAGCGAAGAGGTCTGCTGAAGAAGCCCGGCCCTGATTTCCGCGGCCTTTCCCCGGTTTTCCTCGGCCCCGGCCCTCTCCTTCTCCAGAACCTTCACCCGTTCCAGAATCAGGGCAATCCCCTTCTCGGTTTCATCAGCCTTCCGAAGCAGGGTTTCAGACTCGACCCGCATCTCCTCCTCCGCCGAAGCCGCGGAGTCCGCCTCGGCGGAAAGCTCCGCCAGCCTTGCCTGAATCTGGGCGACCCGGCCCACCGCCTCCCGCAGTTGAAGCCCGGCCCTTTCCCGGGCCATGAAGACTCCGGCGCTCCGCTCCCTGAGTTCATCCAGGGCCTGGGACGCCATCCGGCTTTCCAGGGAGAGGGCGGCCAGGGCTTCTTCGGTTTCCCTTATCCGGTGGTCAGGGTCAGGCGTTTCCTGATCCCCGCCGGAGAAGGCGATTTCCGCGAGTTCCTTCTCCATGGCTTCCGATGCGGCTTTCAGCCCCTGAAGGGTTTTCTCAACCCCGTTTCTGCCGGAAACAAGAACCGCCTCCCGGCTCTCCAGCCCGGAAAGACCCGCCCTGAGCTTCTCCGCCTGTTCCCGAAGGCCTTCCAGCGCCTTTTCGGAACTCTGGCGATCTTCATCCAGCCGGTGGATTTCATCCCGCAGCTGAGCCTCCCGCTCCCGGGCCTCTTCCAGGGCCGAGGCAATCTCCAGTGCGCCGGCGCCATCGGGGGGGACCCCCAGCCGAACCGTGCCGTCCCGGTTGAAAAGGTGCCCCTCGACGGTGACAATACCCATGGGAATGTTAGCCCCGAACCATTTCAGCGCGGTATCCATATCCGGGGCGAGTATGTAGTGCCGCAGCACGGATTCCGCCACCGGGTGCGAAATCTTCAGAAACCCGTCCATGCGCACGGCGTCTTCGGGTATGTCCGCTACTCCCGGTCTGCCCCCCACGGCGTACCGGGCTCCCCGGGCGGGCAGGTCTGCGCTCACCCGTTCCACCGGAAGGGAAGGCTGAAATCCGTCGAGACACGCCCCGACCGCCGGCCCCATTCCCTCCGTGGGTTCAAGGGCCGCCCCAAGGGAATCACCCCTTCGGGCTTCATCCAGGGCCTGGGCCAGGCCTTCGGTTTCCCGACGGCAGGCGGCCAGGAAAGCCCGGGCCTCACCGGCCTTCAGGGCGGCTTCCGACTCGTGGCGCCGGGCGGAATCAAGGGCATCAAAGGCTGTCTTGATCTCCCCTGTGGCTTTTTCCCGTTCCCTGGAAACCTGTTCAAGCTCCCGATTGATGCCCTGGAGTTCCCGGGACAATCCCGCGGTTTCCTCCCGGTTTTCCCCGAGGCGCCGGGTCAGCTCCCCGGCCCGCTGTCTTGCGGTTTCAAAGGTTCGCAAAGTTTCCAGATAGCGGTTTCTAAGATCCGCAAGGGTTTCGCCGCACTGCTTCTCACGGTTCTCTATCTGCTTCAGCCGGTCCCGGGCGATTTCGATGTTCGCCGCTTCAGCTTCGGCGGCCCTGGCCGCTTCGGATTCCAGTGTCTCGGCTTCAAGCCTGGCCTTTTCCCATTCCCCTGCCTCGGCTTCAGCCTGACGGGCATCCCTTTCGTATCTCTGAATCCGTTCCCGCTCCCGGGCGCACCGGGCCTGGTTCTCAAGGGCTGTCCGGCGCATTCCAGCCACCCGCTCCACCGCCACCGCCCTGTCCCTCTCCAGGCTGGCGATCTCGCCGTCAAGCGAGGCCCTTCGGGAATTTGCCTCGTCCAGCCTGCTCTGGGCTTCGGAAAGCCTGATCCGGGCTTCGGAAAGGCTGGTTTCCAGCGAGGCCAGCGCCGCCGCCTGCGATGCCTCCAACTCGCCGGACTCCTTCAGTTCAGCCCTGGCTTCAGCAAGCCTCGTCTCGAGAAGACGAAGCTCGCCCGATGCCATGGCAGCCCTGATCTGCCGGATCGCCGTTTCGGCCCTTTCATGGCGCCGGTACGCGGAAACCTGCTTCCGCAGAACCCCGTGATTTCGTTCGACCTCGGAAATGATGTCCGAAAGCCGGTCAAGGTCGCTTCCCGCGGTTTCCAGCTTCAGGCTTGCCCTGTGCCTCTGAATCTTGTAGCGGCCTATTCCCGCCGCCTCGTCGAACAGCTCCCGGCGGTCTTCCGCCCGGGGGGAGAGAATGGTTTTCACCATCTCCGCTTCCAGAATCCAGTAACCGGCGCTTCCAAGCCCACGGTCAACTATCAGGTCGGTAACGTCCATGAGCCGGCAGCGGTTCCCGTTGATCTGGTATTCGCTGGCACCGGAGCGGAACAGCCTTCGGGTTACGGAGACTTCGTCGAAATCCAGCGGAAGCGACCTGTCGTCGTTGTCAAAGGTGACGGTCACCTCCGCCATTCCCAGGGGCTTTCTTCGGGAGCTGCCCTTGAAGATCACATCCTCCATCACATCGGCCCTTATCTGCCGGGCGCTCTGGGTGCCCAGAACCCAGCGCAGGGCATCGGCCACATTGCTCTTTCCACAACCGTTCGGGCCCACAAGCGCGCTTATACCCTTCTGGAAATCCATGACAAAGGGATCGGCGAAGGATTTGAAGCCAACTATCTCCAGGCGTTTCAGCTTCATCCGGCCCCCTCCGTGGTCATTCGTCGGGCGAACACAAGGATGTAGTCGAGCAGGCTCAGAAGAACCGCGGCCATGGCGCAAACCCCCAGAATGTCCGCCCCGGGCAGAATGTCGGCCAGGGAAGCTCCGGGTAGAAGGGCCTGCCTCAGCAGGAAAGCCGCCACCAGAACCGTGGAAACCTTGCCGGACACCCGGGCGCCGGGAGGAGAAAACCGTTTTGCCAGCAGCAGGCCTCCGGCGCCTATCAGCGCGTCACGGGATACCAGCACCAGCAGAATCCACAGCCTTAGTACCCCGGCGTACACCATGGCCAGGGCGAAAAGCGAATAGGATACCTTGTCCGCCAGCGGGTCGAGGATTCTGCCCCAGTCACTCTCGGTGCCTGTTCGCCGGGCCACCAGACCGTCAAGCCAGTCCGTGGCCACCGCGGCCAGGGCGAAAACTCCAGTGAGGGGAAACATGCCCCTGATGAGAAAGTACGAGGCAAGAAGGCTCAGGGGAATCCTGGCAAGACTCAGGCAGTTGGCGGCGCCGAAAAACCCCGGATCAGGCATTGAGCCGTTCCTTAACGATGGCCCTGGCGTGTTCCGTGGCGGCGGTGCCGCCGCCCAGAAGCCTGGCCAGCTCTGAAACCCTGTCGTCCATCCCGGTGAGCACCCGGGTGACGGATTCGGGAAAGCCGTTCACAACCCTTTTCTCCACCACGATGTTCCGGTCCGCCCGGCCGGCGACCTGGGCCAGATGGGTGATCACTATCACCTGGTGGCTACGCCCTGCCCGGGCCAGGGATTCCCCGAGGCTGTGGGCGGTTTTCCCTCCGGTGCCGGAGTCTATCTCATCGAATACCAGCGTGGACACACCGGAGGAACCCGCCAGGGCAAGTTCCAGTGCCAGCGCCACCCGGGAGAGCTCGCCTCCGCTTGCCACCGAAGTCAGTGGGCCCGGGGGCATGCCGGGGTTGGCGGAGAACAGGAACTCCGGGTCGAAAAGGCCTTCGGAGCCCAGCAGGCTTCCCATCACGGAAAGCCCTCTGGCCGCCGGGCTGAAGCCCACACTGAACGCCCCGTCCGGCATCTCCAGATTCAGCAGTTCCCGGTTGCACTGGGCTGAAAGCAGTTCCGCCGCCTTTCTGCGGGCATTGTCAAGGGCGGCGGCGCTTTCCGCGAGGGCCTCTTCCCTCTCCGGCTTCTCCGCGGTAAGCCGGGCCAGCTCCTCCTCGTGTCCCTCGATCTCCCGAAGCTGGGCTCCCAGCCGTTCGCCGGCGCCCAGCATTTTCTCAAGGCTTCCGCCGGTTCTTCCCATCAGACCAGCGTAGGCGTCCAGCCGCCGGTCAAGTTCCTCAAGCCTGCCCGGCGCGTCTTCAAAATCCTCAAGCAGGCCTCCCCCAATCCGGGCCGCCTCGGAAGCGCAGATGGAGGCCTGGCTCAGGAGTTCAAGCAACTCGGTCTGGCCCGGGTCGGAGTTCCTTATTCCCCGGCACAGCCCGGCAAGCCTCGAGGTAAAACCGCTGTCTCCTTCCAGAAGTTCGCAGAGCCCGCCGTAAAGCTGGGCCAGTTCCTGGGCTTTCTCCAGTCGGTTTCTCTCCTCCTTCAGGGCTTCGTAGTCATCGGAGGATGGTTTCAGTTTCCTGAACAGCTCAAGTTCGTGCAGAACGATTTCCTTCTTCCCGGCGGACGCCTCCAGCATGGCGGAAAGCTCATCCATCCGGGCAAGCATGGCCCTGTAAGCGGCGAACAGGCCCCGATATGATCCGGCTTCCCCGGCGCATCCTCCGAAGCCGTCCAGTATCTCCACCTGACGGGGCTGCCGGAGAAGGGCGGGGGTGGACCGCTGGGTGTGAAGCCCGATTCGGCCTTCCAGCGCCGAGCGCACGTCTTCCAGGGTGGACAGGGCATCGTCGATGAACACCCTGCTTCTTCCCTCGGCGAACACCTCCCTGCGAATGCACAACTCGCCAGAATCATCCTGAAAGACCGCCTCCACCGAAGCAAGCCTGGCTTCGGGCCTTACCAGGCTCTTGTCCGCCCGGGCGCCCATGGCGAGCAGAAGGCCGTCTATGAGAATGGATTTGCCGGCTCCGGTTTCCCCGGTGAGCACATTCAGTCCGGGGCCGGGCTCCAGCGTGGTGTCGCTGATGGTGGCAAGGTTCTTCAACACAAGCCTGTGAAGCATCTCATCCCCTGAAACTCCAGCCCAGTTTTCGACCCAGCCTGGAGTAGTAGCCCTCGCCGCCCTGAAAGCTTACGATAAGCCGGTTTTCCGGTGCCCGGGTCACCACGACCCCCTGGCCGTCTGTCAGTTCGATGCCGGTTTTCCTGCCGTCGGGGCTCACCAGAGCCCTGTCGCCCCGGCCGTGAATGGTGATGGAAACCGAGGCGGTAAGGGGGATGACGATCGGCCGGAGGGAAAGCAGATGGGGGCAGACCGGGGTGATAACCATGGCGGACAGGTTGGGATGCAGAATGGGCCCGCCGCAGGAAAGGCTGTACGCCGTCGAGCCGGAAGGTGTGGAAACCAGCACGCCGTCTCCGGTGAGCATTGCGGCGGTCTGGCGGTTCACCTCTATCTCCATGTGCAGAAGGCCGTACTCCGAACACCGGTGAACACACACATCGTTCAGAGCCGTGAACCCTGAACCGTCGCCCATAACCGCGGAAAGCATGGGAAGCTGGGAAAGATCGTACTCCCCCGAGGCCAGCCTTCGGGCCGCCTCATCCAGGCTTCCGTGCTCGCAGGATGAAAGAAAACCCAGGTGCCCGGCGTTCACCGGAAGCACCGGGATGGAAAACTGGTTGAAACACTTCAGGAAAGTGCCGTCACCCCCCAGGGCAACCACCACCTCGGGGTCGGTTTCGGTCACGGTTATTCCAGCCCCTTCCAGGGCCATAACCGCCGCTTCCTCCCTCCCGGGCATCCATGGCGCGAAAACCCTGGCGGTGCGTATGGGTTTCATCATCGGGAGCCTCCGTCACGAAGGTCACATACTGCCCGGCAGATGCCCCGGGCGTCAAGGCCGAGGCCCGCCATGATGCTCTGGTGATGGCCGTGGGGCTGAAAGGCGTCGGGTATTCCCAGGCACTTCACCGGAACCCCTTCCAGAAGGGCGGTAACGCCCTCGCCGAATCCGCCGGCCAGGCACCCCTCCTCCACGGTAACCACCGCGGACATGCCCCGGGCAAGCTCGGCCAGCTCATCCCCGGGCATGGGTTTGAGCCAGATCGGGTCGTACACACCGGCGCTGATTCCCATTTCCTCCAGCAGGTCAGCGGCTTCCAGAGCCACGGGAACCAGGGTTCCAACCGCAACGATCAGGGCGTCGGTTCCCTTCCTTATGATCTGCCCACTGCCCATCTCAGGGCAGGCCGGCGGCGGCGCCACCCTTTCGGGCTCAAGACCCCGGGGGTAACGGATTGCCGTGGGCCGGTCCAGCCTGGCGAGGCAAAGCCGGAGAAGGGCTTCCAGCATGGGGCAGTCACGGGGGGCCGCCAGCGCCGTTCCGGGAACCTGGCGGAACATGGCGATGTCGTGAACCCCGTGATGGGTGGGGCCGTCGGCTCCCACGATTCCAGCCCTGTCCAGGGCGAAGAGCACCGGAGCCTTCTGAAGCGCCGCGTCGTGCACCAGCTGGTCGAAGGACCTCTGGAAGAATGAGCTGTAAATGGCCACCACCGGTTTCAGACCCCCGAAGGCGAGCCCGCAGGCGAAAGTGACCGCGTGCTGTTCCGCTATTCCCACATCGAAGAACCGGGTTGGATACGCCTTGGCGAAGGGAGTGAGACCGGTGCCGTCAGGCATGGCGGCGGTGATGGCGGCAATGGAATCATCGGACTCGGCCATATCCACAAGCACCCGGCCGAACACCGAGGTGAAGCTCTCCCCGGGAGTGGCGGCGGAAGCCCCGCTTATCCCGTGAAATCCCACGGGTTCGCACTCCGCCGGGTGGTATCCCTTGCCTTTTTTTGTAACCACATGCACCAGAACCGGGCCCTTCAACTCCTTTACCCGGGAAAGCACGGCTATAAGCAGTGGAATGTCGTGACCGTCAACCGGGCCGATGTAGCGAACCCCGAACTCGTCGAACACATTGACGGGGTTGATTATGGTCTTCTTCACCGCGGCCCCGGCGTAACCCGCCGCCCGGCGAACGGTGTCGCCCACGGTGGGCAGCTTGCCCAGGGTGTTCCACACCTCGTCCTTCAGCCAGTTGTATCGAGGGTCGGTAATGAGCTTTGTGAAATGCCGGCTCAGCGCGCCCACATTGGGGGAGATGGACATCCGGTTGTCGTTGAGTATCACAGTCATGTCGGTGTGAAGGTGGCCAAGGTTGTTCAACCCCTCAAATGCCAGACCCGCGGTCATGGAGCCGTCGCCGATAACCGCCAGAACCCGGTGGGCCTCATGGCGAAGGTCACGGGCCAGGGCGAACCCCAGGGCTGCGCTGATGGAGGTTGAACTGTGCCCGGTGCCGAAGCAGTCGCAGGGGCTCTCATCCCTCCTGGGAAAGCCGCTGATGCCGCCGCTCTGCCGCATCGTGTGAAACCTGCTTCTTCTGCCTGTCAGCAGCTTCCAGGGGTAGGTCTGATGACCCACATCCCACACAACTTTGTCAACAGAGGGATCGTACACGGAAAGCAGCGCCACCGTGAGTTCCACAACACCAAGGCTGGATGCCAGATGCCCGCCGGTGCAGCATACCACATCGATTATCCGCCGGCGAATCTCCTCGGCAAGCCTGGTTCTCTCTTCGGGTTCGAGGGCAACCAAATCACCGGGGCTTCTTATCCTGTCAAGAATGGTGCCCATCATTTCCTCCTCAGGGGAAGATAATCGCAGAGCAGCGATACTGCCCTCCAGTCACCGTCCAAGCGCTGAAAATCCGCGGAGAGCCCCCGGGCTTCATCCGACGCCCTGTCGCAGGCGCCCTGAATTCCCAGGGAAGTCACCGGGTTCCACTTGCCACGGGAGGCGTCCTTGCCCACCGCCTTCCCCATTTCACCCGATGAACCGGTGACATCCAGAATATCGTCTGTAAGCTGGAAAAGAAAACCGAGCCGGTCACCCAGTGAGGACAGCCGGCTGAGAACATCACTGTCCGCGCCGGCGCTCATGGCGCCAAGCTTCAGAGAAACCCGCAGAAGAGCGGCGGTCTTGCCGAGAACCATCCGGGTTATCCAGGCCTCATCCGCCTCCGGAGGGGGGAACATGTCCATGTATTGGCCCCCGACGAGAAAACCGGCCCCGGACCCGGAAGCCAGGCAGGCAACCATGGCCCGGATAGTTTCGGGGCTTCCGGGTGTTCTGGCCAGGGTTCTGAATGCCTCCACCAGAAGCCGGTCTCCCGCCAGAATCGCCGAGGCCTCACCGGCGTGCCGGTGAAGGGTGGGAACGCCCCTCCGGGTGTCGTCATCGTCCATCGAGGGCAGGTCGTCATGAACCAGTGAATAGGTGTGAACCATTTCCACCGCGCAACCCGCGGGAAGCGCCCGGTCCGGGTCACCCCCCAGGGCCAGACAGGCCTCGCGAACCAGGAAGGGCCGAAGCCGCTTGCCCCCCGCCTCAAGGGCGTAACGGCAGTGGGCGGGAAGCGATGTGCCGTCACGGTGCATTTCGAGGCCGGCAAGGCCGTTTTCCACCCAGGAGGCGGCGTCTTTCAGCCGGCTTTCCAGAAATGGATCCATCACAGCGCCCCCCCACCGTGAAAGGCGTTCATCACCTGGCCGTTTCGGATGCCCGAACCTCGCGGATTACGGTGACCTTTATCTGCCCGGGGTATTCCATCTCGCTTTCGATCCTTCTCGCCACATCCCGGGCCAGATCAGCGGCGCCCATGTCGTCGATCTGTTCAGGTTTCACCGCTATTCTCAGCTCACGGCCCGCCTGAATGGCGTAGGACTTGCCAACCCCCTCGAAGGAATCCGCTATGGCTTCCAGCTTGTGAAGACGGCGGATATAGAGTTCAAGGGTCTCCCTCCTTGCCCCGGGCCGGGCGCTGCTCACCGCGTCCGCGGCCTGAACCAGCACAGCGTAGAGGCTGTTGGGTTCGATCTCCTCGTGATGGGCGCCGATGGCGTTGCATATCAGCACCTGCTCGTCGTACCTCCGGGCCAGCTCCATGCCCACTATGGCATGGGAACCTTCCAGTTCCTGGTCGGTTGCCTTGCCTATGTCGTGAAGAAGCCCCACCCTTCGGGCGATGCCTGGGTCCAGCTTCAGTTCGCTGGCCATGAGGCCGCAGATGTGGGCCACCTCAAGTGAGTGCTGATACATGTTCTGGCCGTAGCTGGTTCGGTATCTCAAGCGCCCGAGATGCCTGATAAGCTGGGAGTGAAGCCCGGGAACATTGGCCTCAAGGGAAAGTTCGTTTCCCAGCCTGCGGATGTTCTTGTCCATGTCCGCCTGAATCTTCTGCACCACGCCCTCGATACGCCCCGGGTGAATCCGGCCGTCGGTTATCAGCTTCTCGAGGGACTGCCTCGCGACTTCCCGGCGCACCGGGTCGAAACAGGAGAGCACCACCGCTTCCGGGGTGTCGTCTATCACCACATCCACGCCGGTGGCGTTCTCGAAAGCCCTGATGTTCCGTCCTTCCCGGCCGATTATCCTTCCCTTCAACTCGTCGCTGGCAAGGTTGACCACCGAAACGCAGTTCTCCACCACATGGTTCGCGGCGCACCGCTGAACCGATGTGGAAAGTATCATGGTGGCCTTCTCCTCCGCGCCCCGCTCCGCCTCTTCGATGATTCCCCGGGTTATCCTGGCGGCCTCGTGCCTGGCCTCCTCCCTGAGGTTGGCGAGAAGCAGGTTCCGGGCTTCCTCCCGGCTGAGCATGGAGATTTCCTCAAGCCTCTGGTTGTGTTCTTCCAGAAGTTTGCTTGCCCTCTGATGCTTGGCGTTCAGAGCCTGCTCCCGCTCGGCGAGAACGGTTTCAAGGCCTTTCAGGGATTCAGCCCTGGCTTCCTGGGCTTCCCCCTGTCTGTGAATCTGTTCCATTTGCCTGTTCAGGCTGTTTTCCCGGCGATCATGCTCGGACTGGCTCTGTCTCAGCCTTTCAAGCTGGGCAGCCCTCTCCGACGCGATGATCTCCCTGCCCTCGAGCAGGGCTTCCTTCTTGATGGTCTCCGCTTCACGCCTGCCCTCGCCGAGTATCCGTTCAACTTCGGAAAGGGCGCCCTTGCGTTCCCTGGCAACCAGGGTCTTGTGAAGGATGAAACCCAGGAAGAACGCGAGAACAACCGCAACAGACCCGATCAGGTACTGCATCGCACACCCCCGTTCAGGCGCAGGTGTTCTTTATAAAATCGAAAACCCTCCGGCGCTTTATCAGCGCGACCCCACGGCCCTGCGCACACCGCTATGGGCGTCGGGTTTCCGCTGTGTCAGTTCTCGCCGGACGCGTTGCCTGAACTGGAGGGGGTGACCACCCTGTCCTCGATGGCGGCCGGTTCCCGGGTAGCCGGGCGAGGTGTATGCGCGCCGCCGCGATTCAGGGCGTTTTCTATTCTTTCCGCCAGGGAATTCAAAATGCGGGCCTGGTTGCTCCGATCCTCATCCAGGCTCTTTTCAAGCCTGAACAACTCGTCGGTTATGTTGAGAGCCGCCAGAATGGCCACCTTGGAAGTGGAGGCCATTGTGATGTTATCCGTCATCTCCCGCATGCGCATATCAACGAAATGGGCGATTTCCGCCACATATGTGGGGTCGCCATCTCCACGGATGGAGTATTCCCGCCCGTATATGTTCACCCTTGTGCTTTCCGGACGGTCGGTCATTCGTTTTGCGCTCCCTACTGCCGGTCCACTCTCTCCAGTTTCACAAGCAGCGCCTCCAGCCTTTGCTTGATCTCCTGCCTCTCCCGCAGGAGTCTGGCGCTGTGAAGACGAAGCAGCTTGTATCCCTCGGGATCTCCCTCGCCGCTTCGGTGTTCCAACCGGTGCTCCAGCTCGGTTACCGCCGATGCCAGCCTGTCCCTCTCCTCGGTGGTTTCAGTGAGTCTGAGAAGCAGGCGGTCAACGGCTTCCGTAAGCCTTTGCGAAGCGCCGGTCGCAGACACTTCCTCGCTACCCCAGTGCGGTTCTCGCCACTTCAACGACCTTGCCGAAGGCCTGTGGATCTCTCACCGCCATATCCGCCAGCACTTTTCTGTCCAGCGTGACCCCAGCCTGGGAAAGCCCGTTGATGAAGGTGCTGTAGGTCATTCCGTTCTCGCGCACCGCGGCGTTGATCCGGGTAATCCATAGTACCCTGAAATTGCGCTTCTTGTTTCTTCGGTCGCGGTACTGGTACTCGAGTGCCTTCCTGTTGGCTTCCGCGGCGACGGTGTAAAGCTTCCTTCTGCCGCCGAATTTGCCCTTGGCCTCTTTCATAACCTTTTTGTGCCGCTTGTGCCTGGCTACTGAAAACTTAACCCTGCTCATGGTTTTACCTCATCCGTTCTTAAGGCAGAAGCTTGCAGATTCTCTTGGTGTCCGGGCAGGATGCTATTCCGGGCTGGCGGAGATGCCTCTTGCGCTTGCTGCTCTTCTTGGTCTTGATGTGGCCGTTATGGCTGTGCCGTACCTTTATCTTTCCGGTACCTGTCTTGCCGAAGCGCCTCGCGGCGCCCTTGTGCGTTCTCATCTTGGGCATGTCATTCCTCAGCGTTCTGTGTCTTGGTCTGCTTCTCCCGCAGGGGGGCAAGAATCATCGACAGAAACTTCCCCTCCATCACGGGTTCCTTCTCTATTTGAGCCAGGTCGGACAGTTCTTCCGAAAGCCTGTTCAGAAGCTTGTGTCCCTGGTCCTGGTATACCAGCTGCCTTCCCCGGAAGACAACGGTGGCTTTAACTTTGCAGCGGTCTTCAAGGAACTCCCGCGCATGTTTCATTTTAAACGTGTAATCGTGCACATCTGTGTTGGGCCTGAACTTGACTTCCTTCAATCCGCCCGTGTTCTGCTTCTTGCGAACTTCCCTGGCCTTACGGTTTTCCTGGTACTTGAACTTGCCGTAATCCATTATCCGCGTAACGGGAGGGTCGCTGGATGAACTGATCTCGACCAGGTCAAGGTCAACTTCCGCCGCCATGTCCAGCGCCCGGGACAGGGCGACGACTCCAACATGATCACCGTTCTGATCGATGAGCCTCACGCTTTGGCTTCGAATCTCACCATTAACACGCGTAGTATCCCTGATAGCCGCTACCTCCGTTCTTTAAATGATGGCTTAGCGCAATAATCGCATACAACCTTAAGGGCATCCTCCGGGGGCATTGCTCCCAGATCTCCCTGTCCGTGCCTTCGGAGCGAAACTGTTCCGTCCCTCTCCTCGTTTTCACCGAGGACAAGCATGAAGGGAACTTTCCGGGTCTCCGCGTCCCGGATTCTGTATCCTATGGTTCCGCTCCGGAGATCGGCGCTGCACCGCAGCCCCGCCTCCAGCCCGGCATTTTCCACCTTTCGGGCGTAATCATGCTGCGAGGAACCGATGGGTAAAATAACCATCTGAACCGGCGCAAGCCAACCCGGGAAGTCACCCGCATAATGCTCGATCAGGTTGCCAATAAACCGTTCTTCCGACCCGAACAGCGCCCGGTGTACCATGTACACCCTGTGCTCCCTGCCGTCGTCGCCAACGTAAACCAGGTTGAACCGGGACGGAATATTAAAATCGAACTGGATGGTTGGCCCCTGCCAGACCCTTCCCAGGGCGTCTCTCATCTTGATGTCCACCTTGGGGCCGTAGAAGGCCGCCTCACCCTTCACAACCCGGTATTCCTCGCCCATTTCATCCAGGGCTTCCGCCATGGCCGCCTCGGCCCTGGCCCACTCCTCCGGTGAACCGGCGTAGCGCTCCATGTTGTCCGGGTCGCAAAGAGAAAGCTCTATCTCGTAACCGAACTCGAAAAGCCGCAGGAAGAACAGGGCGAACCGGATAACCCCCTGTACCTCGCTCACCATCTGGTCGGCGGTGCAGAAGATGTGCCCGTCGTCAACGGTGAAGCCCCGCACCCGCATCAGCCCGTGAAGCACGCCGCTGCGCTCGCACCTGTAGACGGTGCCAAGCTCCGCCAGACGAAGCGGAAGCTCACGGTACGAACGCTTCTCGTTCTGGTAAATGATGATGTGACCCGGGCAGTTCATGGGCTTCAAGGCGTACTCGCCCTTCTCAACCTCGGTGAAGTACATGTTGTCGTGGTAGTACTCGTAGTGGCCCGAGGTCTTCCAGAGCTCCGCCGGGGCAATGTGGGGAGTTACAACCAGCTTGTAGCCCGCGAGCCTGTGGGCCTCTTTCCAGAAGCTCTCAAGCTCTTCCCGCAGGATGGCCCCGTTGGGAAGCCAGTAGGCAAGACCCGGCCCCCCGGAACCGCCCATGGCAAAAAGGCCGAGTTCCGGGCCAAGTTTCCGGTGGTCCCGGCGCTTCGCTTCCTCGAGAAGGGCCAGATGGTCTTTCAGTTCATCGGCGCTTCCGAAGGCGGTGCCGTACACCCTGGTGAGCATCGGCCGCTTCTCGTCTCCCCGCCAGTAAGCCCCGGCAACGGAAAGCAGAGCGGCATGCTTCAGAAAACCCGAAGAGGGAACATGGGGCCCCCGGCAGAGGTCCACGAAATCCCCCAGCCGGTAAAGGGAAACCTTTTCCCCCCGGTCGCCGATTTCCTGAAGGAGTTCGACCTTGAACTCCTCGCCCCTCTCCCGGAAGAACTCGACGGCCTCTTCCAGGGACATTTCCATCCGGATGAAGGGCAGATCCTCCCGAATCAGGCGTTTCATCTCCGCTGTCACATCCGGCAGCGCCCCCGCCCCGGGAAAACCCGGAATATCCATGTCGTAGTAGAAGCCATCGCGGATCGCCGGGCCTATTCCGAACCGGGTGCCCGGGTACAGGTTCTTCACCGCCAGAGCCGCCAGGTGCGCCGCGCTGTGCCTAAGAACTTCCATGCCCACATCGTCGGCGAATGTGATGATCCTGAAGGCGCCGGATACAACCGGGGCTCCCATGTCGAACATGGCGCCGTCTACGGAGAAAGCCAGCGCCCGCTTCGCCAGCCCCCGGGATATGGAGGCGGCGACCTGGGCGCCGGTAGTTCCCCGGGCAAACTCCTGTGAGTTTCCATCGGGAAATACCACCCTGACCATGTCAGCCTCCTTTCCGGCCTAAACCTTTGAAGTATACAGAAATGGTGGGCGATACTGGAATCGAACCAGTGACCTCTTGCATGTCAAGCAAGCACTCTAACCAACTGAGCTAATCGCCCACCGCAAAGCTGTAAAAAACACTGTTCTGGCGGGCGTTAATATCCTCAATACCCGCCACTTCTGTCAAGTCGCCCTTTTCAGGGCACTATCGTGGTTCCCGTGTTTCCTTCCAGGGCCTCCAGCAGGCTCCCGGGGCACGAGATGACAACCCTTCCTCCACCCCGGTGCTTAAGAAAGCCAAGGGCGGCCTTTATCTTGGGAAGCATGGACCCCGGGGCGAAATGCCCCTCCTCAATCAGCGCTTTGGCTTCGGCGACGGTGAGCAGGCGAAGCGCCCTCTGGGCTGGCTTGCCGAAATCCGCGTAGGCCTCCCGAACCCCGGTGCTTATTACGAAGGTGTCCGCTGAGAGGTTCGTCGCCAGAAGAGCCGAGGCGTGATCCTTGTCAATGACAGCGGCGACCCCGCGGATGCGTTTGCCATCGCGCACGACGGGCACTCCCCCGCCCCCGGCGCAGATCACTATCTGCCCCGCGGCCACCAGTGTCTGGATGCTGGATATCTCGATGATCTTCTTGGGAATCGGCGAGGGGACCACCCTCCGCCATCCCCGGCCGGCGTCCTCCCGCATGATGAAGCCCTCGGCCTCCTCAAGTTCCCGTGCCCGTTCCGCGCTGTAGAAGGGACCCACGGGCTTGGTGGGATTCTGAAAGCCGGGGTCTGACGGGTCCACCTGAACCTGGGTTACGATGGAAGCCACGGGAATGTCCCGGCCCATCTCCTCCAGCACATCTCCGAGCACCTGCTGAAGAAGGTAGCCGATGTACCCCTGGGTGGCGGCCACATTCACATCCATCCCGTCCGGGGGGACAATCTTCTCCGCCGAAGCGTTCCGCAGAAGCTCGAACCCCACCTGGGGCCCGTTTCCGTGGGTGACCACCAGGCTTCCCCACTTCTCCGCTATCGAGGCAAGCTCCTCGCACACCTCCCGGGCCATCCGGTGAGTTTCCCGGTTGCCGGTACACTCCCCCCCGGGGCTGGTGAGGCTGTTGCCTCCGATGGCCACGACGATCCGCTCACTTTTGCTCATTTTTGGAACCCTTTCTTCCCGAAAACAGAAGAAGAAGCGCCCCTCCAACGACGATGGCGATGTCGGCAACATTGAACACGGGCCACCGGAGCGTACCCAGGCCCACGTCGATGAAGTCGGTTACCTTCCCCTGGACCACACGGTCTACCGTGTTTCCAAGAGCGCCGCCTAAAATCGCCCCGAGGAAGAGCACTACCCGGGACGACTGCATTCTGATCATGTAAACAGCCAGAGCAACCGAAGCAACAGCGTTGAACACCAGCAGGAACATGGGACCGCCCCAGGCCAGGCTGAACGCCGCCGCGGTGTTGAAACGCAGCACGAAGCGCACCGTCTCACCCAGCACCGGAAGGGGGTCCGTCTCGGACAGGTGGCGCAGCGCGAAGAACTTGGTCAACTGGTCAACCACTAGCACGGAAAATGCCAGAAAAAAAGCCCTGAGCTTAACACTCATAGCCGGCCTCCTCGAGAACCGAGGCGCACCGCTGGCACAGACCGCTTCCGGAATGGATCTTCCAGCACCGGGGACACTTCTCCCCCCCGGCCCGGGAAGCCGATACGGACACACTTTCGGAAGAAGCCAACGAAGCCGAGGAAACTATCAGCAGGTCGGCCCAGGACTCGCCCAGGGCCGAATCGGCAAGCTCCGACGGAACACCAAGCTCCACAGAGGCCTCGAGGCTGCCCCGGATGTCCCCGGCGGCCCTCATCTCCTCAAGCACCTTCAGGGCCGAGTCCCGGATACCGAGGACATCCCGCCACGAGGCAAGCTCGGAAACCTCGGAAGCGGTCAGCTCAGGTTCCTTGGGAAGCAGCGCCAGGTGAACGCTCTCCACATTACGAAGAGAGGGGGGCAAATGTCCCCACGCTTCCTCGCAGGTGAATGGCATTATCGGCGCAAGGAGGCGAAGGAGCCCCGACGCCATCCACCCCATGAGCGCAACCGAAGCCGACCGAAGGGGTGAAGAGGCCGAATCGCAATATAGCCTGTCCTTCCGCACATCCAGATAGAGGCCGGAGAGGTCAACCACCATGAAGTTCCTAAGCTCCCGGTACACCCGGTGGAACTGGAACGCCCGGTACTCGACGAGACACAGGGAGACAAGCTTCCTGAACCGCAGCCAGATGTACCGGTCAAGCCCGACGAAGGAGGAAGGCGGAGGCAACTCCCCCGTAACCCCTTGAAGGTTCCCCAGCAGGAAACGCACCGTGTTCCGAATCTTCCGGTACCCCTCCCGGGCATCCGAGAGTTGCGACTCCTCGGAACGGAAATCCGCGGTGTAGTCCACCGAAGCGAACCAGAGCCGCAGTATGTCAGCCCCGAGGGTATCCACTATCTCCAGCGGCGACACCACGTTTCCCAGGGACTTGCTCATCTTCTTGCCCTGGGCGTCCTGTATCAGCCCGTGGGTTATGATGTTCAGCGCCGGGACCGAAAGCCCCATCCCCACAGAGGTGATAAGGCTCACCCCGAACCATCCCCTGTGCTGGTCCGTGGCTTCCAGGTACACAGCGCACGGCCGGGACAGGCCGAACTCGGGGGTAAGCACGTTGAAATGGCTCACCGAGCTGTCGAACCACACATCAAGAATGTCCTCGTTCTTCCGAAGCGCGGACGATCCGCATCCGGGACAGACGGGGGTACCGCCCCACAAAGCAAAGAGCTCAGAAACAGACAAAGAGAACCACGCATCAGACCCCTCGGCCTCCACCAGGGAAGCCACATGGGAGATCATGTCAGGGTCCATCACCGTATGGTCGCAGTCCCGGCAGATGAACACCGGCAGCCCCACCCCCCAGTTCCGCTGGCGCGAAAGGCACCAGTCCGGCCGGGAAGCCATCATGTTCTTCATCCGGTCGTAGCCCCACGAAGGGTGCCAGGAGATGGAGTCAACCGCGGAAAGCACCCTGTCCTTCAGCCCGCCGTGCGAGAGGTCGAGGAAGAACTGCTCGGTCGCACGGAATATCAGCGGAGACTTGCACCGCCAGCAGTGGGGGTAGCTGTGGCTCACCTTCTCGGAAGCCAGAAGCCGCCCCGAAGCCTGAAGGTCCGAAACTATCACCGCATTCGCGGCAAACACATGCAACCCCGCGTACTTCCCGCCGGCGGGTCCGAACTTCCCGTTCTCCAGAACCGGGCAGAACACATCCAGCCCGTATTCCCGGCCGATCATGAAATCTTCCAAGCCGTGCCCGGGGGCGGTATGCACGCACCCGGTTCCGTCCTCCATCGTCACGTGAAGAGCGTTGATAACCAGCGAGGTACGGGAGGGATCAATGGGATGAACAAGTGAAAGCCCCTCGAGGGAAGCCCCGGTGAAAGCAACCCCCGGAAGAACGGAACCAGAAGGCGCAGCCGCGGCGATGAACGACTCGGCAAGCCGCGATGCCACCAGGAACCGCCGCCCCTCGGACTCCACAACGCAGTAATTCTCACCCGGGTTCAGCGCTACCGCCAGGTTCGCCGGCAGCGTCCAGGGTGTGGTGGTCCATATGACAACCTCGGTACCATCAGGAACACCCCGGGCGGACCAGGCGGCGGGATCCGCAGGCACAAACGCCACATACACCGACGGAGACGAATGATCTCCGTACTCCACCTCGGCGTCCGCCAGAGCGGTGGAACACGAGGTGCACCAGTGTATGGGACGCAGCCCCCGGTAGATATGCCCGGCGCGAACAAGGGCCTCAAAGGCACGCAAAACCCCAGCCTCGTAGGAGTAGCTCATTGTAAGATAGGGCTTCTCCCACCGGCCGAAAACACCGAGCCTCTTAAACTCACTCCTCTGAACATCAACGTACTTCGCCGCATACTCCCGGCAGCGGCGGCGTATCTCGAGACGAGAAACTTCCTCGCCAACCGCGGAAGTCACCACCTTGTGCTCGATAGGCATGCCGTGACAGTCCCACCCCGGCACATAGGGCGAGTAGTACCCCATCATGGTGTGGGATTTCACAATGAAGTCCTTCAGTATCTTGTTCAGGGCTGTTCCCAGATGCACATGCCCGTTCGCGTAGGGAGGCCCGTCATGAAGTACGAACTCAGGGCAGGACTGCCGGGAAGCCGAGATCTGCCCCTCGATGTCCATCTCTTCCCACCGGAGCAGCATCTCGGGCTCAGCCTTAATCAGGTTCCCCTTCATGGAGAAGTTGGTTTGGGGTAAACGGATAGTCTCTTTGTAATTCACTGCTCCTCACCTCCCCCGGTGATACTCGAGAAGAGTTCAACAAGCGGCGCAGCAGAAGAAACCCTTTCCCCGTCCACACCGCGACAACGAACAAGAACACACACACGAACCCCTGATGCCCCGGCACGCAGCACCGGCGCAAAGGAGGAAAGTTCAACAAGCGCCGAAGCCCGAAAAGCACGCAGCTCCGCACCGGTGGAAAACACAATGGAAGGCACCCCAAGCACTACACCCGAAGGAAAAACAGGAGGCACCAGGTACATCCCCCGAAGATTCGGGAACTCGACCCGCCCGAGAAAAAGGTTCCGCTCTACCAGCGGATTGGTTCCGAACACGCAGAGGTGATCCGATACCACAAGCCACCCCGGAGAAGCGGCTACCCCCTCCAGACAGAACACTCCCCGATCCCCCGCAACAAAGGAAGGGAGATCAGAGAAATCCCGAACAAGCTCAACACCCGGGGGAACTAAAAAATCCCCCCACTCTTCAGGCACATGGCAAAACACGCATACCATCCCATCATGCAAAGAAAGGCAATTATGCGAAGGGGGAAGGGATTGGGCAAGGAAGCTTAACGGATGTGCCAAGCAATTCAGAGGATACAACAACTGATGCTGCTGCATCGAAAACGGAGATGAATTGTGAAACTAGAAGCAAATCTTGTTGTTCGGTTTATTTTTACATACTTTTGAATTATTGGCAATATGCCCCCCGAGCTTGTAACCTCCAAGAAGCGCTAAACAGACTCCTGCAGGTGACAACGCGCACATGGCTGCAAGCGCTGCCCCGGAAACTGCGCCAATGATACTTGAACCTTTTCTGATCCTCTCCTTCTCAGCGGGTGAATAAGGAGACCTTGAATACCCGACTGTGGCCCGGAATGCTTTATTGCTTCGGGCTTGTTTGCTTCTGTTGCATGAAATGCAGGCGGGATAAAGATTCTGGAGTCTGTCGCTGCCACTTAGGCTTATTGCCCTAGAGTGATCAATCTCCCAAGCTCCTTTCGCACCTGACTTCCCATAGTTTGAGAGATACAAAGTCTTGTGGCATAAATGACAGCGTCCGTCTGTTTTCTGCAGAATCCTCTTACGTTCTGCTTCCGAGAACTTCCTTCTTGTGCTCATTCTCTTCTCCTTTCAAGATTGCGGTTATTCTTTCATTGTCCTCCTTCTGCTTTTCGCCTTTATGGTAGATTTCGACAAGCAGAACCTCGTTCTTCCCAGGTTGCCAACGAAGCACGAGCCTTATTCCCGACCGGGAGCCGGTACCCTTTAAAGACATGCACGCAAACCTCTTGGCTACGAAGAACCCCTCCCCTCCAAGTCCTTTGCCGCTGACGGGAAAGAAACCCAATGCCTCCGGCAAGTGCTGTGAAGCAGCCAGTAGTCTCAACTGGGTGGTCTGAAAGGTTTTCAGATCGTTCGGAAGCGAGCTGTACTTCCGGGACAAACGCTTCAGATCAGCCTCGAATGCCCTAGACCGACTAACAAGAGGCATCAGAGTGGGCGGTGGTGTCTTCTGTTCTTCTGGCATCCGCTACTCCTCGGAGTACTTCCTGACCGAGTAAGGGGGAAGGCGGTAGAAAACGGTTTCGTATGAGATTTCCTTCCCATCTTCGGTCACCATCCACGGCACGTCACCGTGGGAGTACTCGCTGATCTGACTGGCGTTCATCTCACCCAGACGACACAGAACATCATTAATCGTATCAAGCTCCTGCGCTGATAGACTTCTGAGATCAGCCGTTCGTCTGGGCAGGTATTTTGTCTGCGGATGGGTGAAGTACTCGCTCTTCACGCGATCAAGATCACCTGCGGCCTCCATCTGATCGACGATGCTGCAGAAACTCACAGGCGTTGGTCCGTAATGATTCCGGATGTAACTCGCACCGGTCAGTTGCTCCTCATACTTCTCGTAGTGATCGAAATCGGCAAAGTAAAGGAGTTTGTAGATAACCGTTTCTCCCACGTGCGGCTTGGCCCCAACTCTCTCAAGGATGTAGAGCAGAACCTCCTTGAACTTGGCCACATTATGCGAAGGAACGCTGACTCTAATCCCACCAGTACGAGATGAAGGTTCCGCCTCGCCAAGCCTTACCTCGGGCATCTTCTGAGGATCCATCAACTGCTCGACCGTGATGTTGAAAAGCTTTGCTGAATCAAGCATCTCCTCTGCGGTTAGTTTCCGCGAACCAGCTTCGATCTGAACAAGAGCGGTTCTCTGAATGCCAAGCTTCTCGGCCAGCTGCTTCTGGGTCAGCCCCACGCTCTCCCGCAAATCTCTGATCCTTACTCCGATATCAAACGTATTCATCTCATCCTCCCTGTGGGAATCAACAATATGTCCGTTTTCATTACTTGTCAATGTACTGATTTCGCACACTGCTCGAGAGAGTGTAAGTCCCCGGAATAACTGGAGTTGCCGGTTTTCGAGTTAGTTTCAGGAATTACACGGGGTGAGGATACAGGACCGCATAGTCACTTAATGGAAGATCCCACAATTCACTGCACCATTGATCCTGGGGTTTGGCTCCAGACCTGTCCATCAAGTTCCCGTCCGGCTTTCTTCTTGTTTACTCCGCCCCACTGCTTGAAGAAGAATGGAATGCCTTGAGACAGGCAGGCGCTGCGAAGCGGGGTGACCCATTCCTTCTGCATAGGACGCGCTCCAGGGCCTGATTCTCCACCGACAATGACCCAGTCGATGCTACTCAGGTCTGCGATTTCAATTGAACCCAGCAGTGGTTCAAATGAAACGAATCTCACCGAAGAAGGAACCGCTCTAAGATCGTCAAGCCTGTTCAGGTAATCGCTGCTCTCAACCGTGACCCCAGCCCAGATGTTTTTGGTCCAATCCAAACGAGGAGCCATTTCGATCAAGCGTTTTGAACGTTTTGTCAGAACCTGGAAGACATGACGATCAACTCTGTTCATTACCGAAAAGACCTTATGAATGAAGTCCTCAGGAACATCCTCATGAAAAAGATCGCTCATCGAGTTTACGAAAATCATCCTTGGACTACGCCATCTCTCAGGCACACTTATAAGAGCTTCATGAGTGGCTACTTGAAAACCCTTACAGTAAGTCTGGTTGCCCATTGCCTGAAGCCGAAGAGCCATTCTTTCTGCATAACAGTGAAGGCAGCCCGGGCTGACTTTTGAGCAGCCGGTCACTGGGTTCCAGGATGCTTCGGTCCATTCGATCTTACTCGGGCCAGCCATTAAGCTTTCCCAACTATGTCAGCTGCGATTTTTATCCCGACCTCGCCTTTCTTATTCCCAACTGCAAAACACATGAGAAACATCGGGTTGCTTCTGGTGTTCCTCAGGACAAGAGGATGTGGAAGAACACAGTGGAAAATGCTTCCAAGTCGCTCGACGAAACACTGACCAACATACTCAAGCTTCGCATCTCGCTTCACTTCCGATTCATCGCCGAACAAAGAGAGCTGCCCTGTTGACGTGTAAAAACGCTCTTTCCAATCCTCTGATCCGAGCATACGCGTTAATCGATTGGCCCAAGGTCCTTCTGGGATCCGATCTCTCATCAATAGCCGCATTACTCCAATTCCCAATGGAAACAAAAACCAGACATCAAGAGCTTTTGTTCTGGCAAGGGCTTCAAGTGTTGTCCAGTCAATCTGCATTCCAAAGGGGTCAAGGAAGCAGACCCCTCTCCATTTCTTCCAATCATAGCTTCCGCAAATCTCTATCAGCTTATCATTGCAGTCACCACAACGAACTGAGACACGCTCGTCCAATTCTGGGTGTTTCTTGAACACCAGATCGCAGAGTCCATCACAGTTCTTCTGATCCCGATCAATAAGCACATATTGGTCGAAAGGTTCAACAAGCCCCAGAGCTCGTTGAGCGCTTCCGCGAGCATACTCAAGAGCTTCTTCTGATTCTTCGCCTTCGAAGAGTG
>CAZUXA010000016.1:48444-59616 GCA_964624405.1 uncultured bacterium | reverse complement strand
GGGCCGGCTGGACAAAGCGTGGGAACCCTTCTATACAACCAAGGACGAGGGAACCGGCCTGGGGCTCTACATCTGCCGCAGAGTAGCGGAAGAGCATAACGGCCGTGTTCGGCTGGAGAACAGGGCCGAAGGGGGAGCAAGGGCTTCAATTGTCCTCCCCCTGCTGAAGGAAAGCAATGCGGGATAAGCCACATGTCCTTCTGGTTGACGACGAAGAGCCAATGCTGGATTGGCTCAGCCTGCTTCTGGAAGAGAACGGCTACATGGTCACCTGCTTCGCCAACCCCACCGACGCCCTGAACTGGGCGACGGAAAACAGCCTCCAGGTTCTGGTAACCGACATAAGAATGCCGGGGATGACAGGCCTCGAACTCTTCAGCGAAATGAGAAAACTCAATCCGGAAATCGCCGGAATTCTGATAACAGCCTTCTCCAGCGTGGAAACCGCCGTGAAAGCCATAAGGAGCGGAGTTGAAGACTATCTGGTAAAGCCCTTCAAGGCGGATCAGCTGCTTCTGGCCATCGAAAAGGCTCTGAACCAGCGCCAGGTTAAAACCGAAAACAAAAGGCTTCACACCGAGCTGAAGAAGGAGTTCGATTTTTCCGGTATCGTGGGCGCCTCAAAGCCCATGCTTGAACTTTTGGAGAGCGTCAGAAAAGTGGCTGATCAGCCAAGCACCGTTCTAATCTCCGGCGAGAGCGGCACGGGCAAGGAACTCATAGCAAAGGCGCTGCACTACAACAGCCACCGGGCAGGCAAGCCCTTTCTGGGCGTGAACTGCGGAAGCCTCTCCAAAGACCTTCTGGAAAGCGAACTCTTCGGTCACATGAAGGGCAGTTTCACCGGCGCCCACCGGGACAAGGAAGGCCTCATGATTTCCGCCGGGGAGGGAACCTTCTTCCTGGACGAGATAAGCGAAATGGACAGGGAGCTTCAGGTAAAACTCCTCAGAGCCCTTCAGGAAAGGCATGTGAGGCCCGTGGGGGGCAATACCACAATCCCCTTCAAGGCCAGGCTTGTTTGCGCCACCAACCGCGACCTGGAAAGACTGGTGGCGAACAGCGAGTTCAGGGAAGACCTTTTCTACCGGCTGAATGTTATTCCCCTGAGGGTGCCGCCGCTTCGGGAAAGAAGAGACGATATACGGCCCCTGGTGGATTTTTTCATAAAGCGGAACGCTTTTGAAAAAACATTCTCAGAAGAAACCCTGGAAATTCTCGAGAACAGAAGCTGGCCAGGCAATGTGAGGGAACTCGAAAACCTGGTGGAACGCCTCTGCGTTATGACCGCGGAAGAAACCATCACCCCGGAGCACCACCCGGCGCATTTCCGCGGAGCGCGCAGAACCGAGGCGTCGGAAGAACGCAGAAACGGGGAGCACTCAATCCTTCCCCAAAACCTTGAGGAAGTGGAAAAGGCATGGGTTCTCTACACCCTGAACCACAGGGCCCGGGGCAACAAGACAAAGGCCGCTGAACTGCTGGGCATCAACCCCAGCACCCTTCACCGGAAGCTTGATAAGTACGGTTTGCGTTAGTACAATTGCAGAATGCAACAATGCCCATTTCTATATAATTACTACAAGCAGAAAGGAGGGTATAATAGAGCTTGACGCACTGGCAAGCCGTTTGCATAAACAATGACGAAGTTGTCCGCCCGGACGCAACAACAGAGAAGGAGTGTGAGATGAAGAAAAAGGGCTTCACCCTTATCGAGCTGATGATCGTCGTGGTCATCATCGGCATCCTTGCCGCAATCGCCATCCCCAAGTTCAATGATGTTTCCGAAAGCGCCCGCAGGAACGCCTGCCGCGCCAACATGCGCACCGTTGCAAGCCAGGAAGTCATCTATTTCGCCAGCGCTGGTGAGTATACCGCCGATTTCAGCTTGATGAACATTGCCGGTGTTCAATGCCCGGCAGGCGATGCGTACGGTGTAACCCTCGGAGCCACCCCCAGTGGCCCCAATACAAGCTTCACTATAACTTGCCCTAACGGCCACGGCATAATCGACAACGGTATCGCCGACTGGAGCGATCACAACTAGTTCCGGTCATGCCTCAAAGGGGGGAGCGAAAGCTCCCCCCTTTATGCTTTCAAACCGCTGCCGCTTCTGATACATCATCTGTGGTGAATAACAGGTCTGGTATCATCAGATACATGGCAAGTGAATTGCTTGGTATGAATGCGGAGCACTAGAAGGAGGGGTGATCTGCTTGAGAAAGCAAAAGGGATTCACTTTGATTGAACTGATGATCGTGGTGGTAATCATCGGGATTCTGGCCGCAGTTGCGATTCCAAAGTTCAACGATGTCACGGAAACAGCGAAGCGAAACACCTGTCGATCCAACATGCGAACCATCGCCAGCCAGGAAGCAGTTTACTTCGCTGGCAACGGAACCTACACCGCCAACCTTGCTGATATGAACATCGAAGGGATAGAGTGTCCCACAGGCACTCCGTTCGGAATCGTGCTGGGCCAGGTTGTCGGTGGGGATCCGGGAACAAGCTACACAATAACATGCATGGTAGGTCATGGAGTGATAGACAATGGAATCGCCGACTGGCGTGATCATTACTGAGAAGCATCAGGGTTAATGATCTGATTACCGCGATAACTGCATATTAGATAACCGCCGTCTACCATTATCAACGGTTCAAGCAGCTCACCGATTCCAACATGATCAAGAATCACAAGCCGTCTTTCCTGTTCAAGCGGCGCTGGATCGGTGCGGTAGAACCCCACATGGGTTACCCCAAGGCCGTCAAGTACTGCCATTTCCTCCTCCAGGGAGTTTTCCAGGTAAAGCCTCTGGCCGAGGGGATGTCGCCAGCCGACAACAACCGTTCCGTCGAAGAAGTAACGCTTCTCCTCATGGATGGAGAAGATCACGGCGTTTGAAGGCAGGGCTGAGTTCGCCCACATTTGAGTCATTCCCTCCGGAGTAGACAGCCACATTCCGTAACCTCTTTCCGACTGCCAGCGGCCCATTAGAATCGATTCGGTCACGGTTCTACGGTATGCGAAGGGTCTTTGATCGCCAGCGACGGCGATAAAACCCGGAATGATGAAGGATGGAATGATCAGCAGAAGGGCGACGGCAGTTCCGGCTTTCGAGCGCTGCAGCAGCCGGGCTCCGAGTATGGCGATGAAGGGATAAAGAAGGATTGCGTACTTTGATCCCCACCATGGAGGCCAGAAAACCACAATGGCCGCGGCGCAGTAGACAAGAACCGGGACAGCAAGCAGCGCGTCGCCCCATCTCCTCAGAAAGAGCACGGTTGCAATGCCGGCAAGAAACAGCAGAAAGTTACCTTCCATGTACGCGAAATGGATGCCGATATGTTTCATTATCGGGAATGATCTCTGCTGATAGATGAACGAGGCACGGTCGTTCAAGAGCCTGTTTTCCTCCGGGCCATTGAAATCCCAGCCCTCCCTCAGCATGCTGTTGATCGGGTAGACCGGATAGACAGGGCTGCCGGTCTTGAGGACAGTTCTAACGGCGTACACGCCGGGAATCGCCATGAGAGCCGCCAGCGCCAGGGCTTTCCATTTCAGACTGTACTTCAGGAAGTTTCCGGCGGAATACAGAAGGAACGGCACCAGTGTGACTATCGCGGTCTGTTTCGTTGCGAGGGTCATTCCCATGTACAGCCATGATGTGAGGGGAGACCCGGTGAAGTTCCTTTCCCTCTGCCTTACCGCTGAGACCATGGCCAGGGTGCAGAACAGCAGAGCCATGGTATCGGTCTTGGCCTTCGCGGGCCAGATGTACATCAAAGTGGTCAGGAAGACTATTGTCGCGACGGGGATCCAGAGCTTCCTCTTCACGCCGAGTATGGAAAGCCCCCGGAACACCGCCAGCACCAGCATGCTCATCTGGAACACCT
Source organism: uncultured bacterium (assembly GCA_964624405.1). Taxonomy (GTDB): domain Bacteria; phylum Fermentibacterota; class Fermentibacteria; order Fermentibacterales; family JCC-6; genus UBA6080. The sequence goes on along the minus strand of CAZUXA010000016.1, from coordinate 55,722 downwards.
GAAGCACGCTGAGCTGGTTCATCCTGTCGGTGGATAGAGAGGCGGGCCATACAGAGGTCATCTCGTAAAGTAGCGGGAACCCGGAGAAGACGGTTTCCTCCAGCCAGTAGATCCTTCCCCGGTTCAACCAACGGTCGGGCTGCACTGCATATGTTATAAGCGGGTCGTCGAATGCCAGGTTGGGCATTGATGCGTTGGTGAAACTGAGAAGCAGAACGAAAACGAGAAACCCACCCAGGAGGATATTCAGAAGGCCGGGGTTTCGTAGCGGCAGCCTGTCCCGGAGTTCCCCGTATGTGAAGAGAGCCCCGGGAATTGCCAGAAGAACCAGAGTTGCCGGGCAGACCGAGCGGTTCAGCATCCCCAGCAGCGATAGAGGAACGGTGAGAATCACGAATGCCAGCATTCCCACGATCTCAGAGGGAAGCAGGGGAAAGGCCCTGTCGATTCTCAGGGGCTTCCTGAGGAGTTTCCCGGCGCCGTAGAAGGCAAGCCAGACCACAGCAACCCGGAGCATCGTTTGAAGGAACACCCAGGGGCTGAGCCAATCGAACATTACCTTCTCCTCTCCGGGAAACCGAAGTCGAAGTCGAGGTGCCACCAGTCGGCGACGAAGGCTTCTGTATGCTGATCGGGCTTGCCAATGGAATAGGTTCTTCCCATGGTGTCGACGCAGACAATGTGTTCCACTTCTCCTGCGTATTGAACAGCAGCGGATTGCCATAGGGAGAGTGCGGCTTCTCCGAGGTCAAGGAAGAAAGGCTCATCATAAAGCGGGTACACTTCGATCCCTGTTATGCTTTCTCCATTGATTCCATTGATGACCCACAGGGCTCCATCGGGTTTGGCTGAACCAGCAAGGAACGCACTGATTCTGATCGATGCCACCGCTGCGATTCCGACACGGCGGATTTCAAACGGCATCGTACGGTTACCCTCTATGTCAATAGCGGTGAATGCCAGGCTGTCAGTATCCAACCACAGGAACAGCGTCTCATCTGTCATAAGCGGGTTAGGACCGATAAGGCTCTCAACCGGAAGGCCATCCCCATGGAGTATGATGCCGGTTATGGGAACAGGTGTCCTGTTGTGGATAATGTAGGGACGATCGCCCATTATCACATCGAACAAGCCGCCGAACTCCCGATCGGCCCTTGAGACGGCAATGGTATCCACCATCGGGCTAAGCGCAATCGACATGTTTCTGTAGTTGCCCTTACTGTCAGTAAGAAACACGATCCTGTCCATGAATCGGAATGGGAGAGTCAGCGATGCCGATTCACCAGGGGGAATGCTTCCACGGAGTCCCGCATCGCGCATTCTGCCGCTTCCCGCCACGAGGTAGTGAATGGATGTGATGGAGGTGCTCTGGAGTTCGTTGCGTATGACCAGATCAACGGAGTCGGGAAAAAGGAAGAGCGGATTGATCAGAGTTACCAGAAGGATATTGAAACATTGAGCAAACAAGCGAGCCCCTTCCATGACATTCCATTCCCGAAACTGAAGACGATGATGGACAATAACGAAAAGACGCACTCGGGTCGAACACTCGCCGGGAGGAATACCCAGTTGCTGTCAATGGTTCCCGTCGCTGGGCCGATCGATCTCCTCCTGACGGTTTGAAAGCAGACTATACCTTTTTCCGCAGGACGAAAACGCTGGTTTGCGAGAAGATGTTAAGCTTCTCAAGACCTGAAAGCGGAAGAACTTTGATCAGTGGAATTTTCAAACCGAATGTCTCCGGATGTTTTATTATGACATGTGTATACTCCCGGTAATCGAAGTATTCAGCGATCATTCTCTTGATACTGGGATACGACAAAAGGTATATGCTACCCTCAAAGATTCGTCTCCTTTTTAGATACTTGTCATAGGCAGTATTGCCAAAATAGTGAATGAAAAACGTGTTGTAGTGACATTCCCAGGGAAACAACCTGTTTGGTGATGCGAGGTAACATGCTCCCTGGTTTGAGAGTACGCGGTGGATCTCTGCCAGATGGATACTCTGTTCCCGCAGGTGCTCGATCACATGGTTGGATATGACCAGATCAAAGTACTCATCACGGTATGGCAGGTACTCGGAATCAACCAACCGAAAGACCACTCCTGAGTTCCTGTTTTTTCGAAGGTCCATGACATCGGTGGAATGCACCTCATTATCCACTGAGAGTATAGCAGCGATCTCCCCGTTACCTGTACCCACATCCAGGATTCTTTTGCCCGATACTCTCTGGCCTGTGAAGTCGCTGAGAACGGCTTTTATCTTGTTCGCCTTTTCCTCCCGGTTTACTGTACTTATCAGACGCACCGAACGAGTCCTTTCGATGGCAATCCTTAGCGGGTTCCTCAGCCACAGGAAACCCAGTTTGAAGCCCTCCGGCAAGATAACAGCCATTGAGAATCAACGGGAGTGTTGGTACTCATGCGTTGGCTTCCATGGATGAACCGGGTTATCGTTGTCGGTATCATTCGCGGAAGGAATAGGGATAGTGATAGCTGAATCCGCTCCACGCAGGCTCCTTGTGTTTACGTCAACATTCCCCAGATGGCTGGATGACACTCTTCCGCCATTCATCTTTCTGCTGGCGAAACACTTGACTGACCGTTTCGATGTTTCTGTTTTGACGCCGATGTTCACTGGAGCGCGGAAGTTTGAGGAAATTGACGGAATGAAGATAAACAGATATCGCTATTTCCTGAGAAAGCACGAGAAACTCGCTGGAAGCACTGGCATGCTTTCCGCACTGAAGAACAACAGGCTCATGTATTTCGTGGTTCCTTTCTTTCTGGTGTTTTCATACATCGCGCTACGGAAAGCCATAAGAGAGATAAGGCCGGATATGATCCACGCGCACTGGATACTTCCCCAGGGGCTGATAGCAAGACTTGCCGCAAAGCCGGGCGGAGTTCCCTTTGTTGTCACCACATGGGGTGGAGACATGTTCATCTTCAAGAAGCCCGGGTGGGTTTCCACTGCATTGAAGAAGTCATACCGCGGCATCCTCAATGCCGCAGCCGCATCCACATCGGTGAACACTGTCTTTGTCCGCGAAATGCGATCCGTAGCGAAGGATGGTCAGAAAGTGTACTACATCCCCAACGGAGTGGATACCCGGCAGTTCAGTCCTGAGAAGGCGGACCCGCGGATCAGGGGCAAATACGGTTTTGAAGGCCCTTTCCTCCTTTTCGTAGGAAGATTGACACATAAAAAGGGTGTGGACATTTTGCTCAGTGCAATGCCGCGGATTGTCGCGGCCTTTCCGAAGACCTGCTTGTTGATCGTGGGCACCGGGGTTCTTGAGAGCAGCCTGAAAGGGCGGACAAGGGAATTGCGTCTGGAGGGAAGCATCATTTTCGCCGGAGCCTTACCGAATGAAAAGCTGCCTTCCTTCTACGCCACGGCAGATGTTTTCATCGCTCCCAGCGTCACGACTGGAGATGGTGACAGGGAGGGATTGCCGACTGTGCTTCTTGAAGCAATGGCAAGCGGAGTTCCCGTTGTTGCTTCAAGGATAGACGGCGCGGAAGGTGTAATTGATGATGGCTGTAACGGTATGATCGTTGAACAGGGGAATCCTGAGCAGTTGGCAGAAACCGTCATTTCCATTCTTGCACGGGATGGAAAGAACGCAATGGGGCGTTGCGCCAGAGCTTCAGCGGTGGAAAGATTCGACTGGAGGGTTGTCGCTGGAAAATATGCGGAACTGCTGATGGAATCCATGAACCCCTGACTGCAAATGCCTTGTCTGCCGTCCGGGAGCGGGGCTAAGGGTCTTCGAGTAATGGCTTTGTAAGCCGTTACCCGTGAACTGATGGAAGACGCCATGGTCATTCTTTGGCGCACCTTGACCTGCCGATGCGGTGTAATGGTATGGAAATCGGGACAACCGTGTAAACCGGCCTTCTCCAAATACAACGGTTTGAATACACCATGGAGACCTCGCTTATTCCGGGCAGCAAGCCGAAAAGCCACGCCATGATGTTGAGGACGGGGACAGCCGCAGCGAGAAGAGGGGAGATCAAGGCAATGGGACTCTTAGCTTTGAAGCTGCTAAGGACGGTGTTTCCAATGGCAATATTCGCCAGAAGAACAGCTGTTTCCAGAGGCTGATTTCCGGGGCCATTCACATCTGATGAAAGGAAACCAAGCTTTTCTGCTGCCAGTTTCAACCCATGGAGTGTCCAGCGATGATAATCGTAAGGCGCATCATGGATCGGGTAGAGGAAGGGGGCCGTCATATGCAGTGTTCCCCCCGGTTTCAGTACTCTGAATATTTCCGAAAGCGCTTTCTCCGGATCTGGAATGTGCTCCAGAACATCGAGTAGAAGCACAGTGTCCATGCAGCAGTCGAAAAGCGGAAGCATCTGCCCGTCTCCGAATATGTCCGGTCTTGTGTGGTACCATTGCGTGGCGGTTTCCAAGTAATCCAAGCTTATATAGTCGCATTGGTCCGGAATATGCTTCCGAATGCTTCCAGAGCCAGCACCGACATCGAGCACTGTTCCCCTGCACATCTCTCCGATGCTCCTTAAGTGTTTATTCGTGTTCCTGAACACCAGCCACTGGGGGTGGAGGGGCGTATTTTCGAGGGGGGCCAACACTTTTCGGAGAAAGGCGCTCTGCTTCATCGGGTGTGTGATTCCCTTCTTTTTCCGTAGGTCAATCATAGCAGCATGCAGGGATGTTTGGAACAGCCCTTTGAGGGTGTTTCCCCGAGTCTTCGTGACAAGTATTTTCTCTGGGTTCGAATCGGAAGGGAAGCCCATGAAGAAAGACCCCTGGAAACTGCTGGAAGACGCGATGGCGATTCTGGAGCACACGCTTGAGTGCGGGCGGTGCAATGATGTGGTTGGTGATGAGATAGTGCGGGTGAAGGGGCTGCTTTCGGATGTGCTGGCGGATGAGGAGCCCACTGCTTCGGAAGTGCTTCGGATACTGGGGCATGAACTGAAGAGCCCCATCTCGGCGCTGTCTTCCCTGCTTCGCACCGTGGAGGAGGGGTATACCTCGGATCCCGTCGTGGCCCTTGACCTGGTGGGCCGGGCCAGGCGCCGGGCGGATGAGCTTGTTCCCCTGGTGAACGATATTCTTGAACTGGGGTCACTGGCCTCGGATTCTTCCATTCTCGATTCCGAGGTGGATCTGCGCCGGGTTCTGGTGGGGGTTCACCACCTTCTTGCTCCAATGATGGAGGAGGGGGGGGTGGAGTTCTCCATATCCGTGCCATCTTCCCCGGTGTTGGTGTCGGGAACCGAGAGCTACCTGCGCCGGGTGGCGCAGAACCTGTGCGTGAACGCATTCAAGTATAACAGGCCGGGCGGGTCGGTCTCACTTGCATTGAGTGTTGAAGACGGTTCGGCGGTGGTTGTGGTGTCCGATACCGGGGTGGGGATACCGGAATCCGATCTGCCCCATGTGTTCGGGCTTCTTTACCGGGGGAAACAGGCCCGGAAGAACCCCGACGGGGGGCTTGGCCTTGGTTTGTCCATGGTTCGGCAGATAGTCGAGGCTCACCGGGGCGGGATATCCGTTTCCAGTGCGGAGGGGGAGGGCACCGAGATGACGGTTCGCCTTCCGCTCGCCGGAAGCCCTAACCGCTGATTCTTGATCGGAGTTGTCTCATCACTTCCGCGGTCTTCAGGTCGTCCCTGGAGAAGACGAAGCCTGAGCTGAGCAGCCTGCCGCTTTTTGTCCAGATGATTTTGACAACCGTGGAGCCCCCGGCCCACTGGCCGGAATGCCACTTCCCGGTTTTCACTTCGGATATGCTGCTGAAGGGTATCTGTATGGGTTTGCCGGTGAGGTGGCGCAGGAAGTTCAGAGATTCCGGGTCAAGCCAGTAGACGCCCATTCCCCGGGCCAGAAGGCCTTCGTCGGTGCAGCGGCGCCACCATTTTTGGTTGATCTCGGTTCCCATGTAGTGTCCCCGGGTTTTATCCGTTGAGTTCATTTCTTCCGGTCTTCCTGTTCAGCTCTGCGGGAGCGCCCGGCTCCCGCCTTCAGCGGCCTCAACCGGATGCGTCACGATGCTGTTGCGTTACGCTCCAGGCGTACCCTTCGGCCGGGATGGCGACCCGCATTCTGGTGTAGGTGCCTGCGCCGTCTTCCAGGCGGATGTCGTAGGTGTCGGGGGTGACTCGAAAGGTGGTTGTTTGACCGGGCAGAAGGGGTTGTGAAATCCAGTTCTCTCCCCAGGCGCTCCGGTTTGAGGGGGAACACCGGATTCTCGTAATCGGGCGGGTGAGGCTGTTGGTAATGGTTACCGGAGTGGCTCCGGCCCAGGGATTGATCTGAACGGCGGTTTCATGTTCCGGGAGTATCTCCCATATCACGCCGCCGCTGTTGAGGGTGGTTTCATGGAGGTAGGTGGAGCCCCGGGTGTCGGTGGCCATGATCCGGAGTTGGCCGGTGCCTGTCCTGAAGCTGTGGGAGCTTCCCGGGGCGAGGGGCGTCTGGAGAAGGTTCGGGCTCCAGCTGCCTCCGGAGGCTGATGTCTGGATTGACACGATTGCTTCGTAGGGGAGCTGGTTGATGACCCCCACCGGGGCTTTCTGCCCGCATGCCAGGAAAAGAACAAGGGTCCCGGTGATTACAGCGCTTTTTATGGTGTTCCCTGCTTTCTGGCGCGCCGGCCGGGATGGATCATCTCCGGCCGGCGCCGGAACAGCCTAGTCCAGATCGCTGAGCTCAACCGACCAGTGATAGCCGGTGACAGGTATGACCTGGGAGTAACGGGTATAGGTGTCGCCGTCTTCATCCGCAAGTCTGAGATCGTAGGTGCCGGGGTTGACCCTGAAGTCCACCGATTCCCCGGGAGCGATCACTTCCGAGAACTCCATGCCCTCGAAGGCGGGAATCGCGAACACATCAACCTGAAGGCTTACTATCTCCCAGGCGCCCAGATTGTTGTGAATGGTAATCGGGGCCAGGCCGTCACTGATGGTTATCTCATCCAGGTAAGTCTGCTCATCCAAGTCATCCAGGGTGACCCCCCAGGTGTAGACATCCCTGGTGACCTCGATGCCGTAGCGGGTGTAGGTGTCGCCGTCGATGTCTTCGATCTGAATGTCGTAGGTTCCCGGGGCGATCAGAATGTTGAGTTCCTCGCCGCCGTAGACGATGATGCTCTGGCAGTATTCGTCGGCATCCCAGTAGAGGTCGCCGCCGGCTTCAACAACACTGACCCAGTAGAGGGGATAGTCGCCGAGGTTGTTGACGATTTGGATATGACCCGCGCCTGAACCGCTCCAGTATACGCCTTCGACCACCTCGATGGT
>CAZUXA010000016.1:0-48344 GCA_964624405.1 uncultured bacterium | reverse complement strand
TCTTCCATTCGCCAAGAGAGTTGTGCAGGGTGACGGTGGTCTTGGGAGCGCCGCATCCCACGGCCAGGAAAACCACCAGCATCGCTGCCGTCAAGAGTTTCCAGTTCACATTATCCTCCTTCTTCATTGTTGGTACAGGTCTGACCGGTTGATGCTCCAGTCGTACCCCTCTTCGCCTAAGGCAACACTCCATCTGCTGTAGGTGTTGTCAAAAGCATCGATTGCCATCATGTCGTAACTGTCCTTCTGTACGAAGACCGTACAGGCTGATTCGGGAAGCAGAATCCGGGTGCCAAGAATGTCCGGGCCCCAGTTGTCGCTGGCGGAGGGGGACACGAACACATAGTAGATATCGGTGTTTTCCAGGGCGTTGCTGATGATGACCCGGCAGTCGCCGGTGACGAACAGCGGCACGGCCTCGGCGGGTTCACGGTTGAGGAAGGCTTCAAGGGTTGAACCGGTTCCCTGCAGGGCGTCCGCGAGGAGAGCAGCAATCTCACGGGTGAGGTCCATCCGCCATCGGCCCTCTTCGAAGGTGAAGGTTATGGTTGATCCCCTGCCGCCCCGGGCGGGATCGAGAAACGCCTGGTCATCTCTTACGAAGATATCGGCGACATTGGCGCCGGTCTGGAAAAGGGAATGGCCGCTGACTATCTCCCCCAGGAGTACGTCGCCCCGGTTCTCTATGGGCATGCCGATTGATGAAAAGGCTTCGGCGGCTTTGTCAAGAAGCTCGCGGGTGGAGCCGTTGAGGCCGTTGTAAAGATCGAAATATCTGTGGTTTTCCGCAGCATCACACATGCGGGCGTACTGGTCGTACACCGCCTGCTGGCTTGAATTCCACCGGCATGACAATGAAAATGCCATACATACTGCGAACAGTATGGCCCTGTTCAAAGAATCCCCCTTGATTGTCTTTGCGCACAAAAGCAAAAATAAGCCTGCGACAGCATGGGGTCAATGCTTGTTCCGGGCTGGAAGCGGATTATCTTTGCATTAACCGGAGGGGAATACCATGGGTGATGAATCTGCGGTTCTGAGTTTTCCGAGAAGGGTGGAGCTGGACGTGGTAACCGGCCTGCCCCAGCGAAAACATCTTGACCAGGATCTTCCGGCCCTGCTTCGGCATCTGGGTCCCGAAGGGCTTCCCCTCTCGGTTGTTATGGCAGATATTGACCATTTCAAGAAATTCAATGACAAGTGGGGGCATGATATCGGAGACAAGGTTCTGCGTCATGTGGCCTCCATTATTCGAAAATCGGTTCGCTACCGCGGAGACGCCTACCGTTACGGCGGGGAGGAGATTACGCTGCTGCTTCCAAACACCCTGTCACAGGAAGGGCTGGCCACCGCGGAGAGAATTTGCAGCCTCGTGTATGAAACACCGCTGTTGATACAGGGAATGGAGCCCCTGGGCGTGACGCTTTCGCTGGGTGTGGCATCCACGGAACAGGTCAGCGGGGAAGAGATTCTTGTCTGCGCGGACAAGGCCCTTCTCCGGGCGAAGAACCAGGGAAGGAACCAGGCGGTTCTCTTCGAGCAGTCCAAGGCGCCCAAGGGCGCCAACATCGATGTGGATGTATGCTTCCCGGCCCACTCCACGGTTTCCGCCGGGGAATATGTGCTTCTGCGCCGATGGTTTGCCCACCGGAATGAACCCACCAACATTGAAGCCAGGGAGATTTTCCTGCCGGGGTCCGGCATTCGCGAGATCTCCGAGGTGGGGTGTTCACGAAGCTCTCTGGTGGAAGCGGAGATCAGGGGCAGGGTAAGGGAAGTGGAGAGAAGGGGCTCGGTTACCTACTTCACCTTCGAGGTGGACGGGGAGGTTCTTGACCTTATGGTTCACCATATGAAGGGTGCTGAGGGATGAGAGCCCTGGAATGCCAAAGATTCTGGCCCGGAAAGGGCCCGGTGCTCTCCGGCGTAAGGCTCCTGCTCGACCGGGGCCGGGTGGCGGGAATCGAACCTTGTTCCGGAGGGGTTTCCGGAATAGTGATTCCCTCCTTTGTCGACGCGCACCTGCATTTTTCGTGGAAGGCTTCCGCCCTGAACTCGCTGGAGCTCTGCTCTGTTCATTCCAGGGGGGAGATGCTGAGCCTGGTGGAGAATGCCCCAGTCACATCGGACCCGCTTCTTAGAGGGATAGGTTTTGACGAATTCTCATGGGATTCTCCGGCGCTTCCAACCCTGGCTGAGCTTGATGCGGTTTCCGGTGACAGGCCCGTGGTGCTTACCCGGGTTTGCGGCCATCTTTCCCTGGCCAACACCGCGCTTCTAAACCTGATTCCCGCCGGTGTTCCTGAAGTGGACAGGCAAACCGGCCACCTCATTGAAGGCGCGTCTCTGGGTTTCAGCAGGATGTTTCCTGTGCCCGCCGATATTCTCGTGGAATGCATGGATACTTATCAGAACACCGTCTTCTCCGAGGGTGTAACCGGCATCGGAACCATGGAGCACCTTCGGGAGGCCGAGCTGATTTCCGAATGGGGCCCGGGCCTGCGAACCGCGATCGGTGTTTTCTCCAACGATGCCGGGGAACTTTCGGAAAAGGGTCCCGGTCACCTTGTACGCTGGGTTAAGCTGTTCCTTGACGGCTCGCTGGGGGCGGGAAACGCCGCGGTGGATCAATGCTACAGTGACGGTTCCAAAGCGGCCCCGCTGATGGCCGACGAGGAAGTCGGGGGTTTTCTGAAGATTGCCGCCGGCTGCGGAATCGGGGTGTGCGCCCACGCCATAGGGGCTGAAGCCCTGAGGCAGCTTGCAAGGGTTTCTGCCCAGCCGGGAGCCCCGGATGTTCGGGTTGAGCACGCGGAGGAGCTTCTGCCTGCCCTGAACGGGAACTGGGACACCGGCACCCACAGTTTCTGCATGCAGCCCAATTTTGTTTCGAGATGGCAGCTGCCCGGGGGAATGTACGGTAACAGGCTTCCCCAAGACAGGGTGGCTGAACTCAACCCCTTCTCTACTGTGCTTTCCAGGGGTTTCCGCCTGGGCTTCGGAAGCGACGGCATGCCCTTCGGGCCGCTGGCCGGCCTGTCCGGGGCAACCGGGCATCCAATGCCCGGCCAGAGGCTTTCGGTTGAACAGGCGCTGTACGCCTACACCCTCGGGGCCGCTGATGTCTGCGGCTTTTCAGACCTGGCCGAAGCAATAGAGCCTGGCCGGCGGGCGCACCTCTGCGTTCTTTCGGATGACCCCTTCCAGGGTGTTCCCTGGGAGGATGTTTCCGTTGTGTCAACCGTGGCCGATGGTGAAGTGGTTTTCGGCGACCCCGACCTTTTGGTGAAGCTGTGATTGATGGTTTTCTCCTGTCCGAAGCCGGGAGGGTGGCAATACTCTCTCTTTCCGAGGATCACGCCTGGAACGACGCTGCCACCGTTGCCATGGGCGCCTGCGGTGAACTGGCGGGAGTGTGCGAGTTCAGGGCGAGGGAAACTCTCGTGATTGCCGGCTGGTTTGCGGTCGAGGCGGTGTTCCGTGTTCTCGGGGGCGGGGTGATGGTGGAAAGAACGCTTCCCGAGGGGGTGAGGGTTGAGGCGGGTGATGTTATCGGCGTTCTCCGGGGCCCGGTCGGGGCCATCCTCAGGGGAGAGAGAAGCGCCCTGAACATTCTCTGCAGGCTGTGCGGCATCGCCACCATTACCGCGGGGTTTGTCGCGGCGGCGGGCGGAGTGGAGATTCTCGACACCCGTAAAACCACTCCCGGGCTCAGAGCCCTGGAGAAGTATGCGGTGAGGGCAGGCGGCGGAGTGAACCACAGGATGAATCTGTCGGAGATGGCGATGTTCAAAGACAACCACATTGCCGCCCTTGGAGGTATCGCCGCCCTGAACCCCGCCCTGGAGGCGGCGCGTTCGACGGGTGTTCCCATCGAGGTGGAGGTGGATTCCCTGCCGCAGCTTTCGGCGGCGCTTCGGTTGAACCCTGACCGCATTCTTCTGGACAACATGAGCCTTTCCCAGCTGGAGCAAGCTGTCGAGATAGTTGGCGGACGGTGCTATCTCGAGGCATCCGGGGGTGTCACCCTTGATACGGTGGCTTCCATCGCCCGGACTGGCGTGAACGGCATTTCCGTGGGAGCCCTGACCCATTCCGCCCCGGCGGTGGACATAGGGCTGGACTGGAGGGAGGGACCCGGTGTACCAGCTCGCGGTTGATGTGGGAAACACCAAGACCGCCATGGGGCTCTTTGAAATGGGCCGACTGGTGGCGCAGTGGAGGGTTCGCACCGCCCACTGGACTCCGGACGAACTCTGGGTGCTGGTCTGCTCCCTGTTCCAGGCCTCCGGCGCCCCGATGCCGTCGGTTGTCGCCTACGCCTGCGTGGTGCCCCAGGTTACCCATGCCCTGGTGGGCTTTTCCCGCAGGTGGATAAACACCGAACCGATCGAAGTGAATCATGAAACCGCAGGCATAGCGCTGGATTATCCCAACCCTTCCGAACTTGGGCCCGACAGACTGGCCAACGCCGCTGGCGCTCTTCTGCTGAAAGTCCCTCCACTGATAGTGGCGGATTTCGGCACCGCAACCACCTTCGATGTGATAGACGCCCGGGGAAGGTATGTGGGGGGCTCCATCCTTCCCGGGGTAGGCACCGCCGCCTCGGAGCTTTTCAAGAAGGCGGAGAAGATCAGCCCGGTTGATCTGGAGTTTCCAGACAGCCCCCTTGGTCGTTCCACCGTGGAAGCGGTGCGCTCCGGGGTTCTCCACGGGGCGGTGGGCAGCGCGGACAGGCTTACCGAACTGCTTTCCGGGCTGGTGGAGGGGGAGCCCTCCTTTCTTGCCACGGGAGGGTGGGCGGCGTCCATCTGTCCCAGGTGCAGATTTCCCTTTGTGGTATGCCCCGAACTTACCCTGATGGGCATTGACTGGATTGGAAGGAAGAGGAGGTCGGGGAATGGCTGAAGTGCTTCTTGGAATCACCGGGGGCGCCGCCGCCTTCAAGGCGTGCAGTCTCGCTTCGCTTCTCAGGAAAGCGGGACACAAGGTCGACTGTGTAATGACCGGTGGAGCCCTGAACTTTCTCAGCCCCACCCAGGTGTCGTGTGTTACGGGACAGCCGGTTCATACCACGCTTTTTCCCCGGCAGCCCGCGGATTCCGTACCCCACATCAGCCTTACCGACAACCTGGACCTGATGGTGGTGGCGCCGGCGACAGCCCACTTCATGGCCAGGGCGGCCCACGGATTCGCTGACGAACTTCTTACCGCGGTGTTTCTTGCCTGCGAAGCGCCGGTGGTCTTGGCGCCCGCGATGAACTCCAGGATGTGGAACAACCCTGCGGTAAGAGAGAACGCAAGGATTCTGCAGGACCGGGGCGTGGTGATGGCGGGCCCGGTGGAAGGCCATCTGGCTTGCGGAACCCTGGGCGCCGGAAGGATGATGGAACCGGAAGACATTTTCGACATCTGCTTCAAACTGCTGGGCAGGATCTGATATGAAGCCTGTTCCCACACTGGAATGGACCGGACGCTCCCTGATGCTTCTGGATCAGAGGCTTCTTCCGGGACGGCAAGTGTTTCTGGACTGCTTCAAAGTAGAAACCCTGTGTGAGGCCATCCGCACCCTGGCGGTCAGGGGGGCGCCGGCCATCGGTTTGGCCGCGGCTTACGGAGCTGTTCTGGCCGCTCAGGAAACCCCCGGGGGCAGGGATTTCCACCGGGAGTGCGGGGTTCTGCTGGATTCCATTGCCGCAACCCGGCCCACGGCAGTAAACCTGTTTCACTGCCTTGATATCCAGCGGGGGGTTCTCGCCGCCTCCGGGTCCCGGGAGGAAGCATTGAAGGCCATGCTGGAAACCGCCCATCGCCTTCTTTCGGAAGACCTGGCCTCAAGCCTCGCCCTGGGCAGGCACGGGGCAGACCTTCTATCCCCGAACTGCGCCGTGCTGACCCACTGCAACGCCGGAGGCCTTGCCACCGGCGGGCTGGGAACCGCTTTGGCGGTGGTTTACGAGGCACATACCAGGGGGATTTTGAGGGAGGTGTTCGCCGATGAAACCCGGCCCCTGCTGCAGGGCTCACGGCTCACCGCCTGGGAAATGGTTCGGGCTGGGATACCCGTTACGGTCATTCCCGATTCCGCCGGGGCATCACTGCTTCGCTCCGGAAGGGTCGACGCTGTGATAACCGGAGCGGACAGAATCGCCCTCAACGGTGATACCGCCAATAAGATAGGCACTTTTCCACTGGCTCTGGCCGCCCGGGAGACCGGGGTTCCCTTCTATGTGGCGGCGCCGGTTTCAACCTTTGACCGGAACACTCCCACCGGAAGGGAAATCACCATCGAGCAAAGGTCGCCGGACGAGGTTGCCGGCTTCGGAGGCTCACTGGTGCTTGCCCCGGGCGCCGGGGCGTGGAACCCGGCGTTCGATGTGACGCCAGCCTCATTGATCACAGGAATTATTTGTGAACACGGTGTTGTATCATCACCGGCTGACCTCAAAATCTTGCAAGGTTGACACCGGCTTGCGAACAGAATACTGTCAATGCTTATGGTTTCACGGCGTGCTTCCATGCATGAAGTGGTAAGAAGAAAGGAATTGTCATGAAAGCAGCACTTTGGCTTTCTGTTCTGCTCGCGGGTTTCGCCCTGGCGTACCCGGGTGAAGTGATTCACCAGATTCCCGCCCCGGGCGGCCACCCCGATGGGCTTACCTGGATTGACGGTTACCTCTGGATCACCAGCGATGCCGACATGCAGATTTACAAAATCGATCCCTCGGATGGCGCGATAGTTGATCAAATCGATGTTCCCGGCCCCAACCCCGACTACCCGACCGGCCTTACCTGGAACGGCACCCACCTGATCGTGACGGTGAAACCCTGGAAGATCTACTTCGTAGACATTTCCACCGGGATGGCGGTGGATTCCATCCCCGCTCCCAGCGGAAGCAACAACGAGGGTCTCACCTGGGACGGCACCCATCTCTGGAGCACCAATTTCAGCAACAATGTGATATACAGGCTTGACCCCAACAGCGGCGACATCATCGAGTGGTTTCAGCCGTTCAGCCCGGGCGGCAATACCGGCCTCGCCTGGGACGGGTACAACCTCTTCGTAAGCATGCAGAACACACAGCTCATCTATGTGATGCTTCCCATGGTTCCGCAGCCGATCACCTATTACATGGCGCCCTGCAGTACTCCGCAGGATATGACATGGGATGGGGAGTATCTCTGGATAACCGAGTACGAGGAGTTCGGCGCGCAGGTTTACCAGATGGACGCCGGCACCCAGCATCTTTCACCGGCCACCTGGGCCAGGGTTAAAACGGTATTCGTCGATTAGGCATGATCATACCTTTCAGGAGGTGTAAACTTGGGTAAAACCATAGGCATTGATCTGGGCACCACGAACTCATGCATAGCCTTTGTGGATCACGGCAATCCAGTTGTGATTCAGACAAAGGCCGGTTCCAGAGTAATGGCGTCTGTGGTGGCCTTCACCGCCAAGGGTGAGAGGCTTGTGGGTCTTGTTGCGAAAAGGCAGGCGATCACCAATCCCAAGAACACTGTAAGCAGCATCAAGAGGCTTATGGGAAGGCAGTTTTCCGAAGTAACCGACCTCGCTGCCCGTTCATCGTACACCATCGAGGAGAACATGAACGGAGACGCCGCGGTTCGAATCATGGACCGTCTTTACACACCTCCGGAAATCAGCGCGATCATACTCCAGAGCCTGAAACACACCGCTGAAGATTTCCTGGGCGAGGAAGTGGTCGATGCGGTCATCACGGTTCCGGCATATTTCAACGAGGTTCAGCGGGAGGCCACAAAGGCTGCGGGAGTCATTGCCGGCCTCAATGTAAGGCGGGTTCTCAACGAGCCCACCGCCGCCGCCCTTGCCTTCATTGAGCCCAAAGAGAACAGGAAGATAGCCGTTTACGACTTCGGGGGAGGCACTTTCGACATCAGCGTTCTCCAGGTGGTGAACGGCGTGTTCGAAGTGAAGTCCACCTGCGGCGATACAGGTCTTGGCGGCGATGATCTGGACTCGCGACTGGTGGACTGGATAATGGAACAGTTCAAGACCGAGACCGGCATAGATCTCAATCGTGACAACATAGCTCCCCAAAGGGTTCGTGAAGCGGCGGAAAGAGCCAAGTGCGAACTCTCCATGACCCTCGAGACCAGCATCAACCTTCCATTCATCGCGTCGGGAGACTCGGGGCCGGTGCACATGGAGATCAGCATAACAAGGAAGCTTTTCCAGAGCCTGGTTTCAGACCTGATAGAGAAAACCAGGGATCTGTGCACAAAAGCGGTGGCCGACGCGGGTTTCGATATCGGCAAGCTTGACCATGTGGTGCTTGTCGGGGGCTCCACACGAATCCCCATGGTAAAGGAACTGGTGGAGGAGATCTTTCACTGCAAACCCGCGCAGAATGTGAATCCGGATGAGGTGGTGGCCATGGGGGCCGCCCTTGAGGGCGCTGTTCTGTCCGGGCAGAAGAAGGACCTGGTACTGATCGACGTGACACCCCTGACTCTTGGCGTGGAAACCCTCGGGGGAGTCATGGCCCCAATTATCAAGCGGAACAGCCCCATCCCCATGAGAAGGGGAAGAATTTTCACCACCGCGGTGGACAATCAGAATGTGGTCAGTGTTCATGTGCTCCAGGGAGAGCGGGATCTGGCCGAAGGAAACCGCAGCCTGGGAACCTTCGAGTTGCGGGGCATTCCACCGGCGAAGCGGGGTGAGCCCAGAGTGGAGGTAACCTTCGAGATCGACTCCAATGGAATCCTGAGTGTTTCCGCGAAGGACATGAATACGGGAAACGCCCACACCGTTACGCTTAACCCCAGCGGTGGCCTTACCAGTGAAGAGATCAAGAGGCTGAAAAAAGAGGCGGAAGCCAACGCCGAAGCGGACAGGGCCAGAATTGCTCTGACCGGGCAGAGGAACCAGGCTGACGAGGTGATCTACGAAGCCAACAAGGTTCTTAAGGCTGCCCGGGATGAGGTGGACCGCGAATCGTGGCGGGGTCTCGAGGAAGAGCTTGAGAAGCTTCGAAAGCTCAAGGAAAGTGATGACGCAAAGGCTATCGAAAAACAACTGACCGCGACCAGGGTTCAGCTCCAAGCGGTTTCGAAGCTGGTCGAGGTTCTGGAAACCCGGCTCGAAGAGGAGGCTGGAGGTCTCATCGACAGCATTGAGATCACCGATGAACCCATCGAGGGCATGACGGGCATCTGATGCCCTTGCCTCCCCGGCTGTGTTAGAATTCCATCAAAGGCTTTAGAACAACCAAAGCCTCACCGGAGGTCTGCTGATGCATTTCGACCCCTACGAAGTTCTTGGAGTACCCCGGGATGCGGGGGATGAAGACATAAAACGCGCATACCGGCAGCAGGCTATGAAGTTCCACCCGGACAAAAACCCCGGAGATCACCGGGCCGAGGGTAAGTTCAAAGAGGTGGGCCGGGCCTACGACATCCTCTCAAACCCTGAAAAGCGTTCACTTTTCGACCGGTACGGAACCGTTGACGACCAGCCCGGCCATCATGGCGGGAACCCCTTCGCGGGCTTTGACATGGAAGACGCCCTGCGCTCATTCATGGAAAACTTCGGGTTCGGCGGGTTCCGTTCGGAATCCCGTGGAGGCGGAGACGATCTTACCGTGGCTGTGGAACTCACCCTTCCCGAGGTAGTTCTTGGGGGCGAGAAGCTTCTCAGGATAGAACGGATGGAAGCCTGTGAGAACTGCGGGGGCAACGGGGCGGACCCTGACGAGGGCATGCAGCCGTGCCTTCAGTGCCGGGGCTCGGGACGGGTTGTCAATGACCGCAGAACACTTCTCGGAACCTTCAGAAGCGTGTCCACATGCCCGGTATGCAGGGGATCCGGCAAGGTTCCCAGGAAACCGTGCGGAAAATGCAGAGGCCGGGGAGTCACTCGAAAGAGCCGTACAATCACCGTCAAGATACCCGCGGGTCTGTCCGAGGATCATTGCCTCACCCTGAGAGGGCAGGGCCATCATTCACCCGAGGGGGGAACACCCGGCAATCTGCGGGTTCTGGTGAAAAGCATTGATTATCGCCGATTCAGCCGGGAGGGTGACAACCTTGTGTATCACCTTCCGGTATCGTACCCCGAAGCTGTTCTGGGTTCCAGTCTCACCGTTCCCGATCCCGCAGGCGAGGAAGACATCACGGTGAAGATACCGGACTCCTCCCGCAGCGGCGACCGGGTGGCGGTGAAGGGCAGGGGATTGGGCCGGCTGGACAGGAGGGGCCGGGGCGACCTGCTGGTTCAGATCGAGATTCATGTTCCCGGAAGGGCCGGCCGGCGGGAGAAGAAGCTTCTGGAGGAGATGGCTTCCATGGAAGCCTTTCGCCCCACGGGACGATAAGAATGAGAAGTGTTCCGGAAAGGCTGGAATTCACCCGTGTACTGGGGAATGTGGCCTCGGAATGCGCTTCCGAACCTGGCCGAGCCGAGGTTCTGCGCCTGGAACCCGCTGAAGATTCCCATGGCTCTCTCCGGCTTCAGAAGGAGACCGCCCAGGCGGAGATGCTTGTCGGGCTCGGTCTCGTTCCCCCGGTAGAACACTGTCTGGAGCTTGGGGAATGTCTTCGCCTGCTGGATGGGGGGGCAATCTGCCTGGAACCCGGGCAACTCCGTGACACGGGTCTCGCGGCGGAGTCATTCTTCCGGTTCAGAAAAGCGGCTGAAGCGGCGGAAACACCGGAACCACTCCTTGCCGCCTGCACCAGTCGGCTTCCGGTGCTCGACGAACTCTCCGGCCACCTGCTTGCCATCACAACCCCCGAGGGGGACATTTCCCCCGGGGCTTCCCCGGATCTGCTGAAGCTGGTCAACCGGGAGAACCGGTTGCGCCGGGGGCTTTCCCGGCGGGTTGCCTCCATCGCCGCCAGGCTTTCTTTGGCGGGGGTTCTGAGGGATTCACCGCCCTCGATACGGAACGGCAGGTTCGTGCTTCCGGTGGCTTCAGGCAAGAGGGGTGCCGTAACCGGAATAATCCACGACAGATCCGAAAGCGGTTCGACCCTTTTCATCGAACCATCGGAGCTGGTGGAGGACGGCAATGCCCTGCAGGAAGCCAATATGGAGATTCAGATCGAACGCCGCCGAATTCTCAGGGAAGCCACCAGCCTGGTCAGAAAAGAGAAGAAAACCCTGGCCCGGGGGCTGAAAGCGGCGGTGGAAATCGACGCGATTTTCGCCAGAGCCCGCTATCGCATTCGGGAGTGCACATTTTTTCCGGGAGAGGGCCAAATGCGCCTTCTTGGGCTCCGGCATCCCCTCATTGACCGGGAAACCGTGGTTCGCAGCGACTTCATCCTTCCCGACGAATGGAAGGTTCTGGTTGTTTCCGGCCCCAACGCCGGTGGTAAAAGCGTTCTGCTGAAGGCGGTGGGCCTGGCCTCCATGATGAGCCGCTCGGGCCTGGGCGGGTGCGTGGAACCCGGCTCCACCATGCCGTTCTTCACCAGGGTACTGGTCAGCATCGGAGACAATCAGTCCATTGCCGAGCACCTTAGCACCTACTCCGCCAGACTGTCGGAACAGAAGCAGATGCTGGATATGGGAGACCGGTCAACCCTGGCCATCATCGACGAGCCCGCAGCGGGAACGGACCCGTCTACCGGCGCCGCCCTGGCAGCGTCGGTGCTGAGCCGGCTGGCGTCTCTGGGCACCCGGGTTCTGGTAAGCACCCATATGGGGCAGTTGAAGAAAATGGCCTACGACACTCCGGGTTTCTTCAACGGCTCGATGGTTTTCAACCGGGAAACCCTTACCCCTTCCTATTCCTTCATTTCAGGGGTGCCCGGTGCGTCTTTCACCCTCGAGGTGGCCCGGGCGGCGGGATTTCAGAAGTCGGTTCTCGAAAAAGCCCGAATCCTCGCCGGAGACTCGTTCAAACTGGACAATCTGGTGATTTCCCTGGCGGAAATGAACGAGCTTGGAGCCCGGGAGACGGAAGCCCTCAAGGCACAGAGGCTTCAGGAAGCCAAAAGCGCCGAGGCCAGGAGAGTTCAGCACGAAGAAGCCCTGTCGGAAATGGAACTCCTTCGGGAAAGGCTCATCCACGAACACGATAACCGGCTCAGGGAGATATCCTCCCGGGCGGATTCCCTTTTGGCGCTGATGTCCCGGAAGGATGGAAGTCCCGGGGAGTCCGCCGATGCCCGAAGGGAGATAAGGAAACTTGTGGAGGAGCAGCGCGGAAAGCGTCACGGCTTCCCTTCGGCACCTGAGTCCCACCCGGGCAGTGAAACCCCGAAGCTGTCACCGGGGGACTGGGTTGACATTCAGGGCTGGAACCAGCCCGGCAGTATAGAGAGCGTGGACGGGGCGTCGGCACGGGTTCGTTCCGGCAGTTATCTTCTCACCAGGCCCCTGTCATCCCTGGCCCGCCGGGAACCCCCCGGGGTTTGCCGGGCGTCGGTGCCGGAGTGGGAGCCGGTTCAGGGCAGCCCCGAGATCAACCTTCTGGGCAAAACCGTGGAGGAGGCCATAGCGGAGTTGGATCAGAGGCTGGACAGCGCGATTGTATGCGGTCTATTCAGGCTGAGAATCGTTCACGGAAAGGGTGTCCTGATGACCGGGGTTACCCGATGGCTGAGAAATGACCGCAGGCTGAAAAGCCTTGCCCAGGCTTCACCGGCGGAAGGCGGGACCGGCGCTTCGATCGCGGTTCTCAAGGACGGCGGGTAATGTCTTCGGATGTGGAGAAGGTCAAGCAGCTCTCCGATGTGGTCTCGGTGATAGGCCGCCACATGGACCTCAAGCAATCCGGGGCATCATACAAGGGAATCTGCCCGTTCCACGGCGAGAAAACCCCCAGTCTGCATGTCTTTCCCCGAACCGGTACCTGGCACTGTTTCGGGTGCGGCGCCGGAGGCGACGTTATCGCCTTTGTAATGCGCTACGGAAGCCTCTCCTTCATGGATGCCCTGGAGGAGCTTGCGGACCAGTGCGGCATCACTCTCGAACGCCGGGGTTCCGGTCCGGAGACTGGCCTGCTGGATGTTCTGAGAGAGGCCCAGAGGTGGTTCACGGAACGCTTCCGCTCCAGGGAGGGCGCCGCCGCCAGGGAATACATTGAAAGCAGGGGGCTTTCCCATGTGGCGGAAACCCTCGGTGTGGGCTTCTCCCCGGAAGGCCTCACGAACCACATGAGGGGCCTGGGTTTCAGCGATTCCCAGATCGAGCAGGCGGGCCTGAGAATGCCGGGCCCCCAGGGCTTCCGGGACAGATTCAGGAACAGGCTTCTTTTCCCGATAAGGGACCGGAGGGGCAGGGTGGTCAGCTTCGGGGGCAGGGCTTTGGGCGAAGGGGGCCCCAAGTACCTCAACGGTCCGGACACGGATGTCTATCACAAAGGCAGCGTGCTGTACGGGTTTTCCGAAGCGGCTTCAGCCGCGAGGGAAACGGGAATGGTCATTCTTGTGGAAGGCTACTTCGACCACGCCAGGGTTTTCGCTTCAGGTTTTCCGGCGGTGGTGGCCACCTGCGGTACAGCCCTTACCGATGTGCAGGCCCGGGTGCTTAAAACCATGGCCGAGGATACGGTTATCTGTTTCGACGGCGATCAGGCCGGAATCAAGGCCGCGGTCAAGGCTGGAATGATGCTTCTCTCCGCCGGAGGTTTTCCCCGGATTGTCAGACTGCCGGATTCCATGGACCCGGATGACTTCATCGACGGAAAGGGCATGGATGCCTTCATGGACCTGGTGGAGCGGGCCAGGGGCCCCGTTGGTTTCTGCGCGGCTCTTCTTGGCGGGGGTTTCCCGGGGGGAGTCGCCGGTGTGAGAACGGCGAAAAGGCTTATGGAAGTGGTGTCCTCCGCGTCGGACCCACTGGTCAGGGAACAGCTTCTCCTGGAGGTGCAGTCGATTACCGGTTACTCCCGGTCAGCCCTGGAGGGGCACCTCAGGTACAACGCGGAGCCCGGCAGAATTCTGTCCTCCCCGGACCGGGAAGAACTTGACAGGGCCGACCGGGAAATCATCGCCGCCGCCGTTGGAGGCGGCGCAATAGACTGCAGCCTTCTTTCATGGCTTACGGTGGGAGACTTTCGCTCCACAGCGGGACGGGGCTTGTTTCTTGCTCTGCAGAGGCAGATGGAAGAGGGCTGCGCCACGGTGAACTTCGGGCTTCTTTCACCGGAACACGGATCCGTCTGCTCGAGACTGGCCTCTTCCATGACCGGGATGAAGGCCGGTGACCGGGAGAAAATCATGAGAAGGGTTGAAAACGAGAGACTTGCCGCGCTCAGAGTGCTGCTGAAGGAAAGGCTTCCCGGAGCAGGACCGGAAGAGAAGATCGACCTGCTCAGGGAGCTTCAGAAACTGGACAGACTTAGGCATGCGGGAAAGGAGTAGCCCACAGTGGATGCGCTTGGTTTTCTCCGTCGCACCGTGAAAAAGGCTGGTATCAAGGATTCCCGATACTGGGAGGATCTTCTTGAGGGGATGCGGAGACTTCGGGATGACCTTGAGGGGATTCTGGGCACCGATAACGGAGAAGGCGAATGGCAGGAGCGGCTCAGCCGTGAACTGAGCGGGGCTCCTCCCGAGAGGAAAGCCAGGCTTCTTGAGCTCAGGGATGCCCTTCTGGACATGGAGGAAGTTCTGATTGTGGGGCACCTGAGGCTGGTGCTTCATGTGGCGGCACGATACTTCGACGGCGGCATAGGCTCCATGGAGGACATAGACATAGTTCAGGAGGGGTGCCGGGGGCTGCTTACCGCGGCCAGAAGGCATGATCTGAAAGGATACGCAGGCTTCAGCACCTATGCGGTGTTCATCATCAGAAGGTGCATCATTGAAGAGGTCAGCAGGCAGTCGAAGCTGGTGAGGGTACCCAGACAGATGCTGCGCAGGGGCGCCAGGGCCAGAAGCCTTCTTGACTCCTTCGTTGCGGAGCACGGGCGGCTTCCAACCCTGGAGGAGATGAACTCATGCTTCGATCTGGAGATGGACTGGCTGCTGGCCCTGTCCCTTCTTGATCTGAACCACGACTCACTGGACTGCCACTCCGGCCGTGAGGCTTTCCCGGTTGACAACCTTCCGGACCGGCCCGCGGGCCAGCCTCACCTTGAAGTGGCGGAGGAAATGGAAATGAAGAGGCTGGCGGAAGCGGTCCTCGGGCTTCCTGAGAGAAGCAGGATGATTCTCGTGCTAAGGATGGGACTTCACGACAACGGAGTTGTAACACTCAAGAATGTCGCGGAGATAATGGGCATTTCAATCGAGAGGGTGAGACAGATTGAGAAAGAGGCTCTGGAAAAGCTCAGGGTTAATCTCTTTGCTGGTTCTGACAAGCTGCTCACCTGAACCCGCCGCCGCAGGGGAGGACAGCAGGGCGGTTGTCTTCGGCCCCTCCCTGGCGGAGATGTTCCACGAGGGCGGCGCCTGGAGCAGGGTGGCGGCGGTGGACGCATATACCAGCTGGCCCGCCGGAGTGGAATCCCTTCCAAGGGTTGGGGGATATCTTGATCCCTCTCCCGAGGCGATTGCCGCCCTGGGCGCCACCAGCATTCATTCAGTGGGATGGAACCTGCGGCTCTCGGAGCTTGCGGCGCAACTGGGCATTCCGTACCATTCCTACAGTTTCGATACCCTTGAAGATGTGTTCGCCGCCTGCGACTCTCTTGAAAACCGATACCCGGAGGTTTCTTTCACCGCCTTCAGAAACCGCCTTGACCGGGTGTTCCGCGACCACAGGGGGCAAAGCGGTGGAAGCGCGGCGCTGGTGGTGTTCCACGGCCATGACGGCAGGTTCACCCTGGCGGGTAAAGGCACTTTCTACCAGGGTCTGCTGGAGGGGATCGGATGCTCGATTGCCGCCCCGGAGACGGGAACCTACCCGGATGTATCCGTGGAGGGCATACTTCATCTGAATCCCGACGCCCTGGTGTTTCTGGCGCCGGATCAGGAGTACCCCGATGAACTCCTCGCAAGGCAGAGGGCGTTCTGGGAGGCCAGGGGGTTTCCGCCGGAGAGGGTGTTCGTACTCAGCGATGATTTCATGCTGATACCCGGGGCAAGGCTTCCGGATATCGGAGAAAGGCTTGCGTTGTGCCTGAGCTTTCACTGAAGGGCTTTTCCGCAGGGTACCGCCGGGGAAGCGCCGCGATAAGCGGCCTCGATTTCACCCTGCCCGGTGGTGAGATATGGGGTCTTCTGGGTCCCAACGGCGCGGGCAAGAGCACTCTGATGAAGGGAATACTGGGTTTTCCATGGCTATGGCGGAAGGGCTCGGTGCTTGCGGACGGCAAGCCCTTTGAAGGCTTTTCCGAAAGGGAAAAGGCCTCCCTCATCGGCTACCTTCCGCAGGACCCTCCGGTCCCCCAGGGCCTCACCGTAACCGAAACAGTCCTTCTGGGGCGGCACCCCTTCCGAAGCCCCTGGGCCACTGATTCGGCCTCAGACCGCAAGGCCGCCAAAGAGGTGATGGAGGAGTGCGGAATACTCCACCTTGCGGGCCGGCTTACGGCAAATCTTTCCGGGGGTGAACGGCGGATGGTCTTTCTGGCGTCGGTGCTGGTTCAGAAACCCATGATCCTTCTTCTGGACGAGCCCGGGAGCGGGCTGGATTACAGGTATACCGCCATGCTGTGGGAGATACTGGAAAGGCTGGCATCCCGGGGCGTTTCGGTTTTTGCTTCAACCCACAGGCTTGCCATGGCCGGAGAGCACTTCTCGGGGGCGATGTTTCTCAGTGGAGGGCGGTGCATTGCCGCGGGAAGTCCGGAGGAGATCTTTACTCCCGGCATCATGAGCGCTGTTTATGGAATCCCCCTGTCGGTGACCAGGGATTCAGGCGCCGGAGGATGGTCGGTGTCCTCCGCCGGTGACCGATGAAAGCGCTTAGATGGCTGGTGCTGCTTCTGGCGGCTGGAATCGCGGTTTCAGCAGTGACGGGGCCCATGGGTTCCTCGGCACCCTGGAGCGTGGTCATCTCCCTTCGTCTTTCCAGAACCGCTCTTGCGATTCTGGCCGGCGCTTCACTGGCGGTGGCGGGGGCGGTGCTGCAGGCTGTTCTGAGAAATGTTCTGGCTACGCCATACACCCTGGGAGTCAGCGCCGGAGCAGGGGTAACCGCCGGGGCGGTAATTCTTTTCGGAATCGGCATATCCGGCTACTGGGCCTGCCTGGCGGGAACCGGCGGCGCTCTGGCGGCTACACTTCTGGTAACCACCCTTGCCGGCAGGGGAAGCAGGGAAGGTTCCACGCTGATTCTTGCCGGGGTTACGATCAATGTTCTGGGAGCCTCGCTCCTGCTGCTTATGGAGTACCTGAGCCCGGCGTCCAGGCTTATGGAGATCGTCCGCTGGATGATGGGCGACCTGGCCGCCGCAGGCTATTCCAGGGTGTTTTACCTGCTTCCGTTCACCGTTGCGGGAACCGCAATGGTTCTCCTGCGCACCGGCACTCTGAATCAGATGCTTGCGGGAGAAGAACTGGCGGAGACCAGAGGCGTAAACACCCGGCGGGAGAGAGCCGTGATGCTCACCGCCTCCGCCATCCTCGCCGGCGGAACCGTGGGCGCCGTGGGGCCGGTGGGTTTTGTCGGGCTTGTGGTGCCCCATGTTCTCAGAAGGATTACCGGCGGCGACTGCCGAAGGCTGGTGCCTCTTTCAGCCCTGGGCGGAGCGGTGCTTCTGGTGTGGTCCGACATCGTAAGCAGGATAGTGGTGAGCCCCGGCGAACTGCCGGTCGGGATCATCACCGCCCTGATCGGAGGCCCCTACTTTCTACACCTGCTGCGGAGCGGTCCGGATCACTACTGATACGCGCCGGTTGCCCTCAGCGAATCGATCATGGTGTAGAACTCTTCCCTGCCGTCGTGGATGTCGGCCCGGCTTCTCAGATTACCAATGAAATTCCTGCTGAAACCCTGGCCCTTGCCCTGCTCAAGTGAGACATAGATGGAGGCGATCATGCCGGGGTTGTCACTGAAATCCGGAATCGATCTTGAAGTTATCTCAGCCAGGAAGGCCACGCCACCGTTGACGAAGGGGCCTGTCGGTGTGAACTCCGGGGCGAGAATGCTGGCATCCGCAAAGCCATTGGAACCCAGGAGACCCCGGTAAAGCGCTTCTTCGGATTCGGCCCACACCCTCACGGACATCGGCGAGAATACCTGGGTTGTGTAGAGCTCCAGCGAGTCCGCCTCGGCCAGCATGGACAGAGACTCACCGGTCTCGCGGCACCTGGCCAGGGCCATGGCGGCCATGGTTTCTGCCTCTTGCGACTGAAGTCTGGAGTAGGCCTCGACGAGAAGCTTTCCGCTCTCAAGGGCCTCGTCCAGGGTGAGGGCTCCGCCGGGGCTTCGGGAAAGCCTTCTGGCAACGGTCAGAGTGGGGTAGCCCCCGTCATAACTCGGGTTGTAGAAAACGGGGCCTATGGAATCGGTCCACACCGTATCCAGGGCGAAGGCCAGCATGGCCTGACTGATTCCTGATCCCACTGGTGTGTCTGCGGTTACAGTCATCTCTCCCCAGTTGGTTATCATCAGGTCGTCTGTGATGAAGGGATCCGATGTTCGCAGCAGTTCGGTTCTGAGATCCTGCATGGTCCACAGGGCGTTTCTCAGAGCGGCCCGGCTGGGCAGGGAGGGAAGCTCCCAGTGGACGATGACCAGGCTGTCTTCGAGACCGGTGGGATCAGGGCCCGGGGCCAGGTGAAGAAGTTCGACGGAATGGCTCGCCATCAGCCCGCTCTGAGGTTGGGAAAGAGACCTGCCGATGAAGGGTGCCGAGAGGTGTCCCGGGATCAGTTCGAACTCCCAGCCCAGGGATTCAAGCATCTGGCGCCGGGTAAGGCTGAGGGTGTCCGGGGAACCGCCGCCGGACATGGCCAGGGAGTCCACCATACGCAGGGAGTAGGCCTGGTCTTCATCGGTTGGAGATACAATCACGGATACAAACCGTATCTCCGCCCGGGGAGGCAGGTGGAAGAGATCGGGGTTGTCGTAGTAGAACCGGAGAAGATTCTCTTCGTCGGGAAGCGCAGGGGTTGCCCTGAAGGGAATGTACCGGGCCTGGATCTGGGTGTACATATCGCCGGCGAGGAAAAGGGCTTCCGCCCTGGAAGTCATCCTGAAAAGGGTGATGGCGGAGTCGAAGCGGCCTCTGTCCGCCTGAAGCAGAAGCTGGTACGCGGCGGTTCTGTAGTTCGGGTCATTCCGGAACTGCTGAAGGTAGGTGTCGGGGTCGGGTATCCCCGCGAGCCTTATCTGAGCCCTGATCAGGTGATCGGCGAGGCCGGCGTGGACCGGTTTCCAACCCAGGCGTTCCGCGAACTCCCTTTGAATCTGCCTTTCCACGACAAGATCGAAGGCGGCTTCGTTGATTTCGTTGTAAAGAAGTATCAGCTCGTTGTCAGGGTCGGGGTTGCCCGAGCGTTCCAGATGGTTTTTGAGGGACGAGTACACCTCGTTCCTGGCGGCGTCGAACACTCCCGGCAGAATGCTCACTCCGTTCACGGAACCCATGACCATTCGCTGGGCCCTGGCAGCCCGGCTTCTGCCGGAGCCCCAGTCCACGAAAATCATGACCACAAAGATGACAATGATCACCACAAGGAATATCTTCGCATTATCCCGGAACCAGGAAAGCATTTTGAACCCTCCGCTGTGTGTGGGTAACTGGCCGGGAAAATACACCTGAGTCTGGTGTTTCTGCAAGCCCTGAAGGATCGGCAATGCTTGTAAAGGACTTCGACAAAGCCCTGGAACTGGCGGAAAGCACCTCTCCCGGTGGTGTTTTCGTGGTGGCGGGCGAGGAACCCTACCAGAGCCTGAGGCTCGAGAAATCACTGGAAACCAGAGCCAAAACCCTGGGGCTGGAGGCCGCCAGGCTCTCGGGAGACATGGTGCTTCCGGGAGTTGTAAAGCGGCTCACCAGCGAGGGCTCGCTGTTCAGTGCCGGAAAGTTCATTCTGATCAGAAACACCGATGAGATTCCACTGAAAGCCCAGCAGGAACTCGTAGAAGCGGTCTCTCAGAAGGATTCCCAGCATCTCTTCCTTCTGTTGACCCAGAAACAGAGCCTGAATACCGCCTTTCTGAAAAAACTCGGTGCCTGCGCCACTGTCTTCCAATGCTGGGAACCCTTCCCGGGAAGAATGTGGCCCTGGACGAAAAGGCTTTCCGGGGAGATGAGGGTCAGGCTGGACCGTGAAGCCTCGGAGACCGTCTCCGCGCTCTCCTTCGGAAAACTCATGAATCTCGCCGGAATCATTGAAAGGATTTCCATTCGATACGGGCCGGACGCAACGGTCACCTCCGAAATGGTTCTGGCCTCATCCGGCGCCCTTCCTGAATGCAATGCCCTGGAAATGACGAATCACGCCGTTTCATGCCGAACCGGGAGTGCCCTTTCCATGATGTCGGTTCTGCTGTCCTCCGGCGAGGAGCCCATCAGGCTTCTGGCGCTGATTCATTCCCAGTGGGTTCTCGCGGCGTGCGCCGCTGGAATTCTGGAGAAGGGCGGGGGAGAGTCACAGGTGGCGGCAACCCTGGGAATCAGCCCGTACCGGGTCAAACAGGTTCTTGAAATGGCGCGGTTCTGGCGGGGAAGGGCTCTTGCGCCAGTGGCAATGTCTTTTGCGGAAACGGATATGAAACTGAAAAGGGGCTGGGATTCCCTTGAGGCACTTGCTTCGTTTATAATTGCCTTGACATTGCACGGTGGATGATAGACAGTTATCTTTCTTTGCGTTTCCGGTATTGTCCGCCTGTTTTTGAACGCACTCTCTGTAAGGAGGCGAAATGGCCGAAGTGCTTGAAGCCAGGATCCAGAAGCTCCTCGACCAGCGACTGGAGTTGGTTGATCGTCTTTCCAACCTCGATTCGCTGAAGGACGAAACCAATAACAGGGTCTACATCCGCATCAAGAAAGACTATGAAGCCCAACTGGACGAAGTCCTGGGCAGCATCGGCGAAGAGAAGGGTGCTCTGGTATCCAAGGTCGAGGAACTGACCGCCCGGATCGACAAACTCGAAAGAAGCCACCAGGAGCAGTCCGACGCGGTGGACGAGCTTCAGATTCGTGCCAGGCTCAGGGAACACGACGAGAACGACCCGGACTTCCAGAAAAACCTTGAAAGCGTCAAGAACGAACGCAACAAAACCGCCAACGAACTCGACCTTCTCCGTTCCGAGCTTGGCGAGCTTCGCAAGGTTCTTCGGGATGTGGACGAGGCAACCCTGGGCAGAGCGGCGGCTGCTGCTTCCGCCAAGGATGCCGATGAAGACGACATATCCGACTCCATCGACGAACTCGAACTCGACGACGAGATTGAGCAGTCGGTTCCCGACGGCGTGAAGTGCCCTTCGTGCAATCATATGAACCCTGCTCAGAACCCGTTCTGCGAGGAGTGCGGAGCCGCCCTCGGCGCCGAAGACGAAGATTTCGCAGACGATTTCGATCTCATCGACGACGACGAGCTGGACCTGTAAGAAGCTTTGCGGTTTAAGGTATAATGGGGGCGATGGGCAACCGTGGCCCCCTTTTCATATCAGCAGTTCCAGGATCTGAACCGCATTCAGAGCCGCGCCCTTCCTGAGGTTGTCGGCGGTTATCCAGAACTGAAGCACCCTTTCATCGCCGGGATGATTTCTAAGCCTTCCAACCCAGACCGGGTCCGTGCCTTCCACGGTTACAGGCTGAGCACCCATGGGAAGAACCCGGATGCCCGGCGAACCGTCGAGAAGCTGTTCCGCTTCCTTCCAGTGCACGGGGTCATGGAATCGAACGGTTACGCTCTCTGTATGCCCCACCGTAACCGGAACTCTTGCCGCTCCCGGGAAAACTGGAAAGACGGCGTCCATGATCTTTGCGGTTTCCCGTATCAGCTTCATCTCTTCGTCTGTGTAACCGTTGTCCTGCGGTTCGCCAATCTCGCAGAGCAGGTTTCGGTGAAGGCGGTTTTTGCCCGGTGGCAGGGCCTCATCCCGGGTCAGGGCCTCAAGACCCCGGGCGCCGGCTCCGGAGACGGACTGGTATGTGGAAACAGAGACCCATTGTATGGGTTTCATGCGGTTCAAGGGCGCCAGAGCTGTTACCAGCTGTATCGTAGAGCAGTTGGGATTGGCTATCAGCGCAGGTTTCCGCGGAATTGCGCCGGAATTGACCTCTGGAACCACCAGCGGCACTCCGGCGGACATGCGGAAAGCCGAGGAGTTGTCTATGATAGTGGTGCCCATGGAAAGACAGGGGGGGATCCATTCCCTGGCCACGGAGGAACTGGTGGCTCCCAGGAGAATGGTGCCCTTTTCCAGAGCTTTCGGGTTTAGTATTTCAACGGGTACGGATTCTCCACAAAAGGAGATGGTTCTGTCCCCGCGGCCCCGGGAGGCGAAGGCTTGAAGCCTGCCAAGAGAAAGGGATCTTTCCTGAAGAATTTCGATCATCTTGGACCCCACGAGACCCGTTGCTCCCACCACACCCACGGTAAGCACAGGCATACCTCCTTGAATCTTCTGTTCGCGCTGGCCTTCGCAGTGCATATGATAATCAACGGAGGATGCTCCGGAATTCGCAGCACCCAACCCGGGCCCAGGCAAGGCGCCGTGCCTTCCGCCGGGTCACCCATGAGCAATGTCGAGACTCCGGTCATTCCCCTGGTTCCCAGGGCAACCCGGGGTCATCCCGCCCCGCTGAGAATTCCGCAGGGCGTTGCGGAATCCAGCGATGTCCATTACTCCCATGAGAACTGCCCGGCGGATCAGGACCTCAGGGGTCTTCTGGAAAGGGTGCTGAGAAGCGAAGGGGCTCCAACTGAGTTGGCCGCCCTGGTCTGGGTGGAAACCCGGTACTCGGTTGGAGGGTACTCCTCCGCCGGTGCCGCGGGCCCGTGGCAGTTCATGAGCGGCACCGCGAGGTTCTGCAATCTTCGCATGGCGGACAGGGTGGATGAGAGGTATTCATGGGTGGCTTCAACCAGAGCCGCCTCCAGATACCTGGGCTACCTGCACGGAATGTTCGGGGACTGGAAGCTTGCCATAGCGGCGTACAACTGCGGCGAGGGCACTCTGCAAAGGGCCCTTTCCGGAGGGCGCACCACCTTCGGGGAACTGAGCCTTCCAAGGGAGACCAGCTACTTCGTACCCCGGTTCGCCAGGGCTCTCGAGGCGTACAATCAGCTGGATCCCACAGGCGACGGTCTTTCCGTGATTCTGGTGCCTCCGGGCATTGATCTCCGGCTTCTGGCCGCCGAGACAGGGGTTTCCCCCGGTGTACTGGCAGAACTGAACCGGGGCTATCTTGCCGAAACCGTTCCCGCAAGCGGTGACCGCTGGGAGGTGGTGATTCCCACGGAATTCGCTTCCGTTGCGTTCCAGACCGCCTGGATCATCGACCCGACCCACTATCTGGTCAAATACGGCGACACCTGGGATTGCATTGCCGCAACCACCGGGGTTGACCGGCAGAGGCTTTTGGATGCCAACAGCGGAACCGACCTTGTCGCCGGGGCAATTCTGAGCCTGCCGGAAAGCAGCCGGACACCTGTCAACACCAGGGCCGCGGAATCGTCGGGCTTCTTCAGGTATACGGTTCGTTCCGGTGATACCCTTGGGGGCATCGGGAGCATGGTCGGCGTCTCTTCCCGGGAGGTTGCCCAATGGAATGGTATTTCCACAGGTACCACGATCCATCCCGGGCAGACCCTGATGCTCAGGGGGACCCCCCCGGCGGCTTCCTCCGGCGGCGGCTTCGAGATGGTCACCGGAGGGGGGAGGCTTACACATACCGTGGTTTCCGGTGATACCATCTGGGATCTTTCGCGGAACTACGGCGTTTCGGTCGAGCAGATTCAGAGGCTCAACAACAGGACCGACTCTTCGCTGTCTATTGGAGAGGTTTTAATCATAAGACCGGAGTAGGGGGATATGGCTCTATTCAAATCAAAATCGCAGAGAATCCTTAAGAAAGCCAGGGATATGGCCGCCGGGGACATGGTCGACCAGGCGGCGGTTCTGATGGAAGAGGAGATCGAAAGCCTTCTGGAAGAAAAGGATGCGGCAAGGCAGGTAGTGCCGTTTCTGATGGACATCGGCCACCCTGACCTGGCTGCCAGGCTTTCCGAGCGGATAATCAAAGCCCACTCCGACCTTCGGGCGGGGGTTGTAAAGCTGCTGGAGGAGAAACTGGGGCATTTTTCCCGCTCCACGGAACTCCTGCGGGTGCTCTGGAGGTACAGGCTTCGAAGCAAGGATTACAACGGGATGATCGAGCTTCTTTCCACCGTGGACCGGCTCACGGAATCAAGGTTCACCGACAGCATCGAAGCCGCGTACAACTCCCAGGGGAAGTACTCCGGCGAAGATCTGAAGAACCTGGAACCCTGCCTGGCAATGGCGGTGGTGCTCTTCAGAAAGGGAAGGCCGTCGGAGGCGGTTGATGTGCTGGTCGATGCCGCGGAGAGATCATCCTTTCCCGACGAAAGCCTTTCCCGGCTCAGCGGCTGGATAGCGAACCGAACCGGCGGGACCGACATGGAGGTCAACTTCGGCCGGATCAGGATTCTTGTCTCTCTGTCCGACACCGAACGGGCCATATCCGAGCTTTCCACCCTGCTCCAGGCCGAGGGTGAGATACTGGAGAAGGCCATCGCCATCACGGAAAAGAGCATTATTCCCGCGGATCCCACCGGCCGGGCTTCGGTGGTTCTCGCAAGGCTGATGGCCGCCGGAGGCCGGGTGAATGAAGCCTGTTCGGTCCTGGAGAGGCTTCTTGATCGTGACATCGATGGAAACACACTGGAGCAGGCGGCGGCGGGAATGGTGTTGGCGGCTCCGACCAGCGCCCGGGCGCACCTTCTGCAGGCAAGGCTTCGATTGTCCCGGAACGAGATCACCCAGGGCATCGACTCTCTGAACCGGGTTTTCGAGTGCCCCGATCTTGACCAGGCACCGGTGGCGGAGGTATGCAGGAGCGTCATAGAAAATGGAATGGACCGGGAGGGCAAGGTTACCCGAAGGCTGGGCGAGTTCCTGGTTGACAGAGGCTCGGTGGAGGACGCGGTTCAGGTGATACCTTCTCTGATGGAGCAGGACCCGGAGTGGGTATTCGGCCAGATTCAGAAACTGCTGCAGAAGGAGAAGACCAACGCGTCGGTGCTTACCCTGCTGGCGGTTCACAAGCTGCTGGCGGGAAGGGAGGGTGAGGCGGGGGCGACCCTTCAGCATCTTTCTTCAAGGAAGGACCTCAAGTCCCGCTCGGACATCGCGGCGGTTCTCTCCAGGCTTTCCCACCTTATGGACCGGTTTCCAAGGCTTCGAAGGTTCCGGGCTTCAACCACGGGCGCAATGGGCGATTCCAGCCAGTCCGCCAAAGACTGGATCGCTTTGCTTCTGCAGGGCGAGCGGGTTCCTGACCGGGGGCTTGTGGAGATATTCGACAGCGGTCTTGCCAAGGAGCATGCCCAGGCCATCCTCAGCTCCGGTTTTCATCCCGACACCCCGGCAGGTTTTCTTGTTCAGGCTTCCGCCGCGGTTTGCGTCGACGATGCCGTCACCGCTTCCCCGGCCATGACGGAAGCGGTGAAAGACCCTGCTGTCGCTGCCAAAGTTGCCGACCTGGTTTCCGACATCAGGCTCAGTATGCTTCAGAAAACCACCACAGAAGGATTTCTGCCCGCCTTGAACGATGCGGGAAAGGGAGGCGTGGTGGCGAAGCTTCTGCCGTTGCTGGCTGAGCCGGGGGCCAGGGAGGACTGGATGGACGCCCTGGCTTCCAGGGTCGATACCGGCGACAGTATCGAAACAGCGATCTTCAGGCTGGAGTATTTCATCGAATCCGGACATTTTGGAACCGCGGCGGTGTCCGTTGAAAGGCTGGAGATACCTCCGGGTCCGGTGGCCGACCTTGCGGACGGTTGCAGGGCCGCCTCCTCCGGCGACCGGGAAAAGGCCGTCGAACTCCTGTCTTCCGCCGCGGCTGAAAGCAGCACCGCCCCCATGGCCAGAACCGTGCTGGAATACATGGCTTCCGAGGAGGCATCGGGCCCCACGGCCATTGCCCTGGCCCAGTCCCTGGTGAACACGGGAGATGTTTCCAGGGCGGCGGGAGTTGTATCAGGCTCCCTGGATTCACCGGAGGTCGGGGCTTTTCTCGAGGAGAACTGCCCGAGGCACGTGGACGCATGGGAATTGTGGAAGCTTCTGGCGCTGTCAAGACTTCTCAAAGGTGATGCCGGGGGCTTCAGAATGGCGGCCACCACCGCATTGGAGAAGAGCGGGGCTCCCGCCAGGGAACTGGTGGAGGCGGCTCTGGAGTACGGCGCCGGAAAGACCGACACCGATACCCTTCTCTTCGGCGTGACCAACGCCGTCAAGTACAGCACCGGGCTGGATGTGACGGAAGAGGTCTGCCAGCTTCTCCGTCTTGCCCCGGGGCTCCACAGCCGATTGTCCGTTCTCGAACTGAGTCAGCCGCCGGTGAAGGCCCTGATGGGTGTGGTGATGGGAGACCCGGAGCTGTTTCTTGCCGATGGGGCACCCCTGGATCTGAACCCTCCGGCGGAGTCGGTTGATCAGTGCATAGAGCAGTGGGCGGGTGACGAAATGTGGCAGGCACTTCACAGGCTCATGCTGACCTGCGATGCTTCCAACTTGAAAGACAGGGCTCACCGAATCCGTACGATTCTGGCGGGCAAGGGCTTTTCGGATGTTGATTCGCTTCTTTTTGAGGACGCCAGGGCGCAGCCGGCGAACCGGCTGGATTTCTGGAATTCGGTGGAAACCGACGAGTTTGTTCAGAGGGGTCTTACAGAGTTCTTTTCGGAAGGCTCAAGGATACAGCGGGATGAGGCCGACGCCGCGGGAAGGGCTCTGGCCCGTTCCTTCATTGATGGAGAAACCGTTCTCGCTTTCGCCACCAGGCTTGCGGATTCAGGTGTCGATAACCTTGCCGAAACCATTTCCCTGCTTCTGGACAAGGCCCTGCAAACCCGGGAGTCCGATGTTACTCCGGGTTTCATAAGGCTTCTGGCAGCGGGAGGAAGGGTTCGCGAGGCGTACCGGAAGGCCAGGGGAAACGATGAACTGCTTGGAATACTGAGGGAAACCCTGGCGCGACGGAAGCAGTTGGACATATCCGCGGAAAGCGCCCTCTGGAACAGTGGAAAAAGGGAGGCCGCCTGCGCCGGCTGGCTGGCCCTCTACAGACAGACCCGTGACCAGAGACACCTTTCCGAACTGCACTGGGCGCTTTCCCAGATGGGTCTTGCAGACGAGAAGGCAGCCCTGGAGAGATTCATGGAGGAAAGACACCCTGGCTGTGAGCGGGCTTCAGGCGCCGCGGGAGGCCGGGGATGGATTCTCAGCGATCTGAAAACAGGAAGAAGGCACTTCGGACGGGGGATGACCAATGGCAGATAACCAGGTAACCGTTGAGCAGCTCCTCAGGGGGTTGGGACAGGCTGTGCTTCAGTTGTCGGAAAAAATGGATGTTCTCGTGGAAAAGCTGGACGGTGTCCGGGAAGAGGTGGCGAAGACCACTCCAATGGCGCCGCCGGGTGAAAGCTTTCTCGAGGCCCAGTTCGGTCGTGTCGAAAGCGCCCTGGCTGTTCTGGGCTCCCGGGAGGTTCCCGAAGTTGGAGCCGGCGCTTCCGACCAACTTGTCCGGGGGCTGGCTGAGTTGGAAACCTCCATCGGGAACATGTCTCAGAGCATGGGGGAGAAGCTGGACGGAATCGCCGCGGGAATCGCCGGAAATCAGCAGGAGAAGAGCGCCCCTGAACTCCGCGACGAGATTGTCGGGCTGGGGGACAGGCTTGAGAAGGTTCTGGGAGAAGTGAACACCGCGGTGAGGGAAACAGGGGAACAGAGCGCCATGAGGATATCCGAGGCGTCGGGGGTGATCGTTGAAGCCATCGGAGCGCTTCCAGATTCGGTGAAGGCGATGAAACTCTCGCTGGAAGAGAAAGCCGATGCCCTTCGAGCGGAAACCGCCGAGAATCAGAGGAACACCGAAAAAACCCTGGAATCCATAGAAAAGACTGAGAAAAAAACGGTTGAGGCGGTTGAGGCGGTGAAGAAGGAGCTTTCAGAGGGCCTGAAAAACCAGAAAAAACTGCTGGGTGAGATGCAGGAGGTGACGGAGAGGTTCGCCGGAAAGGCCATGGAGGACGGCATCAGCCAGCTGAACCGAAGCGCCATTCACCACTACAACATCGGCGAATACAATGCCGCCCTCGAGGATCTGAAGGAAGCGGCCCACCTTGACGGAAACAGGGCCGAGATCTGGTGCAACATGGCCCATGTCCAGGCGGCGCTGAAAGAGGACACCGACGCTGAGGCCTCATTCCGGAAAGCCCTGGAGCTTCAGCCGGATCTGGACCAGGCGGTATCGGGCCTGGGAGTTCTGCTCCTCGCCGGGGGAAGATCGGAAGAGTCCATCTCCTTCCTCGAGGGGTTCATCGGAGAAGAAACCTCCTCAATACGGACAATGATAGCCTACAGCCGGGCCCTGGCCGCGGCGGGCCGCCACTCCGACGCTGTGAACACCCTGGAGAGGGCCGCGTCTCTGGCGCCGGAAAACCCTGAAGTAAGGGACGAACTGGCGGCGTACACCGGAGACGGAAAGAGTTGAGAACAGCCACAGCGATTCTGATCCTTCTGTTGACCCTTCTGACAGGGTGCGGAAGCGTGCCTGTTGAAACCCCCCAGGAAAGCCCGGAAACCCGAAGCCTGAGGCTGGCCGGCATGGCGGACAGCCTGGCGGCACAGGGGCAGTACGCTGAAGCTGTGGAAGCCTATGTCACCTCAGCGATGCTGCTTCCTCCGGGCGATCCCCGAAGGGCGGTGCTGGCCCGGAAGGCCGCGGCGGCATCCCGGGAGCCAAACCTGACAGTGGCACGGCTGCTCATCGAAAG
Source organism: uncultured bacterium (assembly GCA_964624405.1). GTDB lineage: Bacteria > Fermentibacterota > Fermentibacteria > Fermentibacterales > JCC-6 > UBA6080. The sequence goes on along the minus strand of CAZUXA010000016.1, from coordinate 19,478 downwards.
CCCGGATTCCGTCACGGTATTCGAAGCCCTACGTCTTGGAGGAGGGGATGTCGCCCCGGAGCTTGGCCCGCTGGTGCTTTCAGGTGAAGCCCCGTACGGCGAGTACGCGTCACTGGCGGTGGCGGAGTGTCTGGTTAACGCAGGAAGATTCGTGGAAGCACGGGAGTTTCTCACATACTCCGGGGACAACCTGCCCGGCAGAGCCGGAACAGATCACCTGATTCTTTCCTACAGGGTTGCCCTGGGAACCGGCGACACCTCCCTGCAGGAAACTCTGTGGCGAAGGGCGGAAGCCCTTGGAAACAGCGAGATGTCCGCCGCCATGAGGCACCACCGGGGAATGCACAAGCGCAGCATGGGATATGAGGGATGGGAGAACGATCTTTTGGCGTCCTTCGATCTGTGGCCCGCGGGGGACATGCACGCGGCGGCGTACGCGGTGCTTCGGGAAACCCTGTTCAACGACCCGGTCATGGCTTCCTCGGTGGCGGAGAATTTCTACGGGGGAGGGCTCTGGAACGAGCTTTACGAAATTGCCATCCGCAGCCCGAATCCCCCCCCGAATCTTCACTACCTGGCGGGCCGAACCAGAGACCGTCTCGGTTTCTACCGTGAGGCGGCGGACATGCTTTCCGAGCATCTCCGCCGGTGGCCCCGGGGCGCGGAAGCTCCGGACGCCGCCATTAACCTGGGCAGAAGCCTGGCCGCCCTGGGGATGGTGGAAGAGGCTCTGGATGTGTTCGATACCTATCAGGAGAAGTGGCCCTCCCATGTCCGGATCAGCAACCTTCCCTGGTACAGAGGAAGCCTTCTGGCGGAGAATGGCCACTGGGAAAGGGCTTTGCCCTATTTCAGGGAAACCATTGCCCGGTATCCGGGAAACACCACGGCGGACGATGCTCATTACTACCTCTGCGTGGGGCTTATGAAGACAGGCGATCCCGGAGCCGCCCAGGAATTCTCGTCCTTCATCGAAAGATGGACCCAGAGCGTCTATAGGTCCTCGGCAAGATACTGGTATGGAAGGCTGTTACTGGAAGCGGGGGATTCCCGGGGGCAGAGCGTGCTGCAGGGCCTCGTCGCCGACAGCCCCGAAAGCCTTCCCGCGGTTTTCGCCAGGGAGTATCTGAACCTTCCTCCCTGGCAGCCCCACTACACCGGCGAACCCCTGGAAGAATGGATGACCAGGAACAACCGGGCGCCGGCAGCGCCACCGGAAGAAGCCCTTGCCGGCGCGTATCTTTCTTCCGTCGGCCGGAGGGCCTGGGCGCAGGATCTCTTCCGCGCAGCGGAGAGCCGGGTGGGTGGCGCTTTTCGACTGGGCCCCTTCTACGCCAGGCACGAGATATGGGAAAGGGGGCCCTGGGCCGCTTACACAATGTGGAGCCTGGAGGGAAGTGAACGCCCGCTGGAACTCTGGAGGCTTCGCTACCCCAAAGCGTGGGAAGCCCAGGTCGCCGAAGCCGGCCAGCGATACCACATCGACCCCCTTCTGATATACAGCATCATGAAACAGGAGAGCGGCTACTCGCCCTGGGTGTACTCCACCGCAGGCGCCAGGGGCCTTCTGCAGATGATACCCAGCACATCGGAGTATGTGGCGGCGGAAAGGGGCTGGGAGGGCTTCACCCCTGACATGCTTTACATCCCGTCGGTGTCCATCGAGTATGGCATCGCCTGCATATCCTCCTACAGGGATCAGATGGGGGGAGACATCAGGGAAACCCTGGCCGCCTACAACGGAGGGCCCCACAACGCCCTGCGCTGGGGTGCTGGAAGGGTCGCGCCCGAGGAGTTCTTCGGAAGGATAACCTTCAACGAAACCAAGAAGTATGTCGAGATCGTATCCCACAATTACACGATCTACAGATCGATTTGGCCATGAAATCCCGGTGGACAACCGGCGCCGGAACGTCCCGCTTCACAAACGGGCAACGGACAGCAGGTTGATTGCCGCGGTGGGAATTCACATTGTTGACCTTGCGGTCTTCCGGAAGAAGCTTACAGACCGCTTGATATCCACGGTGTTTCTTCCCGAGGAAGCCCGGTATGCCGGGTCCCGGGCCAGACGCCACGAGAGCTTCGCCGGCAGATTCGCCGCGAAGAAAGCGGTGTTGAAAGCGCTGGGATGCCGGGATTCCGGCATGATTACTGAACTGAACCAGGTGGAAGTTCTCAGAAACAGTGATTCCGGAGAGGTTTCCATTCGACTTCATGGAGATACCGCCGCCGCCGCGGCGAAAATGGATGTGGGTACCGTTCGGGTTTCCATCAGCCACAGCGGAACCGTAGCGCTGGCCATTGTGGTTCTCGAACACAGGCAAGAACGGAAGGGGCTGTCTTGAGCAACATCGGAAGCTATGAATCAAGGTTGAACAGTTTTGACTGGGGCATCGCCCGGGATGTAATGGGATGGAAGGAAGGCGAGCTTCTCAACATCGGCGCCATCTGTTCCGACAGGGTGTGCGACCGGGGCCTGGCTGACAAACCGGCGCTTATCTGGGAAGGCTTCGGCGGAAAGAAAAAGACCTTCACCTTTGACGACGTAAGGGTGTATTCCAACGGATTCGCTGATCTCCTGCAAAACCTTGGCCTGCAGCCCGGTGAAAGGGTCTGCGTCTTCATGGACAAGATTCCGGCACTTTACATATCCTTTCTGGGCGTTTTGAAAATGGGCGGGATAGTGCAGCCCCTTTTCAGCGCCTTTGGAGATGAATCACTGGAAGTCAGGCTTGCCGGGGCTGGAACCTCCGCCATTCTCACCACCCAGAAGCATGTGAAGAAGGTCAGGGCAATACAGGACAGGCTTCCGGCCTTGAAGCATGTGATAGTGGTGGAGGGCAACCCTGAAAAACTTCGGGAGGGTGAACACTTCTACGATTTTGAAAGCGCCCCCAGGGTCGAGAGCTTCAAGTCCTGCGAATCCGGCCCCGAAACCCCGTCGGTGCTTCACTACACATCCGGCACGACCGGTCAGCCCAAGGGCGCCCAGCATGTTCACAGCTCGGTGTGGGGGCAGGCCCTCACCAGCCACTGGGTTCTCGACCTTCAGGAGAACGATGTTTACTGGTGCACCGCCGATCCCGGCTGGGTAACCGGAACAAGCTACGGCATCATTGGCCCGTGGAGCCTCGGCATAACACAGTGCGTGCTGGATTCCGGGTTCACCAGCGCCCGATGGTACCAGTTCATTCAGGACAACAGGGTAACTGTTTGGTACTCGGCCCCCACCGCCATCCGCTCACTGATGCGGGACGGCGAGGAAACCGTGAAGAAGTTCGACCTTGGGTCCCTGCGACATCTGGCCTCGGTGGGTGAGCCGCTGAACGCCGAGGCGGTGATCTGGAGCGAGAAGGTTTTCGGCCTGGCCTTCCACGACACCTTCTGGCAAACCGAAACCGGTTCCATGATGATAACCAATTACCCCGGCATGAAAATCAAGCCGGGATCCATGGGCAAGCCTTTCCCGGGCATTACCGCCACGGTGCTGGACCTGAAGACCCACGAACCACATACCGAGCCCGGCAGAGTTGGTCTTATCGCCTTCCGTCCCGGCTGGCCTTCGATGTTCCGGCAGTACTGGCAGAGGCCGGACCTTTACCGCAGCAAGTTTCCCGGCGCCAGGGAAGACGCCACGCCCGACGAGCTCAGGCAGGACCAGTCCCTCTGGTACGTCTCCGGCGACAGGGCCAGCATAGACAACGACGGTTACTACTGGTTCGTGGGACGGGACGACGATGTGATCAACACCGGAGGTCACCTGGTGGGCCCGTTCGAGGTGGAATCGGCCCTGATCGAGCACGAAGCCATCGCGGAAGCGGCGGCGGTAGGCAAACCCGACGAGGTCAACATGGAAGTGGTGAAAGCCTTTGTCACCCTCAACCCGGGTTACGAACCGGGAGACGACCTCGAGCTTTCGATCATGAACTTCATTCGCAAGAGACTCTCCCCGCTGGCCATGCCCCAGGAGATCGAGTACCTGGAGAAACTGCCCAAAACCAGGTCGGGCAAGATACTCCGCCGCTATCTCAGGGCTCTGGAGTGGGGTGAGGACACCGGCGACCTTTCCACCCTCGAGGATGACTGAAACAGGGCAACAGCCTGAAAGGAAGAAAAAAGATGGAAGGCATGAAAGACACCGTATTGCAGTACGTCATCGAAGAATACGTTGACGAGGATGACGAAATGGACATCGACGCCGACACCCCGCTGATCTCATCGGGACTGGTTGACAGTTTTTCGATGGTATCCCTGAAGGTGTTTCTCGAGAAGAAGTACAGCATCAAGCTTCCGGACGACGAAGCCACCCCGGAAGCCTTTGACACCGTGAACTCCATTTGCGAACTGGTGAAGAAGCACCAGGGCTGACGGGAGCATCAGGAATGGCATACAGCGACAGAACCAGAACCGTGTTTGCAGGGGAAATCGAGACCATTCGGGAAAAGGGCCTTTACAAGGAGAAGCGTTTCATCTGCTCTCCGCAGGACGCGGAAATCGAGGTCGAGTACCCCGAGGGCGCACCGAAGAAGAAGGTGCTCAATTTCTGCGCCAACAACTACCTTGGGCTTTCCAGCCATCCCGATGTGGTGGCGGCGGCCCACCGGGGGTTGGACCAGAGAGGCTATGGTATGAGTTCCGTCCGGTTCATCTGCGGAACCCAGGACATTCATCGGGAACTGCAGGACCGGGTGTCGGAGTTTCTGGGAATGGAGGCCACCCTTCTGTTTCCATCGTGCATGGACGCCAACTCCGGAGTTTTCGAGGCAATCCTCAGCCCCGAGGATGTGATCATCGCCGACAGGCTGATCCACGCATCACTGGTGGACGGCATCCGGTTGTGCTCGGCGGAGTACGACACCTTCAAACACATGGACATGAAGCACCTGGAAAACAAGCTCATTCTTCACAAGGACAAGAGGAACAGGTTGGTGGTTACCGACGGCGTTTTCTCCATGGATGGTGATCTCGCTCCTCTGGATGAGATGTGCGCCCTCTGCGACAGGTACGACGCCATGATCCTTGTGGACGAATCCCACGCCTCGGGCTTCATAGGCAGAACCGGCCGTGGCACCCACGAGCACTTCGGCGTAATCGACAAGGTGGACATCATCACCACAACCTTCGGGAAGGGCCTCGGTGGAGCCTCCGGAGGCTGTGTCTCCGGCAGGAGGGAACTCGTGGAGCTTTGCCGGCAGAAGGCGAGGCCCTACCTGTTCTCGAACTCCATGGCGCCCCCGATCGTTGCCGCTTCCATAACCGTCATAGACCTGATCTCGAAAAGCACCGAGCGCAGGGACAAGCTGGAGCGAAACACCGCCAGGTTCCGGAAGGGAATCACCGAGGCGGGGCTTCTGGTTCGTGAAGGGGAAACCCCCATCGTTCCTGTGATGCTGTTCAACGCGAAACTGGCCAACGACATGTCCCGGGACATGTACGCCGAGGGCATCTATGTCATCGGCTTCTTCTTCCCGGTGGTTCCAGCCGGCGCGGCAAGGATAAGGGTTCAGCTCTCCGCCGCCCACGAAGACCACCACATTGACCAATGCGTGGAAGCCTTCCGGAAGGTGGGGGAGAAGTACGGTATACTGGGCCTGGACAAGAAGGGCATCATCGAGAAGTACGGGATGTAGACCGGGAGCGAACATGACAGAGGTAAAACTGGCCAATCCGGCCCCCCTGGGGCTGATGGGATTCGGGATGACCACCGTTCTCCTGAACATGCACAACGCCGGCTTTTTCCCCATGGACAACCTGATTCTTGCCATGGGGATCTTCTACGGAGGAATGGCCCAGATCATCGCGGGCATCATGGAGTTTCGGAAGGGAAACACTTTCGGCACCACGGCGTTCACCAGCTACGGCCTCTTCTGGCTTACTCTGGTGTTCATCATCATGAAGGGGGGCGCCGACCCGGCCTTCATGGGGTGGTACCTCTTCATGTGGGGCCTGTTCACCTTCTGGATGTGGTTCGGCACCTTCGGAAAAAACCGGGCTCTTCAGTTCGTGTTCCTCAGCCTTTTCATTCTGTTCTGGCTTCTGGCGGTGGACCACTGGTTCGCGATGCCGAAGGCCTTCGGCATCTTCACCGGCTTCGAGGGGATAGTATGCGGACTCAGCGCAGTTTATCTCGCGGCGGCGGAGGTGCTCAACGAATCCAGGGGGCGGGTCGTCCTTCCGATCTGCCCCCGCTGACCCTTCGGGGGGCGCGGACGCGCCCCCCATCCGTTATATTTCCCGTCGCAGAAACCGTAGCCCCAACACCCATCCCAGTTCAGTTCGCAACCCGTTTTGAAAGAGGAGCGGATGTCCAGAAAAATCTTCGAGGATCTGAAAAACCTCATGGAAGCCCGGGAGGCGGAAGGGCTGATAAAGCGGGAAAGGGTGCTTTTCTCGCCACAGGGCGCGGAGATAACCGTGCGGGGCGGCAGGAAGGTTCTCAATTTCTGCGCCAACAACTACCTTGGCCTCGCCAGCCACCCCGAGGTTCTCAAAGCTGCGGAGGAAACCCTGAAAACCAGGGGTTTCGGCCTTTCCAGCGTTCGGTTCATATGCGGCACCCAGGACATTCACAAGGAGCTTGAAAGCAAAGCCGCGGAGTTCCTTGGCACGGAAGACGCCGTTCTCTACTCCTCGTGCTTCGACGCCAACGGCGGAGTCTTTCAGCCGTTTCTGGACGAGGATTGCGCCATAATCGCGGACCAGCTCAACCACGCCTCGATCATCGACGGCGTCAGGCTTTGCAAGGCCAGGAGGCATGTCTACAGCCACTGCCATACCGGAACCGGCCTCAGAAAGTTCGACGGGAGGGAACTTCCGGGCCTTCAGGACATTCTCGGGCTTGAAAGCGTCAGGAACGCCAAGTACCGCCTTGTAACCACCGACGGCGTGTTCAGCATGAACGGCGACATGGCTCCGCTGGACCGAATCGCTGAGATCTGCGAAGCCCACGACGCCCTGCTGATGGTGGACGACAGCCATGGTACCGGCTATGTGGGCAAAACCGGCCGGGGCACCCTTGAGCACTTCGGCGTTCTGGGAAAGGCCGACCTTATCACCACCACTTTCGGCAAGGCCTGCGGAGGCGCCAGCGGGGGAGTGACCGCAGGCAGAAAGGAACTTGTGGACTGGCTGAGGCAGACCTCCCGCCCCTACGTCTTCAGCAACACCATGGCCCCTCCGGTGGTGGGGGGAACACTGAAGGTTCTGGAGATGATCCGTGCCAGCACCGAGTACCGGGACAGGCTCCACGAAAACATCAGCTACTTCAGGAAGAGAATCAAAGCCGCGGGTTTCGCCATCATCGAAGGGGAAACCGCGATCATCCCCATCCTCTTCGGCATGTACCCGAACGATGCCGCCCTGGTACAGCAGTTCGCCGACGATCTTCTGGAAGAGGGAGTGTACGCCATAGGCTTCTTCTACCCCGTGGTGGCCAGGGGCCAGTCACGAATCAGGGTACAGCTCTCCGCCGCCCACACCCGGGAACACCTGGACAGGGCCATCGAAGCCTTCGAAAAGGTGGGGAAGAAGCACGGGATAGCGTGATAGCGCGCAGTTCCGGAACTGTCAGGTCAATTCCTCAACGTCAAGTTTGTCACGGTTACGACCAGTTGATGATTTATTCTTGATCAGATCATCAAAGCCGATGAAATTAACTGTTACGCTTCCGTAAGCCCTTCGGACCCTGTTGGGCCAGGCCTCTTTGAAGGAGACACCATCAATCTCATTCAGAAAATCAACCCTTACGGGAGCAACACCGAAGGTTACTATGTTTCCCGGTGTGGAGAACAATTCCCGGTTGAGCTGATCGGAGGGAAACCCAAACCCGATCAGGGTGCCGATGATTTTATCAACATTCTCATGACATGGATTGAAAAAGAGGTCGATATCATTCGTGTATCGGGGATAGCCATGCAGAGCAACCGCATAGCCTCCGACTATCAGGTACTCAACTGCTTTGTTTTTCCAGTAACCGTAACAACTCTTCGAAGTCGGGCTGAATGCTCATAAAGGAATCTGCCTGCCTCGCTGCGGATGGATTCCAGCTCCAGAAGCCTTTGTTCAGGTGACATGGCCCTGCGCCTGGAACGCTCATACCTGTCCAGTTCGTAAGCACTCTTGAAAACCTTGATGGTTCTTTCCATGCAGTAAATATGAAATGAAACGAGGATTTGTGAAAGGGCAAGTGTGAAGCGGTTTCCCTCCTCCGACCTCCTATGTCGCCACGTTACGAAGGCACCACATGGCCAGGAACCTGTCGGAAAGCCGGTAACCGCCCTTTTCGTCCTGCAGGGCGTGGTCGTGCTTCAGCAGGTAGAGCAGGGCGCTCTTTACGGTGGACGGCGATGAGAAGCCGTACTTCCTCACCATGACCCCGGATGTGGGCTTCAGAAGCGTGCCTTCAAGGGCAATGGCCCGAAGCATCTTCCTGGGCTGGTCGGGAAGTGAGTTCCACAGGGTTGAGTAGGTGCCGCTCTCCCTGTCCAGAAGCAGTGAAACGGCAGCTTCGAGGTCATTCCCGGAGGCGGTGTGCCCGGAGATGTCCCAGAGGGAGGAGCAGAGCATCTGGGTGTAGAATGGGTGGCCGCCCGTTGCCCGAACAAGCACCCTTACCGTTTCCGGTGAGATCATTTTGCCGTTCCGGTCGAACTCACCGGTGATGAAGGGGCGCCAGTGGGCCAGCCCTATGGATTCAACGGGGTAGTGACCCGAACTCCTGAAGAGGGGGCTGCCCTTCTTCAAAAACATCTCGCGGAGAAGTGTGGCCCGGCTTCCGCAGAAGAACCAGGCCACGCCGGTCTCCTCCTGTATCACGCTTCGAAGGACCTTTTCGATTTTCAGACCCGATATCTCCCTGATCTGCTGGAACTCGTCGAAGACAACAAGAACGGGTCTTCCCGGCTCCATGGCACTTATCCGGCCCGGCGCCCTCAGTATCTCCTCCAGATCGGGCCCCTCGGGCCGGCTTCGGTCGCGCACCAGGGTGACCGTGGGCTTTCCCGATTCGTCGATACCGAAGGAGGGCGCGACACCCGAAAAAAGCTCCGCCAGCTTCCCCAGGGCGCCCTTTCCCTTCTCCAGCGCGTAACCCGACAGGGCCGAGGCGCACACCCTGCGAAAGTCCGCCTCGTCAACGCATTTCCACACGTCGATGTAGAAGCAGATGCCCCCGTCTTCCCTGAGCCTGCTCATCACGGACTTCAGAAGCGAGGTCTTGCCGACCCGCCTTTCCCCGTGGATGAAAAGCCTCTCGTTGTTTTTCGCCGCCCTTGCAAGCTCCCGCAGCTCGGTGACCCTGTTGCAGAACTGCCTGTCGCTGACGATGCCGCCGTATGAGAAAGGGTTTGCCATTTCATTCCCTTCGTTACGAGAAAGATGTTACGAAAGAAATGTAGTACATAATTCAATAACTGTCAATGATATGATGTGGGAAACTCAGGAAAGCCGGGCTCCGCCACTCACCAGTTCAGACCCTGAAGGAGTGCACACATGTCGGCTTCGTTGAGAAGGTCTGCCTCCCCGGGTTTCTCCAGAAAGGGGAGGACGTCCCGGCGCACCGCTGCCCAGTCGAGTGAGCGGAACCTTGTTTCAAGCTCTTTCCCGGGGTTGATGCCGGCAACCCGTTCCCCGGGCCAACCGCACTGCAAAAGGGCGTTCCGAAGCAGTACCATGTTCGGCGCCGGCCACCCCCTGCCGGATAGGTACCACAGAAGGTCGTAGAAGTCGCGTCCCTTGGCGTACTCGCGTGTGAGGACGGCATGGATCTTTCCCGCAAGCAGCGATGAACGGTCGTGGTGTTGAAGACGGAGCAGCTGGAAAACACGGACGGTGCTGACCTCGAGAACAGCTCCATCAGGGGGCCGTGTATCCACCTCGATCCTGATCGAGAGGTTCTGCTCCTTCCTTCGGGACAGACCAAGTTCATGGAGCAGCCCCAAAAACCGCAGCATCACTGCATGAACCGCTCCGGAACCCCTTTCTCTTCCCGCATCAACCGCGTAGCCCTCCCTGGCAAGAACACCCGTGATCCTTTGCACCAGGGGCCGCAGGGAAAAGCCGGGGTCACCCCGTTCCAGTGAGAAGTCGAGATCCTCGCTGTATCTTGGCATGCCGTAAAGGAACCGCAGGGCCGTGCCACCGCAGAATGCCAGGGGGATCATTGCCCCCGCATCCTGCAGTAATGCGAGTATCCTGGATTGAAGGTACTCCCTCACTGGACAGACCGCTGATGATGGCGAAGAAGTGGTCTCAACGATTCTCCGAAGCTCTTCCTTCATTGACCGCTCCCTCCCAGCTCATCGATCACTGTCCCGGCGGCAACAAGCAAGCCCGGGCTGCCCCATCGCCCCGCGAACTTCCGAAGGACCGCTGCGGAAAGCTCACCGTGTCCGGAAAGGCGGAGTTGTCTGATGTACTCCGGTGAGCCACCTTTGTGCTCAAGATACAACAGATCGAGAAGCGCCTTTTCCGGCAGGGCCATCCTGGCGCTTCCGCCTTCGGGCATCGGAGCGCTCTCAAAACCCCAGAGCAGATCGGGTTTCACATGGCGCTGGATGAATGTGCCCAGGGGATTGGTGTGAATACCCGGACGGCCCGGGGTGACCGAAGTGACCGCAGGAACCCCCTCGGGGATCACACCATGCCAGGAAAGCGCAGACTGACAGCTCACATAGGACCCTGGCGACAGGGCGTTCGCCACCACGAAGGGTGACGGGGTTTTCGTGCGGTACGGGGGGGCAATGGTGTAGAGCCCACGGCGCAGCATGATCAGCCGCCCCTCGCTCACCCAGCGGGAGAGCTGGGCGCGGATGCCCCGCGGTGAAACGTCACCGGCGAGAAGGTGACCGGTGCTGAAAACCGGTTCATCTCCTGCGATCGCAATCAGCTCGTTGAATTTCATGGCAGTATCATAACAAAAACGTTAAGTTGCTGCAATGAATACAGCCCCACTGCTCCTCATACCGCATCTACATGCAGATCAGAAACAGCGCAAGCAGAAGCGCGGTGGGAATCGCGGCCCTTCTTACGATCCTCTGCGACAGAACCTTCTCCGGTGTGCTCTGCCACTGATGGAAAAGTGGCATCAGCGCAAGAAGGGTGAGCAGCGGGGGAAGACTGACGCCGATGGTTAAAGAGATGGCCCGGGCAGCATATAAAACTCCCAGGCTCATCCCTTCCCTGTATCGTCTCAGGAAAGCGACGAAAAGTGAGTGGGCAACATCCTGGCCCGGGAAAAAGATGTAGAGAACAGGTATCAGAAGCATCAATACTGGAAGAGCGCCCTTCCTGCCTGAAACCCCGTGCAGAAATCCGCCGGCCATCAGAAGCGCAGCTGGAAGGAAGAACAGCAGGCAAAGCTCCCAGCCCCCCAATCCGGTCATAAGGCTGAACAGGCCGCCGAAGAAGACTCGCACGAAAAGCCACACAAAAATCCAGGATACGACAAGACGGGGAAGGATCTTCACCCACAGAACCCGCGCCGGGGTCAGGGGCAGTGTCTTCAGGTACTCCATCGCGCCGTCACGGCACTCCCTTTCGAACATGAAACGAGGAAGCACCAGAAGTAACGCGGCGAGCACGAAGAAACCACCGTAGAAGAAGTGATGGTAAAGGCTCGTCCCGCCACCGAAGCGTGCGTTGTTGAGAGCATACAACAGGGGTATCGGAAGCAGGAAGAAAAGCATCGCTCCGGTCTGCCGCAGTGTGTCCCCTATCTCCCTTCGAAGCAGCGAGGATGTTCTCATAGATTGCCCTTCCCTTGTGTCAAGGCGCCGCCGGCTGAAACGTATAGTGACCATCCCCCCTGATGGGAGCGGGGTTATCGAAAGACCTCCTGCTGAGCGCGCAACAATGGGAATGTGACACTTTCCGGGAGCATTGGGCTGGCGGCAGACCGGGGCATCTCGTAGATTTTTGCGGGTGAAAGGGGGGTTCTTATTCGGGAAACCTGCGTGGAGGTGAAGGGCCTGGTCAAAACCTACGGCGACCTTACCGCCGTGGACGGGATTGATTTCCAGGTGCTTCCGGGGGAGATTCTGGGCATCCTGGGTCCCAACGGTTCCGGGAAGACCACCACCCTCAAGTCCATCCTTGGCCTCGTGGCCTTCGACCGGGGCTCCATCCGGGTGAACGGCCTTCCCGTTCCCGGACAGACCCGGAGGGTACTGGAACGCACCGGGGCGGTGCTGGAGGGGGCCCGGAACATCTACTGGTACCTTTCCCCCCGGGAGAACCTTGCTTACTACGCGGGCATCCGGGGCCTTTCCCGAAGTTCCGTGGCCCCCAGAATCGAGGCGCTTCTGGAAGGGCTTGCCCTGGATGACGTGGCGGACAAGGAGGTCAGGCAGTTCTCCTCGGGGATGAAGCAGAAATGCGCCCTGGCCTGCGCCTTCATTCACGACCCTGACCTGCTTCTGCTGGACGAACCCACCCTGGGGCTTGACGTGGAGACGGGCCGGATGATCCGGAACTGGCTGAGGAACATGGTGCGGAACCGGGGGAAGACCATCCTCATCACCTCCCACGACATGGACTTCATCGAATCGGTCTGCGACCGGGTGCTCATCGTGCGGAAGGGACGGATAGTGTCCCACGAAACCGTGTCCACCCTTCGGGAGAAGTTTGCCGGGAAGTTCTTCGCGGTGGAGCTGGACCGGCCTCCCTCCCCGGAACTTCTTGAGAGCCTGTCGACCTGGGGCAGGGTTTCGCACCAGGGCTCTTCCCTGAAGGTGGAACTGGCGTCCCTCGGGAACCTGGCGCCGATGGTGGCGGCCCTGGCTGCCTTCCCGGGGAAGCTGCTGGATTTTCGCACCGTGGAGAACGACCTGGAGGAGATCTTTCTCCAGATGATCCGGGAGGGGGACGATGCGCACCCTTAACCTGTTCGTCTCCGAGGTCCGGATGCTGTTCTGGACAATGAAGCGGTACCTGTTCAACACCCTGGCCAGTGTCGGCGTGATGTTCCTGATCTTCATGGGCATGTTCTGGGGCGTGAGGACACTGGGCGGGGATGCGGTATCCGGAGACTCCCAGGATGCCATGCTGGTCGGGTACATCATGTGGATGAGCGCCATGCTGGCCATGCAGACCACCGGGAACGAAATTCTGAACGAGTCCCAGGGAGGAACCCTGGAACAGCTTTATCTCTCCCCGCTCGGCGCCCACCGGGTCTTCTTCTTTCGGGCTCTGGTGAACCTGCTCTTCAACTTCGTGTTCATCACGATCCTGCTCTTTCTTTCCATGGCAGCCACCGGGCGATGGATGTCTGTGAACCTGCCCTTCCTCTACCTGATGGTGGTTCTTTCCACCCTGTCCCTGGTGGGCATCAGTTTCATGATGGGGGGCATCGGACTGATCCACAAGCGCATCGGGGCGGTGAACGGCATCCTTTCCTTCGGCCTCATCGGCATGATGATGCTGCCCACCCACCCCCTGACCCCATACGCCTTTCTGCCCTTCATCGCCGGAGCTTCAGCGGCGAACCGGGTTATCGTGTCGGGTCAGGTCTTTCCCCTGTGGTGGTACTTCTTCATCTTGGGGAACAGCCTGTTCTACCTGTTCGTGGGTCTGGGCGTGTTCCGGATCATGGAAACCAAGGCGAAGCGCTTGAACAAGATGGGCCAGTACTGAAATCACAGCGCTGACCGTCGCCGGGGAGAGCGCCGCCCCGCCCCGGGGATCCAACCGAGACTGGACCCGTGGTCCGGTTCACCCGAAATGTCCTGCTGTCAAAAATAAGCATCACAGTAAAACATAAACTGCTTGTGTGTAATGCTCGGGTGTTTATTGCAGATAGCAACGATAGCATGCCTCTTGCTTCGATTCTTTCCGGGAATAGTTTTCATTCCGAAGGGAACAGGAGGAGGAATCGGCCAGATGTTCGTCCTCGGGGCAGTCGGAATGCGGAGTGACCAGCTTTCCGCTGCTGCGCTCCAGGAAGGGCATCGAAGCTTCAGGGGGGGACAATGAACCGTTTCAGCATCGGCCGCTCAACCACGAATGACCTTCATGTCAACAGCGCCCATGTCTCATTCTTTCACGCCCGACTGGTACAGGAGATGGACGGGCTCTACATCGAACATGTGAGCGCGACTCCCGGAGTAAACACCTATGTGAACGGTGAGCCTGTGATCCGTCGCAGGGTTAGCCCCGGGGACAGGGTGGAACTGTCACGGGCCTACACTCTGGACTGGAACCATCCCGCGGTGCTGGCGTGGCTTTCCGATGGAGGCGGGGATCAGCTTCGGGATTGAGCGGAACTCAACGCCGTTCCTGCGTGCAGCCATCCGCGGCGGCATCAGGTACCGCTGGAGGAGTCATGAACACTCCAACTCACCCAGTTTCCATCAGGCCAAGAATCCGGAAACTTGTTCCCCTTCTGGCTCTGACGCTGGCAATGGTGCTTCTGTCAATAGGCGACAGGCAGGATTCTGCCGGCTCCCACGGACCGGAAAGCCGGTCAGACCGCAAACTCATACAACTTAAGTGATCGCCCGTCGTTGAAATCGAAGGTGCCCCTGAAGCGAAAGCTGTGTTTTTCGCTCTTTGCCACCCCGGACAACGCCCTGGCCTGCATGGTGCAAATCCTCGAGGGTCCGCTGATGGCCTGGCAGACAGTGATGGCTTCCTCCGCTTCCCTGCAGTAGCTGTCCCTGCTTCCATTCAGTGATGTCTTCATGCTCACCAGAACTCCGGCATGGATCAGCAGCGAGCAGTTTTCAAAATCATCGGCGACTTTCCGGAAATTCGAGGCGAGTGTCCATGCGGCGTCCATCCGATTGAAGATCAGGTTGATACCCCGATGAAAGATGTCATTCTTCAAGACAACGCAATCCTCGGTGGAACAGAAGGAATCGATCCAGCTCATCAGCGACGCGGCTCTTTCGATCCAGCCTTCCTCGGAAAACCCGGAACGATTGTCGCAAATGGTTACGATGGGCCTGATTCTGGGAAATGTCGGGGGTGTAACATTCTCATCCCGTCCATCCGGGTGCAGGTCGGCCATTCTTCCTGTTTGCTTTCCCGCGCCGTAGAAATCTCCCGGTTTGATCCATTGGGGTTTCAGTCCGGCGGAAAGCAGTTTGGCAACCGTATCGGCGGTTCCTCCCTTACCCCCGCTGCCGCCTCCGTCCCAAAGTACGATGGGAACCAGCTCAGCGTCGTTGGAAATCGCGCAGTCCACTGCCGAGACCAGCATGTAGTCGCTGCAGAAGTCATGGATGAAGTCATGGCTTTGCCGGTAGTTTCCCGTGGATGACACATCGATGCTGTCAGCCTTCCGGATTACCGCATCGAATCTGTTGCCCCAGTTCTCCCCCACTGAGTCCACAATGGTTTTCCTGAAGCTCTCAATCCCGTAAGGAAGCACCACCTCGGTGCGTTTGCCCATATCCTGCATGGTCTCATGGAAGAGAATGTCCGAACCGTCCGCCGCTGAGGCGATGCCCATGTCTACATGGAGCCTGACCAGGGCCTTTCTCAGCCTGCTCTGGACTCTGTCGGAAATATCCTCCGGGAATCGGGTGGATGCTCTTCCCTTTTCATCCAGTCTGTGACCGGCGAAAAGAGCGATTCTCATACGGGGGATGGCGTCAAGCACCTGATTCAAGGTTTCCGGGTCGGGTCGGATGACCTCGAGGAGAAGTTTCGCGTTGCTTCTTGCGCTCTGCAGCCAGCCAAGGTTGCCCCCGACATGACTTCTTGCCGCCCTGTACCATTTGATTGCCGAGGGGAAGTCTTCCCTGACAAGAAACGCCTCCCCCAGGGTGGCGGGTATCCAGAAAGAACTGGTAGTGAGGGTTTTACCGTAAACCTTCCAGCACTCTTCCGATGCCTGCTCGGCGAGCATCAACGCGGTTCCGGTATCGCCGCTGATTTTTGCCAGTGTGGAGGCGTTTATGGCGCACCAGAAGTCACCCCCGAGTTCAATGGCCCGGGTATAACTGAGGAAGGAACGCCGGAGGAGGGTTCCGGCCAGATCCCTGTCACTGTTTCTGTCACGAAGCCACTGCTTCTTGTAATAGCTTCCCAGAAGAGCTTCCAACTCCCAGTCGTCATTTTTCACCGGGATTCTGAGGCTTTCGAGAAGGGCTGCGGCGTCTTCAGGCATTCCCAGCTTCGAGAGGGTTATCGAGTGAAGTTTGCCAAGCTCGATTGTCCCTGGCTCCAGACTCGTGTCGAAACGGACGGCAAGATCGTACGCCTTAAGGTACTCTCCCTTGTCGATGAGTTTTTTCAGCAGGGAGATATCCGAGTCGGCGGGTTCGGAGACGGAAGAACTCACTTCAGTCACGGCGGTGTTCTTCTATCATGGAGTTCTGACCACTATATTGTCGTGGAAGACCCTTCCCCAGGCGTTGGAGCGGTCTCCCAGCACGATGACCATGTCGCCCAGATCGGGAGGGAGCGCGGCCTCGGTTCTGAAGAACAGGCTGGAATCCACAAGAAAAGCCACCCTGAGGTCTTCTTCGATGACAATTCTGTAGTTGTGCCATGAATCGAGGTATTCGTTCACCCGGAACCGCCGATGCCTTTCCTGGGTTCCGTCGGGATACCTTACCCTTGCGTCAAGCGTCCCCTGGAGGTGGGGCTGCCACCAGTCCGCCTCGCCCTTGTAGGAGTAGGATAAAAAGATGTCAAAGGAAGTCGCGCCGTCAACTCCCCGCCCCTCCGGCGTATAGCTCCATCCCAGGGTTCCATGGATCCAGGCGCCCCTCTCGTTGGAGGTGAGGTACATGTCGCATTCCAGCACAAGTCCCCCGGTGTAGTCGAAACTTTCCCGGGAGATGGCTCCGCTGTTGTACATGGTGTCTCCGTTGTTGTCGAAAGAGGGTGGGGGAAGCCCCATCGAATCGCAGATCATGGGAAGGGGCTCTCCGAAGAGGGTCCAGTTTCGGGAGAGTGGCCCGGAAAAACACTCTTCAAACAGGATGCTTCCCAGGGCATGACCGGGGTTGAGGGCCATCAGAAGGCAGGGAACTGCAGCGGCTGGAACTGCCCTCACGGTCACCACCTCCTCCTGTAGACCCGAACTTCCCTGATGCTGTGGGGGAGTGATACCGAACTTCCCCAGAGGTACACTCCGATGGAATCCGGCATTCGCATGCCCTCGGGGGTCTGGAAGAAGAGGCTGTCGTTAAGCAGGTACCTGACGCTTCCCCGGCAGGTTTCCATGGTAAGCCTCTGGGGAATGCCCCTTGTCAGCCAGCCCTGATCGGATTCCCTTCTTCCGGCGGATGAATCGTCACGGAGGCAGAGGGCTTCTATGCCTCTGTCATGGAAGTCGCCGGCCTTCGTGTATTCCCACCTCAACTGGTGCTGGGGCGTTGAAGCGGGATCAAGATGAAATGCGTTTATGTCCCTTTCGGTGAAACCCAGGGCAACCCAGTTGAGCCCGCCAACCGAGGGCAGATCCGGCACCAGGATCTCTGCGGAGACACTGAACCCCGGGGACATCTCGAAGCGTTCCCTGAGCAGCAGAGGAACTTCCTTAACATCCAGTGAGAATCCGCCGGCTGATGAGTCCGCACGGATGACAGGTGTGTAGTTGCGGTTTCTTCCCATAAGCCACACCGACTGGTCGAGAAAACCCTTGCCCCAGTTCTCGTACAGGATGTCCAGGCCCAGCTGCACGGAATCGGCCCAGACTCCGCCGGACGACACCCTGGCGATCAAGGCATCCCGCTCCCCCCTCAAGGCCGAAGTGTAACCCGCCACCAGAAAGGAGCCGTCCGCATCCATGTCCACCGAGCTTATCGAGGAACTGCCCCTGGTGATCAGCGAACTCTGCCAGACCATCTCCCCCCTGCTGTTCACACGGATGAGCCAGCCGTCAAGGGATCCGTCGCCAAAGGAACGGGAACCACCGGCCACGATGAACCCGCCATCGGGGAGGAGTTGAATCCGGTTTGCCCGGTCAAGCATTCCACCTCCGTGCACCCGCTTCCAGAGAAGCTCCATCTCGCCGGAGAACTTCATGAGCCAGAGGTCTCCGTTGCCGGGTCCGTACCTGTCTCCGGTCACGGCGACCAGAAGGCCCCCGTCATCGGTGAGGGCGGCGCAGGTGGCCTGTGAGAGCTCGTCTCCGAAAAGCACAGAGTTCAGTACATCCCCCCCCGGTGAGAGAAGCTCGATTCCGTTGGCCTTTGTAAAGTATTCGTGGTACACATGGAACGCTCCGCCGTCAGGAAGGGGAAGAAAGGCCACGCACTCCATCCTGTCCGGGATCGCGCGCCAGGTCATGCCGCCGTCCCCCGGATCGATCCGGATGATGTGGGTGGCATTGGACCGGGCCGTGTCGATCACGCGAAGCGTCAATGCAAGGGATATGGAGCCGTCGTGATTCCAGGCCAGTTCCCCCACATGGGGCTGTATCGCGTCGGGCCATTCTATGCGCTTCCGGGAGTCCCAGATCACCGTGCCAAGGCTGTCCAGCCTCACCGCTCTCACCCAGAAACCCTGGTACTCGAAGTCGGCGTATTCTCCGAAAGCTACAACAACCCCGTTGTCATCTGTTAAAAGAATCTTCGGCCCGCATTCCCCGGCCAGGGAATCGGACCAGTTCCAGAGCAGGGCGAGAGTGCTGTCGAAGCGGGCCACCCAGGCTTCGCTCCAGAAGCCCCAGTCCCAGGTGCCGGTGGCGAAAAAACCCATGTCCCCCGCGGCGGCCACATCAGTGGCGTAGTTCCATGAGTCGGTGCCTCCGGCGACCAGGCTGAAAAGAAGCCCCGAGGGTTCGGAGAGGGCTTCCCGCCTGCCGAGCAGCAGAATCGCTGCAAGCGCCGCTGCTGCCAGTCCAAGTATGGGAAGAAACACCTTTCCTGAACCGGTTGAACCACCGGAAGCGGAAGCACTTTGAGCCGGTTCCCCGGAGTCTGACCGGGATACGGCGTTTTTGACCGCCGCGACAATGCTCCGGGTATCCAGGCGTTTTCCGCCGGCCACACCCTCCAGCCACTGGTGCGAGTTGGTGAAATAGCGCAGTCCCTTGGAGATGTCAGAGCCGTCGAGGCGAATGGGAATAATGGGTACCTTCAGATTGGTGGCGATGTCCAGCTCGTTCCGAACCTGCCTTGATTCATTGGCGTTCCCGGTGAAGAGCAGCACCATTACCGAAGCGCCGGCGATGGCGTCGTATATGGTTTCGGCCCAGTCCGAACCCGGGGCGATATCCCTGTGGGAAACCCAGCATGGTATGCCTTCGGACTCGAGATGATTCAGGATTTTTTCGGCGATTTCCCTGTCCAGGCTGGAATGGCTCACGAATACCCGTTGAGACCCGATATCGCTACCCAGAAGAACACCCCTCTTTGAAGCCGGTTTCCCATCACCCCCAATAAACAACATCAATTGCAGTATACGGGGAAAGTGCACTATAAAGCAAGCCCGGGCAACCCGCCATATCTCCCTTTGCTTTGGCGTTTTCAACCGATATTTTTCAGCCAGCACGAAAAGGGGGAAATCATGGCGTTTTGGAGTGT
>CAZUXA010000015.1:0-60048 GCA_964624405.1 uncultured bacterium | reverse complement strand
GATGGTACCCCCGTCGGGATTCGAACCCAAGCTTCCGGCTCCGGAGGCCGACGCTCTATCCAACTGAGCTACGGGGGCACCGATGGCGTAAGATAACCTTTGCGGGTTTGGTTTTCAAGTCAGAACAGGATCTGCTCAACCCCGGGTTCAACCCCCTTTTCCAGGGTGAGAACAGCCATGGATCGGCTGCCCCTGCCTTCCGCCACAGCACCGGGGTTGATGATGATCTGACCGTTTTCCCTGAGTTCCGTGTACTGATGGGAATGCCCGAAAAGAATGATGTCGGGCCGATCCGCTTCAAAGAGCTTTCTCACCCTGCCCGCGAGCCCTGAACGGGGCCCGGAACCGTGAGTCATGCAGATCTTGAAGCCCTCCAGGGTGAAGGCAAGGGTGCGGGGCAGAAAGCGTTGGAGGCCATACCCGTCCATGTTTCCCAGAACGCCCCGAACCGGGGCAAACCTCATAAGCTCCCGGTAGACATCTTCCTCGACAAAATCGCCGCAATGGAGCACGAGGTCCGCTTCACAGCAGACCTCGAATACTCTTCCCGGAAGGTTTCCCAGCCGGGTGGGAACATGTGTATCGGAAAGAACCGAAACGATCAAGTTTAACGGATCTTCTTCTTGTGCCTGTTGGCCCGACGGCGTTTCTTTCTCTTGTGATTGGCTATCTTCTGGCGCTTGCGCTTTCTACCGTTGGGCACTTAGTTTGCCACCCTTTCCTTCACCGATCGGGACGGTTTGAACACGGGAACGGAACGCTTGGGAACAAGAACTGTTTCTCCGCTGTGGGGATTGCGGGCTTTGCGCTCGTTGCGCTCGACTACCTTGAAGGTTCCGAAGCCGCGGATCTCAATGTGTTCCTTGGCATACATGGCGTCTTTGACTTCCTCAAAGAATCTGTTCACCACGAAGGCGACTTCCTTCTTGGTAAGCCCTGTTTTGTCTGCGATGCTCGCAACGATATCGGCCTTGGTCATTTTTTCCTCCCGCATCGGTCAGTGTAAAGGCATATGCATGTATAACAACAATTACCAATCAACCAAGCATTCATGAGCGGGTAAGATAGACAAAGCCCGCACAAGATGCAACCCCTTGACAGTCGGTTATCTAAGGGGAAGCGGCGGCCTTGGCCGCCGCCCGTGTATGGTGGAGCTTAGGGGAGTTGAACCCCTGACCTCTTGACTGCCAGTCAAGCGCTCTAGCCAACTGAGCTAAAGCCCCATCGAAAGCGGAAGAAACATAACCCATGCGCCTATAATGTCAAGCATCAGCGGCTTCCAGACGCCAGAACGCGCCTCCCATGGGTTTCCTGTGCATGCCAGGTGTCAGTTCCATAACAGCCAGTTCGATTACCATGGATACAGTTGCTTCGAACAGGTGCCCACCCCGGGCGGTGAAATCGTGATCCGCAAGGGATACATGAAGATGGATAAAGGGTTCACCCTCCTTCATGGAGATGTTTCCCTGCAGGGATAACACCTCGAGAGAGTCTTTGAGAACCGTGGTTTCATAAGTGCTGCCGTCGTACCTGCCGATGGTGGTCTCCGAAAGCATCCCAATGCCTCCCAGGACAATTCCGGACTGCAAACCGCTCTCCCTGCAGTAGTTCGACAGGGCGTCCGGGAACCTCTCGCCCTTGTCGAATCTGATCACGGCAACTCCGTTTTCCTTTTTCAGAAGATCCATTGCTCTCCTACTCCTGCCCCCATGTGGGGGTTCCGGTATCTATTCCTCCGTGCTCGCCACCGGGGCACACCAGAATGTAACCTTGGGAATGAAGGGTTATCTCGTAGGGGGTGCTGCATCCGGGGCAGTTGAGAGATTCTTTTCTCCCGGCCATGCTGTCCAGTGATGCAACGCTGTTGGTCCAGTACCCGGTGGTAACCCTGAAGAGGGCCAGGTCCGAGGAGAGGGTGTTCATGTGGGCTCTGCACTGGTTTCTCATCGCGGAAGGGCTGTTGAAACAGCCGGAATACAGAAGAAGAAAAAGGACAGTAGTCGCAAACAGCCTTGATATTGAAGACATCATACCTCCAGGGCAACAATAAAGGCGTTACGGCCGTATACCTGCTCAAGAAACTCCTTGAGCATTATCGTTATGGGAACTGCCAGAAACACCCCGGGAAGACCCCATAGAAAGCCCCAGACCAGCACACAGACCAGAACAGTGACCTTGCCGATGGGAAGAACTTTTCCGAAATAGTTGGGCTCTATGACATTCGAGACCAGATTGTTAACCACCACCACCAGAAGCACGGACCATAAACCGGAAGGGCCGGAGATGGAAATGGTGTAAAGGGCAATAAGAATGCCTGCTATAAGCGAGCCGAAGAATGGAATGAAGTTCATCACAGCCGCAATGAATCCCCAGATGAAGGCATCTCCGGGGTCCAGCCAGATCAGAAGCCCTCCGCCTATCAGAAGGCCTGTCAGAAGGCTGGTGACCAACTTGGCCACCAGGTATCTCCGGGGAACGCACTCCACCTTTGAGACTACTCTGCTGATCCTTGCGTACTCCTTGCTGTCCATTTTCCGAAGTTTGCTGGAGTATATTCTTCTTCCGCTTAACATAAACACTGTTAACATCGTTATTATCGCAAGCTTAAACAGGATGATGGTGACCGTTCCAACCAGGTTTGCAGCGGTTGGCACCAGCGCCGAGACGGAAACTCCCCCGAACGCGGATTCCAGTGTGGTCTTCAGGGGGTCGGCTCCGTGCTTGGCATGGGGAGTGAGTATCTGAAGACTGTCCGATGGCATGACATCAAGGGCGTCCTCCATGCCCAGAGACCTGTAAAGCCAGGGTAGCCATTGCTGTTGAACACCGTTTATGAACTCCCCAACCGGCTGAACAACATTGGTTACAAGATCAGCTTTCCGTTCAACCAGCATGTTGCCGGTGCCGTACACGATCAGAATGGCAAAACCCACCAGCAGCAGAGCCAGAAGGATTACGATCACCGACCCCATGACTTCGGCCACATGGCTTTCCTTCGTCTCTTTCAATGATTTCCTGCCCCGGCGGAGCGTCATTCTTTTCAGCAGGCCGTCGATAAGTGTGGAGGCACGATTCACCGCGGGGTTCACAAGAAACATCGCGAACAGGGCAATGGTAACCTGGGTGAATACGCCGGCCACAACTTTCAGCAGCACTCCCAGGGCAAGCAGGGCCAGGATTGAAAGAGTAACAGCCAGCGCTCTGTCGTAGCCTTCCTTCACTCCTCCCCCCCTTCACACATTGTGTAGACAGAAGGTCTTCTATCCGCAAGACAGTTTATTCTGCTTCTTTCTTCATCGACCTGTTTCAATTCCAGCCGGAAGTCCCTTACGCCGGGCATGACGGTTTCGCCCTTCAGAAAGACACCCCATGGGTTGGCAATGCCGCCGCCGCCCCTGAAGCGCGAGCCCAGGTGGTCACCACCGAGGTTGCAGCCCACGGTGAAGACCTGTGCTTCCGCGGACCTTGCCTGGAGAAGATACCTGAACACCTTCCGACGGGGTATGGGCCACTGTGCGGAAACAAAGAGAATCCTGGCGCCTTTCAGAACCAGGGGCCTGAACACCTCCGGAAAACGGAGATCGTAGCATACAGCGGCCCCGGCGACAACGTCCCCCATTCGAAAGACGCCGGAGGGCAGACCCCCGGCGAAGACGCTGTCCTCCCCCATTCTCCTGAAGAGGTGAATCTTTTCCGCGGTGTGAACCCTGTTTCCGGAGGGATCGTAAACCGGCATGGAGTTGATGATCCCCCTGGATGTCCGCACGGGGTGGCTTCCTCCGATCAGCCAGATTCCCAGCTCACCCGCCAGTTTGGCCAGGGGAAGCGTATCAAGTTCTTCCGGATGGAGAGCGGCGCCGGAGATACTGTCCAGTTTGAAGCCGACGGTAAACAACTCCGGGAGGACTGCCACATCCGGAAGAGGCAAAGCTGAGCATGCATCAAGGGCACGCTTCATGCAATCACCGGAACTACCCCTGATTGGGAGTTCGCATAGCCGTACCGTGAGGATTCCCGTGTCTGCCTTCATACACAGGAAATATACATGTTATAATCCGTGAACACTCAAGGCATTCTCACAGGAGGCTTGTATGGTTCAACTCAGCAGCAGGGTCGCCGGGATGCAGGCATCCCCGATTCGCAAGCTCACACACCTTTCCGACGCGGCGGAGCGCAAGGGCATCAGGGTGTATCATCTCAACATCGGCCAGCCGGACATTCCAACCCCTCCGAATTACTGGAAAGCCATTCGGGACTGCGAGCCCAGGGTTCTGGCTTACGGACCCAGTCAGGGCCTTCAGATTCTTCGCAAGGCAATATCAGGGTATTACTCCCGTGGCGGTATAACCGTCTCCGAAGACAGTGTGATGATCACCACCGGAGGAAGCGAGGCGGTGTACTTCGCGTTGATGGCCGCCTGCGGCCATGGCGACGAGGTTATCTGTTTTGAACCGTTCTATACGAACTACAATGGTTTCGCCGACATGGCCGGGGTGAAACTGGTTCCTGTAACCAGTTCCGTTGAGAATGGTTTCCATCTGCCGCCCCGGAAGGAAATAGAAGCGCTTATCACCCGCCGAACCCGGGCAATTCTTATATGCAGCCCGAACAATCCCACGGGAACCGTTCTTGGAACAGGGGAACTGGCCATGCTTTCGGACATCGTTCGGAAGCACAACCTCTTCCTGCTGTCAGACGAGGTTTACCGCGACTTCGTCTTTGACGGAGGAAAACACACCTCCGTTCTGGAGTTTCCGGAGATAGCCGATCGTGTTATGGTGATGGATTCCATAAGCAAGAGGTTCAGCAGCTGCGGCGCCAGGCTTGGAAACCTGATCTGTCTGAACCCTGAAGTAATGGGAGGCATTCTGAAGCTGGGGCAGGCAAGGCTGTGCCCTCCCACCATGGCGCAGTACGGGGCCGCATGGATCTACGAGCACCTGAAGGAAACCTATTACAGCGATGTAGCCGTTACATATCAGCGCCGCAGAGATGTTCTGATGGAAGAACTGAAAGGTGTGCCCGGCGTGTTCTTCCTGAAGCCGGAAGGGGCTTTCTACGCCACCATAAGAATCCCGGTGGACGATGGAGACAGGTTCGCGGCCTGGCTTCTGTCGGACTTCAGTGTTGATGGCGCCACGGTGATGGTCTCTCCCGCTGCTGGGTTTTACGCCACTCCCGGCCTTGGAGCCGACGAGATAAGGCTGGCTTTTGTCCTCAACGAGGAAGACATGCGGGTGGCACTCAGGATTCTCAAGAAGGGTCTGGAGGCCTATCCGGGAGCCTTGTAATGCAGGGGGAGCCACCCCGCTCCCCCAAAGCAAGAACTGCGTCTCCAACAGCCAGCCCGTCAGCGGCAAGTGCTTTGACTATGTCGCTTACCGCGATCCTGGCACCCTCATCAACCGGTTCGCTCAAACCTTCCCCGAGCCTGTCGGGGCAGGCTATGGTCACTCCCCAGAGTGTCCACAGGGGAAACACCCCCTCGTAAAGGGTTTCCAGTTTCCGCATAACCGTTGCGGCATCGGTCTGGTGAAACGACGGAGCGAAACCCCTGACAGCGGGTTTGCCCCTCACAACCAAGCCGGGGTCATCCCCCGCCAGGGCATCAAGCAACACCAGCGTCCGGGTTCGGGGAAGAAGATCCCAGAGTTGGTAGAGATCACCATGAATCATGTGATAGCCCATACCGCCAACATCGCCCAGAGCTTCCCGAAGATTCGAAAGCATTACGGGGCCCACTCCGTCGTCCCCGGCCAGGGTGTTTCCAATCCCCACAAAAAGAAGCTCGAGCACGCTGTTCAACTCTTTGGAATGACCTGAACCCTGTACCGGCACTCTCTGTCCCCGGGGTTCGACTCCTGGAGTTTGAGCCGGGCATCACCCATCCTTCCCAGATAGCCCGCCAGGTAGTTGTAGAAAAGAACGCAAAGGTCTCCTCCGAGTTCTATCCCCTCCCCTTTGCACAGCTCCCTGATATAGCAGTCGCCCACATGCACCGTAAGATTCCCTTCAGGCTCCAGGGAAGGCTTGAGATTCCAGGTCGGGGCGAACTGCAGTACAGCCTGATCGAGCACGTCCTGAAAGCATTCGGGAACCTGATACCTGGGAAGCTGTGTTGCCAGAGTTCTTCCGGCCATGGTACCCACCGCTGGAAGGCTTCCCCCCAGGGTCTGCCGGAAGACCGCCGCCACCGCCAGGAGCCTGACGCCAAGGTCGTTCATGGCCCGTTGCTCACTGGCTGGGTCTCCGGATGATTTTGGTGTCTGGACCGCCGGCGAAAGAAGAGATGCCATTCTGAGGTTGTAAGAGTCGTGGTAATGATCTTCAGACCGGATCAGGTCCGAATGGGATATTGCATCGGAGGGGCAAATCTCGGAACAGCTGAGGCAGCCGAAGCACTCCCCGGGTTTCTTCACTTCGGGAATGGCCTCTTTGTCGTTGAATTCGAAGACATCGGTTGGGCATTCGTCTACACATAGAGTACAGCCCACGCAGGCATCCTTGTCAACTGTGATCTCGATCATGATTCCATCCTCCTGCTCAGGGTGCGGAGAATCCTGCCATCCCGGCGGACATGGACAACCATGGGCATGCTGCCCGAGGTGTGGGTGGCGCAGGCGAGACAGGGATCGAAGCACCTCAGGGCGAACTCCATCCCGTTCATGAGAAGGTTTTCGTTCCCGGACTCCAGGTTCAGTTCCGCCATGGCTGTCAGGCAGTGATCCATGGCCTCGTAGTTGCCCTGGGTGGCCACGATGAGGTTGGCTCCGGTGACCTTTCCCCGGTCATCGGCATCAAAGTCATGTATCAGGATTCCCCGGGGAGCCTCCACCATCCCGACAAACCTCCCCGCTCCAGGAATCACCGGTATGCAGAGTTCACCCTTCACACCGCCTGAGGCTATGGAATGGATCTTCTCGGCGCAGTGAACCATTTCTATCAGCCTGGCTTCAATGCAATCCAGAGCTGAGGTCCGGGGCAAACCCCGCTGGCGATAACCGGCAAGAAGCGTATCGGCCCTTGGTGTTGTGAAGGAGCTGTTGATGTTGAGCCTTGCCAGGGGACCCACGAAGAAAACCGAGTCTCCTTCCGAAAGTCTCACCGATTTCATATAGGAGCCTTCCATGGTGTGCTCCACAAGGTTTTCAGCATACTTCTCCGCCGGAAACGAAGCTTCGGTCTTGCCGGTGTTTCCCATCACCGAGCATGGTGCCCCGAAAAAGGAGACCGAGCCGTTGTTTGAAAGGGCCAGTGATTTGAAGGGCATTTCCATGGCTGTTCTCGCGTCGGCCATCGTGCCGAGTCTGCTGAAAACAGCACCGGACAGCTCTTCCACAATCCCCGCGGCTTCATTCCCCCACTCGGCCATGGAAGCCATTTCTTCAGCGCCGGGCGCCGACGCGATTCCACCCGGAACAAGGGTGACAGGGTGAACACCCCTTCCTCCGACAATCTCGACGATCTTCTGGCCAATGCTTCGAAGCCTGAGAACCTTTCTTACAAGATCCGGCTGCAGCCGCAGCATGCTGAAAACGTTCCTGTCAGCCGACGGGGCGTCCAGGCCCTCGAAGAGGTCCGGTCCCGTGAGTACAAAAGTGCTCAGGGCGTGGGAGTGAAGGATATGTCCCATGTACATCAGATCCCGGAGTTTTGCCGCGGCTTCCGGAACTTCCACTCCAATTCCGTTTTCTATGGCGGTCACCGATGCCAGATGATGGGCGGCGGGACACACCCCGCATATTCTTCCGGTGATCAGGGGCATCTTCATCAGTTCCATGCCCTCCAGGAGTTTTTCAAATCCCCTTATCTCCAGCACTTTGAGATGCCCCCGGCTTACCTTGCCGTTGTCATCCAGATCCAGCGTGATACTGGCATGACCTTCGATCCGGGTGATGGGATTGACAACGATGCTTTTCATGTCAGCCACTCTCCTTCACGCCTGAACACCGCTCCCGGGCCCACTCCCTGATCTCGACAGTGGGTTTTCTGTAAAAAACCGGAGATGAAAGGGCGTAGGAGTAGAAGGTTTTGGCCTCTTCCTCCATGTACTCCAGTATTTCCGACTCGGGAATTCCGGATACCAGGTTCATCCTTTTCGCCACCATGGTCCTGATGTCCAGCTGCGGTTCCATGATGATGGCAGGAGAGGGCCCTGCGCATCCCGCACAGACCACACCCTTGTTCGGACACTGGGTCTGGCAGCGGTTCAGGGTGACGGATCCCAGACAGACCACTCCCTGGCTGAGAAAGCACACATCACTTTCAGGCGCGGAAACCGCGCCCTTTCGCAGTTTGCCATCCAGGCGCTTCTCCATCTTCCTTTCACACTGGGAACAGACCGGTTTCGCGTCCATGACCGGCCCTGAAGCCCCGAGGAGAGTACGAAGGGCCAGTGCGATGTAATAAGGATGGGGCGGGCAACCCGGCAGTTGAAAGTCGACCTTCACAACCTCATCTATGGGGACAACGCTTTTCTCAAGCTCGGGGACACCGGTGGGAGCCTTCTCAGAGGGGCCTGTCGTCAGCAGGTCTCCGTAAACCTTGTCGATTATAGAGTTCCTTCCATGAAGCCAGCCGATACCTGATGGACCTCCATAGGATGCGCAGGTTCCAAACGCGATAAGTGTCTTTACACTGTTTCTCATTTTGAGCAGAGCTTCCCTGTCGTGGGCGCTTCGGACCGCCCCCTCCACAATTCCAACATCCGCTTCGGGATAACCCTTCTCATCCATAAGAACGGGAATTCTCACGAACTCCACTTCATCCACCAGATTCAGAAGCTTCTCATGAAGATCCACCATGGCCACATGACACCCCGAACAGCCGGAAAGCCATTCCGTTGATACTTTCGCCCTCATTCTTCAACCTCCAGAATCATCTCCTTGAGGCAGGCGTTGGGGCCGGCATGAAGGATTTCCAGGTGTACTGTTCTTCCGGGCATTACCCTCTCCATGGCGCCGGCAAAAACACCGTGGGCCATGTAGCAGAGTGATTGCTTCTGGGGATGGGCGTATCTGAAAAGTGCGTTTCGCACCATACAGGTTCGAAAGACGAGCCTCATCACCTGCCTGCCTTCCACCCCGCTGATCAGTGTGTCCTCTTCACCCTGAAACGGCTCGAAATCCCAGTGAATACCCCGTTTCTCGAGGGCCTGTCTCAGGATTTCCACCGCCCTGACAGGGTCTTCGGTCTGTTCGGTTTCCTCCACCGCTTCCCGACCGAATTTCTTTCCCGCCAGCATGCATATTGAAAGACTGCTCTGACCCAGGTTCTTCTCCGAAGCGTGGGCCAGTGAACCAAGAAGAAATGCCACCCCGTGTAGTTTGTCGAGTTCCGACTGCATACATTACCCCTATCTATCTCATACTAAATACTAATAATTAGTACCATGAGTACAGGAGTTTGAAGATGCTTTCCATACCGACGAAGTGATGATTGGAATACTTCGATGAGAGTTATCGCGATATCTGCCTGAAGAACAGGAGCGTTAATATCATTTATCATATTGCTCCTTCGGTTTTACTACACCCTGAATCGCCTGATAATCTCCTTGCTTACCAGGTTCAGGGTGTTCATGACTCCGTACCCGGTGGTGGCGATGGATTCAGTCACAGGAATGCCCGGTTCCATCTTAAGGTGTCTTTCAACGCAACCAATCTCAAGCCTTGGCTCGACATCTCTCTTGTTGTACTGGAGAACCAGGGGAAAATCGCTGATGTCTCCGTGTTCCTCCGCGAGGTTCTGCTGCATCATTATGAAGCTTTCCACATTTTCCTCGAGCCTGTGCTCGGTGGAATCGGCAACAAATACAACGCCGTCGGCCCCTTGAAGGATTATCTTGCGGCTGGCTTCATAGTAGACCTGGCCGGGAATCGTATAGAGGTGAAACCTCAGAGAAAACCCGTCGATGTTTCCCAGAAACACCGGAAAGAAATCAAAGAAGAGCGTTCTTTCCTCTTCGGTGTCCAGCTCCAGCATCTCACCCCGATACCGCTCAGCCAGGGTCTTGTGTACGAATCGCAGATTTGTGGTTTTTCCGCTGAAGCCCGGCCCGCTGTAAACGATCTTGAAGGTGACCAGCCGTTCGTCAAGATCCAGATGCGGCATCTGAGTCTCCCCCTGCGCCCACGCTGAAGATCTGGTCTACAAGGTTCATGGCGTACTCGCGAAACGCCGGCATGGAAAGAGCCTCCCTGGCCGCCTCCGCGGATTCGTCAGGCTTCCGGAGAAGTATCGCCTGAAGCTCGCTTGAGATCCGACGGGTGGACATCCGCACCAGCCCTATCCGGCTGTTGTCCTCGAACACCACCACCAGCATGAAGCGGTCGCCTATGAGTGATATGTGTATGTTGCGCTTCTCGCCCTGCTGAAGAAGTATGGAAAAGTGCTCCTCTCCTACAATGTTCGCCACCTCCCGGGTGGCCGCGAACATCCCCGCCACAAGCGCCGCAAGAGCGGTGGAGTTCAGGCTCTCGGTGAGACCCGCCTTGCTGAGGCAGATCCCCTCGCGGCTGATAAGCAGCGCTGTTACGGAATGGGTCTCAAGTACCAGACCCTCAAGCAAACCGCCAACCTCCGCGGCGTGGGTAAAACTCCGTACCGTCACCTATGCCTCCCCGGGGTAAAGGAAGTGCTATCCAAGCGCCTTCTCAAGCTCGGGAGCACGACGGCGAACCTGAAGACGAACATTGCCAAGATTGGCGTCACTCCCGGCTACCACCGCAAGAAGAGCCTCGCTGCCAAGAGCGGTCATCATCACTATTCCACCCTGATACTCCATCATGGCCTGATCCATCACGCCGAGACCAAGCTCCCGGCCAACACTCTCCGCGGAACCCATTCCGGTGGAAACCATGGCGCCTATCGCGTCGGTGTCAGCGCTCTGGGTGGAGGCGGCGTCTATTACGAAACCGTCCCGACCCACGCATACCGCCACATTGACCCCGGCAACCTCTACAAGCTGCTTGAGTACATCCTTCAATCCAGTCATATCCCTCTCCTTACGGTTGGAAAAACATCGTCTGAAGTTCTATACACAAATGCCGGGAACAGCGCAAGCATGGGACTTCAAGCTTCCCGACCGTCTTCCTTGCCCAGCAAATACAGATAAACATCCCATGCGGCGCTACCGGAACACGGCGCCACCCTTTCCAGAACGGAGCGGCCGTCGGAGTAAAGTGAAACGCTGGTCCCATTGAGCCGGGCCAGCAGAACATCATCGGCAATACCGGCCTGATGCCGGTCCTCCCTTACACCGGCCAGAATACTGTCCAGTTGAAGGCTGACAGCAGACCGGGGCAAAACCTGGAAATCACCGGTCTCACCGTAAGAACACAGCTCCAGAATCACATAGGAAACCGATTTGCCCGCCCTGACCAACTCGGTTCTCATCGGTTCGTTTTCAGCAACGCAACAGCTTCAAGAAGGGCATCCACATCCTTCGCGGTGCTGTACCAATGCAGCGAAGCCCTGACCGCGCCCTCGGTTCTTCCGTACAGGGTTTTCCAGAGAGTCGGTGTGCAGTGATGGCCGGTCCGCACCATTATCTCATGCTTCCCGCTGAGAAGCATGCCCACCTGATGAGGTGAATACCCTGAAACAGAAAAAGAAGCCACCGGAATTCTTCGCCCTGTATCTCCGCAGCCGAATACCTCGACTCCGGGAATAGAGAGCAGCCCTTCCAGCAGTTTCAGGGAGAGGGCTTCGGTTGAAACCGGTGCATCGCAACACACCCCGGAAAGCCTGAAAGACGCCGCGGCACCGAACCCGATGATGCCCGCAATGTTCGGAGTGCCCGGCTCGAAAACCGCGGTTGCCGGTTCTGTTCTGAGGGTGAAGCCTTCGGGTGATGAATCCCCGGCGGACCCTCCGCCGAGAATGGAGGGTTTCATTGCATCCAGAAGCCTTCGGGAAAGGTACATTGCTCCGATTCCCGTGGGACCGAAACACTTGTGCCCGGAAAAAGCGTACGCGTCCGGGCCGACGGCACCCACATCGGTGTTCTCATGAGACACACCCTGCGCCCCGTCGATGAGAACCATGGCGCCCCGTTCTCTGGCTGTCTCCGTCAGGGATTGAATGTCCTGCAGTGTTCCAAGGGCGTTCGAAGCGTGGGTGAAGGCCACGAGCCTGGCGCCTTCAGACTTCCTCGCCAGATCTTCAGAGTCAATGTAACCGTGGGGACTCGACTTCACCACGGCTACATCAACTCCGCGGTTTCTCAGATTCAACCAGGGCAAAAAATTCGAGTGGTGCTCAATTACCGTTGTCGCAACCCTGTCGCCGCTATTCCATGCAATGCCGTTCGCCACGGCGTTGATGGCCCATGTGGTGGATGGGAAGAATGCCAGCTGGTCCTGCGGAACACAGATCATGGAAGCCACCGATGATCTTGCGTCTTCCAATGCAAGTGAGGCGTTCGCGGAACGAATGTAAATCCCCCGGTCCACATTGGCGTCAAGATTTTGATAGTAGTCCGACATGGCTTCCAGTGCCGGCAAACAGGTGAGTGTCTTGGCGGCGCTGTCAAGGTAGGCTCCCCTGACGGGAAGTGACGGGAAAGACCGCCGGATTGATTCGCTTTGTTCCATTTCATCCAATGGACCGTGCTCCCGGCCCATTCACAGGGCCGGGAGCGCGGAATGGTCGTCAGATAAGATCGAAGAGGGAGCGTTTCTGCTTTACGCTGAACTCGCAGACATCGTCACCCATGGCTTCGCACTGAACTTCCTGTCCCTCGAAACTGTGAACCTTTGTGCCGAAGACCAGGTCCATGTTTCCCGCGGCAACCCCGAGCCACATGTAGCAGCGGGGTTTGACCGACTTGCCGTGTTTTGAAAGGTAAGGCTTTATGTAGTAGGAGTGCTTCACCCTCATGGTGTAGGTTTTGGCATTCTCATCAAGGTCATACCCGATGATCCGGCCCCACCCCAGGGTGTTCTGAACGGCATGAAGAGCCTCGAGGGTGTCTCTTTTCGATTCGACCATCGGGGCAATGAGCCCGGCCCATTCGGGAGATTTCATCATTCCGCCGAAAGTGGCGTTGCCGCACCATTGCGCAGCGTCGACCAGGGCGTTCTCCGCCATGCGCTCCGCTTCGGGAAAGGCTTTTATGAACTCAAGTTCCCGCTCAACCAGATACTCCACCGTGTTGATGGCCAGTATCACACCGAATCCCCTGAGCAGACCCGTGTTCGGGTCACCCCGAAGACCCATTCCAAGAACGCCGTCCCGGATGACTTTCTCATTGACAGCCATTGTTACGCCCCCTCTGCTTCGAAGACGCATTCATCGGCGCCCATGGTTCTGCAGGCTGTTTCCCTGACTTTGTAAGCCCCTTCAGGCCTGCCGTAGGATATGCTCATGACAGCGGAAAGATGTCCGCACATGTCATGACAGGCCGGGCCCTGACGCAGTTCCCAACCCCAGGCCTTTTTGTTTTCAAGCCAGCCCTCGGCCAGGTAGGATGTTCCTGACCTGAACACACCGCCGTTGTCATGGAGATCGTCAATTGTCACGGCTCCGTACGCCAGAAACTTGAACAACTCCAGTTGCGCTTCCAGCTTGCCCCTCGGATCCAGGGATGCGAAGGCCGAAGATTCCGGACCATCCTTGAGGAAGCTGTTGAAAGCCTTGAAGGTTGTTCTGGATGCCCAGTCGCGCAGAAGGACAGAGCCTTCCTCGTAGCCCATTACATCCTCGATGTTCTTCAATATTCTGGTGTTGAACTTGTCGCAGTGGAAGGCTACATCGGTTCCCCCCACGGTGAGAACCGATCTGTCCGAATCGAACCCAAGGGTGTCAAGATAGGCTTTGACTATGTTGTCGTGAGACACTTGTTCCTCCCGAATTCTTTACAGTTTCTTGAGAACACCGGTGCATTTCGCGCCGGGGGCGTACTGCACCAGGTGATACGGCCAGCGGGATTTGTTGAACAAAGCCAGAGCCGCCGAGTAGTTGCTGCACCTTAGACAGGGAATTGTCTTTTCCGAAAACTCACCGGTGCCGGTGAGGGATGGAATGAGATCGTTGCACAAGTCCGCGTAAACGCAGCCCTTGAACACCATCTTCATCTCGTTTTCCGAGAGTTCATATTCTACTGAGCCGTTCTCCGTCTGGGAGGAGAGCACTTCAAGATCCTTGAAACCGTTTACGGTTTCCTCGATGCCCAGACCATCAACAAGGGGTTCACCATACTCCCGGTTTATGGAGTTGACGAACACCATGCTCATTCCCCTGGTGAAGACCTTCATGGTCCTGTTTCCGACAAGCTTGATGGCTGCGTAGACTGATCCCGTCAGCCACCGGTACATCATCTTTCGAGTTGCGTCATCCGGCATTCTAGATTCCTTTCCGTTTCAGTTGCCGCTGTACTTCAGTGTAATCTCCTGAATCCTCTCGCGAAGCCTGGAAGGAGGAGCCATTACAAACCTGCACTGCGGATCCCCCATGGCAATACATGTTATCTCTTTGGCATCCAGTTTGATGCCGAAGGCTTCGGAACACCACCCCGCGGAGTATCCGGCATTCAGGTAGTCAACCGGGGTTTTCGATACCACACCGGTTGCCTTGTGGGCTTCCGCCTCATAGGAGTTGGGATGGTCGTATACCAGTATGTAGTCATCATTGGGAGCAGGTGCGCTTTCGGGAAGAATGCTCACAACAGCGTATCCTCCAAGGGCGAAACTCACCGGTCCGAGAGCCAGCCTTATGGCCGGGTCTTCTATGCCCAACTTTTCAAAGTAAAAAATGGCATCTGCACTCCCGCAGGCTTTTCCGAACTGGTAGATAACCGTTCCCGAGCCGGAACCCAGAACCTGATCAAGCTGTGACTTCAGCGCTACAGCCATGGATGCCGCCCGGTACATGACATAGCGCTCGCCGGTTACCAGGGTTGTGCCCCGGTCCGGATCCCACTGCCTGTTGCCGAAAACCGGGACCATTATCTCTTCAGCCTTGTTGAAGAGAGGCTCAAACACCTCGGGACAGATCACATACTTGGACATTTTCGGCTCCCTTTGCTTTTCGCGGCCCTGTATCAGTTCGTTTTGATTTTCCCGGAGGCCAGCGACTTCATGGCTCCTTCCAGATCGCCTTTCAAAAGATGCGCGAGGGCCTGTTCGAGTTTTGCTATCTCGCCGGCGCTGGCATTCTGTTTTCTCAGAAACTCCATTCTGTCGCTTATGGCCATGGTCAGCGTGGTAACCTGCCGGTCTACCGTTTCCGCCGAGGCGACCATGTCCCGGTACTTCTGGGAATCCGGGGTTTTTGGTCTTGCCGGCTCGGGCTTCGGTGGATCCTCCTTCGGGGTCGGCTTTCTGTCCGCCGGCTGTTCTCCCTCTATGTCTACGACTATGAAGGGCGGGGGAGCCTCGGTATGCCGGGATATCATGTTGGCCATGGATGCCCGGAACTCCTTCTGTTTCGACACACCGCCCTTCTTCAGCGATGAAAGCATGCCGGAGATGGAGTCGATGGAGATGACAGCCGAGGGTCCCAGCATCTTGGCCAGAACCATTCTCCCCGCCGCTTTCAACTGCCTGATGTTGGAATGGAAGTTTTCCGCGATGTAAGTTGTCACATCCTCGGGTGGAAGGGGAATGCCCGAGTGGGAGAACAGGTTTTCGAGAATCTTCCTTCTTCCGTCGAGATCAACCAGTGGAAGCTCGATCACAAGACCCGATGTAAGCCGAGAAAAAAACGACTCGTCCAGGCCAACGAGCTGACTCAGGGTTTCATCGGAAGCTGTCACCAGTCCGTGGGTCTCCCGGGGCATTCTGTTCAGAAGTGAGAGCAGAAACCTCTGAAACGCCAGATCTCCCTGGCAGAACTGAATATCGTCAAGGAGAAGAAGCTCATGGCCGGAAAGCCACTCCCTGAGCTGTCTCTCCCTGAGGGCGCTGTTGCAGTTTCTGAACTCGATGTGAAGGTCTACCGTATTGATGAGCATGGTTTTCATGCTGGAAGCCTTGGCCATGGCGGTCAGAAGATGAGTTTTGCCCAGGCCGTAGGAAGCATGGATCATCACGGGGGTTATGCTTTTCCATATCTTGGGAACAAGGGCCACGGTTCTGGCAATCTCCACGGGATAGAAATTGTCATCGGTGGTAACGAAGCTGGAAAAGGTCATCTCGTCCGGATAGGCGGCCTGAAGAACCTCCTGATAATCACCGTAGTCATCCAGGGAGTTTGGTTCAATGTAGGGCAGGCTTCCCACTCCTCCCAGGACTCTGGCAAACTCCTGAATGCTTTTCTGGGTTTCCGCATCGAGGAGACCCGCGTCGGAACACAGGCGGAGGAACTCAGCAAAGTCGAGCCTTCTAATCTTGCCGCTTTCCCTGTTCTCCATCGCTTTACGGAACCTCCTCGAGACCTTCAACAATCCTGGCAGCCGCCAGCGGCAGTATTCCCATCCGGGTGCCGGGCTCCGCCACTGCAAGAAGCACCCGGTCAGCCCTGATGGCTTCGGATATCATCGAAAACCTTTCATCATCCACAATCAGTCTTTTCGGAACTCTTCCGGGGTACTCGGCCAGAAGCATGGACACCGCTCTTTGAAGGCCGGTTATCACTTCTCCGGTTTTCCCCGGAACCCCGGAACTGCAGAGAGCTTTCCCCTTCTCATCCAAAATGGCCACATACACGAAGGTTTCCGATTCGGAAACCAGTCTTTCCAGTGCCTTTGACAGTATTCCGGAGCCTTCCTGTGCCGGGGACTCAGTGGAGTTCTTCCTTTCGTCCCTTTCCTTCAGAGCCCACATGATGCATCTGTGAAGGTCTTTTTCGATTGTTGCAGCGGGAGCCTTGACATCCGGTTCAAAGGTGAAGTTGCCCGCGGTCCAGTCAACGACCTGAACGATGACTTCCTCTCCGGAAAAGTGCTCAAGCTGAGCGTGGACAAGCTTGCCTGCATCGTAGTAGAACCTTGCTGTTCTGCCTTCGGAATCTACGGTAACCAGCCCGCTGCGTTTCCCGGTGTTGGGAAACTGAAGCAGGGCAACAATCGCCACATCGCTAAGGGTTCCGGTCAGTGCCATCTTTTCCTGTTCCCGTGGATTCAGAGCCTTCACCTGCGCCCACGCTGAAGATCTGGTCTACAAGGTTCATGGCGTACTCGCGAAACGCCGGCATGGAAAGAGCCTCCCTGGCCGCCTCCGCGGATTCGTCAGGCTTCCGGAGAAGTATCGCCTGAAGCTCGCTTGAGATCCGACGGGTGGACATCCGCACCAGCCCTATCCGGCTGTTGTCCTCGAACACCACCACCAGCATGAAGCGGTCGCCTATGAGTGATATGTGTATGTTGCGCTTCTCGCCCTGCTGAAGAAGTATGGAAAAGTGCTCCTCTCCTACAATGTTCGCCACCTCCCGGGTGGCCGCGAACATCCCCGCCACAAGCGCCGCAAGAGCGGTGGAGTTCAGGCTCTCGGTGAGACCCGCCTTGCTGAGGCAGATCCCCTCGCGGCTGATAAGCAGCGCTGTTACGGAATGGGTCTCAAGTACCAGACCCTCAAGCAAACCGCCAACCTCCGCGGCGTGGGTAAAACTCCGTACCGTCACCTATGCCTCCCCGGGGTAAAGGAAGTGCTATCCAAGCGCCTTCTCAAGCTCGGGAGCACGACGGCGAACCTGAAGACGAACATTGCCAAGATTGGCGTCACTCCCGGCTACCACCGCAAGAAGAGCCTCGCTGCCAAGAGCGGTCATCATCACTATTCCACCCTGATACTCCATCATGGCCTGATCCATCACGCCGAGACCAAGCTCCCGGCCAACACTCTCCGCGGAACCCATTCCGGTGGAAACCATGGCGCCTATCGCGTCGGTGTCAGCGCTCTGGGTGGAGGCGGCGTCTATTACGAAACCGTCCCGACCCACGCATACCGCCACATTGACCCCGGCAACCTCTACAAGCTGCTTGAGTACATCCTTCAATCCAGTCATATCCCTCTCCTTACGGTTACTGCCGAAGGCAGTGTTCTGACTTATGGAAAGCAAACGGCCGACACAAAGTGCGGACACGGAATATTCATGAAACGATTCGGAAAAACAAGAGTGATTCTCAGTACAGCGCTTTTCCGTTTCCGACTGGTAACTGTGTAATTTCACTTATGTCATGATCATATGATGCGCCGTCGAAATGGTTGACATTCGGGTTTGATTCTTGTAAAGTATGTGCGTATCTACTTACGCTTTATTTCTGGAGGTGAAGAATGTGTGAAAAAGTTGAATGCTGCTGCCAGAACCCGGATAAACTCAAGGGCAAGCCGGATGAATGCTCGGAAGAGCAGATTCGCGAATGTCATGGCGAGGAAAAACCCAATCACCCCTGCTGCTGAACGAAAATCAGGAGGTATCATGTTCCCGAGGCTAGCTAAACCAGCATTATTGCTTCTGCTTGTCTTTGCCGGCTTTTCCATCGCGGGAGGACATGGTCACGGAGATCATCCCTGCACTGGAGATCACGCTGAATGCGTTGACTGCACCTGCGATTCCCATGAATGTGAAGATTGCATCTGTGATTCCCATGAATGTGAAGACTGCTCCTGTGATGAAGACAAATGGCGGGAGGAAGTGTCGTTATCCACGGATGAAACCGATTCCTGCCGGGGATGCGACCAGAGCTGCCATTGATAACGGGCCACTATCCGGACGCTGTCAGTAACTGACTGCGTCCGGAGCTCCCTCACTTCCCACGACTTCAATGATCAGACCTTCAGGAATGCAGATCGCCGTCTGACCCGGGCGGCCCAACCAACCCGTCGCCATGCAGTACCCCCGGGGGCACGGGGACTCCAGAATTCTTGCCCGCCCGTTCTCCACCTGTACCACCGCGATCCCGTCACGAACCTGAACCGAAAACAGGGTATCGGAACCGGTATCCATATTCAGGGTGAAAACGCCCTGGTATGAAGTGATCACAAGCCGGCTGCTCCGCCCTGTTTCTGGCCTGGCGTTGAAAGCAAGCGCTGCCGCCAGCGCAAGAACAACCGGAAGCAGATCACCGGGGCGAAAGGATTCAGACATTGCCGGTGAACACGTGAGCCAGGTGCTTCCTGAAAACAGATTCCGCCCTGACAACGGTTTCCACCGGTGTGGCCGGAGCATTCTGCCTGTACCGCGGGAAGTACCGGGAAACATGAAGGGGAGTGTTTTCTCCGCAGTTGGCCGCCAACCACTGGCCTGCTTCATTCCAGTGGTTGGGATCGTCGTTTTCGCCTGGTATCACAAGGTATGTCACTTCCAGGTGCACACCT
The DNA here is from genome assembly GCA_964624405.1 of uncultured bacterium. Taxonomy (GTDB): domain Bacteria; phylum Fermentibacterota; class Fermentibacteria; order Fermentibacterales; family JCC-6; genus UBA6080. The sequence goes on along the minus strand of CAZUXA010000015.1, from coordinate 40,792 downwards.
GATGAAGCGATGGTTTTCAGGGTCCGCAGTACCGGCGCAATGGAAGCCCCGCAGTTTTTCCGGTAGAACTCATCGCTCCAGGCTTTCAGATCAACATTCCAGGCGTCGGTTACCCGGAGCATGTCCTGCAGGGGTTTCGTGTTGACATAACCGTTGCTTACCATTACGGTGAATCCCCCCCGGGCCCTGATCAGCGGAGCGGTATCCATCACATACTCGTACCAGATCACCGGCTCCGTGTATGTGAAAGCAAGCCCGTCACTGCTATGAAGGGCAAGTTCCGCAAGCCGGGACGGTGACTCATAGCGGGTCGGGGGTGAGCCTTGGGAACTCTGCCAGTTCTGGCAGTGGCTGCATGACAGGTTGCATCCCGGAGGCCCTGTTGATAAAACCCTCGATCCCTTTCTGAACATGAAAAGGGGTTTCTTCTCAATGGGATCCACCCCCATTCCAATGCATTGCCCGTAGCCGGTCAGAGAGGCGCCGCGAACCCTGCACAATCCACTGGAACCGTCGGCTTCCCATAGACATTGATGCGGACAGACAAGGCATCTCAATCGCCGGTTTTCAGTCAGCGTGTATTCGGGAGAACGCCGGTGCTCCAGGTTGCAACCTCCCCTTCTTCGTTCTGTACCGCGAACAGTATGCCCAAAACATCGCCCATGGCAAAGCCCTGCAAACCCGAGGGGCCTCCGATGGCGGCGGCGGTGGCGAAAGCATCGGCTGCCCCGCAGGTTCCCGCGTACACCGTGGCTGAAAGAGAGCCCCTTCCGGGGTAACCGGTGCGGGGATCAATGAGATGGCTGTACCAAACTCCGTCATCAATCAGGAAACTCTCGTAGTCCCCGCTGGTGGCCAGTGCTCCCGAATCCATTTCGTACACGGCGATGTAGGCTTCATTCCGGGGATGTCTGACCGCAACCCTCCAGAGCCTTTCGCCGCCGCAGCGAACCTCACCGCCTATCTCCACCAGGCACGAAAGAACTCCCCTGGAAAAGAGGTACTCGTACACCATGTCCACCGCATACCCTTTGGCCACTGCTCCGAAATCCAGCTTTGCCCCTTCCGGAAGAATGATGGAATCGTTACGGAAGACAACCGCATTCCATCCCGTTACCAATAAAGCGGCGGCGATGGCGGAGCTTTCGGGAACCACGGGGTTGTGGGGAAATCCCCATGTCTCAACCAGAGCCCCGGCTGTCGGATCAAAAAGACCACCGGTGGCTTCATGAAGCGAATCGCTGACGGCGAGAAGCCTCAGGAGATGGGGGTTGAGCTCGGAAAGGGAGGCGCTTCCCCTCTCGTTCAGCTCATAAACACCCTGCCCCGGAAAGCGCCCGGTTTCAGATTCAATGAGGCAAAGCAGCGAGTCAGCCCCCCTGAAAAGGGCTTGCACATCGGTTGAAGGGCTGGTTTCCAATACGATGGTTGCAATGGTTCCCAAGGCAGGAAACACTTTTCTTGTTTCGGCTGTCCGGGGGCGGGATAACCTGACCAGAAACCCGATGGCAGGCAACAACGCCAGCAGAACAACCAGCCTGGTGTTTCTGCCTATTGCCTACCAGCTTTCGTTATCCGAGCCGTACTTTGCGTGATAGCTGCATAAGGTGCTTCCGCTCAGTGCGGGTTTTCCACAGATGCCGCACTTCCTGGCAACCTCGCTTCGGGCTTTGCTTCTGCGTTTGGGTTTTCCCGATGGAATCAGATAGTCTATGAGATAGATAAGAAGCGAAATCACCAGCAGGAATACTCCGACTCTGCCCAATTTCCAGAAAGCGCTTTCTGGACCGAAGTGGAAAGCAGCACACCACATGAGAAGACCGCAAAACACAAGAACTTGTGAAAAGCCCCTCATTTTTCCTCCGGAACCGTCACAGAAGATCGGTGAAACTTATGATGTGGTTCAGAACCAGCATCCCAACTCCGACCTTTACATAATCATCGCTTAGCAGGAGAACAATGCCTCCCGCCTCCGCAAGAAGATTGATCAGGGGCAGACCGGTTCCGGATGAGTACTGCCCCCATCCCGGAAGCACGAGGGATTTCCACGCATGGGAACCGGTTCCGGCCGGGGCTTGAATCACCTGGTAAGCAACCGTTTCGGGAACCTGGGTTGCGTCAAACACGCCGCTTCTCAGCGAGAAATCAGCCATGCCAACCTGAACCTGCCTCAGATGGGCCCCGTTCCAGAAATCATAGGGGGAAAGAGAACCGGAAAGAAGGCTGTCCCCCCGGGCAAGGGATGTTCCGACGGAAAGCCATCCCATGTCGTCAGGGGTAACAAAATCCATTTCAAGGTGTGTGATTCCGGAAGAGCCATGGGTTCTCATTCTGTTCCTGACAACGGTAATAAGGCGGAACACCTCCTCATTGGATATGATGCCCCGGTAGTCTGTTCTGCCAAGAAGATTGACATTTTCGCCGATGGAATCCACGAAGACAAAGCAACCCTCGTCACTGAAAGTGACACCGGCCCTTACCGCCATTCTGAGGGTGGTATTCCCAGCTGAAGGATGCCCTGAAACAAGCTTGATGCTCAGGGGGCTGATGTAGGGGTCCCCTCTGATAAGGTCATCCACAATACCGAATTCCAGAGGCGTCTGAGCGTATAGAACAGCAACAACCAGAAGAGTGATAGCGCTTTTCAAGGGGAATCCTCCGTTTCCAGGGAAAAAAACCGAATCCAGTTGCCGAAAGCAACCTTATTTACATCTTCATCCTTCCAGCCAAGCCTGGAAAGTTCCTCGAAAACAACGCCGATGTCACGAACGCCGCGAATACCCCTGGGAAGATCCCTGATTCCGTCGAAATCCGAACCCAGCCCCACCCCATGAATTCCCGCCACCTCCGCCACATGGTCAATGTGTCTTACCACATCGGAGACATCCGCTTTTCCGCCGTCGTTACGGAGAAAATCCGGAACAAGTGTAACCCCGACCACGCCTCCCATGAGGGCAATTTCCCTGATGTCCTGATCCGGCAGGTTTCTGGGAGTATCGCAAAGTTTTCTCGCGTTGCAGTGGGTTGCGCACACCGGAAACCCCAGGGTCAGAAGCCCGCGCCTTGACTGGTCGTTCAGGTGTGAGACATCGAGACGGGTGCCCTGTGCGTGGAGTGTTCCAGCCAACAAAACCCCCTCCCGGGTGAGCTCCCCGGTTCCGCCTATTCCCGAAGCGTAGGGATTGTCGCCATTCCAGGTAAGGCTGGCCACGAGGGGAGTTGACGGCATCTCATAACCCAGATACAGGGGCAGGCAACCCTCCAGAGCGAAGTGCAGAGCAACTTCTCCGGAGTTCCGGGAGGATTCGCGATAGTTCGAAACACCATGGACCCATACCTCTGAATACCTGTCCGGGTAGGGCTCAATGCAGATTGCTGTAACAAGATGTTCAACATCTGCTTCGATCAGTCCGGGAAGATCAATGTGACACCCGCCGCCACCGTGCCTGAAATCATCGGCGGAAGGACACTTGACCATGGTGTCGCAGTGGGCGTCTACTATCAATTCGGCTCCTGGGGTGCCGGCGCCTCCTTGAGAAAAACTTCAGTAAAGCCCCGGGAAAGATCGCCGGCCTTGAGGATGAGCAGAATGGTCAACACCAGAAGCACCAGGTAAAACACAACCCTGAAGCCGGACTTTTTATGCCCGTGTCTCTCCCGATAGTCGCCGGATATAGACATCATTTCAGCGAATCAGCCGGGTTAGCCGGAATGTGTGGGTTATATCGGGAAACACCGGTATGAAAAGGGTATCGCTCCATTTCACCACAAAGGAATCACCCTGAAAACCAGAGTACTCGAAGAGTATGGGTTGCTCTCTTCTCCATTGATTCCAGAGGGAAAGGTATTCGGCCTGTTTCAGGTTCGTCTGTCTGACCGTGTTCACCTCGCCCCAGGTTTCGTTCATGACTTTCTTCACTGCCGCCGGTCCGAGAACATAGAAATCCATGAGCTTCCAGCCCCAGAGAAGAACAAGAATGACAAGGACCACCCAGACAAGGCATCCCGCTGTTACGGCTCCCAGTTTTCTCATGGCAGCCCCCCCCTTACCAGCCGGACAGGCATTTCTGAACTATCTCTCCGGCGGCGTCCCGGATCAGGCGATCCCGGGCTTCGGTCATGGTTTCCGAGGTGGGATCATAAAGAACCCATTCACTTACACTCTCGCTATGAATAATGTAGCCTCCCGCCCTGAGATCCTCCATGGTGATCTCCACCCTGAGATCCAGCCGGTAGAGCTGAACCTGTTCGCCTCCGGTATATTCTTCAGCGCTTCTGGTGAAGGAACTCACCCTTCCGGATATCCTTGCGTCGGGATTTTCCGTAACTACGGACAGCCTACCGTCGGTAACAATCCGTTCGGTGACCATCGAAGAGATTTCCGTTTCCAGGCCGTACTCCGCCACAGAGCTTCTGAACTGCTCGACTTCAACGGTCCTTACATACGGAGGCAGGCTTCCCCTGAAGCTGTACGCGCATCCCAGGGCGGGTAGAAGGAGGCACATGGCAAGCCTAAACACCGGTGTGACCGAAACCACCATGCCCCCTCTCCGTCTTCGCAAGCTGGTCGGCGACGGTTACCGACACCGCCTCAACCCTCGCAAGAACAGCCTGGGCAATTCTGTCTCCCCGGTTAACGGTAAAATCTTCTTCTCCGTGATTCACAAGGATAACCCCAACCGGACCACGGTAATCAGAGTCAACGGTGCCAGGGGAGTTCAGCACTGTTACCCCGTGTTTCAGTGCCAGCCCGCTGCGGGGTCGGATCTGCCACTCGTAACCCCGGGGTACGGAAACGGAGACGCCGGTCTGTATCAGCATCCTGTCTCCGGGCTTCAGTGTTACGGGCTCAGTCACCGCTGCCATCAGGTCAACACCGGAAGACCCCGGGGTTGCCGGTTTTGGTACCGGCAACCCCTCGCCCTCCGGAAGGATTCTCACAAATACTTCGACACTCATGACTTTCGGTCAGACCTCTTCTTCGGCGCTGTCATCGAGATTTCTCATTGTAAGGTCGATCTTGCCGTCTTCCCTGACTTTCGTCACCCTGACCCTGACCTGCTGACCCCTTCTGAGAACATCCTTCACCTCGGTGACCCGCTTCTCGGATATCTGGCTGATGTGAAGAAGGCCGTCAATTCCGGGCATTATCTCCACAAAGGCTCCGAAAGCCTGAATACTGCTTACTGTGCCCTCGTAAATCTTGCCCTCTTTGGGAACCCCAACGCAGGCTTCCACCATTTTCACAGCCTTGTTGGCCTTGTTGCCATCGTTTGTAAGAATGGTCACGGTGCCGTCATCCTCTATGTTGATCTCGGCTCCGGACTCCTCGGTGATGGCTCGGATATTCTTGCCGCCGGGACCTATCAGTTTTCCGATGCGGTCCCGGTCTATCTTCATGGTGATAATTCTCGGGGCGTGGGGGCTGAGGTCGTCCCGGGCCTGGTCTATGCATTGGTTCATGCTTTCAAGGATGTACAGGCGATTCTCTCTGGCCTGCAGGAAGGCGTCGGCGAGAAGTTTCTGACCGACACCCTCAACCTTGAGATCCATCTGAATCGCCGTAATACCCTCGGTGGTTCCGGCTATCTTCAGGTCCATGTCTCCCAGATGGTCTTCGGCTCCGGCTATATCACTGAGCACCATGCTTTTCTGGCCGTCGGTAACAAGCCCAAGGGCAACACCGGCAACATGGCGCTTCAACGGAACGCCGGCATCCATCAGGCAGAGCGATGCACCGCATACCGTTGCCTGGGAGGATGATCCGTTGGATTCAAGAATGTCGCTGACCACCCTGATGGTGTAGTTGAACTCCTCGGGAATCATGACCCTGACAGCGGTTTCCGCCAGGTGGCCATGACCGATTTCTCTTCTTCCGGGTCCCCGAATGGGTTTGACTTCGCCAACGCTGAAAGATGGGAAGTTGTAGTGCAGCATGAAGCTTTTGAAATACTCGCCCATCAGGGCGTCCACCCTTTGCTCATCCCGGGAGCCGCCCAGGGTGGCCGCTACCAGCGCCTGGGTTTCACCCCTGGTGAACAGCGCTGAACCATGGACTCTTGGAAGAACCCCTATCTCGCAGGTTATCTGCCTTACATCGTTCCTTCCCCGGCCGTCGTAACGGACCCCGTCTCCGAGAAGCCTGCTTCGATAGTAATCCTTCTCCGCCTTGTACGCAGCTTTGCGGACATGGTCCTGCCACTGGTTATCTTCGGCTTCCGCAAAGAACTCCCCTTCCGGGTCTTCCAGCGCATTCATGGCTGCCTTCAGTGCTCCGGACATCTCATCCTTGCCCCCGGTGCCGTAAAACCTGTCCAGTTCACGGGAGACAACAGGATACACCCTTTCATAAAGACCTTCGGGAAGAGCTGTGGCTTCAAACTCCCGTTTCGGCTTGCCCGCAAGCTCAACAAGCCTGATCTGAAGCGCGTTGATCCTGGCGGCCTCGGCGGCGCCCATCTCAATAGCCAGGGCGATTACATCCTCGGAAAGCTCATGAGCGCTTCCCTCGAGCATCACCACTTCGTCGCCCCTGCAGGCTACGATAAGGTCAAGGTCTGAAAGCTCAAGCTGGGCATTGGTGGGATTGAGCACAATCTCACCCTCTACCCTGCCCACCCGTACCGATGATACAGGGCCATCCCATGGGATATCGCTTATCATCAGGGCGGCGCTTGAGCCTATCATGCCCAGAAGGGCCGGATCATTCTCGTCATCGGAGCTGAGAACCAGGCAGTAAACCTGAACTTCTTCCTTGAAGCCATCTGCGAAAAGGGGTCTCAGTGGCCTGTCAATAAGCCTTGCGGTAAGAACTTCCTTTTCGCTGGGGCGACCTTCCCTCTTGAAGAAACCGCCGGGAATCTTACCCGCCGCATAGCTTCTTTCTCTATACTCGATGGTAAGAGGAAAAAAGCCGGGGTCGAACTTCATGGGTGAAGCGCATGCCGCAACAAGAACCGCGGACTCTCCGTACTGAACATAAACGGCTCCGCCAGCCTGTTTTGCCATCCGTCCGGTTTCCAAAGTCAGTTTTCTTCCGCATATCAACTCTTCAACTACCGTTTTCATGCTCTCTCTTCTTCCAGTTCCTCTTGTGTCTGATTGATTCCAGACACGGAGACCTTCGCATCTACCTGCGAAGGCCCAAGTCTCCGATTATTACCCTGTATCTTTCGATATCACGGGCTTTCAGGTAATCCAACAGCCTTCTTCTCTGCCCAACCAGCATAAGCAACCCACGCTTTGAGTTGTAGTCCTTGGGATGAAGTTTCGCGTGGCCGGTCAGCTCTCTGATCCTCTCTGTGAGGATGGCTATCTGAACTTCCGCCTTGCCGGTATCCCGGGCATCCTTTCCGAACCTGGAAATCAGTTCGCTTTTCTTCTCGGTGGTCACTGCCATTTTTTTATAACCTCCATCGCGGCATTGACGTCCATAGTGATCAGTTCAATCAGTTGGGGGTCGGTTTGAGTCTTCTGTGGTTTTCTTATGCTTTCCGCGAAGAAAACCTCGATTTCATGTCCGTAGTTCTCACCCTGAAAACCCGGAATATGAACCTCCACACAATTTCTTTCCGGCTGCCTGAAGGCAGCCCCTGCGTAATCTCCTCCCAGGGTTCGAACTTTTACTGCATAGCTTCCCGCCGGTGGCAAAAGCTTGCATGCGGGCACCATCACATTCATTGTAGGAAATCCCAGAGACCGGCCCCGTCCCCTTCCCCTTGCCACAACACCCAGACAGGAGTAAGGCCGCCCCAGATATTCCGCCGCTTCGAAAAGCCTTCCATTTTCGACAAGGCTTCTTATCCACTCGCTCTTGACTGGCCTCCCTCTCTGCAGGAAAGGAGGAACAACAAGCACTTCCACGCCATGAAGGGACGAGGTAAGCGTATCGGGACCGCCCCGGCGGTTATGGCCATATCGAAAATCCCAACCTACCACGACCCTGTCAAAAGCACCAAGCCGGCTGAAAACCCCGGCAAACTGCCCCGGGGAACATGTCATCAGCCCCCGGTGAAAAGGCAGTGTAACAATACTTATTATTCCTATATCGTGCAACGCTTTCCGACGCTCTCCCGGTGTGGTGAGCCTTCTGCTCCAGCCGGAAGCCGCGGTAAGCTGACGGGGCAGGGGTTCCATGCAGATAACAACCGGATCAGAGCCGGCGCTCTCCATCAGTTTTCTGTGTCCGAGATGAATGCCGTCGAAACCTCCGAGAACAGCGGTATTCACGGCTTCTCCAGCACTCTAACGGGTTTGACAACACCGTTTTCTCCCCGGCCCATGGCGATGAGCCTGCCATCCCCGGCTACCAGCGCCACATCTCCCGCCATATCACCATCCACTGAAAGGCCATGCAGTACCCTGGATACATCCGGGGGCGAGAGGTGATGCCAGGGATAGGCCCTCAGGGCTTGCGCCATGGTTAACATCGCATTGGAGCTGCTGTAATCACTGCTGCATTCTCTCAGGGAAAAACCTGCGGATTCTTCTCTGACAATATCCGTGGCGACTCCGCCAACACCAAGCAGTTCACCGGCGTCCCGGGCCAGCGCCCTCACATATGTTCCCTGGGAAACCTCTACTCGGAGACGCACCAGACATTCCTCCACATCGCCCAGAGACCAGTTCCGCACACAAACGGTTCTGGTGGGCATCACCGGGGTTTCTCCGGACCGGGCGAACTTGAAGGCCCTTTTGCCATTGATGCGAACGGCGCTGTAGAGTGGAACGGTCTGTTCAATAGTTCCTGTAAGTCTCTCAAGGGCACTGATTACCATTTCACGGCTTACACCGGTTGCGTCACGGGTTTGCAGAACCGGGCTTTCCATATCGTTGCTTTCAGTGGTTACACCCATGACAAGGGTGAAAGAATACACTTTGGTTCCGCCGGTCAGGTATTGGGAAAGCCTGGTGGCCCTGCCCAGTAGAACAGGAAGCACTCCCGATGCCTCGGGATCCAGCGTTCCGCAGTGCCCCCACTTCTCATAGCTCCAGGAATGCGCAACCCTTGAGGCGGCTCTTCTTGATGAGAAGCCCCGGGGTTTGTTCAGAAGGTACACTCCGCCACTCAATCCGGAGCGCTGTCCCTTCCAAGCTTTCGTATGGCTGTCAAAACCTCCTCGCCCTCCTTGATGGATGAATCGTAGATGAAATGAAGGGCCGGAACCGTTCTGGTTTCCATCATGGCCGCCAGCCGTCTTCTGATGAAGGGGAGTGCTGAACCCATTGCCATACTGCATTCACTTTCGTCTTCGGGAGACCCCAGCTTCGAGATGTAAACCCGGGCGCTTGATCCGTCGCCACTGAGCAGAACCCTGTTCACCGTAGCCCCATGAAGCCTGGGGTCGGAGATTTCCTTCTCCAGGATACCTGAGATGCAGCGCAGAATCTGACCTGACAGTTTCTCCAGTTTTCTCGGATTCAAGGCTCAGAGTTCCCGGGCTATCTGAATGATCTCATAGCTTTCGATAATATCCCTGACCTTGATGTCGCCGTAACCGGAAATGCCTATTCCGCACTCGTAACCCGCGTTGATCTCCCTCTTGTCTTCCTTGAAGTGTTTGAGGGAGCTGATGGAACCTTCGTGGATAATCACTCCGTCACGGACCAGCCTGATTCTGGCGTTTCTTCGAATCAGCCCCGCCATTACATAGCATCCGGCAATGGTACCCGCTTTGGGAACCTTGAACGTATCCCGAACCTCGGCGGATCCAAGGAACTGCTCCTTCTCTTCCGGCCTGAGCAGACCGGAAAGGGCCTTTCTTACCGTGTCTTCAATATCGTAGATAACGCTGAAGGTGCTTATCTCCACATCCTGGGAGGCCGCCTTGTCCCGGGCTCTGGAGTCGGGCCGCACCCTGAAGCCCAGGATCACCGCATTCGAGGCCATGGCCAGGTCAACATCACTTTCGTTGATGCCCCCGGTGCCGCTGTGAATCACCGCGACGGACACCTCGTCGGTGTGAAGTTTCTGAAGCGAATCGACGATTGCTTCGGCACTTCCCTGGAAATCAGCTTTAAGAATGATGTTCAGAACCCGTTCATCGCCTGCGCCGGTTAACCAGAAGTCCTGCAATGTAACCCTCTTCCGGGCCTGAAGATCCTTCTCCCTCTCCACCAGTTGACGCCGCAGGGCGACCCTTCTTGCCTCCTGCTCGCTTTCCGCAACCACGAAACTGTCGCCGGCCTCGGGTACGCCGGGGGTGCCCAGAAGCTGAACCGGGTATCCCGGTCCCACGGATTCAACCTGATTGTCATTTTCGTCGTAAAGGGCCCTGGCTCGTCCGCAAAACTGCCCGGCCACGAAGAAGTCTCCGTCCCTGAGGGTTCCGTCCTGAACCAGAAGGCTCACCACGCTTCCCCGTCTGGGATCCATTCTTCCCTCGAGAACGGTTCCTCTGGCAAGCCGGTCAGGCACAGCGTCAAGTTCAAGAACTTCCGCCTGAAGAAGCACCTTTTCAAGCAGATCGCTGATTCCCTCTCCGGTAATTGCGGACACCTGAGCGCATTGCACCGTTCCGCTCCACTCCTCCACAAGAACTCCGTGGTTTGCCAGATCCTGCTTGATGAAATCGGGATTCGCGGTCTGCAGATCCATTTTGGTGATGGCTACCAGGATTGGTATTCCTGCGGCTTTGGCGTGATCTATGGCCTCTTTCGTCTGAGGCATGACCCTGCTGTCGCCGGCCACGACAAGAATTACAATGTCCGTGATCAGAGCGCCTCTGGCCCGCATGGCGGTAAAAGCCTCATGTCCGGGCGTATCTATGAATGTGATGACGCTTCCATCTTCAAGTGTGGATACATAGGCGCCTATATGCTGGGTGATTCCGCCGGATTCGGTGGAAATCACATTTGTCGATCGTATTCTGTCAAGCAGAGCGGTTTTACCATGATCGACATGGCCCATTATCGTTACCACCGGGGGGCGTGTAGTCCGTTCGCCTCCCTTTGAGACCCGCTTCTCCTCCAGGGCTTCGGCGCCGAACTCCTTCACTGTTTCAACTTCGAAGCCGAACTCTGCCGCCAGAAGGCTTACCGCGTCGGTGTCCAGCCTCTGGTTCGCGGTAACCATAACCCCGAGCCCCATGCAGGATGCGATGATTCTGCTCACGGGGATACCCATCTGCTCTGCCAGCTCGGCGGGGGATGTGTTCTCGGGCACGACAATCTTTTTGTCTTCGTCCTGTTTTGTCTGCCGCTGCTCGTGGCGCTCCTGCTTTTCTTCCTTGTAGCGTCTTCTCTTCTTCTTTCCGCCCCGGGAAGCCCCGCTTTCGATCTGGGCCAGGTTCGTCTTTACGGTTTTTACCGTTTCGGCGGAAACCTGTGCCTTCTTCTTCCTGCGACGCCTTTTTACAGTCTTCTTCTGTGCCGCTTTGGTGAGCGCCGCCTTCTTCTCCTCTTCAAATCTGTCGAGAACCGTTTTCTCCTGGCTTGCGTCTATGGCGCTCATGTGACTTTTGGCTTCTATGCCAAGGTCGGTCATTATTTTAACCAGGGCCTCACTGGAAAGGTTCAGTTCCCGGGCCAGTTCATACACTCTCTTTTTCTTCTGAATCTGTCCCGTTTGATCAGTCAAGAACACCACCCGCTTTCCTGTCCCCGCCGCACTCTTCTTCGGTGAAGCCGTTCCGTATGGCTTCTTCCGCCAGGGATTCTTCTTTCAATCGCTTTTCCGCATTGACCTGTCGGTTTCTTTCTTTTATCGCCTGTCTGGCATCTTCGAGAATTTGCGCAAGGACCACAGGGCCTACTCCCTGGACTGAGAGCAGTGTTTCCCGGTCTGCTTCCAGAATGGCGTTGGCGGTATCCAGCCCCTGAAGCCTCAGTCTTTCCGCCAGCTTGTCGCCCACGGAGGGAAGCTCACGGCTGTCGACTGAAAGCTTGGTTTCCCAGTAGTTTTCCTCTTCCCACTGGGATTGGGTCTTCAGGTCGATTCTGCAGCCCGCCAGTTCCCCGGCCAAACGCACATTGTGTCCCCGTTTTCCGATTGCCTGCAGATGCTCATCATCAGGCACCACAGCCACCAGTCTCGGGATGCTTCTTTCCAGAACCTCGTCCTGAACGGTTCCTGCATTTTCGATATGTATGACCCGGGCCGGCGTCAGCGCGCTGGAGGCCAGGGTTTTCATGTCATGGGTAAAGGGAATGATGTCTATCCTCTCGCCGTTCAGCTCACGCATTACAGACTGGACCCTCGAGCCCTTCATTCCCACGAAAGCGCCAACGGCATCAATCCGGATATCGTTGCTGCGCACGGCTATCTTGGTCCTGACTCCGGCCTCCCGGGCGATCAGCTCTATAACAACTTGCCCTTCTTCTATTTCCGGAGCTTCCCTTTCAAACAACCTCTTCACAAGATCCGGTGTGGCCCGGGAAAGAATAAGCTGCGGCTCGTTGGACTGGGGCGGCCTGATATCGATGAGTATCGGGTTGATGGAATCTCCCTGTTCAAAACGCTCACCCCGGGACCTCTCTCTTTCAGGGACCTCCGCTTCGATCCGTCCCGCTACCTGTACCAGGATTCGGTTCCTGTAAACCTGTTGAACCTTGCATCTCGGTATGATGCATCCGATCCTGTCCCCGAACTCCTTGAGAACCTGTTCCCTCTCCGCTGCCTGTACCAGGGAGAGGAACTCCCTTCTGAAAACCGCCACCGCCGCCCTGCCGAAATCATTGATGTTAACCTTGACAGGAGCCTTTTCACCGGGTTCAAGGGCGGCATCTATCCTGTGGGCTGCCTGCAGGGATATCTGGGCGTGCCCCATTCCCCGCTCGACCTTGTCCACTATCGTCTTCAGGGCTTCCATCCGCACATCACCCGTGCCCTGCTCCCAGGTTACCCTGTACTCCAGCGGCTCTCCGTATTCTCTCTCTGAAGCCCGGATAAGACCTTCATGAATACTGCTGAGAATAACCTCACGGTTCACTCCCATCTCGCGAACCATACGGGCAAGTGCATCTATGCGTTCAAATTCAGCCATTGCTGTCCCTTTCGTCAAATCACTTCACGGGCTTCGAGTACCGAATCGACGGGTATTCGAACATCCCCATCCAGAACAAGATTCCCGTCGTTACAACCGGACAGGACCCCCCTCTGTTCCCCCTGCTCGGTACGGATACTGAGGGTTCGTCCTTCACATCTCAACCAGTCCGCACTGCTTGAGAGGGGTCTTCCGATTCCAGGAGAACTGACTTCGAGGGTGTAGTCACGGTCAAGAATGCCGTGCGCATCCAGAAGGTCGCCGATTTCCCGGGAAAGGGAAGCGCATTCTCCTATGGTTATCCGGCCCTGACGGTCCGCCAGAACCCTCAGAAGAACCCTTCTTCCGGTCTGAACCAGTTGAACATCCACAAGAAGAAGCCCTGCCCTGGAGGCGGCGCCCTCCACAAGCTCTCTCAAACCATCGGCTTCCATGAATCCTCCCCGCAGCAACCCGCGCTGATACGAAAACAGGGGGAAACCCCCTGTACGGCTCATACCTTCATTACTGTAAGTATACGCTTTTCAGAGGGAAAGGACAAGCGGGGTGTTATCTTGGAACCAGAAGCGCGAGGTCTCTCTTCAGATCATCCATCACGCTCATACTGCGTGAGTCCAGACGATCGGCCACCCTCTGAAGTTCCGAATCAAGGGCCCTTGAGAGCACCGGTGTCGCGTTGGATCCAAGAAGGGCCGCGGCCCGGTCACGGGATTCGAAAAGTCTTGTAAGGATGTAATCGTTGTGTCCGCTGGTGAAGTAGGGGGAATCCCACCACAGGGATGTGACGGCGAGAAAATAGAAACGGGCCTGCAGAACAGGATATGAAGCGTTCTCAGTGTCACTCAGTCGAAGCGAGTCGAGCTGACCCTCAATCCCGGCAAGCATGCTGCCATCCAGCCACGGCTCATTCCGCGACGATCGAATCGCGGCCCTGGGACCACCCAGATTGTTGAGAAGAACCGTCAGAGAGTCACGCACCGTGCTGCGCACCGCGGGGTAACGGGAGAGTTCAAGGGCCGCATCAACAAGATGCTCGGATTGATAGAGCAGAACCATCTGATCAAACACCGCTTCGGTTCCGTCATGGCTCCATTCCAGTCTACGGGCGGCGCCGGGGACAACCGAGTATCCCATACCCAGGCCGGGCCAGAGGGTCGGGGTAAAGGTACCAAGCTGAAGCTGTATCTGATGAAGCGTGTAAAGCAGGTCCAACCCCTCCTGATCCCTTCCGCTACGAACCAGTTCCATCGCGTCGGCGTAAATGTCCGACGGGCTGTAAAGGGATTGATAAACACTGTCGATGGTGATCCATAATCCCGGGCAGGACTCTTCGGAGATGATTCTGAAGGACTCATAGAGTGAATCCGGATGATCGGACGCCTGTATCAGAAACCATGCGATAGTACTGTTGTTCAAGAGTTTGGCTACTCTCTTGCCCTCGTTTTCTTCGGTCTGTATCTCCCTCATCTCTTTGAGCAAATGGCTCCAGACAAGCATCGCGCCGCTGTGGCTGTCCGGTACGATTCTGAGAAGCCTCCGGGTCTGGGTGAGGTAATCGACCCGGCGATGACCATGAAGCCTCCAGGCCAGATAAAGGTGATCCAGAGACGCCCGCAGATCACCAAGGGTCAGATAACCTATGGCCATGTTGTTGTGGGTTTCGGCGTAGTTTGGAGCCAGGACCGTGAGGTCGGCGTAGATTTCCATGCCCCTCGCGTTGAAACTCCTGGCCGCTTCGGGGTTCGATCCCCGAAGGCCGGCATGGTCCAGGGCCGTGGCGATGTTTCTGTCGGTTGGATCAGCGATCAGGGCCCTCATGAGATAGGCGCTTCCCAGGGCGTAGTACGCCCCGAGGTCCTGGGGATTCCGCTCCATTGCTCTTGTGCACAGGGCTATGGCGCTGTCGGCGTGGACGGTGGCGGTCATCCAGGCGTTGGCGGTGGCGGAAGCCATGGAAGGATCTCCGGTTGAAGCGAAGGTGCGGGCGGAAACTGTTGCCGCCTCCATGGCGGGTTCAGTGCTTGTGAGGTGATAGTCCTTTCCGATGAAAACCAGCCTTGCGGAGTCAAGGGCGCGTGGATAAGCGGTGAAAGCGAAGACTCCAAGAACAACTGAAACAGAACCAAAGCCCAACGCGTACAAGGCTTTTGCAGCTTTTCCGGGTTTCCATGAAGGAGTACCCTCACGAACCAGGAACAGCACACAGAGCATCGCAAAAAGCCATGATGTGGGTGGCCAGCGCAAAGAAACCGATACCAGGTTTTCCGTGAGCATGGATACGGCTCCAGCCGCCGCCCCGGCGCTGAGAAGACCCGCTCCTTTCATGCGTTTCGCCATGGAAACCGCGAAAACACCCCACAGAAGCAACCCCGCGATACCGATGTCGCAAAGGATCTCAAGATACTCGCAGTGTGCATGAAGGGTATTGTGGCTCACTCCGAGAACGCTGTAGTAGGGATTTCTGTAGGCGGGAAAAACTATCTGAAAGCTGCCCGGCCCCCATCCAAGCAACGGTCTGTCCCTGAACATGGAGAATCCGCCTTCCCAGATGATTCCCCGCACCTGGGCGGTGCCGGTCTGGTCGCCGGAAACTGAGATTTCCATCAGCCTGGTTCTAAGGGGAAGCACCGCGAGAACGATAACGGCAAGGGCGGCAATTACTACGACAAACCTTGACCTCGGGGAAAGGTTCCTTCTTGAGAACAGCCATGCGCCCATGAAGAAAACGCCCCCGGCCACTCCGAAAAGACTTCCCCGGGTTCCGCTGGCAACCACGGCCAACACAGCAAGGGCGGAAAAGGCAATCGCTAACATCACCTTGAGATAACCACCCTTTCTGGAAAGGATGGAAGCGGCGCCGAAGGGAATCATGGCCGCCGCGTAGCTTCCCAGAAGGTTTGGGTTTCCCAGGGAACCCGATGCCCTGCCCAGCCTGGTAAGCCCTGAATCCCAGGGGAAGACCCTCAGTCCGAGCCACTGAAGCATGGCGTATATGAAAACCAGTGAAGACATAACGGTTAGAAGAAGGGCCAGAAGCCTTGCGTTCCGCCCGTCCAGAACCGCGACCCCCAGAACCCCCAGCAGGCTCAGGGCGACGAAAGAAGCCATGGCGAAGGGTCCGTTCACGCTGGTTATCGGGCCGGCAACATGCATCATCATCATCAGAATCGCGATCAGGGGAAGCGCGAAAGCCGCGGATTTCGGGATTCTGTTCAGATGAAGCCTGGAACCCGCAAGAATCAGCACGCTCATAACCGCCGCCGCCAGTGCTCCCACCGCGACATACGCATACTCCTTGACCAGAATGCTGTTCCTGCTGTTTGTGGACACGCTGAACAACACTGCGATGCACAACAGGCTGAACAACAGAGTTGTTGCGAGCGAGATTTTCACGGACTATTTCCTCCTGGATTCGCTTTTATGAAGCAAAAAAGCGAGTAAGCCCACAAGACCAAGGGCATGAAAAAACAGCAGCACCGCCTGATAGGGCCTCAGGGTTGGAAGCAGCAGCGCAAGGATTCCCATCAGAATTCCCAGAAGATAAAGCAGAATAACCGCTTCCCTGAGGTTGAGGCCAACCCGGGCAAGCCTGTGAGTAAGGTGATTTCTGTCGCCCTTCAGCAGTGGAGCGCCTCGCTTCCTTCTGTAGACCATTACAAGAAGGGTATCGACCAGGGGAACCGCGAAGATCAGCAGGGGGGTGAAGACCGCAAGTTCCCTGATCGATCCTTCCGGTGTGTAAACACCCAGTACCGCTATCACCGCCAGCATGAAACCCAGAAGGTTGCTGCCGCTGTCCCCCATGAATACCTTGGCGGGCGGGAAATTGTAGACGAGGAATCCAAGCGAGGCGCCGGCAAGACTGGCGGCGAAGAACGCCACCGCAGCGTTGCCGTGAAGAACGTTCACAACAGTCAGGAAAAGGGCGGCAATGGCGGTAATACCCGCGCAAACCCCGTCCGAATGATCAAGCAGATTGACGGAGTTGGTTACTCCCACCATCCAGAGTACGGTGATCGGCGCCGCCAGGAGGGATAGCCCTGTTTTGTTGAGAAAAAGGCTGACCTGGGCACCCTCCACCACGAAGTAGATGCCCACAAGAAGAGCGGAAGTTGTGTGAAACAGAAGCTTCACTCCGGGTTTCATGCCGATGATGTCATCGAGAAGGCCGGTGAGCATCATCAGAGTGGCGCCGATGATCATCATGACCGAAAGGGAGTTCCAGTCCAGCGGGGTGTCGCTGACGATTCCCTCGGTGAGATCAGGCCATGCGAACCGGCCCGCGATGAGCGCCAGGGTAAACGCAAGATAAAGCGCCGCGCCGCCCAGAAGAGGCGTGGGTTTGAGATGCCCCTTCTGCTGGCTTCCGGGTTTGTCCACGAAATTGAGCCGCAGAGCGATACGGCGTGCGATGGGGGTCAGGAGGGATGACAGAAGAAACGCCCCGGCCAGGGCTGTGAAGACGGGAAGCATAGTCACTGGATGATCCTCACTCCATGGGTTTCCGGGAAAATACTACCGGAATGGTGGTATGGAAAGTGATTACGAACTCCGGTCGCCGGGGGCTCAGTACCGCCGGCACTTATCTGACCACCAGAACCGACACCTCATGTCCATTCCATGTAGCCCGTTCAGGATTCATGGGATCCGGAATCAACCTGTGGCCATCCACGAGAAAAGCGTAACGGTATCGGCCTCTTGGAAGGTTTGCGGGAATGGCCAGCACCCAGTTCCCGTATTCCGAAACGGTCATCCGGCCGATTTCGGAATCCACTCTTTCGATAGGCCCTTCCATGCCCCCCCAGTTGTTCCAGTCCGACACCAGTTGCACCCTCGATGCTCCGGGATGGGAGAGAATCAACTCTCCCGTTGCGGAAGTCATGGCAACAGGAGTGAAGGCGGTACATCCACAGCATGCGATAGCGATTAGAAGGGGAATTCTCATAAACCCATCCACCCCCCGAGTTCCAGTTTCAGCTTTGAGGCACCGTCTTCCCATGTGTAACCGATCAAACCGGAAAGTGGCCCTCGAAAAGCGGATACGATTATGGATCCCGCCGGCTTCAGGTCATCGGAGAAAAGAGCGGTGGAAAGAACAGCCTCCGCGGCCACCGTGGGAACCGGAGAGTAAAACGCCTTTCCCACCACTCTGATACTGTCCCCAAGGGTTACGAAACCGAGCCCGAAACCCGACGGAACTGACCTGTACTCACCTTGTACCCGTGACCCGAAACCATCATCCTCGGACCATTCCAGCCCTGTATCCCATTGTATGCCGGCGATGCTTCGCATGGAGTAATGAAGCTCGGCCCCCGCCGGTCCCCGGCTCTGAACCGGTATCCGGAAGATCAGGGCTCCGGCCTGGGCGGTGTTTCTTCCCGCAAACAGCAGTTTCGCCCCGGCTGAGGTTCTGTCATCTTCCGAGTAGTGAAGGAACGGAACGGCCATAAGTGACATTTCTGAATTGCTCAGGGGGTACAGCCCCCTCAACTCACCGTCCGCCCTGTAGAAGCCTGAGGAGTCACCGACGCTGACCCAGGGCGAAAAACCGGGGAAGGACATGAATCCGGTAAAAATGTTGCGCTCTTCAGGCCCTCTCATTCCATCCCACCAGAATTGCGCGAAGCCAAGCCAGGGTGAACGTATGCCGGCCCACACCAGGGTGTCTGCCCGTCCGGAACACATGGTGGTGTAGAAACCGCTGAAGCCCAGAACTCCGCCGCCTTCAAGTGTGGCTGATACAAGGCTGTCTCTTCCGCTGTTGTCCCATTCCCTCCAAGGGCGATCCAGGCCGAAAATGAAGGGCGAGTCCGGACCATACGCCGCCCGGGCTCCAATCCAGGGAGAACCTGGCAACCTGAGCCCCGCAGACCCGTGCACCACCCTGAAGCCCGATTCCGTTGTGAGGGGGTCCGCCCTCATCACCGCCTTCATATGGTATCCGTCGTCCTGAACCGATATCGATGGAAAAAGAAACAGGCTGTCGACCCCGAGGGTTTTCAGGCCCCCGGAGGACAGATCAGCCCCGGCATAGCCGTGGAAACCCGCACCGGCCCGTAGACCGAACCCCTGCCCGGAAGCCGGCAGAACAAGCGCAAGAAGCAGTGCTACCATCCGACTATCCATGTCAGCCCCGCTCCTCCTGAAGCCTGGTTTTCCTTGAAGACCACAGCCAGGTCCATGCGCGCCGCCCACACCTCAAGAACAAGCCCTGAATGCCAGGCATCGCCGCCGGTACCTGCGCTCACGCTCAGGTGGCGTGATATCTTCAACACGCCTCCGACCTCCGGGTCGCCTTGTGAAAGCCCTGCATTGAGAGTGAATGCACGGTTGAAAACATGGGAAAAACCAAGAGCGACATACGGGGAATCCCCTTCCCTCCAGATCGAGGAGGCCCCAAGGGCAAAGGACGGAAACAGCGAGAACTGGGCTGATCCCGATGCGAGCATGTCAGCGCCGGTTCCGGAATCGGTTACCCCTGCGGCGCATCCGAGAACGATGCTGGGGCCGAAAAGCCCCTCCATGAAACCGATCGGGTCTCCGGTTAAAACCCATGAGCCTCCCAGAACACCGGTGTATTGGTCAAAACCGCTGTTTGCGCTGAGCAGTCCTCCCAGGGAAAACTTACCGCCGGGGACAGGCATCCCGCCGGCCAGAGTGAATTCCGTTGAGCTTCCGGCGGGAGACCGGACCCAGCCGCTGAGACCCGGGTACTCCATTCTGGAAAGCCCCGCCGGAGCGTCGGTCAGCTCCATTGCGCCCTTTCCCCAGGCGGCCGGGTGAACACCCCTTCCCATGATGGAAGGCGAGGGGGAAACAATGTACATCGAAAGAAGCACAAAAAGCATCAGTAAGCTCCCCTTCCGGCCAAAACCGTGTAGACCGTTCGCAGAAGTATGGCTACATCCAGCATAAGCGACTGATTCCTTATATAGTAGAAATCGAACTCCAGGTTGTCGTGCAGAGGCAGGTCCTTCCGGCCCATAACCTGCCAGAGCCCGGTGATTCCCGGTTTCACATCCAGTCTTCTTCTCTGCCAGGGGTTGTAGTTCCTTGCAATAAAATCCATTTCAGGCCTTGGCCCCACCAGGCTCATGCTTCCCCGCAGAACATTGAACAGCTGCGGCAGCTCGTCGAGGCTTGTTTTTCTGAGGAATCGCCCCAGCGGAGTTATTCTCGGGTCTGAAGGCTCCAGCGGAGCAACCTCGTACTCCCCCGCTTTGGGCATCATGGTCCTGAACTTGTACAGCGTGAAGGGTACCCCGTTTCTTCCAACTCTCTGTTGCCTGAAAACAGGCCCCCCCATCCTCTGGAACAGAAGCAGAATCCAGATAATGCCCATCAGAGGAGCCAGCAGCACGATGAGGATCAGGGAGAGTATCAGATCAAGAATCCGTTTCACAACCTTGTGATAGCTTCCGGTCCTGGCGGAGCCAATCTCCACCACGGGAATCCTGGAAAGCTCCTCGAGGCTGCCGGCCCCCGACGCGATCTCGAAAAGGTCTGTCACGACCATGAAAACGACATTTTCTGACTTGACGGAGTTTATCGCCACCATCAGCTCGGTTCTGCCGAGGCTGGAACTGGCGAACACCACCTCATCAATCCGGAGGCTTCCCACAAGCCTGGGGAGGTCGCTTATCGTGCCCCTCACGGGAATGCCGCAGATATCTGAAGTCAGGTGCTCACCGTCCTCGACCAGAACTCCCGCTATCACATGCCTGGGTTCGGGCATTCGAAGGAATGAGGTGATGATCTTCTCAGCGTACTCCCCCGAGCCTACCACGAGCACACCGGGCGCCCGCTTTACCGGCACCAGCCTTCCGGATATCCAGGAGGCGGCCTTTCTCATCAAGGTGTTCAACGGCCATGCCACCGCAATGAAGAGGAATAGTATGACTCTGGAGTAATCCATCTTTACAAGATAACTTGCGGCCATCATGAAAACCGCCAGCATCAGGTATGCCTTGAGATGTCTTGTAAGGGATGTGAAACCGTTGGCCCTTCTTGTGGATCGGTACAGCTCCGCGTTGTGGAAGCATACGACCCAGATGGCGGCGACCCATGGTATGACCGGAAGATAGACACCTATGGGGTGGTCGAACCTTGGAAGCCATCGAGCCAGCAGAACACTTCTGACATACCAGGTGATCACAACCGCCAGGGGAACCGAAAGAAGGTCTGCAATCACCTGACCCGCGATGAACACTCTGTCTGATTTTCTCACCGGCGCGAACAAATGCCATCCCCCTTCAGAACACCCGCGACCGCCCCGGCAGCCAGCGCGACTCCGCGCCACCACGCGAACGCCGGAATCAGCCAGACCACGCCGGGGTCGTATCTGACAGCGACCAGGATCAGCGGTGCGGAAAGCATAAGAAAAACGGCAATCCAGACCAGTGGCGCCAGGGGTTGGATTGCTGCAGCCGCGAGAAACACCGGCAGAAGCGGAGCAAGGGCCATCTGGAGTTTCATGCTCTGAGGCGTGTAGCCGTCACTGAAAGCCATTTCAGGGAAACGTCGAAGCACCCTGATTCGCCACGCTCCCCTGCTGGTTTTCAGGGCGAAGTATGAAGCCCATGTTTTTCTGTGGGTATGAGTTACTCCAGCGTCGGCGACGAAACATATCTTTCCTCCCGATCGGATGACTCTCCATGAAAGATCCACATCCTCGTGATCGGGTACGGGAAAAGACTCGTCAAAGCCTCCCACCCTCTCCAGAGCACTCCTGGCGAACCCCGCGGAGTAGGTGTCGGCAATGGTAATCCGCCGGGCTTTTTTCAGGATAAGGTATCGTTCCATGAACTCCACCTGAGCCAGGCGCTGTATCAGGCGCTCCCCCCCCCGGGTATAAACACCCTTGGAAGCTTCCCACCCCTGCTTCAGGGGCGCTGTCATCTTTTCCGCCCAGTCCGGCGCGGGAACGCAATCCGAATCGGTGAAGAGAACGAACTCACCTTCAGATGCTCTCCATCCGCGATTTCTGGCGACCGCGGGGCCAAGCCTCTCACTATTGGTGACAATCAGGTCAGTCAGGTGGGAAACTCCCTCGGGACAATCCGGGCCGTCCACGCTGAGCACTATCTGCATCCGAGCCCTGACAGTCTGTTTCCCAAGAGCCGACAGACATGACCCGAGCGCGGCGGAATCTCCGTGAAACGGTACGATGACCGATATCTCCCTCTTCACTTCAGCACATGCCTTCGGAAGGTTCGCAGGGCGTGGAACACGCTGTGCAGCTCATCCCGGCTGCCCAGGGTTCTCAGCAGTTTTCCAGCGATGTAACCGGGCCTGAGGTAGAACTTTCTTCTGGCCCTGTTACAGAACTCCACCAGATCCTCCGGAGAAAGCTCACGGGTTCGCACCACGCAGCTATGGGTTCCATCGGGCTTAAGCCACTTCCTGAAAGTGGCGGGCAGCAGGCACCCGTCCTTCAGGGCGTCGGCATAGGCGGCGGTTCCCGGATACACCATCAGGGGATAGAACTGGGCGGTATCGGGGTTCAGTTGCAGGGCAAACCTGAGGGTTTTCTCCAGGGTTTCAGGAGTCTCTCCCCTTGATCCCGCGAGAAAACACCCGTGGACCCGCACTCCAGCCCGGGAGCAGTCCGAAGCGAACCGAAGCATTCGGGAAGTTGTCAGTGCCTTGCCCATGGCAGCCAGTATCTCATCGCTTCCGCTTTCAAAGCCGACACAGACGGTTCTGAGACCCGCCCGAACACACAGCTCAAGGGTTTCGTAATCCATATCCGCACGCATGTTGCATGACCAGCTGAGTTTCAAACCCCTTGCCATGATGTCCTGGGCAATAGCCTGAAGCCTGCTGCTGTCCGCGGTCATCGTATCATCCTCAAAGAACACCGCTCTGACCTCGGGCATGTTAGCCTTCACCCACTCCATTTCGTCCACAATGTTTCCGGGGCTCCTGGCCCTGAATCTGTGCCCGGTAAGGGTCTGGGGGAACACACAGAACGAGCAGTGATTGGGACATCCTCTTCCGCCCATGATCATGACCTGGGGATGAAGCGCATTGGGGTTGGAGTATCTCGAAACGGGAAGGTGCCTGGCATAAACACTGCTTACAAAGGGAAGGGAATCAAGATTTTCAAGGAGTTCAGAACGGGGGGTGATTACAACACCGTCGGCGCTTCTGAGTGCCAGGCCAGGAACGGTCTCCAGCGCGGCACCATTCTGAACGGCGTCAACCGCGCCAAGAAGCGGGTTTTCGTACTCACCCACCACAACGCCCCTGAAAAGCTTCCCCATCATGAGTGTTTCCTCGGGAAGAGCCGAAGGATGTGTTCCCACCATAAGAACCGTAAAACCGAGGCTGGAAAGGGCATCAGCGGTTTCAACATCTGTTTCGATAGAGGGTGTGGAAGATTCTACAACAACCAGTGAAGGCATGAACTCCCTGACCATGGACAGAACCTGGTCACCATTGAGGTTCATGGCGGGAGCGTCGAGGAACTGAACTTCGTGCCCGGCCTTTTCAAGGGCCGCGACTGCGTAGGCGAGCCATATCGGATAGTAAAGGCAACCACTGCGGGTAACCGCCGGACTTCTCTGTCCCCGGCTGAAACCGGTAAGAAAAGGCGGATTCAGAGCGGTAATCTTCATGAAAAAACCTTCTTCAGTGCTTCGACAATCTGTCGGGCTTCAACTGAACTCATACAGAGAAACCCCCTGCCGCAGCCCGGAAAAATTCCTTTGGAATAGCATGGAGAACATAAGGCCGTACCCTTTACGGGTATAATAGAGTCCGCCGGGTAGAGGGAATCGGGATCAGTTGGTCCGAAAACCACCACCGTCGGGACTTCATGGGCAACGGCGAGATGCGCCGGTCCACTGTCGTTGCCGGCGAAGACCGCTGCTCCCGCGATCAGCGCCGCGGTCACCCCCCATGAACACGATCCCGCAAGGTTCACATCCACCCCGGCTGCGGCAACGGTTTCCCTGTCTCCGGCGGCCCCGACACCCAGTACCTTGTATCCCTTTCCCCTCAGAAAGACTATTCCCTCCCGCCACTTCTCCGGAGAGATTCGTTTCGCGGAGACACTCTGTCTCGGGTTCCTGCCCCCCCCCGGAGCTATCACAGCGTAACTCCCCTGCTCCGCCATTTTCCCCGCAATCGCCTTCTCCTGATCCTTCAGGGGAAAGACAGGCCTGAGAGACTCAGGAGCCACTCCGGCAATCCGGGAGAAGGCCAGCGCCGCGGGTTTTTCCCCGAAACCGACAGCCTCCTCCCATGAACCCAGAGGCAGGTCGGCGCCGCTCCGCATTGCCGCCCGGGTCATCAGCCGGAGCCACCTTCTCAAAACCGGCGAGACACCGAAGAAGATCACCCGGTCGAACCCGGCAAGCCTGTGGCTCATGGTCCAGAAAAGAAGGGAAAGGGGGTTGGCGGGTATGGGAGCCGTGATGACGGATTCAATTCCGGGCATCCGGCTCCAGACTGGCAGCGCCGAAGGTCCGGTGAGGACTGAAACAGCGTGTACCGTGGAAAGCGCCGCAACCGCCGGGGTGCACATCAGGGCATCTCCAAAGGCGTGGGTGCGCACCGCCAGGAGATTCATGCCGCCTTTTCCGTCAAGGTTACTCCGGAAAGTTCTGAAGCATCGCGTATCATCGCGCCCCGCATCACTTGACCAACTCCCTGAACCATTCCGAAAGCATGAGTTTCAACTCCCGGGGCTGTCCCGGAGACCAGACCCGTTCGGTGGCGGGATGCATCACCAGTTCCACATCTCCGGTGTCGATCGCGGCCAGGTGCTTCCGTATGTACTCTCTGTCCACCGATCCCGCGGCCCCGAATCCAAGCATTCGCGAAGCGGTTCCCGGCCCCCGAACCGCCACTCTTCGCTGCAGACGCCTGCCCAGACCGTCCAGCCAGAGGCCTTCGGGAAAACGGGAATACCTGTCCGGAAGAACAGCGGTTCTGACGGTACCGATCCGGTATTCTCCGGCGATTTCCAAAAAAACATCCTGCAGAGGGGGCAGATGATGAAGATGCCTGTGGCTGTCGATACAGGTTACCATCGCACCCAGCGAGAGAAGTTTCTCAAGCTGGCATGACCACTCTGCCCGAACCTGCGGCGCCAGTTTTCGCGCCGCGGTAAACCACCGGCTCGCCTTGCGTGGGAAGAGGCTTCCCCCGTGAAGAAACGGACCCCGGCAGCAGTCAAGGTGAGCCGAGATCTGAACCCCTTCGCTCATGGCCAGCGAGCAGGCGGATACAACGCCGTCTCCGGTGGGCAAAATGCTGTAACGGTGAACGACGCCGGCTTTCATGCATTCCTCCGCCGCCTTGTTCACCGCTTCGTGCATTCCGCCGTCGTCGATGGTTACCGTTAACCTGGTCATACCCTTCTCGCCTTGAGCAGGGTTCTCCTGAGGTTGCTCACTCCAAAAACCGTTTTTAATGTAGCCAATATCCTGGCGGGATGAAGATAAAATTTGTAAAACGCCCTTCTCTTTATTTTTTCTATGGTTTTTGACGATATTCCCTCGAGATTGTAAACACAATTGTGAAAACAGTCGAAGTCTGTATAATCATCCCTGATCAGGTGTCTGGTTCTCTCCCACAGAGTGGTCTGGGGAAACGGGGTGGTGATGTCGAAAAGGGCGTCATCAAAGGGCTCCGAGGAAGCGAAGCGGATGGTATCCTTCATCTCCTCAAGTGTCTCGCCCGGGGTTCCAAGCATGAAGTACCCCTGCACGAAAACCCCTCTTTCCTTGCACAGCCGAAGCGCTCTCCTGACCCCTTCGACGGTTGTTCCCTTCTGGTAGATCTCGTCAAGAACCCGCTGAGAAGAGGTTTCCACTCCCATGTTCACCTTTCTGAGACCGGCTTTCACCATGTGGTCAAGCAGATCACCGGTCAACAGGTCGGCCCGGACATTGCAGCACCACGAGAGATTCAACGAACTGTCTATGAGTTTGCGGCAAATCCCGTTTACCCAGTCATGATCCGCGACGAAGGTGGAATCCTCGAACATGAAGGCGTCTATGCCGTAATCATTCACGAGTTGGAGCAGTTCTTCGATTATTCCTTCCGGTGATCTCTTCCTCAGTTTCTTTCCGAACAGCATGGAAAGCGTGGGCTGACAATAGGTGCAGCGGTAGGGACAGCCCCTGGTTGCCATGATGGTGGTGCCCCGAAGCCGGGTATCCACCCGGTCCATGGAGTACCAGTGCCTTATGTAGGTTTCCATGTCGAAAATACTGCGATCCGGCAGGGGAAGGGAATCCAGATCCGGTGCGGGTATCGGGCCTTCCGCGAAGACGAGCCGGCCGTCACTCCTGAAAACCGCCCCGGGAATCCGGTCGAATCCTGCACCGTCCAGAAGCATGCCGAAGGAAATCTCAGCCTCGCCTCTCAGGATCAGGTCAACCCCGAGCCTTTCCATGGTGTCTTCCGGCATTACTGTGGGGTGCGGGCCTCCGGCGACGAGAAGAGCGCCGGGCGTGACCTTTCGGACGATTTCAGCGGTTCTTGTTCCGGCGGACAGCTGGGGGGTCAGCATGCTGATCCCCACCAGGTCAGGCTTTAAACTCCCGAGGCTTTCCTCGAGGCATCTGAATGGTGCCTTCTGGTAAGACATGTCACACATGAACGGCTCGACGCCCCTGCTTCTGGCCACCGCGGAAAGCATGCCCAGACCCAGGGGGGGCTGTCCCGAGGGATAACGGGTTTCGGGAAAGACGAAAAGAACCTTTTTCAGGATTGCTTCCTTCTGCGATGGAGAAGCATTGCCGCTCCTGCCATGAAAACCATGTCCGACGGAATTCTGTATCGGGTTCCACCATGAGCAACGGTATGCATCAGGAGGTATGCGGCGAACACCGCCACGAGAAATCTGGTTTCCGGTTTTCGAAACTCCCGGGCCAGCCCCGCCCCGCCAAGAACCATCAGGGGAACCATAAGGGCAAGTCCCGCCCAGAAGGCCCTTCTTCCCAGGGTGCTGCCGCCGGGTGAGAGGAAATGCAGGGCCCTCTGGGCCGAGAGCCACAACATCAGCCTGGGATTCGCCTTCATGAACTCCATTGCCGACCTGCCAAGCTCCCTGCTTCTCTCCACTTCCCCTGGGTACTCTTCGTAGGAGGGATATGCGAGAAGCTCGGGACTGTTAACGGGAATCGACGCCGGTACGATTATCCCCTCCTCCGCCAGCGCGCCCGGATGGTTCCTCATCCACAGATTCAGCGATCCCTTGGTGGGCATCAGTACCGGCGAACCGACCGAAATGCTGTTTCTTATCACCCATGGCGAAACCGCAAGGGCAAAACCGAGGGAAAGCGCCAACCAGAGCCTCCATTTTCGAATCCCCACATAAAGAATCGCCAGGGGAAGCAGAATCACTCCCGTTGCGCGAATCAGGAAAAAAGCGCCGATGCACAACCCTGCCGCGAACGCCCCCCGAACACTGGACCTGTTGTGAAAGAGCAGAGCGGTGCAGACAACAAGCATGGCCGCATGGGCGGTTTCCGTCATGGCATGGGCGGAATAGAACACTAGGGGAGGATACAATGCCCACAGCAAAGCGGCGGAAAGTGCTTCCTTCTCCCCGAACTTCTCCATGAGACGCAGCATCGCGAAGGCGCCGATCAGGCTGAACGCCAGGTTCAGAACCCAGACGCCTCCTGCAACAGGGCCGAAAACCCGAAAGACCAGACCAAGCAGTAAAGAGTATCCGGGTTCCATCACCGCCGTGGGTTGGTCGACCGGGGCAAGTCCAAAGGCGTAATCGGGGTTCAGCACCCATTCGTCCGCCAGGGGGGAATTGGAGGCTCTACCCCGTCTGGCAAGGGCCATCTCCCTTGAGAAACTGAGACCCCTGCCCTGGGATACCGCCACCGCGGAACGAACATAGAGAGCCTGATCCTGAACGGGAAGCGGGAGCCGTCCGCCCAGAATAGTGAACCATGAGATTCTTGGAACCAGAACCGCCACTGCCAGGAGCAATGTCACCCCGACGGGATTCGCGGCGATCTCCGAATACCACTTTCCGAAGGAGAGGCTTCCCCTGGTCATGAGGGGTCGGATAACCTTCCTCCGGAAATCATGGGAACAAAACGGACCGGAATATCCTCGACGACAGTCACCCTTCCCTCCTCCTTCTTCACACGAACCAGCCTCTGGTTGTGGGAAGGCCCCACCGGCAGAACCATTACGCCCGGGTCCGCCAGTTGTTCCACCAACGTCTCCGGTATGTTCACCGGAGCGCAGGACACAATGATCCTGTCAAAGGGCTGCTCGGAGGGCCAGCCCTTGAACCCGTCGCCGACAGCGGCGCGAAAACCGCTGTACCCCAGGGCACTGAGGGTTCCAACGGAGTGCTCGGAAAGGTCCGGAACAAGCTCGATGCTATATACCCTGGCCTCCAGCTCAAGAAGAACCGCGGTCTGATAGCCGCAGCCGGTACCCACCTCCAGCACCCGAAGTCCGGGTTTCACCCCGAGCATGGAGGTCATGTATGCCACGATGAAAGGCTGGGAGATGGTCTGGCCGTGCCCGATCGGGCAGGGATGATCGCCATAGGGGTCGGCTTGGAAACGGTGTTCCTCCGGGATGAACAGGTGCCTTGGAACCCGGGATACCGCGTCAAGCACAACCCGGTCAGAAATCCCGTACATCCCCAGCACCTTGATCATTCTGGCGGCGCTTTCCCGGTATCCCCTCATCTCATCGGCATTCACAGTCGAACTCAACCTTCTCCAGCCTCAGCGGCGGGCTCATCCGCTCCCCCAGAAGCGCCAGGGGATAGCAGTAATCCTGCCAGTGGTAATCCGTTTCGTTTCCGGTGAGAGAGACGCCAAGAATGTAGTTCCCGGGCTCGAGGGTGGTAAGGCGGAGGGTAATGGCCGCCGACACTCTTCCGG
Organism: uncultured bacterium; assembly: GCA_964624405.1. Taxonomy (GTDB): domain Bacteria; phylum Fermentibacterota; class Fermentibacteria; order Fermentibacterales; family JCC-6; genus UBA6080. Next base: position 11,928 of record CAZUXA010000015.1, on the reverse strand, counting down.
CAACGGTGAGCAGCGGAAAACCCGCCTCGAGATTGTTGCCCGCAAGCACAACCTCGCCGTCAGGGCGGTGAACGCTGTATCCGAGTATCACATTCTCCACGGGCCTGTCCTTGCCCCCTGATATCTCAGCCCTGACCGTCAGGGGCGTTCCCGGGCGGAACACAGCGGTTTCAACACCGCCTTCACCTGTGATGGATACCCGTTCGAAGAACACTTCCCGGTTTCCCCATTCCCGGGGCGAAACCGAAACCCTCTCCACCCTCCTGTTTCCCCCCGCGGACAAAAGGTACTCTCCCAGAACAGCATCCGACTCCCCGTCCATTCTCACGGCGCCGGAATCAAGCCAGACCGCCCTTTCGCACAAGCTCTTCACCGCATCGGGATCGTGGCTCACGAAGACGATGGTCTTTCCCCTCCGTTTGAAGCCCCTGATTCTGTCGTAGCATCTCTCCTGAAACGCCGCATCCCCCACGGCAAGAACTTCATCAATCAGAAGAATGTCGGGGTCAACGCTGGTGGCAAGGGCGAAACCCAGCCGCATGAACATGCCGGAACTGTAGGTTTTGACCGGAGTGTCCATGAATCGCTCCAGCATTGCGAACCTTGCGATTTCGGGCATCAGGGCCTTCATCTCTCCCTGGGAAAGGCCCAGCAGGGCCCCATTGAGCATGACATTCTCCGAACCTGTCAGCTCCGGATGAAAACCCACGCCGAGATCAAGAAGGCTGGCGATTCTGCCAGAAGTGGAAACATTGCCCGAAGTGGGGCTGTAGATCCCCGCAAGCAGTTTGAGACATGTGGACTTTCCCGCTCCGTTGGCGCCGATGAGAGCCACCGCCTCTCCCGGAGAAATGGAGAATGAAACCCCATTCAGGGCCGTAAACCAGCTCCGTGTGGTGCCCCGGCCGAACAGGTTCATCACGGCCTGCATCAGGGTTACGCTTCTATCCCTGTAAAGCCGGTAATCCAGCCTTACATCGCGAAAACCAACGGCTCCGGGCAGGGCTGCCATCTCAGAGTTCCTTGACCACCGACGGCTCGTACCGCCGGAACACCAGAACGCCCATCAAAAGAAATCCCGCGCTCCAGAAAAACCCACTTATCCAGCACCACGCCTCGGGCCAGGTTCCGCTGTACATGGCGCTGTGAAGTATCTCCAGGATTCCGGAGAGGGGGTTGAAACGGATTATGTGCTCCACCCTCGGTGGAAGCATTCCCATGCCGAGGGGATAGATGACAGGGCTGGCGTAGAACCAGGCCAGCAGAACCACTTCGAGAAACTGCGAAACATCCCTGTAGTAAACATTCCATACACTCAGGGCCAGTGCCAGCCCCGATGTGAGGCAGCAGAGCATGAGAACCGCCGGCAGCGCGGCTATGAGGGGAAGCGACGGAGCATGCCCCCACAGCCACAGAAGAAGCTGAAGCACACCCAGGGCCAGCAGCATGTGAACCCCGTTGGCGATCACAGCCGCCACCGGAAGCGCCGCCCTGGGGAAGTAGACGCTGCGGATGAGCCGGTGATTATCCAGAAGAGTTCTCGTGGATGCGGCCAGGGATGAACTGAAGAAGTTCCAGGGAAGAAGCCCGGTAAGAAGAAAAAGGCTGAAATTCTCAATAGCGCCGCCGAATCTGATGATTCGGGTGAACACCACTGTGTACACCACCATGCTGAACACGGGCTTCAGAAGAAACCACAGAAAACCAAGCACACTACGCTTGTAGCGGACTCTGAGATCCTTGTCCACCAGGCTCTTCATGAGAAGAGGCAGGTCAGTCACCTTGAGCCCAGACGCCTTTCAGTGCCCCTGAAGATTCTGCCCAGATTGCCCCTGTGGCCGAAAACAACCACCAGCGTCACCAGCGCGAAAACAGCGATCACGGAGGAATCCGCCCGAAAGAGAAGCCCGAACGGAACAAGTGACGCAACACCGAGAACGCTTCCAAGGCTGATCATTCTGAATATGGCCACGGTAACCGCGAACACTCCCAGCGCGGATAGCAGAGGCAGTGGAGAAAGCAGCAGAAGAGCCCCCAGCGCTGTCGCAACGCCCTTTCCGCCACGAAAGCCGAACCAGGGCATGAACACATGGCCGAGAATCGCCGCGAGGGCCACAGCTGCCGAAAGCCACCACACTTCCCAGGCCCCGGCGAGATACACCGGAACAGCTCCCTTGGCTGCGTCGAGAACCAGCCCCAGAACCCCCGGGACGGTTCCCCGGCTCCGCATAAGGTTGGTTGCTCCCGGATTTCCCGAGCCCTCATGACGAAGGTCTACCCCGAGGATTTTTCCCAGAAACCAGGAAAAAGGTATGGAACCGCATAAAAAGCCAAGGACCGGGGCAATAAAAGCGATCAATGATCTCTCTTTCTAAGAACCAGGTTCATGGGAACACCCTTGAGCTTCAGTTCCCTTCTGAAAGAGTTTTCCAGGTAACGGCGGTAATTCTCAGGGACAAGGTCGGGACGGGTCACGAACAGAAGGAAGGACGGGGGTGCCTGCCTTACCTGGGTAGCATAGAAGAACTTGAGCTGCTTGCCTCCCGGCGAGGGTGGAGGAACCTCTCTGACCACTTTGAGAAGAAGCTGGTTCACCTTGCTGGTTGACAGTTTCATCGCCCTTCTTTCAGCGATGATGTTCACCTCCGGAAGAATCCTTCCAACACCTGTTCCGGTCAGGGCGCTCACGAACATCACCGGAATCTCCGCTGCCGGGGGAAACCTCTGGATAACACTTTCAATCCATAACTTGCGGTCAATGTTTAGATCCACCTTGTTGACGCAGATCAGAACTCCCTTGCCCATCTCCCATACCCGGTTCAGAATCCGGGCGTCCTGCCCTGCGGGGTATTCGGCTCCGTCGAGAACCACAACGCATACATCGGCGCCCTCCGCGCTTCTCCAGGCCCTCAGGGTGCTGTAGAACTCAACATCCTCCATTTTTCGGCATTTGCGCCGAAGCCCCGCGGTGTCGATCAATCTGAAGCTGGTTTCTTTCCATTTCACAATAGTGTCTGTGGAATCCCGGGTGGTTCCCGGTTCAGGGTTGACGATGGCTCTTTCCGCGTCGCACAACCTGTTCACAAGCGAGCTTTTTCCTACATTGGGCCTGCCTATGATGGCAATGGATACACCGACGAACTCCGGAATCTCCATCTCGGGCAAAAAGGGAAGCACGTGATCCAGCAGATCCGCGACGCCAAGGCCATGGGCGGCGCTCACCGGCCATGGCTTTCCCAGGCCCAGAGCGTTGAACTCGTGCACCAGATCGAGACGGGCCGCGGTATCAACCTTGTTCACCGCGAGAATCACCGGAAGCCCGCTTTTCCGAATGAGCATCGCGGCTTCCTGATCGTGGGGGTGAATCCCCGTGGCGGCATCCACGAGAAAAACCACCGCATCCGCCTCATCGACCGCAAAGGCGACCTGTCTTCGGATGGCTTCCTGAAAAGGATCATCCTTGCCTGGGGAAAGCCCCCCGGTGTCCACCAGAACAAAACTCCTGCCGCCCCACTGAGCCACGGCAAACTTGCGGTCCCGCGTCACACCGGGAGCGTTATCGACAATCGCCCCTCTTCCACCGCATATCTTGTTGAAGAGCGAAGATTTGCCAACATTTACACGGCCCACTACAGCAAGAGTGGGCAGCCTGTCCGCCATGGTATCCTCCTGAATGTTTGGTTCTATTATAACAGCAGGGCGTGATTGCGCCCCTCGTCTTTGCCGAAAAAAGCCCTGTGTGTAGATTACCACCGCGAAGGAGGCGTTATGTCATTGTCCGGGGGCTCCTCTGAAAAGGCGCTCAAGCTCAGGGCTGTGGGCATCGGGATTGCGGTGGCCCTTCTCTTTTCCCTGCTTGGCGGATCGGGCATGATGCGCAGTCTCGAAGCGGTCACCTATGATTTCAGGTGCCGTCTGACCGCTCAGCCGGAAAACGCCGACCCAAAGGTGATAATCATCGCCCTGGATGAATCCTCCCTGGAATCCATGGACTGGCTTGGCTGGCCCTGGCCCAGGGCTATGTGGGCGGATCTCGCGGGCTTCCTGGCGGACCAGGGCGCCAAAGCCCTGTTTTTCGACATCACCTTTGAAACATCTTCCAGTTACGACGATTTTGAAGACGATCTTCTGGGGGCCGCCGCTTCCAGGCTTCCAACAGTTTTCATCGCATCCCTTTTCCTTGATTCGTCCGCGGCTCCTGTTCCGGAGAGGGCAATCATCCCCTTTCGTAATCAATCCCGGCCGGAAAGGCTGTTCCACTCCGCGAGAACGCCCGTCGAACCCATTGCCCGGGGCGCTTCAGTCCTCGCCTTTCCCATGGTTCAGGCTGACCCCGACGGCGTAGTGCGCCGGGCTCCCCTGCTGTTTCAGACACCCCGGGGCTCTGTCCCCTCCCCAGGGCTTGCTCTTGCGTGGATCGCGTCCGGCAGAGACACCCTGCTGATAAGCGATGGAAGGCTGCATCTGGGAGGCAACAGCGTTCCGGTCTCTCCCGACGGCGTTTTCGTACCCCGGTTCATGGGCCCCAGGGGCACATACACAACCATCAGCGCTGATCAGGTATTCGCAATGATGTTCGAGGAGCAAGACGGGGAATCCATTTTCACCGACGCCGTTGTCCTGGTGGGCTACACCGCCGTCGACCTGTACGACCTGAAACCCACCCCCTTCAGCGCCCACTATCCCGGAGTGGAGGTTCACGCCACCATCTACGACAACCTTATGACAGGAAACGGAATACAGGTGCACGGCACTGCAGCCTCAATCGCCCTCATCATTCTTCTGGCCATGGCCATCAGCGTGGCGATGATCGCGATTCCCTCAATCGGCGGCTCCATCGCCGCCGGGGTCTTTCTTCTCCTGGGCTACACGGGCGCTTCGCTCCTGTTCTTCCGTGAAGGCTTGTGGATCGGCGTTGCCGCACCCCTCTCCGCTGGAATCGTCTCACTTCTCTCGGGAGCCGTGGAAGCCAATTTCCGGGCAAACCGGCAAAAGAAGTTTCTCAGAACCGCTTTCAGTCAGTACCTCTCCCCCGAGGTTGTGGCTCAGGTGGTGAAGGATCCATCGGTTCTCACCCTGGGTGGAGAAAGAAGAGTGATGACCGCCTTCTTCAGCGATGTGGAGGGCTTCACAGGTATCAGCGAGAAGCTTGAGCCGGAAAGACTGGTCGCCCTGCTCAACCACTACCTCACCGCCATGACCGATATCATCCTGAAATGGGGCGGCACCGTGGACAAGTTCGAGGGCGACGCGATCGTGGCCTTCTGGGGCGCCCCCATCCCGCAGGATGACCACGCGGAAAGAGCCTGCCGCGCCGCCATGGAATGCCTGGCCATGCACGAAGAACTTAACAGCAGACTGTCCGGGGATGGCTTTCCCGTTCTGAAAACCCGGATAGGCATGGCAACCGGACAGATGGTGGTGGGAAACATGGGCAGTGAAAAGAGGTTCGACTACACCATAATGGGAGACAGCGTCAACCTTGCCAGCCGTCTCGAAGGGGTGAACAAGGTCTATGGAACCACGCTTCTGGTCTCCGGGGCCACAAGGGATGCAGCCCCGGCAATCCTGTTTCTGGAGAGAGACACGGTGAATGTGGTGGGGCAGACGAAGCCGGTAACGCTTTTCACGCCGGTGCCGAAGTTGCCCTCATGGAACGATGAGTATATGAATGCCCTCACTTCATACAGGAAAGGTCTTTTCAAGGAAGCCATGGAGATGTTCAAAGGCGTCGATGACGCGGCGGCAAGAGTCATGGAGTTGCGCTGTAGCGAATTACTCAGAAATGGCACACCAGCGGACTGGAATGGAGTATGGAAACTCTTCTCAAAATAGCATGGGGAGGCGGAATGAAGACGGCTGTTCTTTTGCTGCTGTCGGTGGTGCTCTTTTCCACCGCCGACGATATTCAGGTGGGTGGCATGGCTACGGTGAAAATCCGTGACCAGCACCTGTTTCCTAGGCCGGTGCACTATGCCCAGCCAATAACCGAAGTGGCGTTCGGCACCGAAGTCAATGTTGTTGATTCCCAGGGAGCCTGGTACAAGGTTCAAATCCCCGGTGGCGTTCAGGGTTGGCTTCACTCCACCTCCCTCACCGGAGCGGTTCTCAGCAGGGGTAGCGCCGGGGGTGAGCAGGACCCGGACATGATAATGCTCGCCGGTCGGGGTTTCAACGCGGATGTGGAAGCATCCTATGCCCAGGGGAAGGATCTCCGTTTCGACCTGGTGGACCGCATGGAGGAAATCAGAACATCTCCGGAGGATGTGGGCGCTTTTCTTGCTGAAGGCGGCCTGATCGATGATGAGCCCCAGGCTGAAGGGAGACCCCGATGATCATACTGCTATGCTCGCTGCTTGCCTGGCCTGTAAGCATACCGTCAGGCATTACGGACATAATCGAAAGTGACGAAGTCGCCAGCGCCGTCAGCGTTGTCCAGGCGTTTCAGGACGCGAACCGGGTTCTGACTGAAACCGAGGAGTACTACCTCGGAAGATCCGTGGCGGCATTCATGCTCACCGGCCACGAAGCCGACTGGAACCCCGGAAGAACCGCCTATCTGAACCTTCTCGGTACCGCTCTTGCCGGGTACTCTCCCCGGCCGTTCACATACGGAGGCTACCGCTTCGTAATGCTGAACTCCCCGGAGGTAAACGCAATGGCCTGCCCCGGCGGGCTCATCTTCATCACCCGGGGCCTCTCCGACCTGGCGGAGAATGAAGACCAGCTTGCGGCAATACTTGCCCACGAGATTGCCCATGTGGTTCTCGCCCACGGAGTGGGCGCGGTAAGCAGCGCCAAGATGACCGCGGCGTGGACCACTCTCGGCACTGAAACCGCCCGTCACCTTGGCAGCCGGGAGACCCGGGAAATGGTTGAGAGCTATGGGGACATAGTGTCGGAGATCACCGAAACCATCATCACCACCGGTTATGGCAGAAACGCGGAGAGGTCCGCGGACAGCCTTGCCGTTCACATTCTGGCCGACGCCGGCTACAGCCCCATGGCCCTGGCCCTGGTGCTGGACAGGATGGCAACGGGAAGCGGAACCCAGGGCTTCTGGAAAACCCACCCATCTCCGGCGGACAGAGCCGCCTGGATAAGATCAGTTATCGCCACCAGTGGTCTTTCGGAGCCTTCCGCCGCTGACATTGCCCGGAGAACCGAGAGATTCATGCAAAGGTTCCGCAACGCCGAAAGCCACCAGGAACAGCCGGAACCTCCCCAACCCCGGGGAGAACCGTCCCGGGGGGGCAGCCCCGGAAGCGGCAGAGGCTAAATGCCGCTGCTTCTGCTTCTATTCGCAGCGGTATGGAATCTGGGGGAGATAATCGGCCATGATCCGGGAGCCTACACCCAGGGGCTCGAGCTGCACAACGGTGTGCTTTATGAAAGCACGGGCCTTTACGGCCAATCCAGCCTGAGACGGGTGAATCCCGCCACCGGCGAGGTCCTCATGCTGAGAAGGCTTCCGGACAGCCTTTTCGCCGAGGGCCTCACTCTGGTATCCCCTTCAAGGATGCTGGTTCTCACCTGGCGGGAGGGTCTGGTTCTCGTTGTGAATCCCACTACTCTGGAGATCATTGAAACCCTTCCCCTCCAGGGCGAAGGTTGGGGACTGTGTTACGACGGCAGCAGAGTAATTCGAAGCGACGGTTCGGCAACCCTGCGTTTTCACGACCCGAAAACCATGGAGGTAACCGACAGTGTCACGGTTACCCTGGGCGGAGTGTCCCAGAGAAACATCAATGAACTGGAGTACGCAAGAGACCTCATCTGGGCGAACCAATGGCTTTCCAACAGGATTCTCACCATCGACCCCGCCACAGGAACCGTTCTGAGTGTTCTGGATTTCTCCCGGCTTGCTCCGCCGGGAGGGGGAGGTATGAACGGGATAGCCTACGACCGGGAGAGGGATGTCTTCATCATCACCGGCAAGAACTGGCCGGTAATGTATACTGTTGACATAGATTTGAGATGACCGCATGTTTTTGGTGTAGGTAGATGTTTAAGGCTTGGAAGCTTTTCAAGGGAGGTATCATGAAACGAGTTTTACTTTGTCTGATGGTTTTGGCGGCATCTCTGTCCGCCCATTCCATCGCTCTCACTCTTGATGCCCCGGACACGGGCATCAGCGGCCTTACCTGGGGCAACGACAACCTTTGGGTGTTGTCTGCCAACACCAGGTTTGTTCACCAGGTCAACCCCACCAACGGAGCCGTGATAAGCACCTTCTACTTTGACTACACCGAATCCATGAACCCCACCGGGCTTGCCTACAACGCAGCCACCAACACGATCCTTTGCGGCGGCTGGCTTGGCTCGAACGGCTATGTCTACCAGTACACCACAGCTGGAAGCTTCGTATACAAAGCTTCCATGTGCGGTGGTTGAGGCAACCCTGTCTCGTCGGTGACGGGACTTTCATCTCGCGGCAACCATGTTTTCCTGTCCTCAGTAAACCAGAACGCCTGCTACAGGTACGACATGCCCTGGATCAACAACCGTGTTTTCAACAGAACCTATACGGGATACTCCAATACAAAAGACATTACCATGGACCCCAACAACAACCTCTGGGTGGCCGCAGCCAACTCCGCAGCTCCTCTCAGGCTCTACAACCCCAGCAGCCAGATCGTTGACTTCATCACTTCGGACCTTGTACCCTACGCCACGGGAATCACCATGGACCCCGAGGGCTACCTCTGGGTGGCTGACCCGGTAAACAACAAGCTCTACAAGGTCGACCTCGAGCTCAGTATCTCCGATGAATCCTCTCTCGAACTCTCGGATTTCTCCGTACGGGCAGGTTCCAACCCCTTCATAGGAGCTGTTACCCTGCACATCGAAGGCATCGAGAGTGCCAGCGTGGAAATCCTTGACATCTACGGCAGACTCGTGGTTTCCGGAACAACCACCGGCCCCTGGATGTGGGACGGTCTCATTAACGGAACCCCTGCCCCCTCCGGCGCATACCTCGCTCTCATCAAAAACGAAACCGGAGCTGTCCAAACCCTGAACCTCATCAAGCTCTAGTCAAAACCCACAGGGGCCTCCCATAAATGGAGGCCCCTTCCGCATTGACACAAAAAGGATAGTTACGATATTACCGACGCTTCGGCGCCTCGTTAGCTCAGTTGGTAGAGCGGGTGGCTGTTAACCACTAGGTCGGAGGTTCGAGTCCTTCACGAGGCGCCAAGCATTTTCGAGCGTGTCTCCCAGCAAACTTTCGGTTGCAGTTGCCCTCTACGGGCGTTCCATATTCTTGTTTGACAATCATTTCTGACGAGCAGCCCATTTTCATGATCCTGGCAAACTCTCGTCGGAGTTGATTCCGGGGCATTGGTGCACCCTCTCGGCTGGATGATCAAACCTTCATTTGCCAACTTTTCGGGATAAAAGTAATGCTCCGTCGGGATCAGGCGAGATCAGAAAAACTCATGGCTTTCAATGGGAAACGGGTTCGTATATAAGGGTGCCGGGATATGCAACCGTACGGTTGTATACGCGCAGACAAGACGCATCATGCTGGTATGTTTGCACTTGAATATTCGATGAAGAAAAGACCGCCATTTTCACAGCGGCCCTTCACTCGATGCTACCCGACTACCTCACCAGCGCCACCCGGCTGGTGGAGGCTTCCCCTCCCCCCGAGAGCCGGATTCGGAGTAGCGACCGGTTGACCCAACGAACTTTGCGTTCTCGTTCTTCCTCCTTGACAACCTTTCCGGTGTGAACTACTATTTCTTTGATAGTTTATGCATCAAACGGGATTGAGGTGTTTGATGTTGCCTGTGCTCATCCTCTTGTTGTTTTCACAACCCTTTCCAATCCGAACCACCTCCGCAACCGATTCCCGAGTCGCCTTTATCGCACAGACACCCCTCTCCTGGGAGACCGTTGAACACAACGGCTTGCATTTCATCCGGTTTCTCGACTACTTCCTCGCTGACAGCGCGGGTTTTCCGGAGTTGCCTGTTATCACATTTCTTGTGGCCATCCCCGACAGTGTCGTCCCGACATTTGAGTTCGCCTTGTACGGGGAACGGGAATGGAAGGTTCTGCCGGTGTTCCCCGCACCGGCCCGTTTCATCTCCTATGAGCGCACCCCTGCGGTGGCGGATTCCTTCGTGCAGGATTCCACGGCCTATGCGTCCTGGGAGTTCTACCCCGGGGAACGGGTCCGTATCCAGGGAGAGACCCGCATCCATGACCAGCGCCTACTGCAGGTGCAGTTCCATCCCGCGGTGTACAGGGCTTCCGACAGCACTTTGAGCACGGTGACCGCATTGAGCGTATCTGTTTCCTTCGACAGCACAGATGCCTCCTGGAGCGATGTGGGACTGGGTCCTTTCCAGGGGATGCTCCGGGGTTCCAGCATCGTGGGATACCGCGATGTGGAAGTAAACCTTCATCCCCTTCCCGCATACTTCGGCGAGGTGGACCCCTGGGATGGTCCCCCCCGCATGCCCGACTATCTAATCATCTGTGCTTCCGGGCTGTACGAGCAGTGCAGTGACGCCATTGAGGACCTTGCGGAGCACCGGGTGGCTCTCAACCATTTCGACGTGGCCCTGGTGACCACGGACTCCATTTACTCTTGTTTCGGCGGAGTTTCCCCCGTTCTCACCGACCACATCCTGAGGAACTTCACCGAGCACATGTGGGAGAACTGGGAGCAGTCCACAACCCACAAGCCCGCCTATCTGCTGTTGATCGGCGATCATGAAGGTTCTTCTTTCGGGAACGAACCCTGGTTCCTGCCGACCCACGAGTATGACCGCGTACCCGGTCAACCCACCCCCGACTTCGACAGAATCGGCAATGACGAGTGGTACGCCTGTTTCGGCGAGAACCGTTCCGTCAACAACGCCTTCCCCAACATGATGGTGGGAAGGCTTTCCGTGAAGAACTGCAGTGAAGAGGACACCCTCAGCGTGCTCATTCAGAACCTCATTGCCCTGGAGAGTCCCGTTCAGCAGGTTTCCATTCCCGACTACAGCCGGAGGATTCTGCGGTTGGCAGGCACAGGTGATGATCTACAGGATACATTTGCACAGACCTACCACAGTTGGAAGCCGGACCGTCTCTGGACCGCGGAGTTCTCCCAATGGCTGGGCTACGACTACGTAACCCACTACTGCGGAGACGGCAGGGACTTCACCGAAGGGGACGGCAGTCTTCTCTCCAGCGCGGAGTGGGTCTCCCTGTGTCTGGAGGAGTTCGGAAAGGGTGCCAGCATCGCCTTCTACAGCAACCATGGCGATGTGCACATGCTCAGCGCCGGTCTTGAGTGGCACACCCCTCACATCCCTCATGATCCGCACACCAAAGGCTCTCTGGACAGCACATTCAACAACATTCGGATTATTGAGGATATGGAGGCCGCACCGAATCACTCTCCTCCCTTTCTGCTCCTTCTCTCCTGTTCATCGGGGACCTTCAACCATACGGGGGAGAGACACGGGGGGCGCGAGGAATACCCTGAACTCTGCATGTTTTCAGGGTGTGGTGGTTGCGGCACTCCCTTGCACCCTCCGGTTGCAGCCTATGACTTCGGCACCGACTGCCTGGCTGAAAGGCTGCTGAAGCACACCGGTGTTCCCGTGGCCGGCGTGTTTGCCGGGTCGCTCCCGTCTTCGGTAGGCGGTAATCAAAAGTACGGGGAAGGCATTCTCGAGGCGGTCTATGCCTATGGCTTCAGCAGGCTTGGGGATGCCGTGGCGTCCGCCCGCCTGAGGCGATGGAGCAGTTTTAACTCGAATTGCATCGGCCAGTTCAACCTCCTTGGTGACCCTGCGCTGGATATCGGCAACCGGGTGCGTTTCCCCAACTCCTGCGACCTTGTGGTCTATCCCGTAGATATTGAGGTCTCCCTTTATCCTGTCAGGACCTCTACCGGAGTTGAGCTACCCCTGTCGTTCGTTG
>CAZUXA010000014.1:13174-65043 GCA_964624405.1 uncultured bacterium | reverse complement strand
GCGGCAAGCATTCTCAGTCATGGCGACCCGGACATCAGCGAGTACAGTGAACGGATGCATGAAGACGGTTATGTCCCGCTGGTCGGAGTGGATGGCGGCCTGTACAACCATTTTCCCGTCGGGACCCCCCTGATGTCGCTGCCGCTGGTTTTTGGAATAAACGCGTACATGAACCTTTTCAAGGGTGTTTCCCTCGAGGAGTACCTGCGGCGAAACCCGGCGGAAGGCATGGAGCGGCTCATCGCTTCTTTCTTCGTGGCTGTTGCCGCGGTGTTTGTTTTCCTTTTCGCCAGGCGGTTCGCAGGCGCTGTTGAAGAGGCACTGTTCGCCGCGTTTGTGTTCGGATTCTGCACTTCCGCCTGGTCCACCGCCAGCAGGGCGCTCTGGCAGCATGGTCCTGTTGTCCTTCTACTTTCGGTATCGGTGCATCTGCTTCTTCTCGCGGAGAAGAGGGAGGCGGCGGTCAGATACCTGTTTCCGGTTCTTGCAATGGTATGGATTGTCAGGCCGACCGGTCTGCTGCCCGGGGTGTTCCTGGGGGCGGCCGCGCTGCTCAAGTACCCCCGAAGTTCCCTGCGGGGGATTCTGTTCTCACTTCCGATCCCCATCCTGTTCATGGCGCACAATCTCGGGGCTTTCGGGTCTTTCCTTCCCCCCTACTACCACCCCATGAGAATGAGCTTCGGCGCCTTTTTCCCCGAGGCTCTGGCGGCCAGCCTGTTCAGCCCTAACCGGGGGTTGTTTGTGAACTCTCCGATTCTGTTGATGGCATTCTACGGGGGATGGCTGCTGATTCGCAGGAAAAGATTCGGGCTTCTTGAAGCGGCGCTGGCAGCCTCCATTTTCACACACTGGATTGCCATCTCGGCAATTCCCCACTGGTGGGGAGGGCACAGCATCGGCCCCAGGCTCTTCACGGACATGGTTCCTTTCCTAGTATACTTCATTGTTCCCGCCGCGGCGGAGGTCAGGTGCGCCGGGGGCATCCGCAGGGGTGTCATCGTGGTGTCGCTCATTGTTCTCTCTTCAGTGAGTTTCTTCATTCACTTCCGGGGCTCCTGCGACCCCCGGGTGCTGGAATGGAACCGGGTTCCGGCCTGCGTGGACAGCTCCCCGGGCCGTGTGTGGGATTGGAAGGATGTGCATTTTCTGAGATGGTAGGAAAACCTTGAAACTTGCGGTTCTGGGATGCGGAAGATGGGGGAGTTTTCACCTCTGGTACGGGTCCAGGCTTGGGCACGAGGTTACAGGCTGGGAGCCCGCGGACAGTGCCGCTTTCTCCATTCTTCAGAAAACCCGAGGAAACGACTACCTCTCCCTTCCCGGACAGGTTTCCCTTACCACATCCATCGATGACGCGCTTCGGGGCTCCGAGCTGGTGCTGGTTGCCTGCCCGGCACAGAGTTTTCGGGTTCTGGCCCGGGTTCTGGCCGGGTATGACCTGTCCGGAGCTGATCTTGTGCTGTGCATGAAGGGCCTTGAACTGGGAACCGGCAAACGGCTTTCACAAGCAGTATCCGAGGAGGGAGTGGCCCCCGGGTCCGTTTGTGCCTGGGTGGGACCCGGGCATCCGCAGGAGTTCGTGAAGGGGGTTCCCGGCTGCATGATCGTGGCATCCGAGGATGAATCGGCTGCCCTGCGGGTTTCCACCGCGGCGTGCTCCGCTCTGGTGAGAATGTACCACAGCCGTGACCTTGTCGGCTGCGAAATCGGCGCCGCCGCCAAGAATGTGATAGGAATCGCCGCTGGAATGCTGGACGGAAAGGGTATGACGGGCCTCAAGGGCGCCCTGATGGCCAGGGGACCCCAGGAAGTAGCCAGACTGATATCCGCTTCGGGGGGCGACTGGCGCAGCGCATACGGCCTCAGCCACCTCGGGGATTACGAGGCCACGCTTTTTTCCCCGTGGAGCCGCAATCGGGGATGGGGTGAGGCCTTTGCCCTGGGTCATTCCGCCTCAGGCCTGGCGGAGGGGGTGGCCACCAGCGAAGCTCTTCTTCTGCTTGCGGAACGGCTCGGGGTTGAGCTTCCAATAACCGAGGCGGTAGCCCGGATGATCAGGGGAGAGATCAGCTTCGAGGAAGTCATCGAAATCCTGTTTGACCGCCCGAGAAAAGAGGAGTTTCCGAGTATCCTCGGGGGATGACCCTGTCGTTTTGAAAACAGCGGTTCCGAAAGTATCTTACACCACTATGGGAAAACTCTTCTGCATTTTCAGCCTCGTGATTGTCACCGGCATTGCCCTTGGTGAGGGAAACTGCAGGTACTTCTGGGTTTCCAGAGACGCCCTTGCCCACCCTGATTCGCTGGACAGGCTGATTCTCAGGGCGGAGGCGGCGGGCGCCAACGGCCTCATCGTTCAGGTGGTGGGCCGGGCCGAAGCCTACTACCGGTCGGATATTCTTCCCCGGGCGCCGTATTCCGGGTACGACGACCCCCTGGCCTATCTGATAGCCAGGGCCAAGCCCCGTGGAATGGAGGTTCACGCGTGGGTGAACGCGTTCCTGGTGTGGTCGTCCCCCCGTGAACCCTCCGATTCATCCCATGTGTGGCATGCCCACCCCGAATGGTTCATGGACCATGTTTCGGGTAAATCCACCCGGGACTTCACCCAGAGGGAAGCCGAAGCGGCAGGTCTTGTGGGGGCGACCCTTTCTCCCTCACTTCCGGATGTAAGGGCCTTCATCGCCTCCATCGCGGTGGAGATCGCCATGAACTACCCGGTAGAGGGCATCCATCTGGACTACATACGCTACCCCAACTCATCCTTCGGTTACGAACCCCGGTCCGTGGCCATGTTCTTCAATGAAACCGGCCGAATGCCTTCGGAATCCCCTGATCTATGGAGGGACTGGAAGGCGAACCAGGTGACCATGACCGTGGAAACCGTCCGGTTCCGGTTGAACTCCGCTTCTCCTTCAACTCTCCTTTCCTGCGCGGTGATGGCCAATCCCCACACCGCCGCCAGTGAGTTCGGAAGCCCATGGAGGGATTGGCTCGCCCGGGGGCTGGTTGATTTCGTATGCCCCATGGCATACACGTCGAACCGGAGTCAGGCGCTGGAACTGGCCCGGGTCACCACCGCGGAGTACGCCTCGAATGTCGTGTACGGAATAGCGGTTTACAACCAGAGCGTGGAATCGGCGCTTGCCGGGGCGGCGGAAGCCCTGGCCAGGGGCGCCGGAGGTGTGTGCGTTTACAGCCTGAACTCCCTGCCCCCGCAAGGCGAGGCAGTTCTGCGAGGTTTTTGGGGAGCCGGTTCACCCCGACATGAATACGGGCCCCACCTTTTTCACATGATGGTGGCGCCGTGAACCTCGGTATTCTTTCTTCGGGGTCCAACGGCAACGCCCTGGTGGTGGAGGAATCAGGCCGGTGTATTTTCTTCGACGGGGGTCTCAGCGGCCGGGAACACCTGAGCAGGCTCAACATTTCCGGCTTCACGGCCCCGAGCCCGCTGGGCATTTTCCTGAGCCATGAGCATTGCGACCATTCCAGGGGTGTGGGAGTTCTGGCTCGAAAATGGGGAATCCCCGTCTTTTCCTCACCTGGAACATTCACCGGCGCCGGTCTTGACCGGCAGAGGCTTCCGGCGGGCGCCGAGTGTTATGAAAACGGAGATTCGGTGGATCTCGGCCCCTTCAGAGTGACAACCTTCCGAACATCCCACGACGCCGCGGACCCTTCGGGATTCGTGGTGGAGGCCGGGGGTGTAAGGCTGGGAATCGCCACGGACATGGGGGAGGCGGGCCCCCTGACAACACATATGCTTTCCGGATGCAACGGCCTCGTGCTGGAGTTCAACCACGATCTTGAAATGCTGTGGGACGGCCCGTATCCATGGCCGTTGAAACAGAGGGTGTCCTCGGGTCTGGGCCATCTCAGCAACGAAGACGCGTCGAGTCTTCTGGAAAAACTCTCCCATCCCGCTCTCAGTACATGCGTCCTGGCTCACCTCAGCCAGGAGAACAACACCCCCGAGCTTGCCCTGGAGAGCGCCAGGCGCGTTTCGGAGGACAGGTTTGCTTTGATCGTGGGCAGCAGGTATCAGGCTCTTCCCATGATACAGGTAGTGTAGGAGGTGCTTTTGAAAAGGGCAATCCTTGCGGCGCTGGCATTCGCGGTTACGGCTTCCGCGGGAACAGCTGATCTGATGGCGGAAATCGGCCCCGGATTCGCCCTGGGGGGCTGGGGATCAAGCTTCGGGACAGGGCTGAACATGGGTCTGGGAGGCGAGTACAGGGTTACACCAAAACTCAGGGTCGGGGCATCAGCGGACATTTCCACTTTCTCGCACACCTACAGCGGTGACGCCAGCCTGTTCATGTTCAGACCCTCGCTCAGGGCCGCCTTTTACCTGAATCCCGGCAGCGCG
This sequence comes from uncultured bacterium, assembly GCA_964624405.1. Lineage (GTDB taxonomy): Bacteria > Fermentibacterota > Fermentibacteria > Fermentibacterales > JCC-6 > UBA6080. The sequence goes on along the minus strand of CAZUXA010000014.1, from coordinate 60,668 downwards.
TCGTTCAACCCCGGAATAGCGGTTTCCCTGGGCATGTGCAGAACTGCGCTGGAATCCGGTGGAGGAACCGACCCATCAAGCTGGGACCCCTTCTGGCGGGCGGGGGTGAGATGGGATCTCAGCCTCGGCCACCCCTGGCGGGCGGGTCTCGGTTTCGACCTGGAAAGCGTTATGGCATCGGAAAAAACCGGAGACACATTCAGACTTGTCCTTTCAGTTTCCAGGGAGGTGCCGCTGTGACCAGAACAATACTTGCCGCGGTGTTGCTTGCGGTGCTCATGTCCGGCTGCGACAGCAACCCCCTGTACCTGAGGCTCAGCTCCAATTACATGCCCGTTGACGGAATCGGCAGTGTCTGGGAATACTCCGTTGAAGGAGGCGGCGCCAGAATCGTCACGGTGGTGGACCAGGTCATCATAGGCCAGAGGCCGTGCTACCGGCTGCAATCCGGCGCCCGATACGACTACTGGATAAACGAAAAAGGCAGGCTGGAACATTACGAAGACCGCAGGGTTCTGTTCAACGGCTTCGAAGTTCCGGTGTATCAGGCTTGGGTGACCTACCTTGAATGGCCCCTGGCCCACGGCATGGCCCGGCGGGATTCGGCCTCGGCTCAGGTGGTGAGCCAGGGGGTGACACTGAGCCACACCTGGATCAGGAGCACAGTGGTAACAGGCCCCGAAACATCTCCGAACGGTGAGTGGGACAACTGCTACAGGGTTCATCAGCAGGAAACCGTCATCAACTGGGTGCAGACCGCGGGCTACACACCGGACACGGTTTATTCGGTCCGGGACATCTGGCTCGCGCCGGATGTGGGCATGGTGGCGAAGATAACTCCGGACAGCACCCTTACACTGACAAACTACACGCCGGGGCAGTAACTTGAACCAGGGCGCGCTTTTCTCCATCTTCTTCGGACTGGTGTACTGCTATATCGCCCTTGCCCAGAAACACCGGGGGGTGGTGGTATGGATCGGGGCGGGGCTGGCGGTTACCGCGAGCCTTCTGCTGGGCCATGTCATTGACATACCCGGGCTGATCGGCGGAATCAACTGGAATGTTCTTCTGATATTCGGGGGAATTCTGTTCATCGCGGAAGTGATGATAGATGTCGGGATACCGTCGAACCTCGCGGGCAGGATCATCAACGGCAGCAGGAATTACGGCTGGGCGGCGATGCTCATCTGCGCCCTTTCCAGCTTCATAAGCATTTTCGTGGAGAATGTGGCCACGGTGATGATAGTGGCCCCCATCGCCTTTGAGGTATGCAGGAAGCATGGCGCGAACCCGGTTCCCCTGCTGGTGGGCATCGCCGTGGCCAGCAATCTTCAGGGCACCGCGACCCTGGTGGGCGACCCCCCCAGCATGATCCTTGCCGCCAGCGAGAACATGGGTTTCAACGACTTCTTCTTCATGCACGGCAAACCCGGCATCTTCTGGGCGGTGCAGGCGGGCGCGGTGGCATCCTTCGGCGTGCTGTGGCGTTTCATCGGAAGAAGCAGAGACGCGGTGCCCCATGTCAGGATCACTCCGGTGGTGAGCTGGGCTCCGGTATACATTCTTGGCGTTGTGATCGCGGGCCTTGCCCTGCTCAGCGTGTTCGAAAGCGGAGTGGGGACCGCCGCCGGGCTTCTCTGCGCCGGAGGGGGCGCCGCATCCGTTGTGTGGTACGCCATGTACCGCAGCAGAAAAGCAGTCATGGGCTCCATGGAGAGAACACCCTGGAATCTGGTGAAAGCCTTTGACCTTGACACCCTGTTTCTTCTGGGCGGAGTGTTCTTCATGGTGGCGGCCCTGGACGAGTTCGGGGTGATGGAGACGGCGGGGGCCTTCCTGGCCGAAACCGCCGGCGCCAACCCCCTTACGGCCTATGTAATGATCGTGGTCGGCTCCATGATAATCAGCGCCTTCGTTGACAATATTCCCTTCGTAACCGCCATGATTCCCGTAACCCGGGCCCTGGCATTCAACATGACAGGCCCCGAGGGAAGCCATTACTACCTGGTGTTCGGCCTGCTCATGGGGAGCTGCCTTGGGGGAAACATCTCCCCGGTCGGGGCCAGCGCCAACATTGTGGCGGTCTCACTGCTTCGAAAGCAGGGGCACAAGGTTTCCTTCTGGGACTTCTCGAAAATCGGTCTGCCCTTCACACTGGCGGCCACCGCCGCGGGGGCGGTGTTCATATGGCTTGTATGGAGCCCCTGACCTTTATCTGGCCAGGTGAAAGTCCGGGCACCACCGTGCGTCCGGCCCGGGAGCCGGAAGAAATCGAATCCCGGGCGGACCTTCTGCTGATAGACTCCCGGGTCGAAGCCCTGTGGGGCGCCAGGCTTTCGTGGAACAAGCCCCGGGTGGTTATTCCCGGCGGGGAAGCCTGCAAGACCCATGAAAACCTTGTGAAACTGTGGAAGTCATTCGCCGAAGCGGGAATCAACCGCGAAAGCGCGGTATGCGTCACCGGTGGAGGCTCGGTGTGCGATCTGGGCGCTCTGGCAGCCTCAACCTGGATGCGGGGCGTGGGGCTCGAACTGGTTCCCACAACCCTGTTGTGCATGGCGGACGCATGCCTTGGCGGGAAAACCGCGCTGAACCTTTCCGGTGTGAAGAACCAGGTGGGAACCTTCCATCCCGCGGAAACCATCACAATCTGTACGGCTTTTCTGAAAACCCTGCCGGAAGCCGAGCTTCTTTCGGGAAAGGCCGAGGTTGTAAAAACCGGGCTGATAGGTGACCGGAAGGCATGCGACGCGATTCTTCGGGGCGACTGCAACGAAGCGGTTTCCCGATGCCTTTCCGTGAAGGGCCGCATAGTGAGGCAGGACCTTAATGACAGGGGCGTTCGAAAAATCCTTAACCTGGGGCACACCCTGGGGCATGCCCTGGAGATGCTTCTGTCCATCTCCCACGGAGAGGCGGTGGCCCTGGGTATTCCCGCCGCGGCCCGAATGGGGGGTGAGAATGACCTCGCGCTGGAGTTGGAGAGCACAATCGCGGCCCTCGGTCTTCCCACCAGGCTGTCACGGCCCCCGGAAGCAGAAGAGGTTATGCCCCTTATCCGAAGGGACAAGAAGACCACCGGCGACGGAAGAGTCTGGGTGATTCCCCGGGGCTGGGAGGACTGCCGGCTCGAGATGATTCCTCCGGACAGGGAGGAGAAGCTGCTTCGGGAAGCGCTGAAGGCCCTGGGCCATGACCGGTGACGGCTCTTTCTGGGAACATCTAGAGGAACTGAGAAAGCGGCTTCTGATAATGATAGCCGCTCTTGTTCTGACAACGGCCGTGGCTTTCGTCTTCAGCCGAAGCATCATGGGGGTTGCCACGATTCCCGCCGGAGGAACCCTTCTGGCCCTGTCGCCGGCGGAAGCCGTCACAGCCAGCCTCAAACTGTCCCTGGTGGCAGGCGCTGTGGTTTCGTCCCCGGTGATCCTTATGCAGATATGGATGTTCATCGCCCCCGGGCTTTACAGGAACGAGCGCAGGGCCTTTCTCGCGGCGGTGGCTTCGTGTCTGCTGCTGTTCATCGCCGGCGCGGCATTCGCCTGGTTCGTCATGCTGCGCCCGACGCTGCTGCTGTTCCGGAGCTTTGAAACCGGTGTGATTCATGGAAGCTGGAGCGTCTCAGGCTACATCAGTTTCATGGGGATGTTTCTTCTGGTTTTCGGCGCGGCCTTTCAGCTTCCCCTGGCAGTGATGCTTCTTACAAAACTTGGGGTTGTTTCTCCGCAAACCCTTGGGAAGGCCAGGAAACACGTCGTAATCGCGTTGCTGGTTGTATCCGCCCTTATCACCCCGCCTGACCCGGTGACCCAGGTGATCCTGGCGCTGCCCCTGTACCTTCTCTTTGAACTCAGCCTTCTGCTGGCGGTTATCGCCCGAAGAAGCCCGAAGAAGCCTTAGGGTCTGCACTCCTGTTCAGCCAGTCATCCGCCACCGCCCCGAGGGATTCCGAAAATGAAACCCCGGGTTTGAAGCCAAGACAGGCAGCGGCGGCGCGGATATCCGCCCGGATTCTGAAAACGCCGGAAGGCCGGTCTTCAAACACGATTTCCGGATGAACTCCCATGGCTTCCGCCAGGGCGTTCAGAACATCCATTCCGGTGTGGCACATCCCCGAGCCCACGTTGAGAACTCCCGGGGAATTCGACGCGGATGCCGCGGCCAGGAAAGCCCCGGCGGCGTCTGAAACGTCCAGATAGTCCCTTTCCGTGGTCAAGGGGCCGGTGACAAGGGGCCCGTCCTGGAGTCCCAGAGCTATTCGGGCGAGTTTTCCCGCCAGGTCGGGAACCAGCATTCCAGGCCGCTGCCCCGGGCCGATTATGTTGAATAGCCTCAGAGCCACGCCATCGGGAACCGCGTGCTCCCGCTCCAGCATGCTGCGGCCGTAATGGGAAACCGGTCCGGTGGGGTGCCCCTCGGACACGGCGCCGTCCGGGGTGCGGGGCTCACCGTAGACCGCGCAAGACGACGCGATGACGAACCTGCGGGTCTGTACCGTCTTCGCCAGATTCGCGGTTCCCCGGACATTGACCAGGAAGAGTTCTTCCGGGGAGCCGGAAGGAAGCCCGGCAAGGTGTATCACCGCGTGGAAGGCGCGGCCTGAAAGCGCTTTGCGAAGGGCTGTCTCATCGGTGATGTCGCAGAGAATGTGCCTTCCCGGAAGAGCGACCCTGTCCAGTGTGGTTATTTTCAGGTCCGGCCCGGCCTTTCGAAGCAGCGCCTTGCCCAGAAAACCCCCGGCGCCGGTCAGGAGAATGTTCATGCTCAGTCTTCCGGCATGTAGAGGGAGGCCCTTTTTTCGAACTCCTCCTGGGCGGCAGCGTAGTCGTCGGGGTTTCCGATATCAAGCCAGTGACAGTCGGGATCTACGCAGCGGACGGTTTCCCCCCGCTCAAGAAGCCTGGTGACCAGTTCGGGAAAGTCCATCCTGGATTCCCCGGGAATGTGGTTCAGAACCCTTTTTGAAACCCCGTAGATGCCCATGCTCACATCGAAGGTGTAGGAGGGTTTCTCATGGTAGCCGGTGACCCGGTCTCCCTCACGGGAGAGCACGCCCAGGTTCAGACTCACATTCCTGGAATGGGCGGCCACTGTCAGAGCGCAGCCGCTTTCCACATGCCCCCGGAAGAAGGCGGAGAAATCCATGGTGGTAAACAGGTCGCCGTTGAGGACCAGGGCGTTCCCGGGAAAATCCTTCACAAGACCCAGGGGCGCCGCGGTGCCCAGCGGTTCATCTTCCCTGACCCAGCAGAACTCAACGCCCCGTTTTATCAGCGGGTGCTGGTGAAAGTAGGCCCGAAGCAGTTCGGAGAGATGGCCGGTTGCGAAAACCAGGCGCTGGAAGCCCGCGGCGTAAAGCTGCCGGACCAGTATCTCCACCACCGGATAGTTTCCTATGGGAACCAGTGGCTTGGGAAAGACAGCGGTGTAGGGGGCAAGACGGGTTCCCCTGCCTCCCGCGAGGATGACGGCGGTATTCATATCACATACCCCCGGGGGGGATAAAGCTCCGGATGATCCCGAATCCACTCCGCGGTGACCCTGAGGCCGTCTTCCAGGGGAACTTCCGGCTTCCATCCCGCCAGTTCGTCCGCCAGGGAATTGGACGCCACCAGACGCATCACTTCGCCGCCCGGGGGCCGCATCCTCTCCGGAGCGCTGTGGATTTCCATGCTTTCGCGGCCCAGGATTCGCAGAATAAGCCGGGCCAGGTCTCCGATGGAAATCTCGGCGCCGGTGCCCAGCTGAACCACTCTGCCCAGGGCGGAGGAACACTCAGAAAGGGCTTCGAAGCCACGGGCGGTATCGCCGGCGAAGACCAGGTCTCTGGTGGGTTCCGTTGAGCCCAGCTCGATGCGCTCTCCCCACAGCGCCTGGGTGATTATGGTGGGGATCACCGCTCTTCGGGACTGCCCCGGCCCGTAGGTGTTGAAGGGACGGCAGACGGTGACCGGAATGCCGTAGGCGCAATGGTAGCTGAGGGCAAGCTGATCGCCTGCGGTCTTGGACGCGGCGTAGGGCGACTGGGCGTGCAACCGGTGTTCCTCGGTGATGGGGACCCGCACCGCGGTGCCGTATACTTCGCTGGTGGAGGTTACCACCAGCCGGGCTCCTGTTTCCCGGGCGGCTTCCAGAACATTCAGTGTGCCTCCCACATTCACCGAAACCACATCCCGGGGGGAGAGGAACGAGTAGGGAATGCCTATAAGAGCCGCGAGATGGAAGATTGTGTCGCATCCCGCCGCCGCCCGTTTCACCGCGTCCGGGTCGCGGATGTCGCCGAACACAGGGTTCACCCCTTCGGCAAGTTGTTCCGGAAGGTGGGAAAGAAGCCCCATGGAAGCCGTGGAGGAGTAGCGGAGGAAACACACGGTTTCCACACCGCGTTCAAGCAGAAGACGCACCAGGTGATGGCCGATGAAACCCCCGGCGCCGGTGACCAGTGCCCGTTTCAAGGGGTGACCCTCCTTTTCTTCCTGAAAAGATAAACCAGCATCTCCCAAAGAATGTCGAGGATCACAGGCAACCTGTCCAGAGAGGACATGCCGTACTGCCGCTGGTTGTACTCGAAACCGACTTCAGTGATCGGGGTTCCCGCACGCTTGAGTTCGGCAATGAGTTCCGCGTCGTAGAAACAGCCGTTCGCCCGCAGGTCCAGCTTCTGAAGCTGGTTTCGGGGAATGAGCTTCATTGAAAAGTTCACATCCCGCACCCCGAGCCTGAACACCAGTTCCACCAGAGTGTTGTACACCCTGCTGAAAAGCTTGCGCTTGAAGCTCTCCCTTTCTCCTATCCTGTATCCTATCAGGGCCCTTTCCGGGTCGAGAAGAGGTATCACTCCGGCTATTTCCTCGACATCGAAGGGCTCGTCACTGTCAATGTACAGAATGTAGTCTTTCCTGGCGTTGGCGAAGCCCAGGCGGATGGCGCTGCCGAGCCCCTCCCTGTTGATCTGGTGAATCACCCGAACCCTGGGATTCGAGTCGGCGAGCCTGTCCGCGATTTCAACGGTAAGATCGGTGCTTCCGCTTTCCACAACCAGTATCTCGTAGTCGTCGAAAGCTCCTGAAAGAACCCTGTCAAGGCTTTCCACGGCTTTCTCGGCGTTTTTTTCCTCGTTGTACATGGGAAGAACAACAGAAATCGAGCCTGGCGGCGGAGACACCCGTATGCCCTCCGTGGTTTGGGGGTTGAATTCCCGGCCTGAAACACAAAGGATTATACACACAAAGCCCGGGATTTCAGCCCCCGCCGGTGGTCGCCGCGCCACGGAGAGCCGTTCGGGCCTTGACATGTAAACATAAGTTCACCATTCTTCCGCCGGAAGGGTGGTGCAGGCGGTGCAGGAACTCGGCGAACCCATAGAGATGATAAGCCATTTCAAGGGCGGCAGTGTCTCTCCCTGCCGCTTCCGCTGGAAGGGAAGGGTTTACCGGGTGGCCCGGGTCTCATCCTCCTGGGAAAGCCGCCGGGGCGGCATCATGAATTACCACTTCGTGGTTCGCACTTCCGCGGGCGATGTGTATGAGATCAGCTTCAACACCCACACCCTTGGCTGGACGGTGGACTATGCCTATTCCCCCGGCGCCTGAACGGCATATCCTTCATGTAGACATGGACGCATACTTCGCCTCCATCGAACTCCTGGGCCGGGAAGAGCTGCTGGGAAAGCCGGTGATCGTCGGGGGCGACCCCGGCTTCCGCTCCGTGGTAACCTCCTGCACCTACGAAGCCCGGGCCCTTGGGGTTCACGCTGGAATGTCCATGGCCATGGCTCTCCGTCTTGCCCCCAACGCCGTTCTTCTTCAGGGAAGCTTCGGCCGCTACCAGACCTACACCGAAAGGATACTCAGGGTTCTTCTGCAGTTCACCCACCTGGTGCATGCCGCCAGCATCGACGAAGCCTTCATGGATGTCACCGCCCTTCCAGGAGGAATTGAATCCAAGGCCGGAGAGGTGCAGGACGCCATCTACGGAAGGGTTGCCCTGTGGGCCAGCGTGGGCTGCGGCCCCAACAGGCTCCTGGCGAAAATGGCATCCAAAAGGGCCAAACCCAGGGGGGTGGCCCTTCTCACCCCGGACGACATGCCCCCCCTGCCGGTTTCCGCCATCTGGGGCGTGGGCCCCGAAACCGCCACTAAGCTCCGTGCCCTGGGTGTGGATACCATCGGGAAGCTCAGGCTTCTTTCCAGGGGGCAGCTTCGGGCGGTCCTGGGAATCCACGGCGAGGAGCTGTACCTGCAGGCCAGGGGTTTCGACGACAGGCCGGTAACCCCCTTCGGTCACATCGACCCCCCGAAATCCATGGGCCATGAGCACACCTTCCCCAGAGATGTCCTTTCTCCCGGGGAGTATCTGCCGGCCCTGGCCCGGGTCTGTCAGAAAACCGCCCGGCGAGCCCGGGACGCAGGCTTCCGGGGGCGCACCCTCATCCTGAAGTACCGCCTGCGGAACCTGAAGCGCCTCACCCTGAGAAGGTCCCTTCCCCTTCCCAGCAACCAGGACCAGACCCTTTTCCGAATCGCCAGGGAGATGGCCCTTTCCGCTATAAGATCGCCGATTCGCCTCATCGGCGTTTCAATATCCGACCTCGAGCCCTGCTCAGAGGCGCAGCTCACATTCTTCCCGGAAAGAACCGAAGCCCTGAACCGCGCCGCAGACCAGGTCCGCACCCGTTACGGCGAAAGGGCCATTTCCAGCGCCAGGGCCCTGTATTCCCCGGGGCAGGGGGGTGGCCCTGATGCGAAAAGCGTAACCCCGGGATGAGGACTGTGGCTTCCTGATTCCTTAAGCCTGATTCACGGAGATATTCGGGGCTTGCCCCATATACAAAGTTTGTTGCTATTCTGCAAACCTCAGCGGAACTCAAAGCAGCAAGAATGCTTGTTTCTGATTGAGGTATCCTTCGTACACCACATTGGCGAACGGAGCCTCGAGAAGAGAACATCAAGCATATTGTCCTCATTTCCAGGACATATGTCCTCAAATTAAGGACAACTGTCGACCCCATCATGGTGAGTAAAAATCCGCTTCGACGAGAGTCTGACCCGGATCAGGCGGCCGGTCCGTCAGGGCGCTACCTTGAACACCTCGTAGCGGTTCTGCGCGTTGACGGTCAACCCCCACAGTTCGTTCCTGCCAGGATGAGAGATAAGTTCCAGGAGGGGATTGACCAGCGTGAGCCCGTCAACCGTTCCCTTCCATGACAGTTCGGCCAGGTCGAAGATGTCGATGGTGTTGCCGGTGGATACCGTGTACAGGAACACCGAATTGCCAACCGGATGCAGCGCGAAGATGGAGGAGGAGGGGGTTGCCATGGATTCAACCATGGTCAGGTCATTGGCGTTGAGTATCGTCAGCATGCCGTCTTTCATGAGGTGAAGCTTTCCGTCCCCGCTGATCACCGGCCTGCATTCCGAGCCTGTCAGGGCGTTCCGGGTGATCTGACAGGTTACCGGATCGAACTTCAGGATCATGTTGTCGGAGTAACCGTATGTGCCGTGGCCCTCAACCGAGAATCCCCGCGAGACCATGCAGAGCACGGTGTCTACTCTGGCCAGGGAGGGCAACTGCAGCACCACCGCGTTCACGTCCCGGCACATCAGGATCTTGTCGCCGCCCAGCATCGGGATGAACCCCGTTACCGTCTCACTGGTGGTGAACTCGGTTTGCGTGAGAAGGTCGGCGGTGGCCAGGACGACTGTGGTTCCGCTTCCCTCGGAGTAACTGGAGTAGATGACTTCCCCCGTCTGGGGGATTACCGCGTAGTGGGAAGCGCTTCCCCGGGGAAACTCCGGAGATGACTGGGTGTAGCCGTTCGCGTAGCACACGAGCTTGTCGTAGGAACCGGCAGTCATCTCGCTGAGCCAGAAGTACACTCTGTCGGAATTCCCGGAGGGGGACTGCAGATTGAATATCTGGCTGCTTCCGGAACCCGAAGGCGCCATCCAGCTGTCCGCCTTCTTCCCGGGGAAATCATCCGGAGGCTGCGGATCCGAGGGACCAGCGGAGTTGTCGCCGCATGCGGTGAAGACCAGAAGGAAACACACTGAAAGGCAAACCAACAGTTTCAACATTGCATCCCTCCTCCGTGACGGCCAAGCCAAATGATGCTCCAATGATGCTAAGGTTGAGCCGCTTCGAACAGTGCGGCAGCTGAACCGGGCTCAGAAGGAACCGCCCGTGCTGTTTCGGGGAGATGCAAAGCACTATCCTTCACGCATCACATTGACGGACGGAACAGCGCCCTGTATTCATCGCTGCAGAGGGGGCATGCAGATGGACCTTTTCACAGGCTCCGCCCCTCAGCTCGGGGGCGTGAGGCTCGGAACCTCGGGTTTCTCATTTCCAGACTGGGCCGGCGTGTTTTACCCCCCGGGGCTTTCCCCGGGGAAGCGGCTGGCCTTCTACGCCACCCGCTTCAACGCCCTGGAGATAAACGCCAGCTATTACCGAATCCTTCCCGGGTCATCCACGGCGAGAATGGCTGATACCGTTCCCCCGGGGTTCATTTTCTGCGTGAAGCTGCACCGCTCCATGACCCACGAAAGAAACGCCGGAGAGCCGGAGTGGAAAGCCTTTCACGAAATGATCGGCCCTTTTCGGGAATCCAGCCTGCTTGGCCCCGTTCTTGCCCAGTTCCCCTGGTCCTTCCCCCTCGCGGAACAAAGCTTCGAATGGCTTCGCGAAGTTAGGGGCCGCCTCGGAGAGCTTCCGGCGGCCGCCGAATTCCGCCATGAAAGGTGGTACGCTTCCGAGCCTCTCCAGCGGGTTGCGGAAACGGGATTCGTTCCGGTGGCGGTGGACCTGCCGGATCTTCCCGGGCTGCCCGGCAGGGGTATTCCAGCAACCGAAAGTTTCGGTTACGCAAGGCTTCACGGAAGAAACCGGGAAAAATGGTGGAAGGGCGGAGCGGAAAGGTACGATTACCGGTACACTCCCGGAGAGCTGGGGGAGTGGGCGGCGGCAATCCGTGTGATGGCTTCCCGGGGGAAGGGAGCTTATGTATTCTTCAACAATTGCCATATGGGCCGGGCCGCCATTGATGCCCGGGCAATGAAAAGCATGCTTGAGGAGTCATCATGAAAGTTTCTGCAGCGATTCTGGTTCCGCTGATTCTGTCCGCCGGGTGCGGCCCCTCCTCCCCTTCCATCCAGGGAGACTTTCCCCTGTTCTATCTTATGGATGTGGACACCGGAGAACCCTCCATGGTCTGCTGCTTTCTCGGCGCCCAGGGAGACGCCCTGGCCGCGGCGGGCACGAGGCTTCTGTTTCTGGACAGGGATGTGGGATTCGTCAAGGCGGATGTCAACCTCTCATCACCCATAGCCCATGCGGCTTCGAGTCCCGAGGGAGGGTACGGCCTTGCGGTTTCAGGGCCGTTGCTTCACATAGTAAGCAACGAAACCTACATCCAGCGTCAGCCCTTGCCTCTTCCGGCGCCGGGGGCCTTCATTCTTCCCAAACCCCAGTCCACCCTGCTGGTGATTCTCTGCAGTGACGGAACCGCGGTGAAGGTGAGCACCAGCAACTGGGAGATAACCGCCCAGGGGCAGACAGGCGCCAATAACCCCGGGGCCGCCGCCATGAGTTCCGACGGACGCTATGTGTTCGCGGGAAACGCCCAGGGAAGGGTGTACAGAATCTCCACGGTAGACCTGTCCTCGGAGATGACATTCCAGGCTCCGGGGGCGGTAACTGATTTCTTCCCGCTTCCGGGCCAGGAAATGCTCATGACCGTGGAAGGGGTTTCCCAGGTATGGGCCGTGGATGTGAACACCGGCCTTCACACGGAAAGCTACGACATTACAGCGCCGGCGGTGGCGGTGTGCGCCACCGGCGACGGCAGGTTCATCTACGCTTCCGTACCGGGGCAGGGCATTGTTATCGTGGACATCCTGGACAATACGATTGTTACCCAGTCAAACGCCTTCGGCTCTCCTGCGGACATGGCGGTGAACGGCAACTCGACCCGGGCGGTGATATCCTGTCCGGATATGCTGAAGGTGTTCATGCTTCAGAGGTAGAAACCCCTGTAGGCATTCCATAGAACATCTCCGAAGAACAGGGCGATTCCCCCGCCCACGGCCATGAACGGACCGAAGGGAATGGGGCGTGCCCTCCGTGCGCCCCGGGCAAGAATCAGAAGGCCGTACATCGCTCCGACGAGAAAGGAAAGGAAAAGCCCGGCCACCACCGGACCCGGCCCCAGAAAGGCCCCGAGGCATGCCGCGAGCTTCACATCGCCCCAGCCGAGGCCGGACTGGAAATCATCCTCTTCCTCCTCGAAACCCTCCGGCGCCTCGACCCGGACCTTGCGTGACTTCAGATAGGCCACTGAAAAGGCCCGCACAAGCAGGAAGAACAGAAACGCTCCCGCCGCCGCCAGAAGGGCCGGCAGAAACCCCGGCGCTTCAGGAACAAGGGAAAGCGACAGCCCCGCAACGGTTCCGCCAATTGATACCGAATCCAGAATAAGAAAATGCTCGATATCGGTTCTGACCGAAAGCACCATGAGAGACAGAAACAGGGCATGATGGAAGAAGAGCGGGGTCATGCCTGTCCGGAAAGCGGCGGCCAGGAAGAGAAGGCCTGTGCAGAGCTCCACAACAGGGTAGACCACCGGTATCCCGACCCGGCAGGAACGGCACTTCCCCGCGAGAAGAAGCCAGCTCAGAACCGGGATGTTGTCTTGGGGGGCTATGGGCGCGCCGCACGCCGGGCAGGCGCTTCCCGGGCGCACGATGGATTTTCCCTGTGGAAGCCTCCATGCGGCGACATTCAGAAAACTGCCCACCGCAAGGCCCAGAAGGGTTGCGAAGAGAAGGAACACCAGGGGCGGAAGTGAAGTTATCAAAGAGTCTCCCAAAAGATTAGCGGGGGATTTCCTTGCACGGCCCATCCTAAGAAAATATAATCCAGCGGATCAAACGCCGGAAGACCGGCTATTCCCGGAAACGGAAGGGGTTGAATATGAAGAAAGCGATTGCCTTCGTCATGATTGTCAGCGTGGCCGCTCTGGCCGCCGGCGAGTTCGCTACCGGAGGCTCCGAGATGGTCCGGTTCAGGGGCTCCGGCCTTTTCCGGTGGGATTTCTACGGCGCAAGCGGCGCCAACCCCGAAAACAGCATGAGCTCCTGCGCCATCATCGACTGGCTTCCCAAACTTAACGACAATGTGGACGGCCAGTTCAGCCTCGAGCTTTACAGCTCGAGCGGCAACATAAGGCTGACCGACCTTTTCCTGAACCTGCATCTCACCGAAAACATCACCCTCAAGGGAGGGCAGTTCAAACTTCCCTTCGGTTACGCCAACACCCTCAGCAGCGCCACCATGCCCTTTGCCTACAGGGCGGCGGTTCTGCCCGCGCCGGACTTCATGGCCTACGGCGGCCGTGACATAGGCGCATGTCTGAGCGTCGGGCTTGATCTTATGGCCCTTGACCTGGCGTTGACCAACGGCACGGGCAACAACAGCATGGCGGACACCACAGTGAACAAGCAGTTCACAGCCCGGTTGACGGCAGATCCCATGGATTGGCTGAAGCTGGGTGTTTCCGCCGCCATTATCGGCCAACCGGAGCAGCAGTCCGGCGAGATTGCCGTGGGCAGCTGGAACAGCATGGCCCTGGACATTTTCGCCGTTGCGGACTATGCCCTGTCGGAAAGCGCCGATCTGCACTTTGCCGGCGAGTACATGAACCTGGGCTACGCCGGCCCCGAGGTGGAGGGCTTTGAGTATAACGACGGAAACGTAATGCTTTTCACAGTGGCCGCGAGTTTTGCCACAGGCGCGGATTTCGTTCAGTCGGTGCGCCCCGCGGTCCGCTTCGAGGTTTTCAGCCCCATGAACTACTATCTTCCGAACAGTGAACCGGAAGACAACAAGACCGCCATCGATTTCTGTCTGAACCTCGACCTGTTCAGCCGGAACAACACACTTCAGATCGGGGGCCGGAACTACGGCTACGAGAACGAGAACCTTAGCGGTTACACCGATCTTTACGCCAACTGGCGGATGAATTTCTAAGGCGGAAGCCATTGTTCAGGGATTCGGAGCCATAAAACCGACACAGGGGGGAATATCCATGGAAGAGGAGAATGTTCAGGAAAGCGCCCAGGGGGCCAGTTCGGAAACGCAGAAATCAGCCTATCACGAGAAGAAGATAAGCTGTTCCAACTGCGGCGCCCCCCTGAGCTACATGGAGGGCGAGGCGGTCATCACCTGCTGTTACTGCGGAACCACAACCATGCTCGCCGGGCTGGACAACATCATCAAGGTCGAGTCCCACTACATGCTGAGCCCGGAGCTTAACGCCGGATCCGCCGGCGCCGCTCTCAGGAAATGGATGCAGAAGGGATTCCACAAGCCCAAAGACCTTCCCGCGGAGGCCCGGATCAACGATACCAATCCTCTCGTGCTTCCTTACTGGATCATAACCGCCCGGGCAACCACCCATTGGCGGGGAATGAACCGTAAAACCCGAACGACGGGAACCGGCGACAACAAGAAAACGGAAACCTACTGGGAACCCGTAAACGGCAGGTTCACCGAGGAGTTTACCTGGCCCGTCTACGCCCGGGAGAAAACCAGCGAGTTCTGGGGAGTCGACATGCTGGAGCCGGGCAAGGCCAGCGTCCACCCGGACTGGGGCAAGTTCTGGCTCAGAAGCGGCGGCGGCGCCTCAAGCCCCAACAAGAACCTTCTGGAAGGGACCGTTGGCTTCTCCATCGAGAAAATCAAGGATTCCGGAATGGAAAAGAACCTGGTGAACGGGCAGATCACACAGGAAAGGGCCGAGGGAAACGCCAGAAGCCGCATCGTGAACCGCCACGCGAAAACCGCGGAAAGCAAGGCCACCAAACTCACCGACTGCGACACCACTGTTGAAGTGGAAAAGGCGGACCTCGTCTACCTTCCGCTGTGGCTCATGAGTTACAGTTACAGCGGCAAGCCGTACAAGGCCCTGGTCAACGCCTCATCCGGGGATGTGATCGCCGCCGAGTATCCGGTGGGCAAGATGGCAAGGGTTGTGAATTTCAACATCGTCTTCCTGCTCATAGCGGCAATTTTCGCAGTGTTGGGCAGCGGCGAAGGCGGATCCTGGGCGTGGTACATCGCCGGCGCTCTTGGTGGAACCGCGCTTCTCTATACAGTGCTGCGGATAGTGAAACCCCTGAAGCTCTGAGACCGCACACAGGGAAGAAGACTGCATTCAGAGACTGGAGGCGTTGAATGGAACGGATTCTGACCACCATTCAGGAATGGCTGGCGCTGTACGGATTGAGGGTCGTGGGCGCCCTGGCAATTCTTGTCATCGGGCGATTCGCGGCAAAGGGAATCAGAAAGCTTCTGAAAAAGCTGCTGCGCAAGCACGGTGTGGATGAAACCCTGGTCTCCTTCACATCCAGCGTGTCATATGTGGCGGTGATGGTTTTCATCATCATTGCGGCCATCGGTCAGCTTGGGGTCCAGACCGCCTCCTTCGTGGCCATCCTGGGTGCCATGGGCCTCGCGGTGGGTCTTGCCCTTCAGGGCTCCCTGGCCAACTTCGCCGCCGGGGTGCTGATGATCATCTTCAAGCCCTTCAAGGTGGGTGACTTCATAGAGGGGGGAGGCACCGCGGGAACGGTGGAGGCCATCGGCATCTTCACCACCGAAATGAAAACCCCGGACAACAGGAAGGTCATCCTTCCCAACGGCAAGCTTACCGCGGACAGCATCACCAACTACTCCGCCCGGGATCAGCGTCGGGTGGACATGGTGGCCGGGGTCAGCTACGCCGATGATCTGGACAGGGTTCGGAAGGTTCTGGAAGGTATTCTCGAAGCGGACGAACGGATCCTCAGAGATCCGCCACCCACCATAGGAGTACTTGCTCTGGCGGACAGCAGCGTGAACATTGCGGTAAGACCATGGGTAAAGACCCAGGATTACTGGAGTGTGTTCTTCTCGGTACAGGAGCAGATAAAGAAGCGCTTCGACGCCGAAGGCATAACCATTCCCTTCCCCCAGCGTGACCTTCACCTCCATCAGGCCAGGGAAGGCAAAGCGGGAGACGAGAGAGCATGACTGAAATCAGCGGAACCAAAGAGGAGATGCACCGGCATTTCGCGGTGAGCCTTTTCAACCTGACCTGGGAACTTCTTGACACCCAGAACAGAACTCCGGAACAGGATCAGCGCATGCTTCACTCCGCCCACGCGTCCCGGTTCCACTGGGGTGAAATCGGAACCCCCCTAGAGCTTCTGAGGGGTGAGTGGCAGGTGTCCAGGGTATGCTCCGTATTGGGCCTTTACCAGTCCGCGGTTTATCATGGAAGGCTCTGTCTGGAACTCTGTGAAGCCAACGACATAGTCGATTTCGACCTGGCATTCGCCTGCGAGGCCCTTGCCCGGGGTTATGCCGCCCAGGGAGCTGTGGAGAAGTCACAGGAGTACATGGAGAAGGCCCGGCTTGCCTGCGAAAACATCGAAGACCAGGAGAACCGCGAGTACTTTCTGAGTGAACTGGCCACAGTTTCCGGTATTCGGCCCGCAAGCGGAAGTTGAACGCGGGCTTAGAACTTCAGGTAGGTGCCCACCCGGAAGTACGGGCCGGAGAAATCAACCGAGAAATCTCCGGTGCGGTCTCCGTCAAGCTTGACATCGCACACACGGTAACCCCCCTCGGCGCCGAACACCAGAGGAAGGCCGAGTACCTTTCCGGATTCCTGGTCTATCCTCATGCCGGAGAGGAACCCGATACCCGAACCGGTTTCCGAAGTGGAGGTGTTCGGAGTGTCGATCCTCCTGCTTACCATGGCCAGCATTGGACCGGCTCCGACTGAAACCGAGGGATTGCCGGTCAGTTTGTAGTATGCGGACATTTCCACATTCACTGAACGGTTCTCCAGGGTTACCACTTCATCCCTCGGGCTGCCAAACAGGAAACCGAGGCCGCCGGTTATGATTCCGAAGAGAATGTATCCTCCGGGGTTGTAGTTTTCCTCATAGGAACCGCTGAACCTGCTCACAGTGACTGCGCCCCGAAGACGGACGCTGCTGGAAACATCTCCAAGGGCTTCAACCCCTCCTGTCCAGGCAACGGCGTCGAGCTTGAGCGGTAGACCGCCTTCCGCGAGAAGATCAGCGTAAGCCTTCTCGTCCGACATGGAGGCGAAACCGCAGTCAAATGTGAAACCTGCCCTGAACGAGCTTGCCTGAAGGGCCATCAGCGCCATTGCGCATGCAGATGTGATCATTGCCTGTCAACCTCCAGAATACGGACCGAAACCCTTGTTCCATCCAGGTAGACTTCCACGGTGTAGAGGCCGTCTCCGGGGTAAAGCCCCCCGTCGTCCAGAAGGTCCCAGACTACGGTATGGACACCGGCGTCCTGCGGGGTCGAGGTCAGAAGCGTTCTTACCGTGAGCATGGCGCTGTTCGCAACCGTCACGGTAACGGTTCCCGCCGAGTGAAGAGTGTACTCCACCTCAACCGCGTCGTTCACCACTGTGAAAGGATAGGTTGCGTCTCCGCAACCGGCGGCAAGAACGAAAAGCATCAAACCGGCCAGCGCTGCAATGACCCTTGCCATGAAAATGCTCCTTCCTTATCAGCAATCAAGCAACAGAAGAATGCAATTTATAGCAGTGGAATCCGGGTCGGTCAATGCGGCTGGCCGGGCAGATTGGAAGAGGTTTCTTCGCCATCGGCCTCAAGCATTCTCATCAGAACTCTTCTGGCTTTTGCGGCGGTTTCCTCCGGAATCCGGATGGGATTCCTGTTTCCCGCCAGGATGGCTTGGATGTCGTCAGTGGTGGACATCTTCATGTTGGGGCAGACCAGTTCCATGCTCAGGGGCAGATACGTGTTGTTCGGATTGGCCTTGCGCAGTGTGTGAATGAGCCCGATCTCCGTTCCCACAAGAAAGGTTGCGCCGGTCGCCGCTTTCGCTACCTTCATCATTCCCCCGGTGCTGAGCACATGGTCCGCCGTGTCCCGAACTTCCTTCACGCATTCCGGGTGCGCCATCACCACAGCGTCAGGATGGGCCGCCCTGCTCTGCCGGACATCATCCGGGGTTAGCCGCACATGCACATTGCAGTAACCGTTCCAGCATACGACTTCACAGCCCGCCCGCTCGCCGGTGTATTCCCCGAGGTGCCGGTCCGGCACGAAAAGGATCGGAAGCTTCGTGTTCATTCCCTTCGCTGCGGTCACCGCGGTTGATGATGTGCAACACATGTCGGAGAGGGCCTTCACCTCCGCCGTGGAGTTTACGTAACACAGGGT
This sequence comes from uncultured bacterium, assembly GCA_964624405.1. Classification (GTDB taxonomy): domain Bacteria; phylum Fermentibacterota; class Fermentibacteria; order Fermentibacterales; family JCC-6; genus UBA6080. The sequence goes on along the minus strand of CAZUXA010000014.1, from coordinate 42,393 downwards.
GGGAGAGCCCGGGTGCTCTTCCTGAAAGCGCCTGAGCTGTTTAGGGGTGATCATGTCCGCCATGGGGCAGCCCGCGGTTTCCGAAACCGGAAAAACATCCTTGTCCGGGGAGAGAATCGCGGCGGTCTCCGCCATGAACCTGACGCCAGCGAAGAGGATGGTTTTCTCCGGCACTTCCGTGGCGGTCTTCGCCAGTTGAAAACTGTCACCCACGAAGTCCGCCATGTCCTGTATGCGCCCAGGCTGGTAACAGTGGGCCAGCAGTACTGAGCCGGATCCTTTTTTCATCACTGGGTCCTCCCGGTGTTAATAAAAGATACTAAAATAGTAAGAAATATGCCAGTCTTCGAAGTTGCGGCCGCCGATTTCAAGGATAGTCGCTCCTGCATGGCGGGGAGAGTTGCTTTCAGGGCGGAGAAACCGTACGATCAGGGGTTCGGTCAAATGGTGATCGATGGGCTTGTTTCAGGTTTGTACCACCTGCGCGTTACCGCTGGATACGCTCGGAAAACGGCGAGGTCCGCTGTACTCAGGTGAAAACCGGTTTCTTCGGGGAGAGGCGCTGCATGAGAACAGCATTTCTGGGAGTTGTGCTTATGGCGGTTTCAGGATTGCCCGGGTTCACCCTTCCGGTCCCCGGCGCTTCTTTTCTTCCGGCACCGTTGTTCTTCATCATGGACGGGCAGGTCTACAGGCTGGCCCGGGATGGGTTTGCCCTTTCCCGTGTAACCGATGAGCCGTTTCCAGTGGAGAGCTTCGATGTATCGCCGGTCACGGGACATGTGGTTCTTGTAGCGGGAAACAGCCTGATTCTGCTGGAGCGGAACGGGGAGCGCCGGGTGTTGCTTTCGGGCCCGGAGTTGCCCCCGGCGGAAACCGGTGTTGAGCCCTTCAACGACAGGTTCAGGGTTGCCGGGAGAATCGCCACCCCAAGGTGGTCACCGGACGGAGGCTCCATCGCCTTTGTTCATGATGGGCTGATTGCGATGGAACTTCCGTCGGGAGTTGTGACGACTGTCCATTCAAACAACCAGCTTCCCCCTCCAGGAGAGAACTGGGATGCCCTGGTGTTCCGGAGTGTTGAAGAGTGGTCCCCGGATGGAGAACGGATTCTTGTAACCACATACAATTTCCCTCTGACCAGTTTACACCATGTTTCCATGGGCATCAAGGAGCTGTCAGGCCACCGCGGCCTTTTCCATGTCGCGGAAAGCGCGGTGTCCTTCGGCTGGAGCGGCGACGGGCAGGAGCTTTACCTGGGCAACCCCGACTTTGGAGGCCAGTCATCCCTTTGCAGGCTCGGTCCGCCGGACTGGAGCTGTTTACTGCTTGGTGAGGAGGTTCCCGCCCGAAACTACTGGTTCTACTCACATCCCTGCGTGGCTCACGACGGCGATGTGAGTGTGTTCGTATCAATGGGGCAGGATCCCGTCTCCTCCCAGGGCTGGTACACCCTTTACAGGGTTGACCATCGGGGCTTCGGCATGACCGCCCTGAGGGAGGAACGGTTCACGGTGTCGGATGCGCTGTGGGCTCCTTCCGGAATCGGGGTTCTGCTGGTCGATGATCAGCAGCGACTCTCCTGGATACCGGCGGGGGACGGCCGCATACGGAACCTGCCGGTTTCCGGGGCTTCAATGCTGAGGTGGGGGCACTGAGTTTCCCGGGGGTGATTCCGGCTGAACCGGCGCTTCTTCCCGGTCTTTTTCAACATTGTTTCCGGAAAGCCAGTTCCTGAAGGCTTCCCTGCCTTCCTCGCTCCAGAATCGCCGGTAGTCGTTCTCCATTTCGGTTTGGAAGCTGTCTTTCCCCGCCTTGCCTTTCCTGCTTCGCTCAACCCGATGGCTGTGATCGCCGCCGAAAAGCAGATGAGCCAGCACCACAAGTCCCACGGCCTGCCAGAAACCCACTTCGGGCAGACCAAAGACCACGGGCATAAGGGCGTTCCACAGCCATCGGACGAGTAATCCGAAAACAAGCCCGAGGACAGTCACACCCGCCAGCCCGAGAAGCACCAACCCGACGATTTTCACGGCCTTTGCCGGGCCGCTGCCCTCCACTTCATGATTCAGAAACCTGAATCTGTACCTGCATTCCTTCATCTCATTCCTCCTCCAGTTCCTCAAGCCTTTTCCTCAGCGTTCTGATACCCCGGTGCTTTCTTGCCAGCAGTGTTCCGAGGGGGATGCTCCACTCTTCCGAAAGCTCCCTGAATGATCTGCCGTTGAACTCCGTTTCGACGATAACCTCCATCTGCTGCCGGGGCAGTTCCCGAATCAATCCCAGAAGCAGTTCCATTCGGGTTCTGTTGTGATGGGAGTGCACCGGACATGCGGTGTTTGCCGCGGCTTCGGGAAAACCGCCGTCAGAATCCTTGAGGAGGTCAAGGGCAATTGGTTCCCGTCTCTGACCCCTGTAGAGGTCCACAATCCGATTCCGCAGCGCGCGAAGTACATAAGCAGAGATATTCAGGATGGGGCCGGTGACCAGCGGTCTCTCAAGAACAGCCAGCATTACATCCTGCACAATGTCCTCTCCGCCCTGGTCAACGGTCTCCCGAATCCGCGACCGGACATATGCCACAAGCATCTGGCGGTTCTCCGCGAAAAATGTCGTCAGCTGGTTTCTCTGCGTCACCGGACTCCTCCAGTCTCCTTTCCGGTACAGACGAAATACCATTCCAATCATTGCATGTGGCTTCCCTGGAACAATCCGGGCTTTGCGGGCCTTGTATAATGCCGGTGTTTTCTGTTTTCAGTAAACCCGTTCCCGGAGGTTGCCATGTTCACCGTTATTTTCATGCTGGCGCTGTACACAATGCCCATCGCTCCCGCTGCCCCAAGGCTCCCCTTCGATGTGGCTGCCCCCGGGGGAGTGAGAACCGACTTCTATTACTGGCTTCGCGATACGGGGAATCCCGGCACGATTCCGTACCTCGAGGAGGAAAACGCCTATGCGGAGTCCTTTTTCGCCGCCACCGGCGACATCAGGGCGGTTCTGTACGAAGAGATGGCCCGCCGGCTTCCCGGGGAAGACACCTCGGTCCCATGGGAGTACAACGGCTGGTGGTACGGTACCAGGTATGAAGCCGGGGCCGATTACCCGGTTTACTTCCGGCGCCGGGGGTTTTCCGGGGGCGAGGAGCAGCTTCTTTTCGACATGAATCGGCTGGCGGAGGGCCGCGGCTACCTGTCGCTGGCGGGAATGAGGGTAAGCCCCGACGGAAGCGTGATCGCTCTCTGCCTTGATACTCTGGGGGATCACAGGGGAACCATTGTTTTTCTGAATGTGGAAACCGGAGCCTTTCTGCCCGACACCCTTGTGAACACCAGCAGCGACATGGCCTGGGCCGCGGACAGCGGCACATTCCTGTTCGGCTTTCTCGACGAAACCCGAAGAACCGCCGGCTTTGCCAGGTATGTACCGGGCTCCGGCGATGAGCCGGAACATGTGTTCCTTGAGGCGGATTCCACATACTGGCCGTGGATGTACGAAGCCAGGAACAGGGAGTGGATCGTTATCGGCACTGAGAGCGCTGAAACTTCCGAGTACCTGCTGATACCCTCCGCCGACCCCTTCTCGGACCCAATGGTGGTTTTCCCAAGGGAACAGGGAGTACTTTACTCCATCGAGTTCGCGGGTGATTCCATGTACATCCTCACCAACAGGGACGCGGTGAATTTCAGCCTTCTGAAAACCATGCCCTTTTCCGACAAGCCGCCGGTTTCCGTTCTTTCCCACGATTCCCTTGTTCTTCTGGAAGGGATGGACGGCTTCAGGAACCACCTGGTGATACGGGACAGAACCGGCGGCAGAAGCGGCCTTCGAATCCGTGCCCTTCCCGGAGGTGAATGGTTCAGGGTGGCTCTGCCCGATGTGCCCGGCTCACTTTTTTCTTCGTCCAATCATGAGTTCCACACCGGGAGTTTCCGCTTCGAGTACTCATCCCTTGTTACCCCATGGTCCACGGTTTCGTGTGACCTGGAAACCGGGGAACTGGAGTTTCTGAAGACGGAGATCGTGACTGGCTACGATCCCTCTCTGTATGCCACAGAACTGCTTGCCGCTCCCGCTGCGGACGGAGTGCCGGTGCCGGTCTCCCTGGTCTATCGGAAAGACCTTTTCTCTCCCGGGGAAAACCCCCTTCTGCTGGAGGGCTACGGCTCCTATGGGTACAGCTTCGACCCCATGTTCAGCTCCGGCCTGCTCAGCCTTCTCGACCGGGGGTTCGTATACGCCATCGCCCATGTGAGGGGCGGGCAGGAGTTGGGGCGCCGGTGGTATCTGGATGGCAGGCTCCTTCAGAAAAAGAACACGTTTACCGATTTCGTAAGCTGCGGTGAGTACCTGACGGCTCAGGCCTGGTGCGACCCAGGGCTTCTGTTCGCGATGGGGGAGTCGGCGGGCGGTCTTCTCATCGGCGCCGTGGCCAACATGCGTCCGGATATGTGGCGGGGGCTGGTGGCCGGTGTTCCCTTCGTGGATGTGGTCACCACCATGCTTGACCCCACGATTCCCCTCACCACCAACGAGTACACCGAATGGGGCAACCCGGCGGACCCGGTCTTCTATGATTACATGCTTTCATATTCCCCCTATGACAATGTGGCTCCGGTGGATTATCCGGCCATGCTGGTCACCGCGGGGTTACACGATTCACAGGTGGGTTACTGGGAACCCGCCAAGTGGGTGGCCGCCATGCGCCACTTGGGTACCGGAAGCGAACCCCTTCTGTTCATGACCCATATGGGCGCCGGTCACGGAGGTTCATCAGGCAGGTACTCCTGGTTGTGGGACCTGGCGAACCGCTACGCTTTTCTGATTACCATGGCGGAAGCCCCGCCACGATAGGAAATGAGAAACAAGCGCAACACATGATCAAATTATAGTCATAGTGTAAATGTAATATTTTATCTGATTTGCACATGCCCCACAGGTTTTATTACCTTCGGGGAAATGCTGTTTCCGCCTTGAAGGGAGGGGTTTTGAAACTCACCGGAACTGCCGTTTCCCGCCCTGTGGCGGTGACCGTTCTTTCCATCGTTGTCGGAGTGCTGGGTGCGGTGGCGGTGATTCACATGCCGGTAGACCTGCTGCCCTCGGTGGAGTACCCCCGGCTTACCATAGAAACAAGCTACCCTTCATCAAGCCCCTTCGAGGTCGAACGCCTGGTTACCGACCCCCTGGAAGACGCTCTGGCCGGAGTTCGGGGGCTGCGCTCCTACACATCCCGCTCCTACGGCGACATGAGCCGTATCACTCTCGAGTTCGACTGGGGCACCAACATGGACTACACCAGGCTGGAGGTACGGGAAAAGCTGGACATAGCCAGCTGGTCCCTGCCTGACGGAACCGGCCGCCCCACCATGGTTGACTACGACCCTTCATCCCGGCCCTTCATGGAAATCCTGATGACCATGGACGGCGGGTGGACCGACAACACCGATTTCGCCCGGCGGGTTGTGACGGCAAGGCTTTCCCAGGCGGACGGCGTGGCTTCGGTAACCATCGACGGCGGCGCTGAGCCCGCGGTTTTCGTCAGGCTCAGGCCCGGAGTAATGGAAGAGCTTGGCATCGCCCCCGCCACGGTTAGCGCGGCCCTGGCCGGCGCCAACGCCATCACCGGCGGCGGCGGTGAGGTTCTCGATGGTCAGAAGGAGTTCTTCCTCTCCCTCAAGGGTGAGTTCGAAACACTGGAGGATGTGGAGAACACTGTTATTGGGTTCCTGGGTTCCACACCCCTGCTTCTGGGCACCGTGGCTGAGGTAACCCTGGACGAGAAGCCCCCCACGGAGTGGGCCAGCTTCAACGGAGAACGGGCCATAATCCTTCGGGTCAGAAAGATGGCGGAAGCCAATACAGTGGATGTGGCGGGAAGGGTTGAAACCCTGATAGACGACCTTGTCCAGGCCTACCCGGAGCTTACCCTCACCATCATTCAGAACGACGCGGGTTTCATCAGGGAATCCATCGGAGGCGTGGTGGAGGCCCTCCTTCTCGGAGGGCTTCTGGCGTTCGGTGTTCTCTTCTTCTTTCTCAGAGACTGGAAGAGCCCGATGGTGCTCGGTCTTTCTCTCCCGCTGAGCATCTCCATCTCGTTGTTCTTTCTTTACCTCGCGGGAGTAACGGTGAACATCATGAGCCTCGGCGGCCTGGCCCTGGGATCCGGCCTTCTGGTGGACAACGCCGTGGTGGTCCTCGAGGCCATCTACCGGCGCCGGGAAGGGGGCGAAGCCAAAAGGTCCGCGGCGGTCACCGGGACAGGAGAGGTGGGCCAGGCCATACTGGCCAGCACCCTGACCACCATCGTGGTGTTCTTCCCGGTGGTGTACATGGAAGGCATAACAAGCCAGCTTTTCCGTGATCAGGCCCTGGCCGTGGGTTCCGCGCTGCTTGCCAGCCTTCTGGTGTCGGTTACCGTGATTCCCGCCCTGGCCGCCCGCCTTGGGAAGACAGGGCCTTCAAAGGATGTTACGGCTCCACTGAAGGAGAGATACTGCCGGTTCCTGAACACCGCTCTTGCCCGCCGCAAATCATTGCTGGCGGTCACTCTGGCGGTTACGCTGGCAGCTTTTGCCGGCGCGGTTCTGCTGCCCATGCAGCTTCTGCCCGAAGTGCCCGAGAACCAGCTGGAAATCTCATTCAGCGCCCAGGAGGGAACCTCAATGAACCGCCTGGTGGATCTTTCCGAGGCGGCGGTGGAGATGGCGGCCCTTTCCGGCGCAGTCTGGACCAGCGGCAGGGTGGGCGTAAGGGCTCAGGAGGGCGTGGACGCTTTGCTCACATCTTACTACGAAAGCCCCGGAAAGGCTTCCGCGGCGATTGCGCCCCTGCGGGACTCATGGAACACCCTTTTCTCATTTCCCATTCAGGTGTCGGTGAGGGAGGGGCTTCTCGGCCAGATTCTGGGAGGGGGCAGCGGGTTTACGGTGTTTCTCGAGGGAAGCGACATGGATGCAACCCTCGAGGCCGCGGAAGTACTTGCGGCCCGGGTGCTGCTGGAGGTGCCAGGGGTTCTCGGGGCCGATGTGCAGTACCTGCCGGGAAAGCCCGAAATAGTCCTTACTCCTGATCAGGAGCTTCTTTCCCTTCTCGGAGTTTCCATAGGCGCGCTGGCGGATTTTGTGGAAAGCCTTTCCCGGGGCCTTGTCGCCACCACCTACTACCGGCAGGATGAAAGGGTGGATGTTCTGGTTCTGGCGGACCGGGGAGAAGGCATCAGGCTGGATTCCCTGTACGAACGGGCCATGCCGGTTTCCGGAGGCGCGGTGCAGTTGTCCCGGCTGGTGAGAGCCTCGGTCCGGGATACCCCGGGCTTCATCGAGCACTATCAGGGCAACCGGTCGGTGGCTGTGGCCATAGCCGGGGGCGGCACCAATATGGCCGGTACCGCGGAACGGGTGAGAAGGCTTTCGGAAACCGTGCTCGAGGGCCTTCCGGTAAGGCTCAGAATAGGCCCTGAAATCCAGGAGATGGACCGGACGGTTTCCAACCTTCTCCTGGCGGCGATTCTGGCGGTGGCGCTGGTTTATGTGCTTCTTGCGGTGCAGTTCGAGAATTTCCTCGAGCCCTTCATCATAATGTTCACTGTTCCCCTGGGGGTAATAGGAGTGGTGCTGGCCCTGGCCCTCACCGGCCAGAGCTGGAACGCCCTGTCGGGCATTGGGCTTGTGGTGCTGGCGGGAATCGTGGTTAACGACGGCATTCTTCTGGTGGAACGCATTGGCCAGCTCCGCCGACAGGGAATGGAAACCCGGGATGCCATTCTGGGCGCCGGCCGGGACAGGTTCAGGCCGGTTCTCATGACAACCGCCACAACCGCTCTGGGCCTTCTGCCAATGGCCCTGGGCATAGGCACCGGGGCAGCCCTTAGAAAACCTCTGGCGGTGGCGGTTATCGGGGGCATTCTGGTTGCCACTCTGCTGACTCTTGTGGTGGTTCCGGTGCTTTACAGCCTGCTGCGGGAGGGCCGCCGTTGATAAACCTGGTGCTTCGGCGTCCCAGGGGAACCACCATGGTTTTCGCCGCTCTTCTGGGTCTTGCGGTGGTTTCATTCTTCCGGATTCCCATCGAGGGTACGCCGGATACCACCCTTCCCAGCCTGAATGTAAGCACCACCTGGGCCGGCGCCGACCCGGAGGCCGTGTGTGAACAGGTTACCAGGCCCATCGAAGAGGCGGCCAGGCAGGTCAGGGGAGTCGAGGAAGTGTCTTCGGTTTCCAGGCAGGGCGCAAGCGGCGTGACCGTTTCCTTTACAAAGGGCACGGACATGGACATGGCCTCCATGGAACTCACTGAGCGAATCAGCATGATCAGAAGGGACCTGCCCGCCACGGTCAGGCCCAGCATGATTACCCAGTCCGTCCCCCGTGAGCTGGACAGCAGCGGATTCCTGGTCTACAGCCTCACCGGCGCCGAGCGCCCGGTGCTGAAACAGATATCGGAAGACATCGTGGTACCAGTCCTGGAACGGGTGGACGGAGTGAGTTCCGTAATGGTGGAGGGCATCGGCGAAGAAGAGATAATCATCAACATAGACCTGGAAGCACTGAAAGCTCAGGAGCTCACTCTGGCCCAGGTGGCCTACGCCATCCGGGGTGGAATTGTGGACAGGAATGTGGGTGTGGTTTCGGATTCATCGGGAATCGAGGCGGTGCTCCGGGTGAGCAGTGTTCCCGGTTTTCCAAGGGAGATTGAAACCATTCCCCTGGTGCGCCGGGGGGACCGCAATGTGACCATAGGCGACATATCCCACGGAGTCAGTGTGAGCTACTCCGACCAGACCGGGGCCATCTTCCGCTACAACGGGCTTGACAGGGTGTCTCTTCAGGTGGACAGGAGCCCGGGAAGCAACGCTGTGGCCACTGCCAGGAAAGTGTTTGAGGCGGTGGAAAGGTTGCAGGAGAACCTGCCCGCCGGTGTGAGGCTTGACCTTACGGAAGACGGCACCGAAGGCGTGGTGAAAGATCTGAACGCCCTTTCCTGGAGGGCCCTGATCTCCATTGGGCTCATCACCCTGGTGCTTCTGCTTCTGAACCCAAGCCCCCTCACAACGCCGCTGGTACTCAGCTCGATTCTTTTCAGCGCCGCCATGGCGGTTACGGCGGTGTTCCTTGCGGGCTACACCATCAATGTTCTAACTCTCAGTGCCCTCGCCATAGCCTTCGGCCTTCTGGTAGACGGCGCGGTGGTGGTGCTGGAGGCCATCGCCTTCCGCAGAAGACAGGGCATGCCGCCACTGGAGGCGGCGGCGACCGGTGCCCGTGAGGTGGCCATGCCCATCATGGGGGGCATACTCACCACACTGGTTGCCCTGATTCCCCTGCTGGCCAGCCAGGGTGTGCTCCGGTTGTACTACAAGCCCTTCGCATTCACCGTTGCCGCAACCCTTCTGGCGTCCTACGCCGTCTGCCTGACCCTGGTACCCACCATTGCCGGCCACCGGGGCAGAAGCGACTGGTACCGACAGCGCCTGTGGGACAGAACCCTGGCCCGGTGGATTTCAGCTCTTCACCATCGCCCCTGGATCGTTCTGACCACTACAATCCTCCTGGTGGGCGGGTCGGTTTTCGTTCTTCTCGAGAAGGTTGAACACGGGGAAACATGGAGTTTTGGAGGGTGGACCAGGAACAGTGTTTATGTCTCATTCGCCTTTCCCCCCGGAACCCCGCAGGAAATCGTGGACGGGGTTGCCCGGCAGTTCGAGACCATCCTTACGGGAAGAGACGGGATTCGGGCATCCCGAACTTCGGTTTACAGGGAATCAGCCTCGATCTGGAGCGAATTCGAAGACGAGGCTCTGAACAGCGGTTTCGCCCTTCAGGTCGAAGCGGAAGCAAAGGCTCTGGCGACGGCCATCGGGGGCTTTCGCAGCATCTATGTAGGCGGCATCGCCCCGGAAGGCTACTGGAAATCCACCACCAGCGCCGGCATGATGCAGACCATCGAACTCCGTGGATTCGACTACCAGGGGCTGAAGAACATTGCCGAAAGCATCTCCGCCCTCCTGTACTCCCATCCGAGAATTCAGGACGTTGACATCAATTTCTCCCGGCGCGACATGAACCGCGACCAACTGGTGGTGGTATTCGACAGGCAGGAGCTTGCGGACCTGGGACTGAACCCGGTGCAGCTTCTTCAGGCCTTCATGTACAACTTCTCCGGAGGATACGGCGCCCAGGTCCGGGTGGCGGACAACACCCTGGGCCTGTCCTTCCGGCTCGAGGGAAGGAAAAACCCCGAACTGCGCCAGATCATGGACAGCGGGATAAGAACCCGGGATGGTGTGATTCGCCTGGGGGATGTGGTTGGAATAGATACACTCAGCGTGCAGGGTTCAATCAGGCGCGAGAACGGGGAGTACGTCCGCACCCTGGCATACTCCTTCATGGGGGCGGAAAGGATGGCGGCCAGATTCCGGAGCACCCTTCTTGGAAGCCTTGAGCTTCCCTCCGGGTACAGGGTGTATGAAGACACAAACTGGATTCCGGAGTGGCTCCGCCGGGAGGAGGGGGCGGACATGAACCTTCTGGTCATTCTGGCCATCCTGGCGGTGTTCGCGGTGACCGCGATAGTTTTCGAGAGCTTCACCGCCCCCCTGTGGGTTCTGGCGGTGGTGCCCATGGCCCTGGTGGGGGTTGTGGCGGGCTTCTGGGCCTTCGGCAGGGTCTTCAGCCCGGAAGCCTATGTGGGAAGCGTTTTTCTTGTGGGAATCGCTGTTAACAACTCGATTCTTCTGGTGGACAGTTATGTTAAGAAGCAGAAGGCGGGCATGCCGGTGAAGGCCGCGGTGGACATGGTGGTACAGGAGCGGCTGAGGCCGGTGCTGCAAACCACTGCAACCACGGTTCTGGGGCTGCTCCCCCTGGTTCTCTGGCCAATATCGGGGCAGGACCTCTGGGGAACTCTCTCCTTTACCGTGGTATGCGGTATGGTTATCAGTACTCCTCTGGTTCTGGTGGCCCTGCCTGCGCTTATTCAGGTTACTTCCCGAAGGAGGAAGCATGAAGAGGTATGACCGCCTTCTGGCGGCTGTGGTTCTGGTGGTTCTTGCCGGTTGCGGAGAAAACGAGGAGAGGGCCAGGAGTGAAACCCTCGAGCCTTCGCCCCTTCCGGTCACCGCCTCCCTGGCGGAAATCGGAACCCTCTACGAGGTTATCACCGCCACCGGGCGCGTGGAGAGCTGCAGAACCCAGAACCTAACCGCCCAGATTCAGGGGCAGGTGGTTCAGGCGCCCCTGCACGACGGAGCTGCCTTCTCCACCGGGGAAGTTGTGTTCCGGGTGGCTTCCGGGGAACATTCCGCGAACCTTTCCGCCGCTTCCAGCGCCTACAGAAGCGCTCAGATAATGTACCAGTTCGAATGCGACAACTACCAGGGCGAGCTGTCGGAAGAGGTGAAGCGAATGCTTCGGCAGACCACCGGCCTTGATCAGGCCCAGGCCACCCTTTCCAGAGCTTCCACCCAGTACTCCAACAGCGCCATCAGAGCAGGCTTCGACGGCGTTGTCGCCTCGGTGTCAGCCCGGGAGGGTATGACCGTTTACCCCGGCACGGTTCTCGGTGAACTGGTGGACCCGTGGTCGCTGCAGGTGAGGGTGGAACTCGATGAACGGCAGCTTGCCAGATGCCATCAGGGAAGCTCCGCCTTCATAACCATCCCGTCCCTGGGTGATACCACCGTGGCCGGCACTGTCTTCTCGGTTTCTCCGGTGGTGAACCCATCCTACAGAGCCGGAACCGTAATCGTTGATCTTCCCGTAGTTGACAACCTGAGGCCGGGGGCCACGGCCCGGACGGAGATCGTGGTCTCCGAGAGCCCCGGGTCCCTGATTATTCCTGAAGAGGCGGTTTTGCTTCGGGACAACCGTCCCATGGTTTTCCTTGTTCAGAATGGAAGAGCCCAGTGGAGGCATGTTACCCTTGGCCCCAGGGGAAGGGGCTTTGTGTCGGTGATCGAGGGCCTTGTCGAGGGTGACCAGGTCATCACCGGCGGGCACTATTCGCTGGCCCACGACGCCCCCGTGGCGGTGATGAACTGAACAGCGGCGCAACCACCCCTCCACAGGAGGGCGACAAGGGAGTGTTCCGCAGGGAGGACTGGGAGTTCCTTCTGGTTCAGATCGCGGCCGAAAGCGCCGGTGTGGATTTCTTCTCTTACAAGATCACCACGCTCCGCCGCAGGTACATGCGGCGGATGGCAGCCCGGGGCCTTACCTCCCTTTCGGATTACGTTGCCCTTCTGGAGAAGGACCCGGAAGAGGCATCGGCCCTGGCTTTGGACTTTCTAATAGGCGTTACCTCCTTTTTCCGGGATCCGGAAGCTTTTAAAACACTGGAGAAGAAGGTTCTTCCGGTTCTTTTCAAAGGGTCTGAAGGCGAACCGGTCAGGGTCTGGGTGGCGGGGTGTTCCCGTGGGCACGAGGTGTATTCCCTGGCAATGCTTCTTGAGAGTTATGTGCGGGAAAACAGCGGTGAGTTTATAATTTTTGCCACAGATGTCCTGGAAGATTCGGTTCGGGCCGCCTCGAAGGCGGTGTTCAAACCCGATGCGGTGGAAACCCTTCCCAAGAGATTCAGGGAACTTCTAACCGAGACGCCCCATGGGTTTACGATCAACCCGGACATTCGAAGAAGGCTGGTTTTCAACCGGCATGATCTGCTGGAAGACCCGCCTTTTTCCCGTACTGATCTGGTCAGCTGCAGGAACCTTGTGATGTACCTTAAGGAGGATAGCCAGCGGAAGGTGATGGGAAGGCTGCTTTTCAGCCTGAAAAAGGGAGGCTATCTCTTCATGGGCAGCGGTGAGAACCCTTCCGGGCTCGGCGGGGCTCTGGAGGTGGTGGACGCCACCTGGAGGGTCTACAGGAAGTGCGCGGAACTGGCTAGCCCCATCGATTTTTTCTTCGGTGACTCCGTACGGCGCCCCGGATACGTTTCCACACCGAATTCCGTCGACTCATTCCGGGAAAACCCCGCCAGAGGGCTTTCCCGAACCGGTTTTGAAACCTGCCTTACACAGACCTTTGTGCCCTCCTGTGTCTTCGTGGACGAGTCCTTCCGTATCCTCCACCTCCACGGTGATCTGAACGAGTTCCTATCCATTCCCTCCGGCTTTCCGAATGTGGATCTGCTGACCATGCTTCCCCCGGATTTCCGCGGGAGGGTCAGGGCGGGGGTCAGAGAGGTCATCCGCGAGGGTCAGCCGGTGGAGGTCAGAAACCTTCCGTGGCGACAGGGAGTTGTGAACCTTACCCTCACAAGAGTGTCACCCTCCGGGATGGGGGGCGTGTGTCTGGTCACCTTCAGCCCCGAAGCCGGCTCTCCGGTGAAGATCATCGATCACGCCTTACTCTCCGCCGACGCCAGCAACAGAATAACCGACCTGGAGAATCAGCTGGATTCACTGGAGCATGAACTGAAACTGGTGCGGGAGGATCTAGCCCTGCGCACATGCGAGCTTCAGGCCGCCAATGAAGAGCTTCTCACCGGTGGTGAGGAGATACGAAGCACCAACGAGGAGTTGCAGGCCATCAACGAGGAACTCATGGCCGCGAACGAGGAGCTGAAAGCCAGGAACATTCAGCTTTCGGAACTTCACAGCGACATGGGCAACCTTCTCCGAAGCCTGGACATCGCCGCGATCTTTCTGGGAAGAGGCTTTGAGATACGGAAGTACAACGAGGCGGCATGCCTGTTCTTCCGCTTCGATGAGAAGGATCTGGGGCGCCCGGTCACCGACATTGCCTCGAACCTTTCAAGCTCCATAATCAGCAACATACTGGACAGAGTGGAAAGGGTCATAGCCCGGGGTCAACAGGATCAATGGGAACTGAACGCCGGAGAACTGGGCTGGTTTCTGGCCAAGGCAACCCCTCACAGGGACGAGTCCGGCGAGCTTACCGGCGTGATTCTTAGCTTCGTGGATGTGACCGGGCTGAAGAACGCGGAGAACATGCTTCGGGGCCTTGAAAAAAGGCTTCGCAGAACCCACAGCATGGCAATGGTCGGTTGTTGGGATTTCACGCCGGACCATGGCATGATTCATGTCACAAGTGCGTCGAAGCTGATTCTGGAACACACCGGAGATCAGGAGGAGATTCCGTTCACGGAGTTCGTCGGCCTCTTTCAGGACCGTGATGATGTCATGAAGGCATTTGACGCACTGGCTTTCACCCGGGGGAAGATGGACTGCACAACCCCCCTCTCCGCAAACCCGGACCGTTGCGTCAGGCTGGTGGCGGAACTGGAATACGATTACGCGGGGGAACCTGACAGGGTTTCCGGAGCCGTTCAGGATGTAACCGGAATCATGGATGCCCGGCGCAGGGTGGACGAAGCCCACGACTACCTGAAGCGAATTCAGAACGCAGCGGCCCTTGGTGGCGTGCGTATCGAATGGAGCATACGGAGCGGCCTTTCCCGGGTGGATCTGTCCCGGGAAGCCTGCGAGATTCTTGAGATTCAGCACAGGTCCGACCCTGGCGTTCATCTCAAGGAAGTGGTTTCCGATGAGCAATGGGAGAACATCCAGAACATCCTGCTCAACTCCGCCGGCAGCGGTGAAACCGTCGAGGTGGATTTCTCCCTGACCGGAGGAATGGGCAAGGGCAAGAGGGTTTTCAGGCTAAGGGCCGGAAGCGAGAAGAGAAGCGACGACAGCCTGCTGACCACGGGAGTTATCATGGATGTCACCGGCCTTCGGCAGATCGAGCAGGAACTCCATCATTCCGAGAAGCTCCGTTCCGTGGGGGAACTGGCCGGCGGAGTGGCCCACGACTTCAACAACCAGCTCATGGGAATCGTGGGCTACGCGGAAAGCTTCATGAAGCGGGTGGAAGACCCGGACCTGATTAGAATGGCCCAGGGAATACTTCGGGCTTCGGAGAGATCCGCAGACCTTATCCGGCAGCTTCTCGCTTTCAGCCGCAAGGGAATGAGCGTGGTTTCTCCGGTGGATATTCACAAGGTGATAACCGATGTGCTGTCCATGGTGGAGAGAAGCGTGGACCGGCGCATAGAGATAAGGTCCGCTCTGAACGCGGATATTTCCATCGTCTCCGGAGATGAATCCCAGCTTAACAACGCGCTGCTGAACCTGGCGCTGAACTCCAGAGACGCTCTTCCCACAGGCGGTGTGATAAAGGTTGCCACCCGCAACATTTCCAGCTCCCCGGAAAGGGATCAGCCCGGCCATATTGAAATCCTGGTCGAGGACAACGGAAAGGGCATGGAACCCGGGGTGCTGGAAAGGGCTTTGGAACCGTTCTTCACCACCAAGCCCGTGGGTCACGGCACCGGAATGGGGCTGTCCGCGGTTTACGGCACCGTGAATGCCCACGGGGGCCAGATCGATATTCAGTCGGAACCCGGCGCGGGTACAAGGGTTGCTCTGATTCTTCCCCTTGCCCCGCCCGATTCGGAAGAGCCGAAGCTGGTCCGGGCCGTCCCCCAGGCCAGGGGGATCCGGGCAAAAATACTGGTGGTTGACGACGAGGAAATGGTCCGGGGGATTCTCACGGACGTTCTTGTCTCGGGAGGTTACCATGTCTTCTCCGCCACAGACGGAGAGAACGCCGTCAGGGTTTTCCGGCGGGATCCCAAGGGCATAGACCTGGTTCTCATGGACATGACCATGCCAAGGATGAGCGGACTTGACGCGTTTCTGGAGATGAAGAAGTTAAACCCGGATGTGCGGGTGATGATTCTCTCCGGTCACAGTGCCGAGGGCACCTCGAACGAGCTTCGTCGCCACGGTATTCGGGGGGTCCTGCAGAAGCCCATCACCGCGCAATCACTTCTCGAAGCGGTTTCAGCGGCCCTTTCCTGACGAGAAAATCCCCCTGATTCTGCCCTCCGGAGGGTTGGTCAGGGTGTCCGCCGCCGCCTTCATCTCTCCGGATCTGGTTATGACGTAGACGGTGTCGTTTTCCTCCAGGAGATGATCGCCCCTCGGTATGGAGAACGCCTCGTCCCCCATCCGGTAGACTCCGACAATCAGGCTTTCCTTTGGAAAGTCGCTTCTCGATGCCACTTCCGCCACTGTGCGTCCCACGGCCCAGGCATCCGGCGGAACGATGACCGAGCAGATCTGCGCCGAGCCTCCCCCCAGGGACATGATCCTTCGAATCCTGGGCTGTTCAATCTCCACCATCAACTGGTTGATCAGGAGGTCGGCAACCCTCACCACTCCGGAGATTCCACTGAGCCGGTAAGCCTCCGCATAGCCCGGGTTCCTCATTCTCGCCAGAATTCTTCCGGCTCCCAGGCTCTTCGAGATCATGGAACAGGCGATGTTGTCAGAGTCGTTTCTCATAAGGCAAACCACCACATCCGCCTTTTCCACCCCCGCGTCCACCAGAACGGAGAGCCTGGTGGCGTCACCCATCACCGCCACAGCGCCGGTGTTCCCGTAGACCTCTTCACAAACCCCGTGGTCCCGGTCCAGCGCCACCACATCGTGCCTGTGAGCAACGAGTTTCTCGATTACCTGCATTCCCACGATGCCGGCACCCACCACCACAACCCGCATGTGAATCCTCCTATCTCCAGGCGCCCCGGCGAAACAGCATCAGCAGGGGAAGTATCTCCAGCCTGCCCGCCAGCATGCCTGTTATGAACACCAGTTTCGCCCGGGGTGACAGAGCCGACATTTCTCCCATTGGCATGAAGCTGGGACCCATGTTGCCCATGGCGCTGGTCATGATGCTGACCGATTCCGCCCCCTCGAACCTTGTGACCGTGGCGGAAACGGCTCCACCGGCGAACACCAGGGTCAACCAGAGGAAGAAAATGGCCCCCACCCGCTGAACTTCGGCTCTGGGAACCAGCTTTCCATCGATTCGCACGCCGGAAACGGCCCGTCTCGGGTGGAAGAGTCTTCGTATCTCCTGATCCGCGGTTTGAAGCAGTATTCCTATGCGAAGCACCTTGAAACCCCCGCTGGTGGAGCCTACGCAACCTCCGATGATCATCATCAGTATGAAGCAGTGCCGGGCAACAGGGCCGAAAAGCGGCGAGGAGAGTTCGCTGAGCACGAAGCCTGTTGAGGTCATCAGGGAAACAACGGCAAACAGGCTGGTGCGCAGGGCTTCCTCGAAACCGCCACTGAACCCTGATACAAGTTTTTCAAGCAGAATCACCCCGGTGAACAATACGATGAAACTCCACCAGAGGCGCACCTCAAGGGTTTCCCACAGGCTTCTCACGGAACCCGAGAGCACCCGGAACAGCACTATGAAGTTTGTCGCCCCGAGAATCATGCAGAACACCAGGCTGTACTGTATGAAGGCAGGGTTCGACCCGGTTTCCGAAGTGAACCACGCGATGCTTTCACTTTTTGTGGAGAAACCCCCGGTTGAGGCGGTGGTGAGGCCGTGGTTCACCGCGTCGAACGGCCCCATTCCCCCCGCGAGAAGAAGAATGACGGCAAGAAGTGTTATTCCCCCGTAAATCAGCCAGAGAATCCTGAGGGTGTTTGCCATTCCCGGCACCGGTCTGCCGGAACTGATCTTGTGGCTCTCGGCTCCGAGAAGCATGTGCGCCCCGGGTGCCTGTGAGGATACGGCCAGGAAGAAGGTGAGGATGCCCAGGCCGCCCAGCCATTGGGTGAAACTGCGCCAGAAAAGAATGCTGGGCGGAAGTTCCTCAAGCCCGGGAAGCACCGTGAAGCCGGTGGTGGTGAACCCCGCCATGCTTTCGAAAAAGGCGTCGAGATAGCCGGCGCCGATGGCGATGTGGTAGGGCAGCGCGCAGATGAACGAGGCCATCAGCCATCCAAGGGAGCATACCAGCATGGCCCTGGCGTTGGTTATGGGCTTGCCTCCCAGTAAACGGTGCAGCGTGTACCCCAGGATCATGGCGCCCAGGCCGGGAAGAAAGAAGGCTGGCGCTGTTTTTCCGGAGGAGGCGCCGTCCATCAGAAAAGCGAGGATACCCGGCAAAAGCATCAGAGCGCCCGCCGCGAACAGAAGGCTTCCGCAGTAACCCGCAACCGCCGCCGGGGTGGAATCGAGCATCCTCCGCAAGTGAACCCCTTTCGGTACAGGTGTAACATATTCACCCGCGACGGCGTCGGTATGGCAGAAACCCCGGAAAGGAGCTGTCATGACAGAACCGGTCGCGCTGCTGATTCCCGTTCTAGGTATTGTCATCGGTGTGGGAGGACCGATGCTTGTGATTATCTACGCCATCCTCTACTCTCACAAGACCAAGGTTGCCAGGTACGACACGCTGAAAAGGGTTCTCGAGGGCAATCTTGCGCCAGAGCAAGTCGAAGTGGCCATGCAGTCCCTTAGCGGAGCCCAGTCCCCCCCGGTCAACCCCAGGAAGAAAAGCCTTTCCACCGGCATCATCCTTCTGTGCCTGGCCCTTGGCATTCTTGTGGGGTCGCTGCTGGTCGATGTTTTCAGGGGCTTTGCCTTCGCCTCGCTGGTGCTGGGTTTTCTCGGAATAGGCAACATTCTGATTGCTCTCTTTGTCCAGAAGGATGACGGTGGAGATAACAGGTGACATCGGAGCAGACACCGGAGCTTGCGGCAAGAGCCAGGGACGGGGATTCGAACGCCTTCGAGATGCTCGTGAAGCGGTATTGCGGCCTGATCCACGCCCTGGCGTTACGAATGACGGGAGACGCTGCTCTGGCCCAGGACATGTGCCAGGAAACCTTCACCAGGGTATGGCTGAAGATCGGAAGCCTTCGGAACCCCTCGGCGTTTCCCGGCTGGCTGGTTTCCATCGCCCGGCGGATCTGCCTGGACGAACTGGAAAGAAGAAACCGGAGAATGGAGTCGGGGGAGGATGCCATGCCACTGGAGAATGTTAACCCCACCATGCCCCGGGAATTCGACGAAAAACGGCGAATTCTGGAGGAAGCCATGGCAAGGCTTTCCATGCGGGACCGGCAGCTCCTCACCCTCTCATACCATCGGGATCTTTCTTCCGATGAAGTGGCTACAATACTGGGAATGTCACCGGGCTCGGTACGGGTGGGTTTGCACCGGGCCCGGGAGAGACTGTGCGGGCTGTTGAAGGGAAGGGAAGATGAACTCCTCGCGTAGAGAAACGCTGGAACAGATGGCGGACAGCCTTCTTTCCGCCTCGGTTTCATCGGGGGCGATACCGGAAGAAACCGCAAGGCTTGTTGCGCTGAGGGCCATGACAACCCCCAAGCCCGCATTCCCTTTTGCCAGAATCGCGGTCGTACTGGTCGCAGCGGCTCTGTGCGCCCTTTTCGCCGCCTCGAATGCCCACTGGTTTTCGTGGCTTCTGAACCCGGGTTCCATTCGACCCTTTGATGTTCTGCTGTCATCACTGGCTTCGGTGAGTTTTGAAAAGGCCGCGGCCGCCATGGCGGTTGCCGGAGGCATAGTCTATTCGGTTTACACCATTGCCGTTTACCGTTTGAGGTAATCATCCCGGAGGTTTTCCATGCAGAAGGCATTCTGTGTTCTCGGTTTTCTACTTCTTTTTTCCGGATGCGGAAGCGAGCCCCCCAGCCCGGTTTTCACGCCGCTGCCCGAACCGGAGCATGTGGCCAGCCCCGGAGCGCAAAGCCTTGTTCCCAGGGAAGTTCTTTTCGGCAACCCGGAAAGGGTGACCCCAAAGCTCTCGCCGGACGGTGAGAGAATTGCCTACATAGCCCCGGTGGATGGCGTGCTGAACCTGTGGCTTATGGACTCGGACGGAGGTAACCCGACTCAGCTCTCCTTTGATGAAAACCGGGGAATCGAGCACTTCGTCTGGGCGGAAAACGGCGAACACATCCTCTACATGCAGGACGAAACCGGGGATGAGAACTACCATGTCTTCCGGCTGACCGTGGAGACCGGCGAGATTCTGGACCTGACCCCCTTCCCTGGAGTAAAGGCCCACATCTCCGACTTCAACTCCCGGCATCCCGACACGGTGCTCCTGGAGATGAACAAAGACAACCGTATGTTCTTCGACGTGTACAGATGTGACCTTCAAACCGGCGAGCTTGTGATGGTCGGCGACAACACCGGGGTCACCCCCGACGGCGATATGGTCTTCGGGCTGATGGCGGATCGCGATCTGGCTGTCAGGCTTCAGTTCACCATTCACCCGGAAACCGGCGATTTTACCATACATCACCGTTGGGATGCGGACTCCCCCTGGGAACCCATGAAAACCTTCTCCTCAAACGACGAATGGTTTCCGGAGAGGTTTACCGAGGACGGGCAGGGACTGTTCGTGCGGTCAAACCTGGATCGGGACAGATCCGCCCTTTACCGGGTTGACATAGCTTCGGGAACCGAAATCCTGATCGCCGAAGACGACCTTTCCGACATAGGGGCGGTGGGTTACGATCCGTTTACCGGAGAACCCCGGCTTGCCACCTTCCACTACCTGAGACGAACCCTGCGGGTGCTGGACAGCTCCATCGAGGGCGATATCAGTTATCTGCAGGATCTCCGGGAGGGAGATCTGTCCATAGTGTCCCGCAGCGCAGACGACAATATCTGGATAGTGGCATACAGCACCGTTGAAAACCCGGCTGTGTACTATCTGCATGAACGGGGCGCGATGAGTACCCGGGAGCTGTTCACCGCGATTCCCGCCCTGGAGGATTACACGCTTCGGCCAATGAGCGGCGTTGAGATACCTTCCAGAGACGGCTTCATACTCCCCTCTTACATAACCACTCCTGACCCCGCAAGGTACGGCGAAGGACCGTGGCCAATGATCCTCATGGTACACGGAGGCCCCTGGTGGAGGGATTACTACGGTTACGACCCCTTTACACAGCTTTTCTCCGACCGGGGTTTCGCGGTTCTCCAGGTCAATTTCCGGGGCAGCACCGGATTCGGCAAGGCGTTTCTGAACGCCGGCAACAAGGAGTGGGGCGCCGCGATGCAGGACGACCTCACCGATGGAGTGATCTGGGCAATTGAAGAGGGCATCGCCGACCCGGACAGGGTGGTGATCCTCGGGGGTTCCTACGGCGGCTACGCGGCACTGGCGGGAGCGGTGTTCACACCGGAGCTATACTGCGCTGTTGTGGATTTCTTCGGACCGTCGAGCCTGATCACATTCCTTGAAACCGTTCCCCCTTACTGGAAACCGGTACTGGCAATGATGAACATCCGAATCGGCAACCCGGACGACCCGGAAGATCGGGCCATGCTGGAGTCCCGTTCACCGGTGAATTTCGTGGAGAGAATCTCAGTGCCGATTTTCATCGCCCAGGGCGCCAACGACCCCCGGGTTGTGCAGGCGGAGAGTGACCAGATGGTGGAAGCCCTCAGGGCGATAGGAACCCCGGTTGTGTACGCGCTCTACAACAACGAAGGGCATGGTTTCGCCCATGAGAGCAACCGGCTCGACTTTGCCGGCAGGGTAGAGCAGTTCCTCTACCTTTCGGTTCCGGGCCCCGGGATTGAATGCGAATTGTTCATACCACCCGATGAAGCGGATGTTACCCTGTTCTGATGCCCCTCAGAAAGTGTAAAGCGTTACCGTATGGGGCTGTACAGGCTCGATGGGAAATGCCTTGTAGGTGACTTCCGTGGAACCCGAGGCGCATCTGAGGGGCTTCTGGGGTTCTGGCACCGGGGTTGAGTTCAGGCTTGAGGTTAACGCGGATACTCTGATGGATATGGATGAACTGGAAAAGTTGAAGATTCGCCTTGAGGCTGCGGAAGGCTTCTGGACACTGGAACCCGGACGATCAACAGCTGAATCGGATGACTGGGTATCGTAACTGTCAGCCGATGCTGAAAGCATGAATGTCATCGTTAAAAGAACAATCAACCATCGCATTGTAACACCGCTTTCAAGGCCCCCCCACCAACTTGCAGCCTAACAGGAAAGCCGGTCCGTGTCAATCCCCCCTTTTCACAACCCGAAGAAGGAACGGATTCGTGTGAGAATGTCGTCACTGCCCTCCCTTTTCTGCCCCTCCCTTTCTTCAACGGTTTTCTCGCTTTCCCGTGAAGCCTCCTTGAGGGCGTTCAGCCGGGCCTGAAGCAGTTCGGACAAGGGTTCAGCCAGGGTGGGGCTCATGGAGAAAACCCTTTCCATGCCCCGTTTCTTCACGACAACCACAATGGTTTCCTCACGGGCGGTCACCGTTGCGGATCTTGGGTCGCCGGTGAGAAGGCTCATCTCTCCGAAGAAGCTGTTCGGCCCGAGTTCCGCAACCTTCATGGGTTTGTGCCCTTCTCCGGCGCATACGGTAACTTCCACGCATCCGCTTTGTATGATGTAGAGGCTGTCGCCGATATCTCTCTGTCTCACCAGAACCTCGCCACCGGCGTAGCGAAGCAGGGAACTGTCCCGGGCGAGCTGTTCAAGCGCCGGGTCGGGAAGCGGTTTGAAAATGGGAATGGACCTGAGCACCCCGAGGATTTCCGAAACCAGGCTGTTCTGAAGCTGTTCACGACTGTCCGGCGCCACATTGTGAAGGTAGACATCGCGAATCGGAAAGGGAATGTTCATTCCCGCCCTCTGCAGGCAATACCATATTCTGCATTTCACCGCGTCCATGATCTGCGGTTTCGCCATGAAGTCACGAACCCAGAAACGCACTTCGTAGGTTATGGAACTGTCGCTGAAATTGTCGAGAAAAACCGAGGGCACCGGCCGGGGGATAACACCGTTGGTGTCGGATACCGCCTGCAGCAGAATCTTCTTCACCCTCTCCGGGGGGCAGGTGTATGACACTCCCACCTTCACCCTGGCCATGTTGAGCCTGCTGGGCTTCATGTGGTTCTTGACAAGTGTCTTGGACACCACCGAGTTCGGAAACAACAGCAGGTCGTTGTTCCTGTCCCGTATGGAAAGGCATCTCCAGCTCATCTCCACTACCTGACCCTCGATGCCGTCTATGGTTACCCAGTCATCTTTTTCGTAGGGCTTCTCAAACTGCAGGGCCAGGCCGCTGAATACATTTCCCAGAATGTCCTGCAGGGAAAGGCCTATCACCGCCGAAACCACGGTTGATGTGACAAGAAAGGCGGTAAGCCTTACATTGAAGAGCAGGTTGAGAAGCGCAAGGGCAATCCCCGCCATCACCAGGAATGTAACCACATCCAGAACCAGTTTCGGCACGGGCATGGTCAGGTTCTTTCTGGCCAGATTCGCGGTGAAAAGCAGAAACAGGAATCGAAGGATCGTGTAGACACCCAGCATTATCGTCAGGGAAAGGGAAATCCTCGCGGTCATTGAGGAGAAGGAAACCCCGAAAACCCGCAGCAGAAGGTAGACGATTCCCGCAACACCGGTCAGGGCCAGCCACAATGAAATGTTCTGCTCCAGGGCGCGTTTGCGGGTGAACCACAGAAGAAACCCCACACCCAGCCCCAGGCTTACCGCGCTTGCAAGATTGATCCAGAACGACGCATTCATCCACATCCTCCGGAGTTGGCCACCGGGCCATTATAACCCTGCCGAACCACTGAAGAAAACAACCCGCCGGGCAATCCGCAACCACCTCTGCGGGTGTTTGCTGCCCGTCATTCCCGGTTCAGCCTCTTAAGCTGTATCACCCGGTCCACCTGGCTTACCGTGGATTCCCGGTGGGCGATGATCAGGCAGGTTCGGTCCCGAAGCAGATCCCTCACCGCCGCCTTCACATGCGTTTCGCTCTCCCGGTCCAGAGCGCTGGTGGCCTCGTCGAGAATCACTATCCGGGGGTTTCTGAGGAACACCCTGGCCAGGGCCACCCTCTGCCTCTGCCCGCCGGAGAGAAGGCAGCCCCTCTCACCCGCGGGGGTATCGTACCCCTTCGGCAGTTCTTCGATGAAGTGATGGGCGTGGGAGGCCCTGGCGGCGCTTTCCGCATCGAGCCGGGAAGCGCCGGGTCTGCCCATGAGAATGTTGTCGAGGAGGGAGACATTGAACAGGAAAGGCTCCTGAAGAACCACGCCGATATGGTTTCGCAGGGAGCCCAGGGTGTAGTCTGAAACTGGTGTGCCGTCAAGAAGAACCTGCCCCTGGTCAGGGTCGTGGAAGCGCAGCAGCAGAGAGACCAGGGTGGTTTTTCCAACCCCGCTCTCCCCGGCTATCGCCACCGTCTCTCCGGGTTCCACCCGAAGGCTGAGATCGGACAGCACAGGTTTTCCATCAGGGTAGGCGAAGCACACATTCCTGAACTCGATCAGACCCTTCGGGGAGAGAAGTTCCAGGGCGCCGGGTTTCTCCCGAACCGCCTCCGGAGTGTCGAGGATGCCGAAAACCCTCTCCGCTGCCCCGATGGCGTGAAGCACCTGCCCCGCCGCCCCGGCGAAGGAGCCCACCGGGCCGAAGAGCATGCCGAAATAGCCGGAGAAGGCGATCAGCACACCGAGCTGCATCCTGCCCTCGATGACTTCCAGGCCTCCCAGGTAAAGCACCAGGATCATGCTGAACATCGCAACCAGGCTTCCGGCGTTGAAGATGAACCCCTTCAGGGTCAGCCGGAGCTGGGAGGAGAGAAGGGATGTGAGCGAACTCCTGAATCCCTGCCCCTGCGCACCCTCCATGCCGTAGGCCGCCGATGTGCGGAGCCCCGCAAGCTGTTCCTGCAGAAGGGCGTTGAAATCCCCCCTCTTCTCCTGCACTTCCCGGGATGCCCGCTTTATAATCCCCCCTGCCAGCGCCAGGAGAATGGCGAAGGCGGGGACCGAAGGAAGGGCGATCAGCGTAAGCCGGGTGTTGATGCCCAGCATCACCCCAAGCACAATGACGAATCGTACCGTTTCCGTGAGCAGGCTCACGAAGAGCGAGGAGTAAAGCCCCTGCATCACCGGAATATCGCTGGTGAACGATGACATGATGTCGCCGGTCTTCCGTCTTTCCGCGAAAGCGGCGGAGAGAAGCTGAATCTTCCTGTGCAGCGCCGCCCGCAGGTCGTTGGCTGCCCGGTTGCTCATCCAGGTGAAAAGATAGGTGCCCCCCATGCCGGTGATTGTCTGCAGAAGCACTGCCCCGGTGAAAAAGGCTATAACCGTTCGCAGCAAAGGAATGTTTCCCTCGAGAAGCACCTTGTCGATAAGAATCCGGTTAACCCAGGGCTGCACCAGCCCCGCGCCGGCGGAGACAACGGTGATTGCCAGGCCCAGGATCTGCCACTTGAGATAGGGCCGCAGAAACGATACTGTCCTGCCAAGGATTCCCCGGCTTTGTATGATCTCCCTTAAACCGTTCATGGCCCGATTATGTGAATAAGAAGCGGTTTTGCATACTCCGGCCCGCTTGACCAGAGAAAGCTCCCGGACTATGCTCACTTCCCACCGGAAGGGAAAAACACCGTTGATAATCGAGAAGCGCCCGGGCGCCACCCCGGAAGACCCGGCCTTCAGCATTCTCATCCCCACCTGGAACAATCTGGAGATGTTGAGGCTCTGCCTCAGAAGCCTTGAATCCCACTCCTCTCTGCCTCATCAGATAGTGCTTCACATAAACCAGGGCGACGACGGCACCCTTGAGTGGGCACGAAGCCGGGAAAGGCTGGCATTCACCGCCAGCCCGGTGAACACCGGCGTAAGCCACGCGCTCAATGCCGCCAGATCCCTGGCCAGGGCGCAGTACCTGGTTTTCTTCAACGATGACATGTACGCCTGCCCCGGCTGGGACACCGCCCTCTGGAAAGAAATTGAGAGAATCGGACACAACCGGTTCATGCTGTCGTCAACCATGATCGAGCCCCGAGACACCGGTAACCCCTGCGTGATTGTGGCGGACCACGGTAAAACCCTGGAAGAGTTCCGGGAGGAGGAACTGCTTCGGGAGTTCCCACTCCCCGGGAAAGAGGACTGGCAGGGAAGCACCTGGCCTCCCAACCTGCTTCATCGTGATCTGTGGGACCTGGTGGGGGGGATGAGCACCGAGTACTTTCCCGGCTTCTACTCCGACCCCGACCTCTCCATGAAGCTCTGGAACACCGGAGTCCGGCTGTTCAAGGGGCTCGGGGCATCGAGGGTTTACCATTTCGGCTCCCGCACCACGAGCAGGGTGAAACACCGAAGCGGCAGGCGAACCTTCGCGGGGAAGTGGGGCATGACCTCCGGCGTCTTCACCCGCCATTATCTTAGAAGGGGAACCCCCTGGAACGGGCCGCTTCCGGAACCCGAGCAGCCCCTGCTCGCCCGCCTGAGAAATCTTCTGGAATCAAAGCTCTAACAGGCCGGAACAGGACAAACCTGTTTGTCCGCCGGAGTACTCCTTCCTATATTGGCTTCGATTTAACAGAAAAAGGAGCAGACATGACAAAGCAAACCGCCATGCTATGCGCTGTTTTTTCTCTGTTCGGGTGCGGCGCCCCCCCTGTTCCGGGGGAACCCGGCGATACCCGGATTCCGTCAGACACCCTTCGGGCCGCGGACAGCATCGGGGTCTTCGCCGGCGACGAGAACCTCATGTTCGGCGCGATAACCTCCGTTTCCCCCCTACCCGGAGGCGGTGCGGCGGTGCTGGACAGAGCCACGGCGAAGATTTCCCTGTTCGATGAAAACGGTTCATTCATGCGCAGCTTCGGCGGCTTCGGTGAAGCCCCGGGAATGTTCCAGCGCCCATCGCAGTTCGCGGTTCTTCCCGGCGGGAAAATCGTGGTGGGTGAGCTTATGGGAGGAACAACACTTCTTTCCGGGAATGGGGAGTACCTTGCCTCATGGCAGTACGAACGGCTTGGAGGAATGCCGCTGGGCATTTATCCCTTCGATGAGAACTCCTTCCTCGGTTACGGTTTCTCCATGCTGCAGGGCGACGGCTCATTCATGATCAGTATCAGCCTCAAGCGCTATCATGCCGCCACCGGCGAGGTCATGGGCGAGTTCTTCGACTGGCGGGTTTCTCCGAGGCCGGACACCGACTTCGTTCCCGCCTACGTCAGTGTCGCCACCGACCCGGAGAGGGGAAGGGTGTACCTTTCCCGGTTCAACACCGACGCTTGGCGAATCGAGGTTTACGACGGGAACGGTACACACATCGAAGACCTCGAGCTCTTTCCGGAACGGCGAAACCTCCCGGCGGCGGATGGCTCGTTCGTGCCAGGGGTGATCATTGTTTCCTACATGTATCAGGACGAGTCCGGAAGCAGCGGGCAGCATTATACGAACATCCCGGACTATCACCCGTTCATAAGCGACCTCGGGGTTGATCCCCAGGGAAACATCTGGGCCAGACGGGGAGGCGCCTCAATTGCGGATTGGGATGTTGTCACACCGGAAGGGGAGTGGCTTCGGGAGGTTCATGTGGAACTGGACTATTCAGAATACTCCTTTCCGAAACTGGTCATGGGCGCGGGAGGCATTTACGCCTTCGCGCTGAACCCCCAGGAGTTTTTCCAGGTCTTCATCATGAGGTAGGGGCTGTATCTCTAGGGTGAAGCCGGCCAGCCCACGGTCTGGGCCAGTATCACATGCTGGTGGGGTTCGAGTTCCATGGCAAGGGCCAGGGCATCCCGGTCCACCGCGCCCCGGGCCACGGTGGCCAGGCTGTTCGCCGCACAGAACAGATAGATGTTCTGGCTGATGTACCCGGCGTCGCAGGCGGCGTAGAACATTTTGGTTTCGTCGGTCATTCCCCTGTTCCGCGGGTCCATTCTGGAGTAATCCGCGACAAGAACAAGGTTCAGCGGCGCCGAAGCCACGAAGGACTGCATGCCGGTGGCGGCCCTGAGGTCGGCGTCGACCACCATCCTCAGCATGTGCTCACCCGGGTCGTAGAGAAAAAGCCCCCGCTCAGCCGCCACATAGATGTCAATCTCCTGCATGTTCATGGCGGAGGGGGCGGTGCGCTTCCCGGAATCAGGCCGGTTGACGCCGAAGGCGGCCCAGAGAAGGTCGGAAACGGTCTGGAGAGGAATGGGGTCAGCCGCGAACTCCCTGCTTGTTCTGCGAAGGGAAAGAGCTTCCATAAGGGTTGTGGGATTGTCCATGGAGGGCCGGGGCAGGTGAATATCCTGAATCCCCAGGGCCACCGTTGAAAAAATCAGTATCGCGGCGCAAATCAGGGTTGTTTTTCTACCGGCCATGCTCTCTCCAATCAAATCTTTAGAACCCAAAAACTTCAGAATCAAATCCCGCCAGGTTCCGGGGCGACCAGGTTCTAACTTCGCCCCCGGACAGCCGGAACAGGCAGAGGGAATCCCAGCCGTGCTTTTCCACCACGGGAATCAGGAATGTGAATCTTGTTTCAACGATGTGCTTCAGAAGCGCCGGATCCGAGAGTTTTTCCATTTCGCCCCGGATCCTTATCTGAACCCCTTCCGTGGCGTTCCAGTAGCAGAGTTCCACCCCGGGATGCGCGATCAGCTGGCGGCACACATCCTTTCCTGCGCCGGTGCAGAAGGTAAGGCCCCGATCATCCACATGGGGAGTGTCCATGGCGCGAACCCGGGGTTCCCCGTTCTCCAGAGTGGCCATGTATGATGTTTCGCATTTTCTGACGAAATCCAGAACCTCGGCTCGATTCATGCCTTTTCCTTTCGTTGAACTCAGCATAAGATACCCTCGGGGTAAGAAAAGCGTAACCTGCCGGCCTGTTCCGGGACGGAGCGCCTTGACCCGGCCGGGAACCCCGTCTTATTCTCTGCCCGCGCCATTGTTCCCAAAACCCCGGGAGGTATCGTGAAAGCAAGCCATGGAGTAACGCTTCTTCTGTTCGCCGCCTTTCTCTCCGCCCGCGCCGACCGGGAAGCGCCGAACCGCCCTGTCGTCCGGGCATCAGAGTACGGAACCACCTATGTGAAAAGCGTGCCTCAGGATTACTACGGGCAGGAAGGCACTACCCGGCATTACTTTGTTGAAGCCGAAGAGGATGTTCTTCTTGCAGAGTATGACTGGTACTCCGGCGAGGTTTACATAGGCGGCTCCGGCGAAACCACCATCGTGAGATTCGGCCCCTGGCACCGGGGCCGGGAACCGATGGAAGACCATCTGGCCATCGGCATCTACCGAAACGGCGCCACCGTGGCGGAGTACTCCACCCTGGACATGCTGAAAATGGGCAGCGGTATCTCCGAAAGCGTGTCCCATTACGAAGTGCTCCGTGAACGGCGGGGTTTCCGCTGGATGGGCAGCAACAGCTTTGTGTTCGAAGTCGCCGGTGTAAGCGGCAAGGTTTTCAGCTTTGATCTGGAAACCGGAGATGTGCTGACGGACTGACCGGAATCCGGCAGGCATCCGGTTCGATCCGCCCCCTGTGTACGGAGGCGGCATTCTTCCTGAGAGGAGTGTTCGGAAATGGGAATGATGAAGGAGTTCAAGGCGTTCGCCATG
>CAZUXA010000014.1:0-13074 GCA_964624405.1 uncultured bacterium | reverse complement strand
GCACCCTCGAAGGAAGAACTCCTTCTGGGCGAGATCAGAGACATTCTGAAAGAGAGGAATTGACGGGCAAACCGCCGTTTCTCTCCGGTCAGGAGTTCAGCAGAAACGTCACCAGTTCCTTCGGGGTGTTGAAGATGTAATCCGGCTTCGCCTCCCCTAGTTCCGCGAGGGAGCCGTAGCCCCATGTCACCGCTCCCGATCGGATTCCACAGAGCCTGGCGCCTTCCACATCGTGTTTTCTGTCGCCTACCATCAGTGTGGTTTTCAGGTCGAGGCGCCCTTCGGCAAGAACATGCCGAATCAGCTCGCCCTTGTTCGCCAGGCTGCCGTCCAAGCCGCTTCCATACACGGAATCGAAGAAGTCGGACAATCTGAAATGAGCCAGCACCGTTTCCGCGAAAACCGTTGGTTTCGAGGTGGCAAGCATCAGCAGAAGCCCCGAACCCGCCAGGGCTCGCAGGGCGGGCCTGATCATTGGATACAGGCGGTTCTCGTAGATGCCCTCGGACGAGAAACGTTGCCGATACAGACCTACCGCCGCCTCCAGCAGCGCTTTGTCGGAGCTGCCGAGAAGCTTCGAGAACGACTCCCGGAGAGGCGGGCCTATGCACCACAGAAGCCCTGAAGCCGGGGGAGCCTGAACCCCGAGCCGTTCCATGGCGTAACGGATGCAACCGGTGATGCCCTCCGCGGGGTCGGTAAGGGTTCCGTCCAGGTCGAAGAGAATGTTCCGGAACCCCTGCCGTTTCAAAAGCTGAGAACCGAAACGAGTTCCCGGAGAGCCAGAGCGATGTCCGCGAGTTTTTCGCAATCCACCAGTTCCGGAACATCATGTTCGGTGTGGGTGATTTCCGAACAGAGGTACTGCATTTCCTCGGAAACCAGCGCCATGGCCGGACGATTCCGGGAGACGAAGATCATGTGATCTCCCTGATACCATGACTCGCCCTCGTAGAGCCCGGGATGCGAAAGGAACACCTGCCGGGCGCTCTCCGCCAGATCGTCCGGACACTGGTAGAAGGAGAAGCCGGTTCGCCCTTTCCGGTAGCCAACGAGATCCAGATTCACCGCCAGACCGATGCGGTCAAGCTCGGTTCGGGGAAGCGCCATGTAAGCCGCCTGCCCGGAAGCGGCGTAGTAGTCTTCGCCGTTCAGGGCCAGCAGTTCCACGCACCGGTTTCCCCGGAAACCCTTCAGAAGTTCCGCCAGCCCCAGCAGCACCGACACTCCGGATGCGTTGTCCAGTGCGCCTGGGGTGCCTTTCTTGGCATCGATGTGGGCGCAGAACACAAGCCTGTTCCTGCCCGGGTTTCCCGTGAAGCCTCTCACATTGCAGCCCTTTGAAGGTATCCTGTTGGAAGAGATGGATAAAAACGCCTCCCCGCCCCGGCACTCCAGAAGCCTGGCGCCCTCGACATCCGTGGTGTACACCGAAGGCACGGTGAAATCCCCGTCCTCGATAAGGGGGAAGGGATACGAAGCGCCGGCGAGTTCAGGATTCCGGCCGGTGGCGGCTATGATCGCCGCCGGGGTCTTTTCTTCCAGAAGAAGGGGCAGTTCAGGATGGTTTACCGGGATGTGGAAGGGAAAATTCTTTGGAACAAGCTGTTCCCTGGCCAGTTCGCCATGAAGCAGAAGTATTTTGCCCTGGCAATCCAACCCCGGCAGTTCCGCCATTTCCCCCGCCTGTACCAGGGCCGCCGAACCCCTGAAGGGAAGGGAGTAGGGGCTGGTGTGGGCTGAAAACACCCGATCGCCCACCCGGAGCACCGCCTCTCCCGGCTCCCAGTCCAGGCAGCGGAAGTTCTGGGTGAAAACCCGGAATCCCGAGGATCGAAGGGTTTCCCCGAAGAAATCAGTGGCCGCCTGATTTCCCGGGCTTCCCGCATGCCGGTTGGAAAACCCCGTGCACAGCGCATCCAGATACCCCTCGATACTCAGGGCAAGGGAAGCCCTTCCGATCCCTCCGGTCATGAACGCCCCTTTCTGAAATCGCTTTTCGGTGCCCGGCTTCAGCAGCTCGGGGGATGACGACAGAACTGAACTCAGGAGTTCTCCAGCCTGTCTCTGTAAACTCCGGGGGAGGAGCCCGGTATTACCGAGGCACCCGCGGTCTTTTCGTAGAAGGAAACTGAGCCTGCCCCTCCGACCACCGCGTAGGCGTAACCCATGGCCGCCATGGCATGCAGGCAGGACAGGAACAGCGCGCTGCCGACTCCCTGTTTCCGGTGCTCTTCAAGAACCCCCATTGGGCCGAAGAAATTTCTGCGCGTGCACTCGTAACAGGCGAAGCCGATGATCCGCCCCGACATAACCGCAAGCAGGCAGGATACCGGATGATTGCTGAACGCCACATCGCATTCATCGGCCCACCCGTCGCCGAAGCAGCTTCGAACCCAATCCACCACAAGGCTTTTTTCGTAGGCCATCGCCAGCCTTATCAGAACTCCCTTCCGTTGAAGCCGCGCCGCGAGAGGCGTGACATTGGGAAGCCCGTACAGTTTCACCAGCAGGTCAGCCATGAAAAAACCGATGGTTAAAGGGAATCAATCTCATCGCAGATTTCATCGATATAGGCGTAACTCTCCTGCCCGAGATCCCGGGTTTGAAAGATTCTTATCGCATTCGGCAGGTTTATCGAGTCAAAATGCCGCTGCGCTTCATCGCCGTGAACGATGAATGCCTTGATCAGAGGCATGTTGGGAAGAAGAAAGCCGAGAACGGTTCGGCAGCATAAACCCCTGGCTTCCGCACCAGGCCTTTCGCTCCGGAAGAGGTTGACTTCCAGGCAACTCATCCCGTTTTCCCGAAGGCGGTGAATTCGAAGCCTGCTCTGCGACAGGGGGTTTTCCTTCCTCCTCAGCCGCCGGTTCCTGTAGAACGCAAGAAAACGCTGGTAGTCGAAGCCCCGGGAGTCAGCCCAGAATGACCACCAGTCAACACCCAGGGGTGTTACGGGGTTTCCCCCCAGAACCACCACATCGCACGAGTCGGGAAAACCGCTGCAGATGAAGGGACGCTCGAAACAGGGAACGGGAATCACATTTTCCAGCGCTTTGGTCCAGTTCACAGCATCCCCCAGCATAAGGCCCGGATCTGACACCAGTTACGAGAATACCCACTATCTGCCCACCGGTCAAGACAGACCGGAGAGCCGAATGTGGTCAGCCGCCGACCTGAATAGTGATCATGAACATTGTTCTGTAGCCCTGGGCAATGTGCTCGGCTTCAGCGGTTTCCGGGGCAACCACAGCGGTAAGGCCGCCGTCCGCAGACTCGAGAAGCACTGTATTGAAGATGGTTTCCCTGTAGCCTACCAGGCCCTCGTAGTAAGCCACCACTTCCGCTATTGAATCCCCGGTTGTCATCATGATGACGTACATCCGTGTTGAGCCGTCGTCCAGGGTGTTCACCACCAGAACATCGGACGGCTGATAGATCGGCAGGAACTCGTGCGGATAGCTCTCCGGAATCTCCTGGTTGCTCATGGTAACGCCACCTGCCTGAATGGTGTAAGCGTCCCCGGTCTCCGATGCCGATTCCTCAAAGCCCGCGCTTCTCCCGATGAAGTAGTGGATGGCCACACCTTGTCCGTCGTGGGGGAAGGCGTACATGAGCTGATGATCCTCCCTCACCACCGACAGGTGTCTTCCCTGGTCGGTTTCGTCTTCCTGGTCCACAACCCAGCCGCTGTTCAGAAGGGTGCTCCTGTAGGATTCATAAGGGTCCTGATCCATTCGAACATTCACGAAGACCAGGGATCCCCCGTCGTCTTCCTGCACCGCGGCGAGTACAGTTCCGTACCGGTATTCCGGTATCATGGACGGAACCCAGCCCGGCCATTCGGATACGGCGTCGGCGGACGCCGCCGCTGACTGATCCGCACCTGCTTCATCACCGGCTGCAGGCGACCCCTCTTCCATGCAGCCGGTGGCCAGCAAGGCGGCCATGCATGCAACAGCAAGCGCGCGCACCGTTTTCTCCCGGAACATATCCTCACCCTCCTTCTTTTTCCGGAACCCCCGGGCGCATGAATCCCCGGGTTGGAATACAGCTCAAAACACACTATACAAGTATAATGGCAGCCAAACCCAACCAGCAATAGTAGTAAAATGATGCAAGAGGTGGATTACAGGAACGGGAACTGAGACGGTCAGGTTCGCACAAAAAAACCCGGGAAGCTTGAACTCCGAGCTTCCCGGGCTGAAGTCGAAAGGAATGTCAGCCGCTGCAGCAGCAGCAACCGCCAGCCTTCTTCACAACCTCCATTGGCTTGCCGCAGCAGACGATTCCGCAATCATCGCATCCGCAGTTCTTCGTAACTTCCACCTCTACGCCGCAATCCCCGCAGACAAGCCTGTCTCCGACTTTAACCGGTTCCATTTCATCCCCTTTCAAAGGATAACCACAGATAACACCAGCTCTCTTTCCCTATTCAAAGCATACAAATATACAACCCTTTCAGACACAAGCGCGCGAACTCCCGTTCTCACAACTTGCCCGTGTCGGTCCCCGGAGAGATGATTGCATGGTTCCAATCTTTCGGTACAGACTGGTGGCTCGCAGAATCGTGTTAACCAGGACACAATGGGTCATGCATGAGAAAGGCAGTTGAATGTTTGCCTCAGAAAAGAAGAACACCGTTGTCAAAGCGATGGTTTTAGCCGCGCTGATTGTCCTTACCTTTCTTGGTGTTACCAATCTGATCCTGGACAACACTGTTGGGAAGCTGGTTGTGGACCCTGCCCGGGCTTATGTGGCGGAAGCCCGGTCTGAAGCCATGAATGCGTTTCTTCTTCTAAGCGCGGTCAAGGCCATTGTGGCTGTTGTCGAAGGTTCCGATGTGGGCGGGCTTCAACTCGGTGACATCGTTCAGTCACTTTACGACGCGATAGACATCTGCTGGAAGATGATGTTTATCAGCCTGTCTACCCTGGTAGTGCTGGAGTTCATGCTGTCGCTGTCTTCACTGCTGTGCAAGTGGCTGTTCGGGATTACGCTGATTGCCTGGCTGCTTTTCACAGTGACAAGAAAGGAACTGCCCCGAAGGCTGCTTCTGTTCTTCGCCTCGATTGCTCTGCTGTTCTATCTTGCGGTTCCGGTGTCGCTGGTTCTTGCTTCGGTTGTTTCCCGGCAGATCACTGAGCCGGTCAGAAACGAGTTCGAAAAGGAACTGGATGATCTGAAGGCGACCTATGAGGCGGAAGTTGACCGGATCAAGACCGAGAAACTCATAGATGTGGATTTCGCGCAAACCCCGGTAACGTTTTTCAACCAAACCGTTCAAATCCCCACATCGGTCAGGCTGTCTTACCCTCTGATCGGTTCCATTTCAAGACTGGCGGATGAACTGAAGGATGTCTACGAGAAACTGGTTGAACTTCTTTTCAGATCAGGAATCGCGTGGCTTTTCGATGTGCTTCTTGTTCCCGTGGGTTTGCTGTTCGTGTTCTACAGGATCAGCCTGATGTTTCTTGAGAAACTGGTCAACAGGGACTCATCCGCTCAACTGAAAAGGGCGGTAGAGCAAGCCGTGAAAGGGATGGGTATCGGAAAGACGGAGTGAATGTTACGCCTGACTCATGCCTCTTAGCGCTTCCAGAACCTTTTCCGCGTGGCCCCTCGCCGCCGGGGAGGGCCAGACCAGTCTGATCACCCCTTCGGGATCTATGAGGAATGTGGAGCGGGCCGCTCCCATGTATTCCCTGCCGTAGTTCTTCTTCAGCCGCCATGCGCCGTATGCTTCGTGGGTTTCGTGGAGGGGGTCGCTGAGGAGGGTGATGGTGAGGCTTTGCTTGAGTATGAAGTTTCCGTGGGTGGCGGGAGTGTCCCGGCTGACCCCGGCGATCTCGGTGTTGAGAGCGGAAAACACCTGTTTCAGTTCCGAGAACTCCCGTGCTTCAGTTGTGCAGCCTCCGGTGTTGTCTTTGGGGTAGAAGTAGAGGACGAGCCATTTCCCCTCGTAGTCTTTCACGGTGATTCTGTTGCAGTCCTGATCGCTGAGTTCGAAAGAGGGTGCTCTGTCGCCGGTCGCGGGAATGCCGGTCATTTTTCCCGCTCCCTCAGGAATCTGACCAGATCATCAATGCCTTCGCCGGACTTCGCGGAGAGCCTCAGGGTTTTCACCTTCGGATTCAGGCTTCTGCACTCCTTCTCCGCCCGGTCCATGTCGAATTCGATGTGCTCCGCCAGGTCGGTCTTGTTTATCAGGAACAGGTCTATCCTGCTGAAGAGGGAAGGGTACTTCAGAACCTTGTCGTCGCCCTCGGGGATCGAGAGCATTCCAATCTTGATGTGTTCGCCCAGATCGTAGGAACTGGGGCAGATAAGGTTGCCCACATTCTCGATGGCCAGGAACTTCACACCTTGGATGTCCAGGGTTTCCAGGGCGGTTTTCACCGCTCTGGCATCGAGATGGCAGGCGCCATTGGTTTCAATCTGTATCGCCCGGCAGCCGGCTTCCCTGATTCTCAGGGCATCCCGCTGGGTTTTCACATCTCCCTCGATGACCGCGAGGTCGTTTCCGAATCGCTTCGCCAGCGCTTCAAGAAGGGTTGTCTTGCCGGCGCCGGGAGAGCTGATGATGTTGAAGGCGAAAATCTCTTTCTGCTTCAGGGTGTTTCTTACGAGACGCGCGAAGTCGTCATTCTTCCGCATCACCGGTGTTTTGATCCTCATCGGCGTCCTCCAGTTCGATGCTTTCCATGTAAAACTCCCTGCCCGAGAGTATCTCACGGTTCCATGAGCCGCAACGCGGGCAGCCCGGCGTGAAATCGGCGCTCTCCCATTCGTTGCCGCAGTCGGTGCATTTCATTCCGGCCCTGGTGGTTCTTATCTCAAGCTCCGGGGAACCGAAGCCTCTGAGTTTGGCGGTTTCGGTGAAGCAGAAGGCCAGTGATTCCGGGGAAACACCGGAGAGCGGCCCCAAAACCACCGTAACCCTGGTTATGGGCCGGGTTTTCTTCAGGGTGGATTTTATTATGCCCAGCATGTCTTCGGCCAGGGAAAGCTCATGCATGGATGCTCCCTTTTCTGCTGCCCCCAAGTATACGGAAGGGGTGTTGCTGTTCAAAGGTTTTCATTTTTCAGGCTGTTTTGTATCATTGGGCGTTTGCACATCCCAGAGAATCTCTCCGAGCCCCGGGGGCTAAAGCACGGTGCAATGCCCCCCGGGCCGATAGGGTGCGTTTGGAAACGGATGCGCCTCCCGCATTGGAAAGGAGACTACAATGAACGCCATTCTGCATGTTCCGAGGCCGGGAAACGAGCCGGTGCTGGAGTACGGCCCGGGAAGCCCGGAGAGGGAAGCGCTGTGCTCCACCCTGTCCTCGCTTCGAAGCACGGAGGTTGATATCCCCCTGCTCATCGGCGGCAGGGAGATCCGAACCGGCAAGCTGGGAGAGTGCAGGGTTCCCCACGATCACCGGCACAGGCTTGGTGTTTTCCACAAGGCGGGGCCGTCCGAGATTGCCCTTGCCGTTGAGGAGTCCCAAAAAGCATGGAAGAGCTGGTCCCGCACACCCTGGCAGGAGAGGGCAGCGGTTTGCCTGAAGGCGGCGGAACTGATTTCCAAATGCGGCAGAGGCGTGATAAACGCCTCAACCATGCTGTGCCAGAGCAAGACGGTTCACCAGTCCGAGATAGACGCGGTCTGCGAGATGGCGGATTTTCTCAGGATGAACACTTGGTTCATGCAGAACATCTACCAGGTGCAGCCTGAAAGCTTCGCAGCCACCTGGAACCGAATGGAGTACCGGGCGCTTGAGGGTTTTGTACTCGCCGTGTCGCCCTTCAACTTCACCTCCATAGGGGGCAACCTCTGCATGGCCCCCGCCATGGCGGGGAACACTGTCATCTGGAAGCCCGCCTCAACCGCGGTGTACTCCAACTGGGAGCTGATGAAGGTTTTTCGTGAGGCGGGGCTTCCGGACGGAGTGATCAACTTCGTTCCCGGTGATTCTTCCGATGTGGGGCCCGCCGCCCTTCTGAACCGGAATCTTGCAGGGGTTCACTTCACCGGTTCGAATCGGGCCTTCAACAGCATGTGGAAAACCGTGGCGGGGAACATAGAGAACTACCGCACCTATCCCCGGATAGTGGGTGAAACCGGAGGCAAGGACTTCGTGGTGGCCCACGCCTCCGCGGAAGTGAACGGACTTGCGGCATGTCTCATCCGGGGGGCCTTCGAGTATCAGGGGCAGAAGTGTTCCGCCACCTCAAGGGCGTACATACCCAAATCCCTCTGGCCCCCTCTTCGGGCTCTGCTGGCTGAACACCTGGCCGCTGTGAAGACTGGACCTGTGGAGGATTTCAGCAATTTCCTGGGCGCGGTGATCGACAGGGCGTCATTCGAAAACATCCGCTCGTACATCGACTACTCCCGAAACTGCCCGGACTGCGAGATAGTTTTCGGAGGCAAGTGCGACGACGGCACGGGCTACTTCGTGGAGCCCACCGTGGTGCTCACCACGGACCCCCACTGCAGGCTCATGGAAGAGGAGATATTCGGCCCGGTTCTCACGGTTTTCCTCTACGATGAGGCCGAATACGGGGAAGTGCTCGACCTTTGTGATTCCACTTCGCCCTACGCCCTCACCGGAGGCGTTTTCGCCGCGGACAGGGCCGCAGTACGCCTGGCGGAGGAGAGGCTGGTTCACGCCGCGGGAAACTTCTACATCAACGACAAGACAACCGGGGCAACGGTGGGGCACCAGCCCTTCGGAGGAGGCCGTTCATCGGGCACCAACGACAAGGCGGGGTCAATCTACAACCTTCTCCGCTGGGTGAGCATCAGAACACTGAAGGAGTGCTTCAACACGGCGAGAGACTTCCGGTACCCGTTCATGGGATAGGCATGTGCGCCGGGCTTCCCGGCTCGGCGCTGCTTCCCCGGCAGTTTATCCGCTTGACTCCACGGCGATGGAGCGGAATAATGGCGTCGGGGTGAGCAGGCGGTGAATGGGGAAGGGAAGATGACCTGAACAGGGAAAACGAAGCGCTGAAGCAGCGTATCGCCCTGCTTGAAAAGCAGTTGGACGAGCTTCGAACGAACCATTGCCAGTCTGGCGAGAGGGAAGCCATTCTGGACAAACTGGCTGAATTCACCCGGGCCATCTTCTGGGAGATCGATGCCCGGGGTCTTATCACCAGCATCAATCCTGTGGTGGAAGTCGTACTTGGCTACCGGCCCGATGAGCTGGTGGGCCGAATGCATGTCTTCGACTTTATCCCCGATGAACGCCGCGATGAGTTTCGCATCTCAACCCTTGAGGCGTTCGCCGAAAGAAGAGCTTTCCGGAATTATGCAAACCCGGTTCTGACCCGTGACGGAGAACCGGTATGGATGCTCGCCAACGGAATTCCCGTTCTGAGCCCCGACGGAAACCTGAAGGGTTACAAGGGCATCAGTGTTGACATAACTGACAGGAAGCGCTCCGAGAAGGCTCTCATGGTGAAGAACTACACATTCGACCTGTCCATCGCCGCCAACAGCATTGCCGATACCGGTGGTCTGATCACCGAAGTGAACAACGCGTTTTTGAAACTGTGGGGATATCCGGACCGATCCGAAGTTGTTGGGAAACCCATTAGCCATTTTCTGGACGATCCGGAAACCGCCGCGGAGATTCTCGAAACGCTGGCGGAGAAGGCGGAATGGGAGGGAAACTACAGGGCGGTGAGACGGGACGGCTCGTTCTTCATAGCCCACGGCCTGGCAACCACTTTGGTTGATGCCGACGGCAGACACATCGGATACCAGTCGTCGGTTATCGATGTTTCCCGGAGCAAGAAGATCGAAATGAAGCTCAGGGAGAGCGAAGCAAGGAATCGGGCTCTGCTCAACGCCCTGCCGGACATCATTTTCATTCTGAATGAAGAAGGCGTTTTCGTGGACTACCACGCTGCAAGCGGTGATCAGCTTCTGCTTCCTCCTGAAGCGTTCATGGGAAAGCGAATTCAGGATGTGCTTCCGGGGGAGATATCGGACCCGACATTTGCCGGCATTCAGGATGTTCGAAATGGACTGGAGGCGAGCCCGATAAGATACGAAGCGGACATCGCCGGAGTGACCCACTTTTACGAAAGCAGAATAGTGGCCTGCGGGGATGACCGGTTCCTGAGCATCGTCCGGGATATCACGGATCTCCGGCTCGGGGAGCAGGAGCAGGAGAAACTCCAGGCCCAGCTTCGGCAGGCCCACAAGATGGAGTCGGTGGGCAGGCTGGCCGGGGGCGTCGCCCACGACTTCAACAACATGCTTGGCGTTATCCTCGGCCATGTTGAGATGGCAATGGACAAGATACCCCCGTCCCACCCGGCGATGGAGGACCTGCAGGAGATCCACTGCAGCGCTGAAAGATCCGCGGATCTCACCCGGCAACTTCTTGCCTTCGCCCGGCGGCAGCCGGTTGCCCCCAGAGTGCTGGATGTAAACGCTACCCTTCAGGGAATGCTGAACATGCTGAGAAGGCTGATCGGGGAAGACATCGAATTGCGGTGCCGACTCGGCAAAAACCTGTGGCCGGTGCGGGTTGACCCCTCCCAGATCGGTCAGATGCTGGCAAACCTGTGCATAAACGCCAGACAGGCGCTGCCCGGGGCTGGATGGATAACCATCGAAACCGCCAATGACACCCTGAACGGCGATTTCTGCCGGGAAAATCCGGGCTCGACACCGGGCGACTATGTCGTGCTGACCATCAGCGACAATGGCATCGGCATGGACCGTGAAACCATGGACCATATTTTCGAACCCTTCTTCACTACCCGCACACCCGGATACGGTACGGGGCTGGGGCTGTCCACGGTTTACGGCATCGTTAAGCAGAGCAAAGGCTACATCAATGTGGAGAGCGAACCCGGGAAAGGAAGCGCTTTCAGGGTTTACCTTCCCCGAAGCGATAACCCGGTCGAACCCGTTTCAAAGAATACTGTCATAAGCGTATCTCCGGGAGGGAGTGAAACAATAATCCTGGTTGAGGACGAGAAGGCAATTCTGGATCTGACCGGCGCCATGCTGGAGAACCTGGGATACACGGTTCTCTACGCCTCAAAACCATCCGAAGCCCTTGACCTCGCCCGCACGCACAAGAACGCTGTTCGACTTCTGATAACCGATGTGATAATGCCAGAGCAGAACGGCAGAGACCTTGCATGGAGCCTCAAGAACATCATACCGGAACTGAAATGCCTTTTCATGTCCGGATACACCGCCAATGTCATCGCTCACCACGGAGTGCTGGAAGAGGGGGTGCATTTCATCGCGAAGCCCTTCAACTCAAGGAAGCTCGCGGTAGCAGTAAGGCGGATACTGGACGGGGAGGACGCGGTACAGGGGTATCTGCTCCAGGACTGAGTGCCTCCTCAATAAGCTCGAGGCGAATGGGTATTTCCATTCTAAAATTCACATATTGATACCATGAAGCGCAAAATCAGACTATGGTCCATTGCCAGGCCCTGGGAAGTTGTCTGCCTGATTCTGGGCATCGCGTTTGTGGCGGGGGCGCCCCGACTGGCTCATGCCACCGGAGGCGAAAGCATTTCGGGGCCGTTGTTTCTCGCGGGTCTTCCAATGCTTCTGGCGGCGCTGTTCACCCTGGGTCTCCGGCTGGTCAAACTGCTGTCGAGGCTTCTGTTTCACAGGGTTCGTAACAGGATCATCGCCACCTACATCCTCACGGGAGTGCTCCCCCTTCTGCTGATGGCTGTTCTTTTCGTGTCGCTGGCGGGGGCGTTCATGGTTCAGCTTTCGGGCAACCTGCTGAAACAGGCCATACAGCGGGAGTTTCTG
This sequence comes from uncultured bacterium, assembly GCA_964624405.1. GTDB lineage: Bacteria > Fermentibacterota > Fermentibacteria > Fermentibacterales > JCC-6 > UBA6080. Next base: position 1,283 of record CAZUXA010000014.1, on the reverse strand, counting down.
CTGCTTGAAGCAGCGGCCCTGCGGTGCGCTTTCGCAATGCCGGCGGAGATGGAAGAAGGCATGCCTGATCACGACTGCTTTCATTACCTTGGCCGTGAGTATCCCGGATACAGGCTTGCGGTTTTCCGGGGGGACAGCCTTTTCAGCCAGACGACAGCACCGATTCCCTTCGCCCCCGGGGCGGACTCTTCGCGCCACTCCTTCCTTGTCATTGATGAAACGGTTTTCATGGCGGTATCCATGTCCGCCGGGAGTAATCCCGAAGGCCGCCCCTTCGTGCTGGCGGCGCCGATTCGGGACGGGCTGCTGGAACGCCTGGAGCGGGAGCTGGGAGGCGCCTGCATGTTCTCATACGGGTTCAGCGCTTCGGCGGATACCTCGGAACAGGGGACCGGCTCATTAACAATCCGGGTGGGCACCTCTCCCGAAGGGCAAGCCGCGGGATTTTCTTTCTCCCAGTCACCGGAAATCAACCGGCGGGTAAGGCAATGGCTGGATGAACAGCCCTCCGGCGCCGATTTCCATTCGGCATACATGCTGGATCTGGGACATTACATTGATGACGATGGCACCCCCGGGGAAGTCATGGTTCTCGGTGTTCTTCACACCCGCTACTCATTCATCGCCGGAAAGATTCTTCAGGGCGCGATTCCGGGTGATGTGCCCCTGCGCAGGGTGTTTTTCTGGGCCGCGATAGCTCTTGCCGGAGTGTTTGTGTTCATCGAGCTGGTGGCTCTGGCCATCAGCCTGGTTCTTTCCCGGTCCATCACCAAAACCATCGCCCAGCTTCACAGGAAGGCAGACTGCGTGGCCCGGGGGGATTTCTCATACCGGATCGATTCGAAGCGAACCGATCAGCTTGGTCTTCTGGCGATTTCATTCGACCGCATGTCTGACTCCCTTGAGCTTCTGCTGGAACAGATGAAGGAAAAGGAGCGGATCGAGCATGAGCTGGCCATCGCCCAGGAGGTGCAGCGCATGTTCTTTCCGGAAAGGCTTCCCAGGGTAAACGGTGTCGCCATGCTTGGCAGGTGCATTCCCGCCCGGATGGTCTCCGGCGACTACTACGATGTTATCCAACACCCGGAAGGAATGATAGACTTTTTCATAGGGGACATAAGCGGGAAGGGAATCTCCGCGGCTCTGCTGATGGCGGGTTCCCAGACATTCCTACGGTCACAGGCCGTCCGGCGTCCGCTGCCGCCGGTGCCGGAGATAGTGGAGAGCTTCAACAACTACCTGGTTCAGTACAGCGCGGACGGCAAGTATTCAACCCTGTTCTA
>CAZUXA010000013.1:0-68477 GCA_964624405.1 uncultured bacterium | reverse complement strand
AGCAGACCGGTGAGCAGAACCGCGGTTTCCATATTCGCGACCCCCTTTCAATGAGTTTGTATCATATCGTTTCCGGATCGATTTCGCCCGGTTGCGCGAAGGGTTCACCCGGGCTATCTTGCCGAATGTGAAAAGCAGAAGTTGTTCCCTTCGTAACGGCGCCCTGATCCACGCAGACCTCAAGGGGTTCACCTCCATTTCCGAAAAGCTGGGTTCCCTGGGAAAAAAGGGGACAGAGCAGCTTACGGAACTTCTGAACAACTGCTTCGGCGCCATCCTCGAACCGATAGAGAAAGCCGGCGGGGATGTTCTCTATTTCGCCGGGGATTCGGTTACAGCCCGTCTGCCCCGGGGGGAAGACGCTTCCACATGCGTTTCCGGGATTCGCAGCTGTCTGGCCGGTCTGGGCAGTGTAAAGACCGAAGCGGGGGAGATTACACCCCGGGCATCGGTCCTCTCCGGCATTGGAAGCTGGTTTGAATCTGAACTTCTACACCGGGGAAGAGCACATGTGCTTCTCAGCGGAGCCCTGGTGGCGGGAATGGCTGAAGCGGCGGCGGAAGGCCGGGAAGACGCCCCGGGGGTTTCAAGGCGAAAACCATGGAGCGGGCCTCCTTCGGCGGCGAAGACTCCCAAAGCCCCGGTCGGGCACTCTCCCGAGCACAGGTCCGTGGTCGCGCTGTTTATCAAACTGGCGGGTTACGATATCGCCTCCCCCCCGATTGATGCTCTTCGAAAGTCGTTCAGGATTCTTTCGGAGATCGCGGAGAAGTACGGCGGAACCCTGCATCTGGTGGACAGCATGGTAACCGGAGGCTGCAGAATGTTTCTGCTTTTCGGTGCCCCGGTATCCTCAGGAAGGGACGGCAGGAACGCTGTGCTTGCGGGGATTGAAGCGCTTGATGCTTTGGAAGGGCAGGAATGCCTTTACCCGTCCGCGGGGATAAGCTGCGGCTACGCGTACTACGGGTTGGTTGGAAACCACTGGCGGCGGAGCTTCACCGTGATTGGTGACGGGGTGAATACCGCCGCGAGGCTTTGCGATACAGCCCCCCGGGGATCCGTTGTGGTCAGCGGGGAAGTTCGTCGGGAAACCCGGGAGTTCTTTGTGTTCAAACCCCTGTCCTCTGTCTGGGCCAAAGGCAAGAAGCGGGCCCTCAGTCGTTTTGTTCCCTCCCCCGGCGAACCCCTGCATCACTACCGCTGCGGATTCGTGGGCAGGGCGCGGGAACTCGACCATCTAACGGGACGGGCGGCGGTCAGGGGGGTGGTGATGGAAATCACCGGCGAAGCCGGAGTCGGAAAGACCCGCCTGCTTTCCCAGCTGTGCACGAATCTTTCAGCCCGGGGGGTCAGGATTGTCTCGGTCAGACCCGATGAGCCACGGAGAACCGATGAGCATCTGTCTTCGCTGGTCGCGGGTATCTGTGGCATCAACTCCGGGGATTCGGCCCGGGTCAAACGATCGAAGCTGAGGGAAACCCTCAGATCAGCCGGCGGCGACGAACTGGCGGCGCTTGAGAGTTTTCCCGGGGGTATGCTGTTCGGTCTCTCGTATCCGGGAAAGGCCTACGGCGCCCTGCCCCCCAAGCTGAGACGGGAAAACCTTCGGGACTGCCTGAAGGCGATGCTGACGCTCCTCAGGGAACCTTCCCTTTTTGTCATTGAAGACCTGCATCTGCTCTCAGCCGAGGAAATCGTTGAGTTGTCCCGGCTTCTGAGGGATGTTCAGGCAATAGGCGGTCCTCCGGTGCTGCTGTCCAGAAGACCCGAGGGGCATCCCATGGTTACCGGAGAGGAACTCGCCCTGGAAACCATGGAGCTTTCCGGGCTCTCCGACGAAGAGAGCATGAGTCTGGTGCACAGTATTCTCGGAGGTGGCGATCTCGACCCCATGGCGGGAGAGATTCTGAGATCCAGGTCGGAGGGGAACCCCTTCTTCCTTCTTCAGATCACCCTGTTTCTGTTGGAGAACCGGCTGCTGGAACGAAGGGAAAATGTCTGGGTCACTTCCCGGGATTACTCCGAGGATTCCATACCTGAAAACATTTTTTCGATGATTATGGCCAGAATGGACCAGTTGAGGCCGGAAGCCAAAGACTTTCTTCGAACCGCCGCTGTGTCCGGTTCGGATTTCTCCCTGCGTTTGGTGGCCGAGGTGCTGGAAAGGCCAGTGGAATCCGATGCCCGGGATTGCATCAAGGCAAGGCTGGTGCATCCCGTGTCCGGTGACGATGGGGATTTCGTTTTTTCACACGTTCTTGTAAGGGATGTGGCCTATGATTCAATGCTGAGAAGGGACAGACGGTCGGTTCACCGCCGCCTTGGGGAGGTTATGGAGAGGGGGGGTGCCCCGCCATCGATCCTCGCCCATCATTTCCGCAGGGGTGAAGTTCCCGCGAGCGCGGTGATACACAGTCTCAGGGCAGGAAGAATCGCGGCGGAGAGGTACATGAACGAAGAGGCCCTGCAGCATTTCACCGCGGCGGCGGATCTGGCGGAGAACCTGCCCGATTTCACGAACAGCCTCGTGGAAGCCTGGGAGGGCATCGCCCGGATCAGGGATACCCTGGGTGACTATGACCTGGCCCTGGAGGCCCACCGGAATGTAGTGGCCATGTCGGCCTCCGTTGAAACCCGGAGTGTCGCAAAGGAAGCCATGGCGGAGATTTTCTATGTCCGGGGTGAGATCGACCGGGCATTGGACTACATCTGCGACATCGAGAAGACAGTGGAAGGAAGCGAAGCGGAGTATCCCGAGATATTCGCCCGGAACGCATCCTTCAGGGCATGGGCCATGTGTGTGCGGGGATCTTTGGAAGAGGCCATGGAATACGCTTTGAAGGCGGTGGCATACGGTGAAACAGCAGGCCCGGAGGGGTTGCCCACCCTGGGAAAGACCCTGAACACCCTGGCAACGGTTTACTGGGTGAAAGATGACATGGAATCCGCCGGTATCTACTACCGCAAAGCCCTGGAGATCGCGGAGAAACTGGGCAAGTACCGGGAGGCTGCGATCACCCTGGGCAACATCAGTCTGATCTACCATCGCCAGGGGCGGTTCCTGGAATCGATTGACTGTGTGACCCGGAATCTGGGTATCGCCCGGGAAATCGGCGACAAGTTCATGGTGAACAACTGTCACGGCCAGTTAACCCTGCCCATGCTGAGAGTGGGCAATGTTTCCGAAGCCCGGCTGCACTGCCGGGAGTACCTGAGGATGTCCGAGGAACTTGGTTCCACCCACGACCTGCTGCTGGCGCTCTCCGCGGACGGCTCCATAGCCCTGGAGGCCCGGGATTTCCGTCGATTGTTCCATAGTTCGGGAAGGCTGCGTGAGGTGGCGTCGATGACCGGCATGGACAGAGAGCTGTGGAAGGCGGGCAACCTCCGGGGCAGAGCCGCCCTGCTCACCGGCGACCATGATCTGGCCCGTCGGGAGCTTGCAGAGGCGTTGAGCACCGTGGAACGCCTGAAGGATCCCGCGAACACAGCATCTCTCCTCGGGGCGGTGGCCAGAGAGCGTGCGCTTTCCGGAGACACGGAAGAAGCTGTGGCACTTGTCGACAGGGCTTCGGCACTGGCCGGAGAGTGCGACAGCGAGATGCTCAGAGCAGGGGTGCAGGTGGAGCGGGCAAACATTCTCGGGATAACGGGAGATGTGGAAGAGGGAGTTCGGTGCCTTGAAGAAGCCCTCTCCGTTTACTTGAAGCACGGCGCCCTTCTGGATGTGGCGGCAGCGGAACACCATCTCGGCGGTCTTCATCTTCGCCGAAAGACGGGAGCGGACTCCGGGCACGCCTTTCTGGCCAGTGCAATCGAAAGGTTTGCCTCCATGGGCCTTACGAAAAGGGTGGAGGAGTCCGCATCTCTGCTGTCCCGCTGAGAGACAGCGGAAAGCCACCGGCGCCGTTCAATGTTCGCCGGTGATTGTCGGGGTTTTCCGGAGGTTGCCCGCAAGCGGTTTTCGTTCTATGCTTCCGCGTGTCGCACCCATATGGGTAAGGGCATTTTGTGCCCGCACCCTTATCTTTGTTTCATTACGCCGAACGCTGGAGGAATATGAGCAGGGCAAGAACTTTTTCCGGTGGAACCCATCCACCGGGCAACAAGGAACTCAGCAGTTCCAGATCGGTGGTGAGAATTCCCATCCCTGAAACCGTCACCGTCTCCCTGTGCCAGCATCTGGGAACTCCCTCGACTCCCGTGGTGAAACCCGGAGACACGGTGGCCTTCGGCCAGGTTATCGGGGATAGGAACGGCTTCATCAGCCTTTCCACCCATTCCCCCGCCGGCGGAAGGGTGTTGAGTGTGGGCGAGGCTCCCATGCCTCACCGGAGGACGGGCCCCGGGGTGGTGATCGCGGTGGAAGACCGGGATGAAAACCCCGTTTATGAACCCTGGCCCGACTGGGACAACCGGACGCCGGCCCAGCTTGTGGAACGAATCCGTGACGCCGGGGTGTGCGGTATGGGGGGCGCGTGCTTTCCAACCTTTGTAAAGCTTTCCCCCCCAAAGGGAAAGACCATCGATACCCTGATAGTCAACGGCGTGGAGTGCGAACCATACCTTACCGCGGACCACAGGCTCATGCTTGAATCCGCTGCGGACATCATTGCCGGCATGAATATCATCGCCATGATTCTCGGGGTGAAGAACCCCTGCATCGGCATCGAAGTGAACAAACCCGACGCCATCTCACATCTGGGCGGTTTGGGCGCGAAAGTTGTTCCCCTGGCGGTTTCCTACCCCCAGGGCGCGGAGAAGCAACTGATCGACGCGGTTTGCGGACGCAGGGTTCCGCCGGGCGGCCTGCCGCTGGACATAGGCGTGGTGGTTCAGAACGTTGGAACCTGCGTGGCGGTAGCCCAGGCGGTAAGGGAGGGGTTGCCTTCGGTCTCCCGGGTGACCACCGTCACCGGCGGAGGCGTGGTGAGCCCCGGCAACTTCCTGTGCTCCGTGGGAACCCCTTTCGCGGTGCTTGTGAATGCCGCCGGGGGGTATGGAACCGATGTCGCGAGGCTTGTCTCCGGAGGTCCGATGATGGGCATGGCGGTCCATACCGACCAGGTTCCGGTGACCAAGGGTACCAGCGGTGTTCTGGCGCTGTCTTCCCGTGAGGTGCGGGAAGCCTCTGAAGGGCCGTGCATTCGGTGCGGAAAATGCGTGGATGTCTGCCCTCTCAACCTTTGTCCCAGCATCATCGCCAAGGCGTCGGAATACGAAGACTGGAAAACCGCAGAGGAGTTTGGCGCTCTGAACTGCATGGCATGTGGAACCTGCAGCTATGTATGCCCCGCCGGCAGGTACCTGGTGCATTACATAAAGCGTGCCCAGAACGAGATACGGGCCATCGGCACCGGAAAGGGGGCATGATGCCGGAAACAAGACGATTCGAGCTGGCCATGTCACCCCACGCAGCCTCGCCGGACACCACCCGGAGGGTGATGATCGATGTGGCGGTGGCTCTGTTGCCCGCCCTGGCCGCCGCGGTGTTCTTCTTCGGACCAAGAGCCCTGCTTCTTACCGGCCTTAGCGTTTCAGCCGCGGTTTTGACAGAGTGGCTGTGCCTGAGGTTCATGAAGAAGCCGGTGAGCATTGTTCTCGACGGCAGCGCGGTGGTGACCGGAATCCTGCTTGCCTACAACGTGCCCCCGGGAGTTCCATGGTGGATTCCCATCCTTGGAAGCGCCTTTGCCATCGCCGTTGCGAAACAGGCCTTCGGAGGCCTGGGCAGCAACATCGTCAACCCGGCCCTTCTGGGTCGCGCGTTTCTGGTGGCAAGTTTTCCCGTGCTCATGACCGCGGGCTGGTGGGCGCCCCTTCGAAGCGGCCCTGGAGGGGACAACTCCTGGGATCAATCGGGGATTCGAACGGAAACACTTGAGGGTGCTGATGTGGTTTCCGGAGCCACGCCCCTCAATCTTCTGAAGCAAACCTTTACATGGGAAACCGGCGCCGCCGAGGCGGAAGCCTCGGGAGAAACCGCCGACGCCTCTGCCCTGCGGGACAGAGCCTCCTCGACCCGGGAGCTTCTGGCCTCATCGGAAACCCGCATGAGCCTTCTGCTGGGAAGGGTCGGGGGCTGCATCGGCGAGACCAGCGCCCTGATGCTTCTGATTGGAGCAATCTATCTTTTCGCCCGGCGTGTGCTGGAGCCCAGGCTTCCCCTGAGTTACCTGGGAGCCGTGGCGATTTTCGGCTGGGTTTTCGGGGGCCCGGGTTTTCTCAACGGAGACCCTCTGCTTCACCTGCTGTCCGGCGGAGTGGTATTGGGCGGGTTCTTCATGGTCACGGACATGGTGACCACCCCGGTGACCAGAAGAGGTCGGCTGATATTCGGAGTGGGCGCGGGGCTTCTTACCATGATCATCCGCAGGTGGGGCGGGTACCCCGAGGGTTGCAGTTACTCGATCCTTCTGATGAACCTGGCCACGCCCCTCATTGACAGGTACACCAAGCCCCGGGCTTTCGGGGAGGTGAAGAAGAATGGCTGATGTGTTGAAACTCGGTATCGTGCTGATGCTGGTGGCTGTGATAGCCGCGGGCTCTCTGGGGTTTGTGAACAGCCTGACCGAACCCCTGATCGCCCAGCAGAAGGAGAAGGCAAAACTGGAAGCCATGGAAAGCGTGGCGGTCAGCATAGTCGGGGCTGGAGTTCCGGTTACCTTCGACAGCCTTTCAGTGCCCGGCCTCGCAAACCCCTACGCCCAGTCGGACGCGGTGCTTTCGGTGGTTGGGGTTTTCAGCGAAGGTCACAAGAGAGGTTACGTGTTCATAGCCTACGGCCGGGGTTACTCAAGCACGATCCAGACCATGGTCGCCTGCGGGCTGAACGGTGAGATCACCGCCTCCGAAATCCTCTATCAGCAGGAAACTCCCGGTCTCGGGGCGAATGTATCGGACCCTGACAGATTTCTGGTCCGGTTCACCGGAAGAAACACTCAGAGCCTGTTTCTGACCGCTGACGGCGGAGACATCGATGCCATAACCGGCAGCACCATAACATCCCGGGCCGTTACCCTCTCGGTGCGCCGGGGTATGGAAGCCATGGCCGCCGCGGGGCTTTTCCAGGAAGGGGGGCAGTCAAGGTGAGCCTCACCAGAGAGTTTACCAAGGGAATCTACAAGGAGAACCCGGTTTTCCGGCTTGCCCTGGGCATGTGCCCGTTTCTGGCGGTTACCTCCAGTGTGGAGAACGCCCTGGGAATGGGAGTCGCCGCCGGTTTTGTCCTGATCTGCTCAAACTTTCTCGTGGCCCTGCTTCGCAGTGTCATCCCGTCCAAGGTTCGAATTCCATGCTACATCGTTATCATCGCCACCTTCGTCACTCTGGTCGATCTGATAATGAACGCCTACCTGCCTGATCTCCACCGCAGCCTTGGCATCTTCATCCCCCTGATTGTGGTGAACTGCATAATACTGGGCAGGGCCGAGGGCTTTGCCAACCGGAACACGGTTCCCGCCGCCCTTGCGGACGCGCTGGGCATGGGGGTGGGGTTCACCTTCGCCATGGTGGTCATGGCCACATTCCGGGAAATCCTTGGCAGCGGAACCTGGCTGGGCATCAATCTGCTGGGCTCCCCTTACAGCAATCAGCCGATTCTCATCGCCATTCTGGCCCCGGGAGCGTTCATCCTCATGGGGTTCATCCTGGGCTTCTTCAACATGATTGACAACAGAAGGAAAGGAGGTGCGCTGTGAACCCCTTCCTTCTCCCGACGATCCTCGCCTCGACTTCCGGAACACCGGATTCGGGTTTCAGTTTCGGGGCGCTGATGGCCATAATCATAGGCGCCATTTTCATCAACAACTTCGTCCTAAGCCGTTTTCTGGGGATTTGTCCTTTTCTCGGTGTTTCCAAACAGCTGGACAGCGCTGTGGGTATGGGGGCCGCGGTGATTTTCGTCATGGCCCTGGCCACCCTGGGCAGCTGGGTGGTTTACCACCTGCTTCTGGTTCCCCTGGGCATCACATACCTGCGAACCATCGCCTTCATCATCATCATTGCGTCACTGGTTCAACTGGTTGAGATGATCCTGCAGAAGTTCAGCCCCGCCCTCTATCAGGCTCTGGGAATTTTCCTCCCCCTGATCACCACGAACTGCGCGATTCTCGGCGTGGCGGTACTGAACATCGACGAGAAGTTCGGCCTTGGCTACAGCCTTGTGCACGCGGTGGCGGCGGGAATCGGTTTCACTTTGGCCCTGGTGCTGATGGCGGGGCTTCGGGAAAGGCTTGATCAGGCTCCGGTGCCCCGATCCCTTCGGGGGCTCCCCATCGCGTTTCTTGTCGCCGGCGCCATGTCCATCGCCTTTCTCGGCTTCGCGGGACTGGGGGGGTAGGGCATGGATACGCTGGTCATGACCGCTGTCCTGGTGCCCGCCGTGGTTCTTGGCGGGGTCGGTCTTCTTCTTGGCCTTGGCCTGGCTCTCGCGTCGAAGAAGCTCTCTGTTCCCAAAGATCCCAGGGTGGAAAGAATAGAGGAAGTGCTTCCCGCCGCCAACTGCGGTGGGTGCGGTTATCCGGGCTGCGGGGCGTTCGCCGACGCTGTGGTGAAGGGGCTGGCTCCTCCGGGGGGCTGCGTGGCTGCGGGAGCGGGTGTAAACGCCAGGATCGCCTCCATCCTCGGTGTGGCCATGGATGAAAGCGTTAGAAATGTGGCGGTTCTCCACTGCGGTGGAGGCCACAGCGCCGTTGACGCCTTTACATATCGCGGCCCGGAAAGCTGTGCCTCGGCGGTCTTGGTGATGGAGGGGCACAAGCTTTGCCGTTACGGCTGTCTCGGGCTTGGCGACTGCTTCAGGGCCTGTCCCTTCGGGGCCATGCGCATGGGCGAGAACGGGCTTCCGGAAATCGACGCCGAACTGTGCACCGGTTGCGGAAAGTGTATCGCCGCCTGTCCGAGAAAACTCATAAGCCTGTGGCCGGAAGACAGGAAAGTCATCATCGCGTGTTCCAGCAGGGACAAGGGCGGTGTGGCCAGAAAGGCTTGTTCAGTGGCATGCATCGGCTGCGGCAAATGTGTGAAGGCATGCCCGGTAGACGCCATAACCCTGGAGAACAACCTGGCGTCCATCGATTCGGGCAAATGCATCAACTGCGGCATCTGCGCCGGGGAGTGCCCCACTTCCGCCATCAACGACCTTGTCAAGGTTCGGCCCAAGGCATTCATCGACAGTACATGCATAGGCTGCACCCTCTGTACGAAGGTCTGTCCCACCAACGCGATTCAGGGTGAGTTGAAAAGCAAACACGAGGTTGTGCCTGAGAAGTGTGTCGGGTGCGGTCAGTGTGTACCCAAGTGCCCCAAAAAGTCGATCCGCATGATGGGAACCCATCTGGCGCAGTCATAGAACGAAGGAGGAAACCGTGGGCACCGACGGGCTCAGGAACCTTCCACCGGTTCATGCGGTTATTCAGGAGCTTTCCGGCCATCCACCCTCCATCCTGAGGGACGCGGCGCGGGAGACGGTGGAAAAGGCAAGACAAAGCATTCTTGACGGAAGCCCCTGTCCCACCCTGCGGGAACTGGCGCAGGCGGCCCTGCAGAGAGCGGGAAACATGGCGGCTTCTTCCATGGCCACCGTCGTCAACGCAACCGGAGTCATCCTCCACACCGGACTGGGAAGGGCTTGTCTGCCGCCCCTGGCGGTGGAGAACATCAGAAGGGTCGCCACAGGTTACGCGGTTCTTCAGTGGGACCGACAGGCAGGGGTCCGTGGCCACCGTGACGGACATGTGGAAAACCTTCTCACACGGATCACCGGCGCCCAGGCGGCCACGGTTGCCAACAACAACGCCGGCGCCACCATGCTGGTTCTCTCAGCGCTGGCCCGGGGCAGGGAGGTCATCGTTTCCCGGGGGCAACTGGTGGAGATCGGCGGAGCGTTCAGGATTCCCGAGGTGATGAAGCAGAGCGGCTGCGTCATGGTGGAGGTGGGCTGCACCAACCGAACCCATCTGCGGGATTACGAATCGGCTCTGTCGGAAAACACCGGAGCCATACTCAGGGTACACCCGTCGAATTACAGGGTAAGGGGGTTTACCGGAGAGGTTTCACTGGGTGACCTGGTCGCTCTCGGGCGTCGGGCGGGGGTTCCGGTCATAGACGATCTCGGTGCTGGAAGCCTGGTTCCCCTGGACAAGTTCGGCCTTCCACCGGAGCCCACTGTTCAACAGAGTGTTCAGGAGGGCGCTTCAGTGATCACCTGTTCCGGCGACAAACTCATCGGCGGTCCTCAGGCCGGGATTCTTCTCGGTGAAAAGCGTTTCATCGACATCATCCGCAAGCACCCTCTGGCCAGGGCGCTCCGGGTGTGCAAACTCACCCTGGCGGGGCTCGAGGCAAGCCTGTCCCTTTTTCTGGAGGATGAAAGCTATCTGGCTCTGCATCACCCGGTTTACGGCATGTTCTCCGAGAAGCCCCAGTCCATTCGGCTCCGGGCCGAGGCGGTTCTTTCAACGATTTCGGTTCCTTCCGGGTGCGAAGCATTCGTTGAGGAGATGGGCAGCTTCGTGGGAAGCGGCGCCCTGCCCGACACCGCGATTCCTTCCGCAGGAATCTCGATTACCTGCCCCTCTCCCGACGGCCTTGCCCATGCTCTGCGGAGTGGAAATCCTGCGGTGGCGGTGAGGGTGGAGGAGGACTCGGTCAAACTCGACCTCAGAACGGTGCAGCCTGGCGAGGATGAGATACTGGGCATCAGGCTCAGCAGTGAACTGGAGCGGCTGTGGGGGTGATCGTAGGTACCGCGGGGCACATCGACCACGGCAAGAGCAGCCTGATGATGGCTCTGACCGGCAGGGATCCTGACCGGCTGAAGGAGGAGAAGCAGCGGGGTATCACAATTGAACTGGGATATGTTTTTCTGGAAAATCCCGACGGAACCACCGTGAGCTTCATCGATGTCCCAGGCCACGAGAAGTTTATAAGAACCATGGTGGCCGGGGTGTCCACAGTGGATTGCTTTCTTCTGGTGGTGAGCGCGGATGAGGGTGTGATGCCCCAGACCAGAGAACACCTGGACATTCTTCGGCTTCTCGAAGTCAACCGCGGTATCGTGGCCCTTTCAAAATGCGACCTGGTGGGGGATGAGCTTCAGGAACTGGCGGAAGAGGAAGTCCGGGAGGCTCTTCAGGGAACCCCCGCCCAGGACGCCCCGATTATCCGGGTTTCCGCAATGACGGGCCAGGGCATGGAAAAGCTGAAGGAAGAAGTCCTGCGAATGGTTGAGGGATACTCCCGGAGAAGCTCCAAGGGGCGGTTCCGGCTTCCGGTGGACAGGGTGTTCAGCCTGAAGGGGTTCGGTACCGTGGTGTGTGGAACCGGGCTTTCCGGCACGGTCAGATCCGGTGATACGGTGGAGATTCAGCCCGGTGGACGGCAGTACCGTGTCAGGGAGATTGGTGTCAATGATCACCGGAAAGCATCCGAGGGCAATGCCGGCGACCGGATCGCCCTGAACCTTACCGGACTGGACAAGGAGGATGTGCAGAGGGGCGCGGTTCTGGGAGAACCGGGATGGCTCAGAGCGCTTTCCAGCCTCGATACCCAGTGTACCGTGCTTCCGGGTGAGGTGGACCTTCATCCCAGGCAAAGGGTGAGAATCCACATCGGAACCGCGGAGGTTATGGCCAGGGCAATTCCGGTGGATGGAGTCCCGATCACCAGGGGAAACGGGGGTTTCGTGCATTTTCAGCTGGAGCATCCGGTGGTGGCGGTGCCCGGCGACCGCTTCGTCATCAGAAGATACTCCCCGGTGATAACCATTGGCGGAGGAGTGATTCTCGACACCGGAACCCCGAAGGTCAGGGCGCGATTCCGGGAGGTGAGGCTCAGGCATCTGGAACTGCTGAGCCATGGGGATCTGGCGGATGTGCTTCAGGAAGCCATGGAGGACAGTGATGACGGCTCCGTGCCGCTGCAGGGTTTCATTGCCTCGTCCGGCAGCGATCCCGTCGATACGGCTCAGGCGGCGCAACGGCTGGTGGATGAGGGCAGGGCCGTTCAGCTCACCGACGGAAAGAGTGAAAGGCTTGTTCTTTCATCCGTGGTGGAAAACCTGAAGAGAAAAGTGATTGGGGCCGTGGAAACCGTTCATCGAAGCGTTCCCCTGTCCCCCGGAATCGGAACGGCCATGCTGGCCAGGAATCTTCCCGCCGGAACACCCCAGTGGCTCATCAGGTTTGCCCTGGGAGAGCTGCTGTCGAAGGGGGTTCTTGAGCGCCGGGGCGACTTTCTGGCAGACGCCGGGGTTCCAGCGGAGCTTGAGGGAAGGCTGATGGACGAAGCGGAGAGAATTGTGGCGATTTTGGAGCGCTTCGGATTTGAGGGAGCGCAGCTTCCCCTGAAGGGAGTACGCCGGGAGGACTGGGAGGCTCTGCTGGCCAGGGGCATGATCATTCTTCTGGACGAAGGGGTGCTTACCACACCAGGAGTTCTGGAGAGGTCGGCTTCAGTGGCCCGGGATGCCTTCGGTTCCAGGGGCTTCCGGCTCGGTGAGTTCCGTGAGGCGCTGGGTGTGAGCAGAAAGTACGCGCTTATGTGGGCGGAAATCATGGACAACCGGGGTATCACCCGGAGGGAGGGCGAAACCCGAAGGCTCTGCCGGGTCTGATTGGAGAGACCCTCGTCTTTGCCTTTACACCGTTTCCAGTGTGCATTATTCTCTTGTGCCAGTGCTCCCTTTCATGGGAGGTCGATTCGTATCCTTCCACTTGGAGGAAACATGAAGATAGCTGTAGTAGGCAGCGGATATGTCGGTCTCGTGGCCGCAGCTTGCCTTGCCGAAATGGGTAACACCGTAGTATGCGCCGATAGTGACAAAGACAAGATCGCGAAGCTTCGCAAGGGAGAGATGCCCATCTATGAGCCCGGGCTTGATGTTCTGGTGGACAGGAATGTAAAGGAAAGCCGCCTGACATTCACCGAGAGTACCGCCGATGCAGTATTGAACAGTTCGATAATTTTTGTCGCGGTGGGAACCCCGCCTGATGAGGACGGAAGCGCGGACCTTCAGCATGTGCTGGCGGTGGCGGCGGACATAGGCCGTCACATGGACGGGCCAAGAATCGTGGTCAATAAAAGCACGGTTCCCGTTGGAACAGCGGAGAAGGTTCGTGAGGAAATCCTGAGGCACACCAGGCACCCGGTGAGTGTGGTAAGCAATCCGGAGTTTCTGAAGGAAGGCGACGCCATCGATGACTTCATGAAACCGGACAGAGTGGTGATAGGCACAGATTCTCCCGAAACCGCCGAGGTGATGAGGGAGCTTTACCGCCCCTTCGTGCGCACCAACAACCCCATCTATATCATGAGCAACCGTTCCGCCGAGCTCACCAAGTATGTTGCAAACAGCCTTCTCGCCACCAAGATCAGCTTCATGAACGAGATAGCCAATCTCTGCGATATCGTGGGCGCCGATGTTCATGACATCCGCAGGGGCATTGGCAGCGACAGCAGAATCGGCCCGCATTTCATTTTCCCGGGTGTTGGATATGGCGGGAGCTGCTTTCCCAAGGATGTGAAAGCCCTTCGCTTCACCGCATCGGAGAACGGCTACCCCCTCTCCATCCTCAACGCCGTGACAAGTGTCAACGAGGCTCAGAAGAAGATACTGGGAAGGAAGATAGCCGCGGAATTCGGAGATGACCTGAGCGGCCTGACCTTCGGAGTCTGGGGGCTTTCGTTCAAACCGAACACCGACGACATGAGGGACGCTCCATCGTTGGTGATCATCGACGACCTGCTTTCCATGGGGGCAAGGGTGAAGGTTTACGATCCCGAAGCCATGGACTACGCCCGCCGGCTCATCGGGGAAAGGGTTGAGTACTGCCCGTCCAGTTACTCGGCTCTGGAAGGCGCCGATTCTCTTGTGCTGGTTACCGAATGGACCGAGTTCCGTGAGCCGGATTTCGAGAGGATCCACAACCTTCTGGGGAAGAAGGTGATCTTTGACGGGAGGAACATCTGGAACCCCGTCAAGCTCACGGAAATGGGCTTCAAGTATCACTGCATCGGGAGGGGCTGACTTTGAGCGCGTTCACGGACAGGCTCGGAACCCGTAAAAACCCCGTCATAGGCGTAATCGGCCTGGGATATGTCGGCTTGCCCCTTGCAATGGAGTTTGCTCTGGGCGGGTGCAGGGTGATTGGGGTGGACATTGATCCCGGGAAACCGGTCTTTCTCGAAGACGGAAAAAGCTACCTGAAGCATATCTCCGATGAAAGAATCCGTGAGACCATGAAGACGGGCCTGCTGCAGCCGTCCACGGATTTCTCCTTGCTGGCCGGGGCCGATGCTGTGATCATCGCGGTTCCAACGCCGCTGGGAAGCCATCGTCAGCCGGATCTCAGCTATGTTCTGAACTCATGCAGGGAAACCGCGGCCATTCTTCAAAAGGGGCATCTGATAGTCCTTGAATCCACCACATACCCGGGAACCACCCGGGACGAGATGGTTCCGGTTCTGGAGGAGAGCGGTCTCGCCGCGGGCCGTGATTTTCATGTTGCCTTTTCCCCGGAAAGGGAGGATCCGGGCAACCCCCGCTTCAATACCCGAACCATTCCAAAGCTGGTGGGAGGCCTTACCCCGGGGTGTACCGAGGCCGCGGTTCTCATGTACTCCTTCGCGATAGATACCGTTGTTCCCGTCAGTTCCCCGGAAGTGGCGGAAATGGCCAAGATCACCGAGAACACATACAGAGCCGTGAACATAGCCCTGGTGAACGAACTGAAGCTTCTGGCTCACCGGATGGGCATAGATATCTGGGAAGTGATTCGGGCCGCTTCCACCAAACCTTTCGGCTACACCCCCTTCTATCCGGGTCCGGGTCTTGGGGGACACTGCATCCCCATCGATCCCTTCTACCTCACATGGAAGGCCAGGCAGTACGAAATGCCCACGCGGTTCATCGAACTCGCCGGGGAGATCAACACCTCCATGCCGGATTTTGTTGTGGAAAGGGTTTGCGAGGCGCTGAACTCCCATCGCAAGGCGGTGAACGGAAGCAGAGTCCTGATTCTCGGCATGGCGTACAAGCCGGACATCGACGACTACCGGGAAACGCCTGCCATCAAGGTTATGGAGAAGCTCATTTCGGATGGCGCCAGTGTCGATTACAACGACCCCTACATCCCCCGGATTCCAGCGGGCACCAGGCAGACCCGCAGGCAGCCGGTGGGTGTCGAGCTTACCCCGGAAACGCTGGCCGGTTATGATTGCGTGGTGGTGATCACCGACCATTCCTGTTACGACTGGCAGTGGATAGTCGACAACAGCAGCCTGGTGGTTGACACCCGGAACGCGTGCTCCGGTATCTCCCGGGGAATGGATAAGGTGTTCAAGGCGTGATTCTTCTATTGCTTTTTCTCAACCTGACCCCCGAACTGTCGGGGGGAGGTTACACCATTCCGGGTGTGGACGCTGAAAGAGTAACAATGACCGTGAACATCTGGGGTGAGGTTCGAAGCCCCGGCGCTCACGAGGTTCCCTGGAACGCCGATCTCATCAGTGCCCTCAGCGCCGCCGGCGGTCCCACTTCCCAGGCCGACCTCGGCCGTGTTCGAATAGTCTACCGTGACTTTCAAAGCGTCTACGACCTCAAGGCCTACCTTGATGGCAGGGGCTCCGCGGTGCCGGCGATGGAGCCGGGTGTTACGGTGCATGTGGGCAGAAGCGGTTACGAATGGTGGAAGGATGTGGTTGACTTCGCGTACAAGATCATTGTCGCGGTCAATCTCGTTCTGGTGATCACAAGATGAACGAAGGCGGATACGGGCAATCCGGAATGCATCCGGAGGGCGATGGAATCAACCTTCAGGAGTACATCTGGCTGATCCGTCGAGGCAAGTGGATCATCCTCGCCGGAGTGTTTCTCGGGCTTGTCAGCGCCTTCTGGATCAACGCCAGAACCACCCCGGTCTACAGGTCCAACACCAGTTTCATCTTCAACATAGAGAACAAGATGTCCAGGACGCTCAACATGCCCGGCGCCCTGTGGTTCGAGATGGAAACCGTGAGAAACAACCAGATCCACCTCATCAGAAGCAGATCCATGGCGGAAATGGTCGCGGACTCGATTCTGAGTTCCCCCGCGAAGGACAGCCTGGTGGCGGTGCTGTTCCATGGCAATGTTCCCCCTTCACCATACCTCAGGAACAGCCTTGTCGGTCTTGTGAGCGGAAGCATCTCCGTGAGCTGGGTGAAAGACACGGATTTCTTCTCCCTCTCCGCCGTGGGCTACAGCCCTGAAGCATCGGCAGCCCTGGCAAACCTCACGGTAAGCGTCTACCACTGGTGGAACCGGAGCCAGGCTCAGGGTGAGAACCGTCAGGTAAGGCTGTTTTTGGAAACCCAGCTCAACCAGATCACATGGGAACTGGAGTCCGCCGAGGAGGAACTTCTGGCTTTCAAGGAAGTGAATGAAGTGGTGGATCTCACCACGGAAACCAGAAACCTTATCAACAGTATCGCTACCTTCCAGAGCCAGGCCTCCTCCGCCGCCACGGAAGCCGCCGCCGCCGCGGTCCGCCGGGATTTTCTGATGCGGGAGCTGGAACTGCACAGGGGTGACCTGGCCGCGGACCTTGGAACGGTGAACAACGATCTGATTCGCACCCTGCAGGGCAACATCTCCAGGCTCGAGGCCTCGCGAACAGCTCTTCTGGCCAGGGGGGCGGAAGAGGATTCTCCCCCGGTCGCAGACATTGACCGGGCGATCCGGGGTTATGCCGGGGGACTGGCGGAAGCCATAGGCGACGCTGCGGGGATCAGCCGCCCCGACGACCCTGCCCGGGCGGTTGACAACATGGTGAACGGGCTCATGGAGGCCGAAGCTCAGGTTCGGTCTCTGGTCTCAAGGAGAAACTCCCTTGAAGCCCATGTAAGGCTTCTGGAAACCGGGCTGACCGACCTGCCGATCCTGGAGTACGAGCTCGCCAGGCTGGAGCGGAACCGTACCGTAAGCGAAAACATCTACATACTTCTTCGAACCAAGTTCGAGGAGATAAGAATAGCCGAGGTTGGCCAGATCGGAAATGTGACCATAATCGATACCGCGCTTCCTGGCGGGATGATCAGGCCCACCACCAGAAGAAATCTCATGATGGGGCTTCTTGTGGGCCTGGCCATGGGAGTCGGTGTGGTGTTTCTGATCCACCAGCTGGATGTGAGCATCAGAACCCCCGACCAGTTGGAGAAGATGGGCATCCCGGTGATAGGCGTTATTCCCAAGAGTATGACAGGGCGGAAGGACGGCGTGAACATTGTTCTGGTTCATCAGCCCATTTCCCCGGATTCCGAAGCATTTCGCGATCTGAGAACC
Organism: uncultured bacterium; assembly: GCA_964624405.1. Classification (GTDB taxonomy): domain Bacteria; phylum Fermentibacterota; class Fermentibacteria; order Fermentibacterales; family JCC-6; genus UBA6080. The sequence continues at coordinate 51,151 of CAZUXA010000013.1, read as the reverse complement.
AGCCTTGACTTTGTCAAGATAGGCGATGGCGTGAGGAAAGTTCTCGTGACCAGTTGCGGGCCGCAGGAGGGCAAGACCACCACCGCGGCCAATCTCTCCGTAGCCGAGGCGAGAACAGGCAGAAGGGTTCTGCTTGTGGACTGCGACCTTAGAAGGCCCATGCTCCACAAGGTCTTCAAACTCTCCAAGGAGCCGGGTTTCACCGAGCTTCTCGCCGGCAAGGCCACAGCCGACGAAGCCATTCAGGAATCCTTTGAGCCCAATCTGTCCGTTCTTACCAGCGGCCGGGTTCCCCACAATCCCGCGGAACTGGTGGGAGCGGCCTCCGCTTCCAAATTCTTCGACACTTTTCTGCCAAACTTCGACATGGTGGTGATCGACGCTCCTCCACTGGTTCTGGTCACTGATGCCATGGAGATTCTTCCCGCGGTGGACACCGTGCTGATGGTGGTGAGAGCCGGAGAGGTGAACGCCAAGGCGGTAGCCGCGGTCTGGCAGAAAATGGAGAGGACCGGGTGCCATCTGGCCGGGGCGGTCCTGAACGGTTTCGAGCCCGACAGGGGCTACTCCGGAGTTAACTACTACACCTACCGCTACATGTATTCCTATCGCAAGGGACCATACACCAGCGTCTGACACCATTTCCATCGGTTAACGCTTTCGCCGGTTCTGAAACGGCCCGGCTTGATGCGTGCTGTGGGGGATCATGGGATGAAGTGGGATGAAGTGGGTTGACAGTGGGAGAAAGTGGGACAATGATTCCCCTGTAAGGGGAGGATCATGGCGGAATTCATTGGTACTCACATTCACACACTGGATGACAAGGGACGGGTCAGCGTACCCGCCAGCTTCCGCCGCATGCTTACCGGCGAGGATCTCTATCTGAACCGCGAGCTGGACAACTGCCTCGTACTCTACCAGGCTGAGAAGTGGGAACAGATCCGTACGGGTTTCGAGCAGAAACTCTCCCGAAGCAACAAGCAGCACAGGCTTTTCCTTCGCTGGGTCGGGGCCAAGCTGAAACCGGTTACCATCGATTCCCAGGGCAGAATAGCGATACCCGCCGACATGCAGGAGGCGGCGGGAATTCACAGCGAGGTCATGTTTCTCGGCCAGTTCGACCGCATCGAGCTCTGGAGCCCTCAGAAATACGAGGTCTACATGGGGTCTCAGGAGCAATCCTTCGAGGACATTGCCGAGACGCTTGACATCGACCTCTAGGGGGCGGCTTGAGGGGGCATGTTCCAATCATGGCAGCTGAAGTCACCGGATTTTTTCAGGGGGCGCCCGAGGGTTTGATAGTGGACGGCACCGCCGGGGGAGGCGGTCACCTGGAAGCGCTTTGCCGGTCATTTCCCGAAAGGTCCTTCCTCGCGGTGGAGAAGGATCCGGTTTTCGCCCGCGCCCTTCAGGAAAGGTACCTTGATGTTACCCGGGTCACGGTTCACACCGGCAGCTACATTGAAATACCATCTCTTCTCTCCTCTCCCGCGGCGGGAGCCCTGTTCGATCTGGGGCTCAGTTCGTTTCAACTGGATGATCCTTCCCGGGGCTTTTCCCATCGAACCGACGGCCCTCTGGACATGAGGTTCGACACCGGCTCGGGAGAGCCGCTGCATGAGGTTCTGAGAAGCATGACCGAGTCGGAGATCGCGGATGTAATCTACAAGTACGGCCAGGAGGGTCGAAGCAGGAAAATTGCCAGGGAAATCCGCCGGGCCATGCCACTGCGGACTACTTTGGAACTCAGGGCCGCGGTGATGAAGGCGGTCGGAGGAAACCCCGTCAAACCTCTTGCCAGGGTATTCCAGGCCTTCAGGGTGTTCTTGAACGACGAACTGGTTCAACTGGACCAGCTCCTCGCCGGCCTCCACATCTGGCTGAAGCCGGCGGCGGCGGTTGCCTTCATAACATTTCACTCCCTGGAGGACAGGGCGGTCAAGCTGCTTCTCCGTGATTCCCCGAATTTCCAGCAGACCTCCCCTCCATGGCTGCTTCCTTCTCCTGATGAGATCAGGGAAAACCCAAGGGCAAGATCCGCCAGGCTTCGAACGGGGGTGAGGGCGGGATGAGCCTCAGGACAACGATTGTTCTGCTGATCATCGGCGCGCTGCTTCTGAACGCTGTCATACAGATGGCAATGAAAAACTTCAGGCTGGCCAGGCTTGTGGAGCTTCACCGCCTGGAGCAGGAGCTTGACCAGCTGAAGCGCCGGGTCGCGGAAGCCGGCAGCGCCATCGCCCGGCTGAAGAACCCGGTGAGGCTTCGGGAAGCTGGCGAGGCCCTGGGTCTGGAGCCGCTTCCCCTGTCCTCGTTCACCCTTCTGGAGGAGCAGCAGTGAGGCCCGAGCGGGATCAGCTGAACGAGAGGCTTGGAGCCAGGCTGAAGCTGTGCATGCTTGTCAACCTTGTGATGTTCACTCTGATCGTGGCCTTTCTGGCCAGGATTCAGCTGATTCAGCACAAAAGGTGGCGGGGGCTGGCGGACAGCCAGAACACAGTTCTGGTTGAAATCGAACCGGGCAGGGGAAGGATATTCGACAGAAACGGATACCTTCTGGCGGGCAATGAATCCTTCGCACGATTCAGTGTTTACTGGCCGGAGGTTCCGGCAGAACACGCGATAGAGGTGGAGCGGGTCGCGGGTCTTCTGACCGAGGCAGGCTTTCCGGTTCCTCAGGACAGAAGGCCGGGCTATCAGATTCTGGCGGACGGGGTGCCGTATCAGGTGGCCATGGAAATCATGAGCCAGGGCTCCAGGTTCGTGAATTGCACGATTCTCAGCAGACGGGTGTACCCCATGGCGGACCTCATGACTCCGATTCTGGGAAGATGCACGCCGGATCACACGGAAGGGCTGGAATTACGGCTCAACAGCATTTTGCGGGGAACTCCCGGGCATACCTTCCTGGAAAGAAGCGCCTGGATGGGTTACAGCCTTCGGGACATCGATTCGGAGAGTACCCCGGCCATAGACGGGTCGGATGTGATCCTCACCATAGATGCCCGTTTCCAGGCGATAGCACAGGAAGAGCTTGAAAAGTCGGTGATTCTCTCCGGAGCGGAGTGGGGAGCAATAGTGGTGGCCGATCCCCGGAACGGCGACATACTGGCGATGGCCAGCTATCCCGTCAGGGATGCCCAAGGGGTTCCCACCAGGAACCATTCCGTGGAGAGCATCCACGAACCGGGCAGCACCTTCAAAACCTTCACCCTGGCCGCCGGTCTCGAGGAGGGGCTGGTTGCGCTTTCGGACAGCTTCGATGTATCCGCGGGCTGGCTGGATGTGGCGGGAATCCGGATCAACGACAGCCATCGGATCGACAGGATACTGGGGCTTCCCCAGGTGCTTTCCGAAAGCAGCAATGTGGGGACTGTAATGATCGCCAGGGCGATTCCAGATACGGTACTCTATGATTACTGCAGAAACTTCGGATTCGGACGATCCACCCTGGTTGAGCTTCCCGGCGAGCAGGACGGAATCCTTCGTTCTCCCGGGAACTGGTCCCGGGTATCCCGGGCCAATCTCGCCATAGGCCAGGAGATCTGTGTAACGCCCCTGCAGCTTGCCATGGCGTACTGCGCCGTTGCCAACGGCGGAGTTCTCTACGGACCAAGGCTTGTGTCCGCCACCGGCACAGAAGGGAACTGGCAGCACTGGGCCACCTTTGAACGAGGCAGGGTTATCTCCCCCCAGACCGCTTCGGATCTTCGTCAAATGCTCACCAGCGCCGTGGAGGAAGGCACCGGCCGGTCGGCAAGGGTTCCCGGTGTACTGATTGCCGGAAAGACCGGCACAGCCGAGAGGCTTGCCCTGGGAAGCAACATCTACCTTTCCGCCTTTGCCGGAATGGTTCCCGCGGATAGCCCTGAACTGGTGGTGGTTGTGGTGATCGACCAGCCATCCTACCAGTACAGATGGGGCAGTACGCTCGCTGCCCCCGCGTTTGCCCGGGTCGTATCCAGAGTACTTGCTTCCGCCCCGGATATCGCCCTCTCCCCCCTGGGCACCGGCCAGGGGCTCGTGGCCGCGGGAGGCGAGTGAAATGAAACTCTCAAACCTTTTTCGGGGTCTCGGCATTCGCATCGAGGGATACGACCCCGAGATTACCGGCCTGACCCATGATTCATCCCGGGTTGCCCGGGGCTCCCTTTTCGTGGCGGTGAAGGGCTTCAGAACCGACGGACATCTCTACGCCGCCAAGGCCCTGGAATCAGGTGCCGCAGCGGTTCTGGCGGATGACCGGGACTACTCCGGGCAGGACAGGGTCTTCTTCAACAACGGAGGAAACAACAGGGAGCTTCTCGCGGTTCTGGCGGCACGGTTTTTTGAAGAACCCTGGAACTCAATGCTTACCGCGGGCATTACCGGGACCAACGGCAAAACCAGCACCGCTCGAATGCTGTCCTGGATACTCCAATCCCGGGGTATTTCCACGGGCATCATGGGCACCGTGGGTCATGTGGTGGCGGGACAACCTGTTCCCGCCGATGTGACCACCCCGGATTCGCTGGAGACCGCCAGGCTGATGAGGGATATGGTGAATGGAGGAGACCGGGCCTGTGTGATGGAAGCATCCAGCCACGCCCTTTCTCTTGCCCGGGTTGACATGGTTCGATTCGACGTGGCGGTGTTCACGAACCTGAGCCAGGATCACCTGGATTTTCACGGCTCCATGGAGGAGTACCTCAAGGCGAAACTCAGGCTTCTCGACCTTCTGAAACCCGCGGGTACTCCTGTTCTGGGAAGCGCGTCGAAAGCCTGGCCCCGGGTTTCCGGCGCCCTGAACTTCGGGTACGGGGAGTCCGACGATTTCAGGATTCTCGACGGAGAAGCAGGAATTGAAGGCTGTAAATACACCCTTCACTCTCCCGACGGTCGGCAGAGGGTCACCCTTTCCGCGCCGGGGGTCTTCAGCATCGTGAACTCCGCCGGTGCCATCGCCGCCGCGTGGGCGATGGGCGTTCCTGTTGAACAATCGAAGGAGGCTCTTGTGGGTTTCCCCGGCGTTCCGGGCAGAATGGAGAGGGTGGAGGGAAGCCGCGGCTTCCTGGTGGCGGTTGACTACGCCCACACCCCGGACGCGCTGGAAAGGGTGCTTCTGCAGGGAAGGGAGCTTGCGGAAGGAAGGCTTATCTCCGTGTTCGGGTGCGGCGGGGACAGAGACCCGGGCAAAAGGCCGCAGATGGGGGCCATATCCGGCAGATTGGCTGATCTTTCCATAGTCACCAGCGACAACCCCAGAACAGAGGATCCGATCCTGATCATAGGGGAGATACTGGCGGGACTGGGAAACCGGAGCAGTGTGATTGTGGAGCCCGACAGAAGGATGGCGATACGACGCGCGGTGGCCGAAGCGGGGCAGGGCGATGTGGTTATCATTGCCGGCAAGGGCCATGAGGATTATCAGATATTGAAAACCGGTAAAATTCACTTTGATGATCGTGAGGAAGCCCGTGCCGCCCTGAGGGAGCTTCCATGAGTCACCTTATGTGCCTTGATTCTCTGGCGGAGCACCTTTGCGTTCCCGGAGACACGGGATACCGGTTTCATACCGCCCTGATCGATTCAAGAAGCGCCGGACCGGGCAGCCTGTTTTTCGCCCTTCCCGGAAGCAGAACCGACGGGCACTGTTTTGTCGAGGAGGTGCTGAGGGCAGGTTCCGCCGCGGTGGTTTCCCGGGAAGGTTTTTCAGGGCCTGTCCTGCGGGTTCCCAATGTGGAGGAGGCACTGTTCCAGGCGGGCCGCTGGGCCAGAAGCCGGTTCAAATGCCCTGTTGTGGCGGTGACCGGCAGCAGCGGGAAGACAACTACCCGGGAGCTGATTCTGCTTGCGCTTCGCTCGAGGATGAAGGCTGGTGGCACCATCGAGAACCGGAACAACAGGCTGGGGCTTCCCCTCACCCTTCTGAACACCCGGGATGACATATCCGTTCTGGTGCTGGAAATGGGGATGAACCACGCCGGTGAGCTTCTTGAACTCGGTGAGGCGGCGATGCCTGACACAACGGTGATAACCAACATAGGCTCCGCCCACATCGAGTTCTTCAAAGACCGTGACGGCATCGCTTCGGCCAAGGCGGAACTGCTGAGGACCACTCGAAGGGGAGGGAACGCGGTGATACCAAGGGGAGAACCGATTCTCCTGGAAGCAGCCCGGGAAAGAAACCTTAAGATTGTCACCACAGGCCCCGGAGGAGACGCCTGGGTTGAGAACGGTCTTCTCATGCCCTGGAACCTTTCTCCCGGGTTGCGCATTCCCGGAGAACACAACCTCGCGAACGCCCTGACCGCCCTGGCAGCGTCAACTCTGTTCGGGGTGGATCCCGCCGCGGCCTCTGAGGCCATGGGGGGGTACAGGGGAATGGCGGGGCGTGGAAGGATTCTTTGCTGCAACGGTGTCACTGTGTTTGACGAGAGTTACAACGCGAACCCCGAATCCACTCTGGCTTGTCTGGAGATGCTGAAGGATGCCGGGCTTGCGGGGATCGCTGTTCTGGGGGATATGCTGGAACTTGGGGATCACGCGGGGCAGGCCCACGACACCGTTTTGGCCAGGGCATCTGGAATGGGGCTTCGCAAGGTCGTTCTTGTTGGTCAGGAGTTCCTGAAAGCGCTGCGCAGAGCGGCTTCGCCGAATGTGGAATGGGTGCCGAACCCGGAAGCCGCCCTGGAACTGCTCAGGGAAACTATCGGGAGTGGAGACAGGGTTCTGGTAAAAGGAAGCCACTCCTTGGGGCTTTCTTTGGTGGTAAGCGGGCTTCGGGAGGGGGATGGCTGATGCTGTACTGGTTGCTTTATCCACTCCGGGATTCAACGGGTTTTTTCAACCTCTTCGGGTACATAACCGTAAGAACTGCCGGCGCCACAATCACATCACTCATCATTGGCTTCATGGCCGCGCCTGGAATCATTCGTTTCCTCGCGGGAAAGCAGATCGGTCAGGAAGTTCGGGATGACGGGCCCAGGAGTCATCTGAGCAAACGGGGAACCCCCACAATGGGTGGAACCATCATACTGGCTTCGGTGCTGGCTCCGGTGCTGCTGTGGGGAAGGCTGGACAGCACGCCTCTGCTGGTGGTTCTTGTCTGCACGATATGGATGGGGGTCATCGGGCTTTTGGACGACTACCTGAAAACGGTCAAAAAGTCTTCCCGGGGACTTGTGGGCAGATACAAGCTTCTCGGTCAGTTCGTCCTGGGCCTCGGGGTGGGTTTCTGGCTGCTTGTAACACCGCCGCAACCTCAGGGGGAAGGGCGGTCTCCATCGATCCTTCCGGGTCTGAGAACCGTCGAGCTTCTCACCGAGGACATCACCATTCTCTCCACCGAGACCACTGTTCCGTTCTTCAAGGAAATCCGGGTGGATTTCGGAATCCTGTACCTTCTTCTGGTCACCATAGTGCTGGCGGGAACCACCAATGCGGTGAATCTCACCGACGGGCTGGATGGACTGGCCACCGGGGTGAGCCTGGTGTCGATACTGACCTTTGGAGCCCTGGCTTACTTTCTCGGCCACGCCAACTTCGCAAAGTACCTTCAGTTCTCCCATCTGCCGGGAGTTGGAGAACTCACCGTTTTCAGCGGCGCCATGGCCGGGGCCTGTCTGGCTTTCCTGTGGTACAACGCGCCCCCCGCCCAGATCTTCATGGGTGACACAGGATCGCTTGCCCTCGGGGGAGCCATCGGCTCCATGGCGGTGGTCACCAGGAATGAGTTGCTGCTGTTTCTCGTTGGAGGCGTGTTTGTGGCGGAGGCCCTCAGTGTGATGATCCAGGTCTACCATTTCAAGAGAACCGGAAAGCGTGTATTCCGAATGGCACCGATTCATCACCACTTCGAACTGCTTGGTTGGGCCGAAAGCAAGGTTGTGGTGCGATTCTGGATAATTGCTGCCATTCTGGGGCTTCTTGGGTTGAGCACCTTCAAGATCAGATAGGGCGGGGTGGACTGAGATGGCGTACTGGAACGAAGGCGAGGGAAGAAGAGTGGGAGTAGTGGGGCTGGGCATCAGCGGCCGCGCCGCCGCCGCCCTTCTGAAGTCCCGGGGTTTCATGGTGTCCGGTTTCGACTCTTCCCCCGACATTCAGGTCTGTTCCGATGTGGACGAGATTGTTACCGGTGAAACCTTGCCATCTCATTTTGAGAGACTGGATGGCCTTGTGGTAAGCCCCGGCGTGAATCCCTGGTCGGGGATACCCGGAGAAGCCAGAAGACTCGGGATACCGGTCATAGGCGAGATCGAACTGGCTGCCGCCAACACCAGAGCCGGGATATACGCGGTAACCGGTTCCAACGGAAAAACCACCACCGCCGAGTGGCTGGGTTTCGTGTTCTCAAGGGCCGGTTTTCCCGCGGTGGTCTGCGGGAACACGGGTTATGCCTTCAGCAGGGCGGTGCTTGAGAAACCCGACGCCGCGAACTTCGTGGTGGAGATATCAAGCTACCAGTTGGAAACCACTGAAAGGTTCAGACCCAGGTGCGCCGCGGTACTCAACCTGACGCCGGACCATCTGGAAAGGCACAAGTCCCTTGAGGGGTACGCGGAAGCGAAGGCCAGAATCTTCCTCAATCAGCATTCGGAGGACATAACCGTACTCAACGGCGATGATGTGAACCTTTCATCCCTTTTTGGCAGAAGCCGGGGCACTGAAATGGTTTTCAGCATGGATAGTCCCCAGATCCGGGGAGCATGGATAGACCCGGGGGGCATGATGATGCTGTCCATGGACGGCGACATGATGCCGGTTATGGAAAGCTCAGGATTGAGCCTTCCCGGAAGGCACAACGCATACAATGCCCTTGCGGTTGTCTGCCTTGCCTATGGAGCCGGGCTTGCCCCCGGGAAGATGGTTTCCGGCCTGTCGGAGTTTCCGGGAGTTCAGCACCGCATGGAGACAGTGCTGGTTGAAAACGGAGTCACCTGGATCAACGACTCGAAATCAACGAACCCCGATTCTCTCAGAGTTGCCCTGGAGGCGGTTACTGCTCCGGTGATCCTCATCGCCGGGGGCAGGGCAAAAATGGCCGACTACGGAACACTCGAACCTCTGATCGAATCGGTGGCCAGGAAGGTGCTTCTTTTCGGGGAAGCGGCGGAGATGCTTTCGGATTCATGGAAGGGCGTTTCATCCGGAGTGGTTTACAGGAATCTTGAAGAAGTGGTCCGGGTAGCGAAGGCCCTTTCCGTTCCTGGTGATACGGTGCTGCTTTCGCCGGGGTGCGCGAGTTTCGACCAGTATTCCAGTTTCGAGGAACGGGGCCGGCACTTCCGGATGCTTGTGGAGGAAGTGACATGACCACCCCAGTCAGGTACAGGGCTCTTCTGCTGTGGTCAACCGGGATCGTTCTGGTTCTGGGAATCCTGGCGGTCTGGACCGCCAGCGCCTTTTCCGCCATGAGAGTAAGCCCTGCCGCGGACAGCCTTCATTACCTCAGGGGACATCTGTCCAGAATTCTATTCGGTCTTCTGCTCGCCTTCTTCGCCTGGAAACTCAAACCCGGCGCGGTGAAGCTGGTGGCAGTTCCGGTGTATCTGATTTCCATCGTTCTGCTGGGCCTTACCGTGTTCATGTCCGGAAGCGAAGTTGCTCCTGTCATCCATGGAAGCAGCCGCTGGCTGTTTCTGGGCCCTGTGAGGCTGCTTCCCTCGGAACTCATGCGGTTCGGTTTCGTGCTCCTTGTGGCTTTCATGGTGTCCCGGGGAATCTGGGATGTGAGAAAACCCGGGCACCTGCTGCAGCTGCTGGCTGCGGCAATGGTGCCCGTGGCCCTGATGCTGATGCAGCCCGACTTTTCCGGAGCGGCCTTCATGGGCGCCGTGATGATGGTGATGCTTCTGCTGGCCGGAGCCAGGTTTCGCCACATGGTCCTTCTGGGGCTTGTCGCCCTGCTTCTTGCGTCGGCTTCAGTGATTTCTTCACCGTATCGCCTTACAAGGGTGACATCGGGCCTCAATGAATCCGAGCTGTCCGGCAGCAGTTACCAGCCCCACCAGGCATGCATCGCACTGGGAAGCGGCGGCCTTCTCGGGCGGGGTCTGGGAAGGGGCAGGCAACAGAGGGGTTTTCTGCCGGAGGCATTCAGCGATTACATCCTGGCTGTGATCGGTGAGGAAGCAGGATTTGTGGGAGCCATGATTGTGCTTTCGGGATTGCTGATGATCTGCATTGCCGGGTGGAGAATCGCCGCCGGCGCCGACACTCCCTTCTGCTCACTGGCATCCGGGGGGTTTACAGCCATCATTTCAATGGGTGTTCTCATACATTCGGGGGTGGTTACCAAGTTGCTTCCCCCCACCGGAATCCCGCTTCCACTGGTGAGTTGGGGCGGCACCAGCATTGTTCTGACCTTGGCCGCGGTTGGCTTTCTTGCCGGAACCGCAGGGAGGTCCCGGGCATGAAAAGAGTTCTGATCGCCGGAGGCGGGACCGGAGGACATATCTCGCCGGCACTGGCGGTTGGCCGGGCAATCGAGGCGGATGGATGGGCTGAGGTTTTCTACGCCCGCACGGAAAGACCCGTGGACGAAGCCATGTACCGGGGCCAGGGATCCAAGGTTCATCTTCTGCGAAGCCCAAGGATTGACCGGGGTGCCGTGGTGTTTCTGCCCTTCACCGGGACGGTTGCTCTGGCAAAAGCCGCCGGGCTTCTTCGCAAACTCGGAATTGACGCGGTGCTGGGAACCGGTGGCTACGCTTCTTTCTACTGTGTTGCCGCCGCGTGGCTTCTTGGAATACCGGGAGCGGTGCTGGACACAAACGCCTTCCCGGGACGAAGCAACCGCTTGGTCTCCCGCTTCTGCAAAGTTGCGTTTGCCGCTTTCCCCGGCCAGGACCGCCTCTTCCATTGTCCGGTGTCGACGGTGGGAATACCCCGGGAGCCGGTGCGGGTTGTTTCCGGTGCCGCTGAAAAGCTTGGACTGCCGGAAGAAAAACCGGTCGTCCTGGTTCTCGGGGGAAGCCAGGGAGCAAGAGCTCTTAACGATCTGGCCCTTCAGTGCCCCGGTGGTATCTCCGTTCTTCTCCAGTGCGGTGGCAGGGATGAGCAAAGGGTTGCGGAAATCGCGAAGGACAGGGAGAACTTCCTGGTAGCGGGGTTTCTGGAAGACCTTTCCGACTGGTACTCCGCCTCGGACATTGCCGTTGCCAGAGCCGGAGCCCAAACCCTTGCGGAACTCGCGTCCTTTGGAGTACCGGCGGTTTTCATACCCTATCCCCACGCCGCGGATGACCACCAGGCCAGAAACGCAGGGGTGGCCGTCGAGGCCGGAGGGGCGCTGATGGTGAGGCAGGAAACTCTGAATCCCGGCAGTTTTTGGGAAGCAGTGACCGAACTTCTCCAAGACAGGGAGAAACTGGCCTCCATGTCCGCCGCGATGGAGAGGCTGCTTCCGGCGGATACCGCGGAAAGGATCTCCACCGAGATCAGGGGGCTGTGCCTGTGAGCGGAAACATTCATCTCATCGGAATTCGAGGGGCGGGAATGTGCGCCCTTGCCCGCTGGTACCAGTCCCTCGGTTGGAATGTCACCGGTTGCGATCGTTCTTCGCAGGATAACCCGTCGCTGGATGGGATTGCCGTGGCGGAAGGCCATTCCAGGTCGCATCTGGATGGCCAGGACGCGGTGGTGTTCACCGCGGCCATGGCCGATGACTGTCCCGAGGTTCTGGAAGCCAGGAAGCGGGGCATAAGAACACTTAGGAGAAGCGAGGCTCTCGGGGAACTGACCAGGGGGTGCAGCACCATGGCTGTGGCTGGCGCCCATGGAAAAACCAGCACCACATCCATGACCGGCTGGATTCTGCAGGAGGTCGGGATGAACCCCACGGTTTTCCTGGGCGGTGGAATGACGCCCTGGGGAGGCAACTTCAGGCCCGGGGGTCCGCTGGCGGTGGTGGAGGCCGACGAGTACGACAGGGCTTTTCTGAGGATAACCTCCGCCCACGCTGCGGTTACCTCCTTCGATCTTGAGCACCTGGAATGCTACGGCTCTTCGGAAGCTCTTGAATGGGCGTTCGAAGTGTTTCTGGAACTGACTCTTCCCGGGGGAACAGTGGTGGTTCCGGCGGAAAAACCCTCACTGGGCCGATACGCCGCAAGAATCGGTCGCCGGGTGGTTGTCTGCGGCCCCTCCGGTGACTGCCACCTGATGCCCATGGAATCCAGTGGGTGGGGGATGGACTTTTCCCTGGAAGGAGTGCCGGGCCGGCTTCCCGCCCCCGGAGTCCATAACCTGAGAAACGCGGAAACCGCTGTGGCCCTGTGCGGAGCGGCGGGTGTCGAGCCGAAGGATGCGGTGGAAGCCCTCTCCACATGGCCCGGAGTTCAGAGGCGCCTTGAGAGAATCGGCGAGACCCGGGGAACGGTACTGATCAGCGACTACGCCCATCATCCCAGAGAGATTGCGGCGGCGATCTCCGCTGTGAAACAGGCGATAAAGGGATCTGTGGATGTGGTTTTTCAGCCGCACCTGTTCAGCAGGACCGGTTCGATGTTCCGGGAGATGGCCCATGCCCTTCTTCCAGCGGAGAATGTGTGGGTTCTTCCGATTTACCCGTCCCGGGAGCAGCCCGTGGAGGGAGTTACATCGGAACTCATAACCCGGGAGTCCGGTGGAAGGTTTCAAGAAGTATGCGAGGAGCGCCTCACGGAAGTCGTGAGGGGAAGCAGCGCCGGAGCAATTCTGTTCATGGGGGCTGGAAGCGTTGATGAAATGGCGCGGAGAACAATGGGGGAACTGAAATGAAAACCAGGGCGCTGGGCATGACCATTGTCAGTGTTGTTATGCTGGCGGGTGTGCTGGCCTTCAGATGGGCGGACCGGGAGGGCCGGTTCAACCTGGAAACCGTCTATGTGACCGGGCTCGAAGGGGCGGATACCACCGCGGTGGCCAGGGCGCTTCAGCACACATTCGGAAGACCTCTTCATCAGATCAGCGTCGATTCGATAACGGCTCAGATCATGCTGATTCCCGGGGTTCGCGACGTGGATGTCTCGCTGATCTGGCCCGGATCCATGCATCTAATGCTTGATCTGGAGGAAGCGGCGGTGATACTGGATACGCCCTCGGGCCGGGTTCCCGTGAGCCTTGAGTGCAGAGAGCTTCCTGAACAGTGGCTGTCGGAGAATCTGCCGGTAATCCGATTCACCGGTGAGCCGGATCCGTTGGTTCTCGCTTCCGCCGTGGCATTCACCCACGGGTTCCGAAGGGAACTCGAGGGCTCGGTGATCATGCTTGATTCGACGGGTGTCAGGGTTCTGGAGAATGAAGTGCAGGTTATTCTGGGCATGGATGGCCTGGAGGAGAGATGGCTGTCCTGGGGGTTGGTCAGGCCCCTCACCGAGGGAGGGTTACAGGTTGACCTGAGATTTCGGGGGCAGGCCGTGTTCAGGAGGAGTTCATGAGCGTCGAATACTACGCGGGGCTTGATATCGGCGCTTCATCCGTGAAGTGCGTTGTGGCTGTCGCCGGCGAGAACGGCTCCCCGGTGTTTTCAGGCCTCGGAGCCGCCGACAGCGGAGGCAGCGTGCGGGATGGAATCCTGGTGGACATGGAGGGTGCCGCAGCCGCGGTGCGGAGTGCCATCGAAGAGGCGGAGGAACTCTGCGGTTTCCGGGTTGACAGAGTGCACCTCGGGGTTGGCGGCGCCCATGTGAGAGGACTTATGGGAACCGGGACCATAGGCACCGGAACCCTGGATGAACCCGGCATCATCTCGGACAGGGATGTGGCGCATGCCATAGAAGCCGCGGGAAGCATCGATCTGCCCCCGGGCTGCATGGCGCTGGACAGCATTACAAGAGATTTCGCCTTTGACAGGTTCTCGGGGCTGCGCAAGCCACCGGTTGGGCTTCAGGCTTCATCCATAACGGCCAGGGTGTTCACGGTGTTTTCCGACCGGGTTCCAGTGGAAAACCTTGTGGCTCTGGTTGAGCACACCGGCAGGAGAGTAGACGCCCTGATTCCCTCCGCCCTCGCAGCGGGAACCGCGGTGCTGAGCCCGGACGAGACCGACTTCGGGGTAATTCTGGCGGACATGGGCCATTCCATTACCAACCTTGTTCTGTACAGGGGCGGAGGGCCTCTGCACCTCGCGGCGGTTCCCATGGCTTCAGACCACATTACCAGGGATCTGCAGCGGCTGAGGCTTTCCTGGGCTCAGGCAGAAAGGCTGAAGGTTGAGAAGGCCGCCGCAAGTGAGCGGTTGAGCCAGCCCAACATGATCATCAATGTACCGAGGCTCGGTGACCGGGGAACGCTTCAGATATCCCATCCCCTGGTGACCCAGGTGGTGTCCCAGAGAACTGAAGCCATATGCGAAGCCATATCTCAGGAGATCAAGCGAAGTGGCCTGGAGCCTTCGGATCTTTCAGGCGGTCTGGTTTTCACCGGGGGAGGCTCCCGCACCAGGGGTCTTCTGGAAACCGCATCGGCGGTGACCGGCCTTTCCGTCGAAACCGGCGCGCCGAGAGTGGAAAACACACCCTCCGAGATTCTGAGAAGCCCGGAGTTCGCGGTAGCGGCGGGCCTTGCCATACACGGTTGCGCGAGGGGTAACAAGCACGGGAGAAGAATCTCCCCCGGGGCGAGAAAAGGAATGTTCCAGAGAATGAAGCAGTTCATAGACACGCTGAAGTAGCAGAGGGAGGTTGACATGCCGGCTGTATACGATCTGATGGAGCTGGGGGAGGACTCCGGAGGGAAAATCAGCCTGAAGGTGGTGGGGGTAGGAGGGTGCGGCTGCAACGCCATCACCAGGATGATTCAGAGAAAGATACGGGGAGTTCAGTACATCGCCATCAACACCGACATACAGGACTTTGAGAACAGCCTGTACGATGAGAAGATGATCATAGGCACCAGGGTTACCCGGGGAAGGGGCACCGGCGGGAACCACGAGCTCGGGAGACAGGCGGCGGAGGAGAACCTTACAGATATTGAGGACATGCTCGCCGGTTGCGACATGGTCTTCATCGCCGCGGGCATGGGCGGCGGGACCGGCACCGGCGCGGCGCCGGTCATCGCCCAGGTGGCCCGGGAACAGGGAGCGATAACTGTGGGAGTGGTCTCCAGACCCTTTGAACATGAAGGGGTTCTGAAGCAGCAGAGGGCGGAGGAGGGAATACAGAATCTCAGGAAGGTTCTGGACAGCCTCATCATCATACCCAATGACAGGCTCATGTCGGTGGTGGACGAGGAAGCCACACTCGAGGACGCCCTGGCAATGGCAAATGATGTTCTCGCCAACGCGGTGGAGGGAATCAACCGGATCATTTCCGTTCCAGGCGCCATCAACCTGGACTTCGAGGATGTTCGACGGGTGATCACCAGCGGGGGTGGAGCAATGATGGGAACCGGGGTAGCCACGGGCCCGAACAGGGCTGAAGAGGCAGCCCGTCAGGCCATATCCAATCCCCTGCTGGACAGCATTTCCATCGAAGGCGCCCGGGCGGTGCTTATCAATGTCCATTCCGGCCGGAATGTGAAGTTCCGGGAGGCGATGCTGGCCCAGAAGACCATTTCAGATGTCGTGGGCAGAACCGCCCAGGTGTTCATCGGCCACAGCTACGGTGATGATGTTGACGCTGAAATCAAGGTGACTGTGATCGCCACCGGCTTCGGGGACAGGTTTGAAAGCGACCCCGTGGAAATCGATCTTCCTGCCAAAGTGGCCCGGGGTCCCTTTGAGGGCGTAAGAAGGGGGACGGAGCACATCCCTGTTCCGGTGGTCGCCCACGGCTCGGGAAATGTGAATACAAGGGATTCGTCCTTGCCGTACTTTTTACAGAGAGACTTCGATTAAGGCAAATAAAATGGGCTTGTTTTGATACGCCAACGGTGCGTAAGTATATTCCCCTTTCTCCTGGCGCATTCTAGAGAAGAGGAAGCCACTGGATGAGCAGAAAATCAGCCGGTGACCGGTATGAAGAGCGTAGAAGCAAGTTTCTCTCCGCTGAAAAGAGCCTGACTCCGGGAAATGCCGGAGGCATGTTTAGAACAGTTATCGCCTTTCCCAGGCTTTACAGCCAGGCCATGGCACACCTTTCATTCCACAGAATTCACAGGCAGTTGTCCACATGGTCCGACACCGTGTGTTCCAGGGCCTTCCTTCCTGAACGAGACGAATTCAACTGGCGAAAGCGCACTTCCAGACCGGCGGTTACACTTGACGATGGCGAGCCCATCTCTCAAACCGATCTGCTGATATTCATTCTTCCCGGTGAAAACGATTTCGTTCCCGCCCTGGAGATGATGGAGTTGTCTGGAGTTCCCCTCAGATCCGCTCAAAGGCGTGATCGATGGCCTCTTGTGATTGCTTTCGGCCTCGGCGTAACCTCGAATCCCATCCCCCTGATGCCATTCTTTGACGCCTTTCTCATCGGCGAAAGCGAACCGATTCTGGGCCCGGTTCTGGATACTGTGAAAAGCATGGGAAGATCCCCTTCGATGAAGGAAAGCATACTGAGACAGGTGGCAGAACTGCCGGGACTGCTGGTTCCCGGGGTTCACGGAGTTTCCCCCAGATTCGGCATCATGCGCCAGTGGGCCAGCACCGAAAGCGTGGGAGCCCTCACCGGAACCATCTCTGCCAGGTCGGTCATTCCCGACACCTGGATCGTGGAGATTGCCCGGGGCTGCCCCTTCAACTGCCGCTTCTGCATGCCGGGCTATCTGTTCCTGCCATATCGCGAGCAGCATCTTGAGGAACTCGAGGAAACAATCCGCCGGATTCCCGAGGGTGAGAGGGTTGTTTTCACCGCCTGCACACCCACCGGGCATATTCAGCTTGGGGAAATCACTGACTTCGCCGGGCAGTGCGGTCTCACAGCCCATGTCAGTTCGCACCGGCGTGACACTCCGGAAATGGTCGAGGAGATACCCTCCACCTATGATGTGGAAACCCTCCTGATTGCCCCGGAAACCGGCTCGGATTCCCTTCGAAGGGTTCTCGGCAAGAGCCGCACGAACAAGGATTACCTTGACATCGTGAAGAACCATGACCCCAGGGCGAAAAGAATACAGATCAACTTTCAGGTTGGATTTCCTTTTGAAACAGACTCGGACCGTAGCGATAACCGCAGTTTTGTGGAACTGATTCTCAACTCAGCCAGCCTTCCGGTGGTTGTCCGGATCGATCCCTTCGTTCCCAGGCCCTGGACCGCCTTTCAGTGGGCTTCCATGGTAAACCCGAACGGCCTTCGGGTAATGATAGACCGCTTCACCGAAGACATGAAAGGGCTTGGAATCACGGAAGTTCATGGAATGTCGCCCCGGGATGCGCACATCAGCGCGCTGCTGGCCAGGGGGGACAGAAGAACCGCCGTTGCCCTGGAAACAAGGCTCACGGGAGTTGGCTGGAACACCGCGTTTGAAGCCGCCGGCATAGACATGAACTGGGTGTTCGAACCTCTGGAAGTGGGAAGCCCGTTCGGATGGGACTTCCTCAACATGGGATTCGGCTACACCAGGCTTTCCCGGGAATACCAGGCCGCCGCCGCCCTTAACGAAGACAGAAAGTAGCGCTTCCACTCCGCAGGCGGTGCGGTATGAACCCGACGAATCAATCCTGCAGAACACCGTGTTCCTGACAGACCATTGAAACAAGGAACCACACCGGAGAACATGAACACCCCGGCCACAGGATTTCAGAGAATCTCAGACGCAGATGGAAACAGCTCCCGCATTTTCGGGTACGCTGTGAAGCCGGAGGACCTGGCGCCCTCCAGTGGTATGCTCAGGCGCGCTGAACCCTGCCGCTCTTGATGCAAGTGGTGCAGACCTTTATGCGCCTGACCACTCCGGCGACCAGAGCCCTGGCCGGCTGAAGGTTGGGCTTCCAAACATGCTTGGTATGCTTGGTGGAATGGCTGACCCTGTAGCCCACCGAAGGCTTCTTTCCGCATATATCGCATTTCCAGGACATTGCAGTCTCCTTGTTTTCAATTCGGAATGACGGCAACATATACTGGAAACACAATCGAAAATCAACCCCCCTTGATCACACTGGAGCGGGCTCGGCAGAAGCGCGATACCCGGTTATCCGTTTTGACAGGAAAGGCCCCGAACCATATAAACCAGCATTCCGAAGCGAGGAACAAGCCTCGCACGGCTGTAAACCATGGAGGGCGTGAATGAATGGCTTTTTCGAGGGGTTGCTGTCCAATCGACCTTTGGTCGTTGCTGTAAGTGTTCTTGTCATACTCGCGTACATTGTGATTAGATGGAGAAGGGCAGGCAGGTATGTGGAAGACAGGAACAAGCTCTATTCCGAGCACTACAAAAAGGTCTTCGAGTACTCCGACAGGGTAAGAAGCGATCAACGCTGGCCCGGCTTCCTGGCCATGATCCAGGAAAGACACCCTGTCGTGGACACCGGCGAACCCTCTGATGAAGAGACTTACCAGGTTTACTACCGCTCCATCTGGGATGCCGGTGGAGCCCAGTACGAACCCAATCAGGCCGAACCGGGAGTCTCAGGCATCTCAGCTTTCCTGAAGCGCAAGGCAAAGCCCCGCTTTATCATGGTACAGGTCAGCCCAACCGGCGAGTTCACCGAGGAGAAGGTAAGCGGAGCGAGCTGGTACGACATGTTCGAGAAGTCTGTCTGACCGGGCGAAACCCGCCGGTCTTTGCCCAGCGGGTTGAAAAACTGCCCGGGAAGAAGTATGTTAAGGTGTATTCGTGGGGGCGACAGGTCTCGACGGGTACGGATGCGGTTTTGCGGGAGCATGCCGAGGTTCCGCCGGCCTCGTTAAAAAGGCGGAACAGAATAACTGCCGCGTAAGCGACAATCCGTCACCCTCTTGTAAGGGTGGCCGTCCTCTCCACCCCCGCCTTCGGGGTGGTACAGGGCGACGCAATGAAGGCTGGTTTCCATCCCCCCGCCTTCCGGGGTGAAGAAACGAGATCAATGGAGGGCATGTCCGGAGAGCGCCGTCCGTTGCCCACCTCCGGCCAAGAATGAGTACGGACTAAGCATGTAGTCGCCTGCTCAACCCCCGTATGCGGACGCGGGTTCGAATCCCGCCGCCTCCACCAGTCCTCATCAACAGCCGAGGAAGAGCAACCGAGAGCAATCCATTCTCAAACACTCTTGTTCGCTTATCACATGCGTCTCAGCGTCGAACTCTTGTCTGAGGGAATCGAAGTGTTCGTTCAGGAAACACGCGTGTTATTTGCTTCCCGATTCCATACTATAGGATATCTACTGAAGGTAAAATAAAGGTAAAATCCTGTTTCAGGTTCGAGGCAGGCGGGATGAAGCGGGAACTCCAAGGCAGATATGTGACCATATCGATGGAGGGTGAGAAGGCCCAGGCATTCGTGCCCGCGCCGCTGCCGCCACGTCCACCCATCGACTGGACGCCGGAGCTGCGCAGCGAGTCGACCAGGCATTACTGGCGCTTGGACGTCTTGACAGCGTTTCGACCCTGCTGCCGGACACCTCGCTGTTCCTCTACATGTACGTCCGCAAGGAAGCGGTACTCTCCTCCATGATCGAGGGGACTCAATCGTCGCTGTACGACCTGCTGCTGTTCGAGCTGGATCAGGCACCCGGCGTGCCACTGGATGACGTACGGGAGGTCAGCAACTATGCTGCGGCCCTCGACCACGGTCTGCGCCTTTTGGAGGAAGGGCTGCCGCTGTCGCTGCGGCTGTTCCGCGAGGTTCATGGCGTGCTGCTGACCAAGGGTCGTGGCAGCAATCAGACTCCGGGGGAGTTTCGGCGCAGCCAGAACTGGATAGGTGGCACTCGGCCGGGCGGCTGCATCCACCCTGCAGGTCCACCGGGCACTAATGGAGCATCCCATCGCCACCTCGGGCTCGCTGGTGGAAAAGACCGGCTTAACCCCGGCCACGGTCAACAAGGTGCTTGGTCATCTGGAGCAGCTCGGCAACGTCAAGGAGCTGACCGCCCGGAAACGCAACCGGCTTTGCAGTTACGCGGGCTATATCGAGATCATGAGTCACGGGACGGAACTGCCGGGCAGGTAGGTTGATTCGATTCCCATTTTCGGATTTGAATCAGATTCGTCTGGAGATTGACTGATGAGAATCACCCTTCTGCCGTTGTGACGAATGCAGGGATCTTGCATTGACTGTGCTTATCTCATGGAAAAGACGACTGACTGAAGAACAGGGGCTGGAAAGTTTGCCCCGGAATGGCAGGAGCGACAGTTGTCAGGCGGGATTCGCACCCGCTGGAAATGATGCGCCCCACGGCGCACAGAGAAGCACGGTTTAATGACCCGCGCATTCCTGGAGTTCCACCAGGAAGAAGACAAGCAGTATTATGGCTATTGCCGTCACGGGAGATAACCTTGAGGGATGGGCAAGCTTGTTCGCCTGCCGGTCCCGGAGGGCAACTCGGTTAGTGAAAGCAGCGATCGATGCCACCAGCATCGCCAGGGGAGCCATGACACCGTAGCAGACACCCACACTGGCGCGGGAGACTCCCCGACCGTACTCCCTCGCGGCTGCCCTCTCTCCCTCTCCCATTATCCATCCGGCCACGGGAATCGCGTAAACCACCATGAACCCCAGCAATAGAACCACCAGGGCCGCCGAAGAGAGAGATGCAAGAAACCAGCATGTCTCCCCAGTTGGGGGGGTTCCGGGCTCCGAGGCGATGCGTCTTGCAAGCAGGTAGATGATCAGCGCTGTTGCGGGAAGGGAAGCGAAGAACAAGGGGCCGAAACCGTGAAAGGGGTATCCGAAAACCAGGGTCAGAACCCTTTCCACCGCCAGGGAAGCCATCAGCCACCCCGCGTACAGCTTGAAGGCAAGACGGAGCCATGTGCCCACCTTTCCCGTAAGGAAGCTCAGGAGAAGACAGACAGTCCCGGGCAGCACCACAAGGGGAATCAGCCTTTCATGGGAAACGAGAGGGGCACAGAAGGCAGAGCCGGGAACAAGCAGAAGGAGCGGGAGGAAAAGGGGAAGCCTTGAATCCCTGCGGAGCGCAAATGTCATGATCCTCCTACAGCTAACCGAACACAGCATTTTTCGGCGACTTGAGTTCCCTGTTCCAAGGATGAGCCAAACGCAAATCAACACCAGCCAGCGGGTGCATTGTGAAGCCGAATACCCCGCAGGCCGCTTCCGATAAACAAACCGGGAAAACGATAGGTTATCTTTTTTAGTGGGTCAATGCCTGGTTTGAATTGCGGGCGAACGCGGATGGTGATACCGCGTGTGTGTGTTCACCGGAGACCGTGACCGTCACAGGATGAATGGGCCATCCCCGGCAGTCACTAATCGTGCCCTCCAGCTGTGCGAACCGCGAAGGTCCGATGATCTGTGGAAGGTTCCATTCCTGTGGGGTAGCCGACACCGTCTCCGTGCAGGAAACTCCATGCTCCCGGAAAGTCGGCCCAAACCCATTCGCCGCCGCATTGGAACGGACCCCAGGCCTCCACGGACACTCCGGCTTCGTACAGCCCTTCCAGTTCCTCGATGGAAGGCAGTCGCCAACCTTTCCCAAGGCTGTCGGCCCAGCTCCGGGCCTCGTCCCAGCGCAGGTCCCGGTCCGGACCGACACGCCATTCCAGGCCGTTGAAATGGATGGGTTCCGCGTCTGCTGCAACGAACGCCGGAGTATTTTCTTCCGTGGCCTGTTCCCCTCCTGGACCTGTGGTCATCACCATGGCCATCACCAGGACAATCTCGAGAATGGACATCCTACCCCCTATCCATGTGCTTCATCGAAGGATGATGCTTTCCCCGTCGCTTACGGTCAAGCATTGGCACCCGGCGTCGCTGCGGGAGATGGTAAAGAGGTGGGACAAGAGAAAACCGGGGCTTCGGTCAGGGCGAACTCCCCCGGTGCCGGGGCGCATATTGAAAACAGGAATTCTGTTTACCGGCGGGCGACGAAGGGAGTACCGGATGGCCGACGATTGGTATGTCTACAAGGAACAGCAGCGCAGGGGACCCTTCACCCGGGAGCAGCTTCAGGAACAGGCGCTTGCCGGAGATATCCAGCCGGAAGACCGGGTCTGGTCCGAAGCCACTTCCGGATGGGTTCCGGGAAAGGGTGTTGAAGGGCTCTTTCCTCAGAAGGATTCCCCACCACCTCCTGCACCTCCTCCCCCGGATCCCCCGGATGTCCCTGTGCCGGCGGAAGTCCCGAAAGCCCGTGTCGAACCGGCTTCCCCCGCTCCGCCGCCAGCGGTGCCGACCCCGGAGGGAAAGGCCCTGACGGTGGGCCAGTACTTCCTCTTCCTGCTGCTGTGCGCGATCCCGGTGGTGAACCTGGTGCTGCTTCTGGTCTGGTCGTTCGGGTCCCGGACATGTCCCGCCCGGAAGAACCTGGCCAGGGCGATCCTGGTCTTGGGATTGATCGCGGGGGTTGTCAGTCTGGCCGTCTACATGGTCTGGCTCTTTTTTGCGGGGCGGTAGGGCGGCGTTTCTGGCTGTGCACCAGGGAATTGCGGTGATTTCTTCAGCGAGGTTAATCCTGCAGGCTATTCCCCGGGCCTTCTTTCGGGAATGGAGACCGGTTGGCCGCCGCCCTGGGCGAACTTTTCGGTGAGGAACAGGCCGCAGTAGCAGTGGCCGTATTCTTCCTGGTCCGGCCTGCAGTAGGCGCAGGGGCAGATTATGTCGGAGTCACGGGCTCTCTCACCATGGGCATCACGGCAGGGGCATGAGTAGTAGCCGTATCGGCGACTGTTCTTTGCAAGGCCTTCAAATAGAAATTCAATGAATTCGGTGTCGGGGTTCAGCCTCCAGCCCTGCCTGGACGCGACCATTTCTGCGAAACGCCTGGCCTCAGGTACCGTTTCCCGGCTCATGAGAGCCCCAGCATTCGGCTCCACTGTGTACGGTCGAAACCGGTGAGGGTGATGGTGCCGTTGTGAACCAGGAAGGGATATTGAAGCGGCTTTCCGTATCTTTCTCTGATCATGTCCTTCACGCTCTGTTTCTCGTCCGGGGGCAGTTCATCCACATGCATGTAGCTGAACCTCACTCCCTTTTCCTTCAAAAAGGCGATTGCGCGCCTGCAGAAACCGCATGTGGACAGGGCATAGATCCTTATCTCGCCTGCGTCCACGTGCCCATCCACCGTCTGGAATCCCTGGTGAGCTTCCATGATACCTTCCGGTTTTCAATTCTTCCTCGAGGGTTACTGTTAAAGGTATTATCCCGCCCGCTCAGCCGCGGGGCAAGGGAGACGGGCCATGCAGAAGTTCGTATCTCAGTGGCCTATTCTCCGGGTTTCCTTCAAACAGCCTTCCGCGCAGAATACTACTCGATGTGTGACGTTTCCTGGGCAGACTCTCCCTGCAGCACTGCTGACAGAACTGAGACTATGTTAACAGTGTGTTGATTTTCAGCGCCGGTGCAAACATCGAAAGGAGAACGCGATGAAGCCGAGGCAGATCCGTGAGGGCATCCACTGGATGGGTGCGGTTGACTGGAATCGCCGTCTTTTTGACTCACTTATTCCACTGCCGGATGGAACGAGTTACAACGCATACCTCGTCCAGGGATCGGCAAAGACCGCTCTGCTCGATACGGTGGATCCAGCCATGTCCGGCGTTCTCATGCATCAACTGGCTGGAGTGGAACGGATTGACTATCTGGTATCACACCACGCGGAGCAGGATCATTCCGGCACCATACCTGCCGTCATGAGCAAGTACCCCGATGCCCTGCTGGTTTGCACGATGAAGGCCAGGCAGATGCTCGTGGATCATCTGGACGTACAGCCGGAGAGAATCAGGACAGTCGAGGACGGCGAGACGCTTTCACTTGGCGACAAGACTCTGCGCTTCATCCACACACCGTGGGTCCATTGGCCGGAGACCATGGTCACACACCTTCCCGAAGACAGGATACTGTTTTCGTGCGACTTTTTCGGCTCCCACCTGGCCACAACCGATCTGTACGCCGGCAGCGAACCATACATTTGCGAAGCGGCCAAGCGGTACTACGCCGAAATCATGATGCCTTTCCGCAAGACGATACAGACCAACATCTCGAAGGTTCGCGCATGCGCCTTTGACCTCATCGCGCCGAGTCACGGACCGATCTATGACAACCCGGAATGCATACTGTCAGCCTACGAGGACTGGGTTTCCGACCGGGTATCGAACCTTGTTGTTCTTCCTTACATCTCGATGCACGGAAGCACTGAAATGATGGTAACCTACCTCGTCACCGCCCTTTCTGAGCGAGGAGTCAAGGTCCAGGAGTTTGAGCTTTCAACCACCGACATCGGGAAACTTGCGATGGCGCTGGTGGATGCGGCGACCATCGTTATCGGCACGCCTACGGTTCATGTCGGGCCTCATCCAAGTGTGTTCTCAGCAACGCATCTGGCCAACGCGCTCCGTCCCAAACTTAAGTACGCGGCAGTCATCGGTTCCTACGGGTGGGGGACCAAAGCCGTGGAGCAGATCTCCGGTCTTATACCGAATCTCAAGGTAGACATCCTGGGCACCGTTCTGTGCAAGGGACTTCCGCGCAATGACACATTTTCGGCCCTTGACAAACTGGCCGATGCGATTCGAGACAAGCACTCCGCGATCGACGAAGCACCGAACTAAAGGGTAGAGGCACCCCGGCAACCCGCGAACCTCGCCCGACTCGATTTGTGAAAGGAGTGTTGATTGGAGAAACCTTCCAAAGACTGGTTTTCCGATCATGAGTACTGGGAAGCCAATCGCTCATTCATCTGGCCCGAGAAACGAGTCGAGATGTCCGAGACCGCCGCCGGGCATATCTCAACTCTTCTCCAGATGAAACCGGGTGATTCGATTCTTGATCTGGCGTGCGGGTTTGGCAGACATTCACTGCCGCTTGCCCGGCTCGGATACAAAGTGACCGGTGTTGACCTGAATTCCAGGTTCATCGCTGAAGCCTTGGGAAAGGCTGAAGGGGCGGACACCAAAACCCGGTTCCTGTGTGCTGATATGCGGGAGTTCGTGGAACGCGAGAGCTTCGATCATATCATTATGATGTACAATTCCTTCGGGTACTTTGAAGATCCGGAAGATGACGCGAAGGTCATCAGCAATTGCTTTCAATCCCTGCGGCATGGCGGCAGGCTTCTTCTTCAGGGCACTCCCCGTGAACTCATCAGGACCGGCAGACCGTCCGGACAGTCCAGATACTGGTTTGAGGAAGCGGACGGAACCATCAGATTGGAAGAAGCGACAGCCAGCCGGGATTGGACCTGGAACACCACACGCTGGATCGTAATCAAAGGTACCGACCGCAGGGAGTACTCCTACGGAATGCGGTTGTACAGCACTGAAGAATACATGGAGCTGTTGTCTGTTCACGGATTCTCCCCGGTTGTGCCCCATGGCGACCTTGGCGCGAAACCCTATGAGAAGGGAAGAGACTATTTGACTCTTGTGGCGGAGAAGCCTGGAAACAGGTTCCCGTGAACAGGAGAATCCGCTGAGCCGCTAACCGCCTCCCTGGTTCGCCTGCCCATCACCGCAATGAACCTTGACTCATGCGGGTTGACTGAATATTCAAGCACCATGATACCCGCAGGATCTTACTCCGCAAAACTGCTTTCCTGGATTGCCCCCGGGCTGCTGCTTGCGCCTCTGCTGCTGGTTTGCGCAAGGGTGATGGTTTCCGGTGTTCCCGACCTTGCAGTGGAGGGAGACCTGGCGATGCAGGATATCTCCACCCGCAATATCCGGGAGGGGCGGGCTGTTCTGGGACCCTACTCCCGGTTCGGGTTCAACCACCCCGGGCCGGCCTACCTTCTTCTCCGGCTTCCGGCGTACTACCTGTCCGGCTGTTCCTCATCCTCTTCCTACATCACTGTCCCGCTTCTCATAGCCGCTTCCCTGGCCGGGTCCGTTCTCGTTCTGGGCAGGTTCTGCCGGGGATCCGTAACGATTCTGTGCTGCCTTCTTCTCTCGGTGTACCTTGTTATGACCCCCTGGACCGTCTGGTTGAGGGATTGGAACCCTTTCGTCATTATATTCCCATTCCTTCTTTATTCTCTGGCATGCGCCGCAGTCGGAGCCGGGGACGACAGGTGGATGCCCGTTGCGGTCCTCACAGGGTCCCTTGTTGCCCAGACCCATTTGGGGGGGGTCCCGGTTGTCCTTGCACTCGCGTTGGCGGCTCTGGTCATCCGGCGACTGAACGGCACAGGAAGCGAATCCCCCCGGTGGTTCCGATCAAGACCGCTGATGCTGACCGCGGTTCTCGGTTTTGCGGTGTGGCTCCCTTCCCTGGTCCAGGAGTTCGGTGCAGGTGAGGGTAATCTGACCAGGATAGTCGGATTCCTCGGTGATACCGCCGCCCGGGTTCCGCTCAGGGTCGCGGCGAGGGAGTGGTCCGGCGCCGTTATGGCCACCGAGACCATGCTGCTTTTTCCAAGGCTTCTGCGGGCCAGGGGCATTCTCCTGGAAGTGGTTTTCATGTTTGCCCTGCTGAGAATCGTCGCCCTTGCGGGTTGCCTGTTCCTTCCCGGCGGAAAGACGAGGGGACGGTTCATGAGATCCCTGTCGGTTCTGCTTCTTGTTGGGCACGCAGCGATGTTCTTCGGTGTTCTCCAGGTAAGGGGCGACCTTCAGGATTACCTGTTCTCATGGTATTCGGTTACTTCGCCCCTTTCATGGATCGTGATAGTCCTGGCGGTGGCGTCTTTACGGGGCGGAACATTGAAGGGCTCCGGTGCGCTCCGCCTCATTATCACCCTTCTCATTCTGCCACCGGGATTCATTCTGGTGAAAACCCTTGGGATTTTCGGCAGCGGCGTTTACGATCCGCTGGCATACTCAGACCAGAGGGTTGAGAAGCTATCCGAAGACCTTGATGCCTTTCTTGCCGGTAACCCGGGGCGGGAATGGTATCTCGAACCGCTGCCGAGGGAGCTTTGGCCGGTGTCTGTCGGAGTTGTCAATCGTCTCTCAAAGGCCGGACGGCCCGTTCACCTCGACCGGCATTTCAGCGGGCTCGTGGGAACAACGCCCCCCGACAATGCCTTGAGGCTTCTTCTTGCCGAAACGGGTTTTCCCGATCCTCCCGCGATGGACACCATCTCCATCAGTGGAACGATGATCCTCGGAATCTCAAGGGGTGGACCATTCCCATGACAGGCCCTGCGGAACACGGGCCGTAACTCACGGTTCAGTGGCGTTCTTCTTCTCGCGCCGCTTATCCATTGATACAATGGCGGTTTTCACGCATTGACACGGAACGTCAAATATGTTATGCTAAATAAAAGCGATAGATATAAAAATACAAGGATGACGATGTGAATGTATTGCTGATTTACCCCGAGTTTACCGACACCTTCTGGGGCCTAAAGCACGCGCTGAAATTCATAGGGAAGAAGACGGGAACACCTCCGCTGGGGCTTCTGACTGTGGCTGCAATGCTTCCTTCGGACTGGGGCAAGCGCCTGGTTGACCTGAATGTCACCCACCTCAGCGAAGACGACCTGCTGTGGGCCGATCATGCCTATGTCAGCGCCATGGTCATCCAGCGTGACGATGCCCACCGGGTTATCCGCCGCTGTGTGACCGCGGGGCTGAAGGTGGTAGCCGGCGGTCCGCTGTTCACCGGAGAGCACAAATCATTCCCCGGGGTCGATCATTTCGTACTGAACGAAGCGGAGGTTACTCTGCCTCTGTTCCTGGCGGACCTGAATCGCGGAGAGCCTAAGCCCCTGTACACTTCCACAGAGCATCCGGACATTCGAAACACGCCGACTCCCATGTGGGAGCTTGCGGACATGAAGCAGTACGCCACCATGAACATTCAGTTCTCACGGGGCTGCCCCTTCGCCTGCGAGTTCTGCAACATCACCAGCATGTTCGGCAAAACCCCCCGAACGAAAACCGCACCGCAGTTCATAGCGGAGCTTGACACCCTTTACACCCTGGGCTGGCGGGGAGCGGTGTTCGTCGTGGACGACAACTTCATCGGCAACAGGAGGCAGCTCAGGGAAGAGGTTCTTCCCGCTGTTGTAAGATGGCGCCGGGGCAAGAAGGGAATGCCCTTCAACACCGAGGTGTCCATCAACCTTGCCGATGACGACCAACTGATGCGCCTTATGGTCGAGGCGGGGTTCAACACGGTTTTTGTCGGAATTGAAACCCCCGATGAGAAAGGCCTTCTTGAGTGCGACAAAGCCCAGAACAGGGGCCGCAACCTTCTCCACAGCGTCAGGAAAATCCAGAGGGCGGGACTGGAGGTGCAGGGCGGCTTCATACTTGGCTTCGACAGTGACACATCTTCAATTTTCCAGCAACAGATCGATTTCATCCAGAACAGCGGCATCGTGACCGCCATGGTGGGGCTTCTGCAGGCGCCTCATGGTACCCGTCTCTACAGGCGTATGGAGAGGGAAGGGCGGCTGAACACCGAAATGTCCGGTGACAATGCCGACGGCTCAACCAACATTATCCCGGTCATGGATCTTAAAGCCTTAAAGGAGGGCTATAAAAGTGTACTCAGGCAAATCTACTCACCCGGGATGTATTACGACCGGGTCATAACATTCCTTCGTGAGTACAAGCCTCCAAAGGTAGGTGTAGAAAAAGACCGCGCCCATCTCATGGCGTTCTGGCGCTCCATCTACCGGTTGGGCATTATGGGCCCGGAGCGCCTTCACTACTGGCGCATGTGGGTCTGGACACTTTTTCACAGACCACGGCTTTTTCCCCGGGCGATTACCATGGCCATCTACGGCCACCATTTCCGGGTGGTGAGCGAGTCATAGGGCTCCGGGGCCGGTGTTAATCGAACAGGTTCTTGACGGCTCCCCAGGTGTGTCTTGACAGAGGGGTTCCCTGGGAGGTGGTAAGCCTCTGGTAGTAGATCGCCTGATCGTTGCTGAGGCTTTGAAAGCTTTCGGGCATGGGATCATATCCGGGCGCGTAGCCGTGGGTATGGTACCCGAAGGATGTGGGTTGTGAGTCTCCCGAGCCGTAGTAGTAGGTTGTATTGCCATTCCAGGATATCAGGATGATGTAATGATATCCCGCTTCCATCGGAACGAACAGAGACCCGCTGGAGTACCAGGCCGCCCCGCTTCCGGTAACCGTTTCCGAATGCCGGTGGACTTCGGTGTAGGTGCCGAACTCCTGGGGGCAGACATAGACATAGTAGGTGAGGGTCTGGGTGGAAGTGAAGCTGAGCCAGAACTCGGCTTCCAGAAGAACCACATCGATGTCGACCTGATAGGAATTGCCCTTTGCCATGCCCGTTCCTGTGGATGACATACTGGCGTTGCCCACCACATCGATATTGATGTCGTCTTGTCGTGAGTACTCCAGGCAGAGTACTCCGGAATCAGCTGGGGAAACAGGGCAGCCGTCAAGGAAAGCCCCTGTTGCGGTGGTTGCCGAAACAATAAGCATCATACCGCAAGTAATTAACATGAGTCACCCTCCCCACTATGGTTATAA
This sequence comes from uncultured bacterium, assembly GCA_964624405.1. Taxonomy (GTDB): domain Bacteria; phylum Fermentibacterota; class Fermentibacteria; order Fermentibacterales; family JCC-6; genus UBA6080. The sequence goes on along the minus strand of CAZUXA010000013.1, from coordinate 21,755 downwards.
CATTCAACAAAAAATCAATATGCAACCGGGTTCCACTTCATGTCAAACCGCCTGTCACCGCGCAAAACGGTTGACCCCGCCTGGCCGAAGATTTGCCCCGACTGTTGGAAAGGCTTATCATATCCGATGATTATTCATGAGATTTCATCGCCCTTCAAAGGCGTTTCGGAAGGTTGCGGCCTGGCTGATTTTCCGTCTTGCCCGCTTTCCGTGGGGGTGAGTCATGCTTTCCAGGGAGATGCCGGTTGATTCCGATGCCCTGAGGGCCAACATCGACGGCACCACCCGCAGGGTTGAGATTCCTGATCGGTACGCGCCTCTGGTTCAGGCGGTAGAGGGCCTGTACGGCGTTCGCATGCGGCTTCTGGAAACCCTGCAGGAGTTTTTTCACGAGTATCGGAACATCGAAGCGGTGATCGAGGGCTTTCAGACCGTACTGCTTAGAAACTGGATGTATTTTGAGGGCTCAGCCAACAGGGGGCTTCTCTTTGCCCTGCTTGCGGAGCTTCTTATGGAGCTTCTGCGGCAACCGCTGACCCGGGAGCAAACCTCCTCGCTACTGAGACAGCTATTCATGTGGGTCGGAACATGCCTCTCGAGCCGGCATTCCCATGAATACCGGGAAGCCATACTCGCTCTCCTGGGTACGCTGACGGACACCGCGGGACGTGAGCCGCTTTCCCTTCTGGAGAGGGATTCTCTTCTCAGGGAGATGATCAACAAGGCTGCGGCAGACCCTTACCTGTCCGAAGCTGCCCTGGAGCTTTACCGGATGGTGCTGGTCTCCGGCTACGGGATTGTAATGGACAGGCTGAAAATCGTGGAATGGTGCCATCAGCCTGACACCGAACTCAATCGCCCCGGGGAGGTTGTCGAAGGGTTTTCTTTTCTGACCGGAAGCCGGATGGAGAAACTGGCTGAAGCCGCAGGCAAAGCCGATCCTGCTGAACTGCTATCCGATGAGTTCCCCACATTTTCTCAGTTGATTGACCGGAGCATCGCCGGGGTGTTCCGGGTAAAGAACCTGGAGGACAGGTTCCTTGTATGCCTGTATTTTCTAAAGGACGACACTCTGGGCAACCGGCAGAACGAAGTAATGTCGGATCTGCTGGGAGTGGTTCGGATCATGATGGAACCAGTTAGAAAATACGATGTGGAGAGGGTTCTCAGCAGCCTTACCCGCTTCTTCCGGAACCGTTCCGCTGCCTTTCTTTTCACCAGGTTTCAGTGTTACGAGTCCATCGGGACCGCCATCGGCATCGCAGGTAACGCCAGGGCCGCCGACCACCTCATCGAAGACATCCTCTACTGGAACTTCCAGTACCCTGACATCCGGGGCGCCACCGACGACTGGGAAACCGTGGTCAACCCTTTTCACCTTCCCAAGATACGATGCTGGATGCGCATCATCGAATCAAATCCTGCACTGTACGAGAAACTGGCAGCCGCCCTGAATGTTCAACTCCGTCTGGGCGGTGTTTACATTGCTGATACAGACCTGTTTCAGCGGGACATAACCCGTTTCCTCAACGCGGACATCAGCCCGATCTACTTTGTAGCCAAGCAGCTTCTCCGAACTTTTCCCGTCTATTTCAACGAGGTGGGGGCGGAAGGGGAGCTTCGCTCGGTTTCCACCCGGATCGACGAACTCTGCCACAGGCACGATTCACTGATGCACTTTCTCAGAAAGCAGGTTCATGCTGAGGCCTCGAACCGCATAGTCGCCTTCTGCGGGGCGGTGATTCTCTACTGGACAACCCTGGATACATCCTGTCTCGAGCCCTTCCTTTCGCCGAATGTACTGGCGGATGTCCGGATGGAAAGACAGTGGGCGGAGGGCCCCCACGGCGTTATCTCAGCCCTGAAGCGAAGGGGGGAGACCTCTGAGGATCTTGCGGTCCGTGTACTGTCCATGAAGCAGGAGGAGTTTGAAACATCCTCCGGAGAAGCACCGGGAAACCCGGGGTTCAACAGCAACAGGGTTGCCCTCATGGTCAGGCTGAATCAACTGCTTGTGAGGAAGTACACTCCTTCCGCCGACTCTCTGGATGATCTGGTCGGGGGTTGTCTGGCCCTTGATTCCGTCACCAGAGAGAATTTCACCGGCACCCTGGCCGCCTGGGCCAGACACCCTGATCAGCCCCGAAGGGATGCGCTGCTGGATGCCTCATTGACGGTTCTTGAAAGGCTGAAGGAGATTATTCTGGACCCAGCCCATTCCGAGGGTGTGGAGAACATCTACCACAAGCGCCATATCGCCGCTGGGATTCCGTCCATGTACGGCGATTACTCCGAACCCAAGTTTGACGCCCTGGGGCTTTCATTTCGTATCGAAGGGCTTGTAGGAACGCTTTTCGAGGATGTTGCGTCGGGTCCCGATTCCCCTTTCATGAACCGTTCCTCATTGAAGAGGGTTGCCGCAGAGCTTCAACGCTTTGAGAGAGCCTTGGCCCTGGACGGCGTCAATCCCAGGTCACTATCATCGAATATTCGCATGCTGGAAGCCAGTTTCGCATGGCATAACATCACTTTCAACCAGTACCGGAACATCTTCCAGTTTCTTGCCCAGAGCGTAACCGAGCTGTCGCGGGCCTCCATCTTGAGCCACGACCGGATTCTGCGCACGGTGCTGGAACACGACCCCCGACAGTGTGCGCTGAGAGGGCTGTGCATCGACGCGGTATCGGAAATGGTTCTTCGGGAGGTTCTGGTGTCGGCCCTGGGTCTTCAGACCCTGGACCGGTATGTGGGCGACAGGTATCGTCTCATCTCCGAGCTCACCGGAGAGTTGAGCCCCGAGGCCCTTACCCGGATGATGAACTACGATGCCGACTGCCTGATCTCACACCTTGGGGAAAAGCTTCCCAACACCGACGACCAGATGACTCTGGGCCACAAGGGTCTGGGGCTGAAACACATTGCCATGCACGGCCACAATGTGCCGGACTGCTTCATAATTACAACGGAACTGTTCGCCGCCCTGCCCGCCATGACATACGCGCCCCTTTACAATGACACTCTGGCAAGAATTCGCCGGGCGGTGGAACGGCTCGAGGAAAGAACCGGGCTTCAGCTGGGCAACCCGGAGCGTCCCCTGATGCTGGCCATCCGTTCCGGAGCGGCCTTCTCCATGCCGGGGTTGATGACAACCTTCGTGAATGTTGGCCTCAACGACGAGCTGGCGGAAAAGCTGTCGCAACGGGAAGACCGGAGCTGGACGGTATGGGATTCCTACCGGCGATTCATCCAGATATGGGCCATGTCTTCCGGGGTCGCAAGAGATGTCTTTGACGGCATCATGAAAGAGTTTAAAGCCCGGTTCGGGGTTACCCTGAAACTGGAGTTCACCCCGGAGCAGATGAGGGAAATGGCGCTGAAGTATCGACGAAGGGCTGAGGAACTGGGCGTAAGGTTCATCGACGATCCGTTCGAACAGGTTATCGCTTGTGTCCAGAGGGTTCTTGACTCGTGGAATTCACACCACGCCAGCTACTATCGCAGTTATGTGGGAATTGCCGAAGAATGGGGAACAGCGGTGGTAGTTCAACGGATGGTGTACGGAAACCGGGACCGGCACTCCGGCTCCGGAGTTACATTCACCCGGAACCCCAGGGAGCCCTACAGTCGGCAGGTAAGGCTTTTCGGCGATTTCACCGTATGCAGCCAGGGTGAGGATCTGGTGGGAGGGCTGGTGTTTCCTTCGCCCATCTCCGAGGCCCAGAGAAAGAGCAATCCCACATACTCCCATATCGATGGGTCTCTGGAAAAGAACTACCCGGAAGTATACGGTGCGCTGCTGGCGGTGGCTGATGATCTTGCCTCCCGGGATTACGACCCCCAGGAGATTGAGTTCACCTTTGAGTCGCCCTCCGCGGATGATCTATTCATTCTGCAGAAGCGGGTGATGGTGGCTGAAAGCACCAGCGATGTTCAGGTTTTCCGCCACATGCTGGAAGGCTCACTCGAGCCGGTGGCGGTGGGCATCGGGGTGGCGGGCGGTGCCTACTCCGGAAGGGTGGCTGTGAACCAGGAGCAGATCGATGCCCTGCTTGAAGAGTGCCCGGACGAGAACATCGTTCTTCTCCGCCCGGATACTGTTCCGGAAGACATTGCCATGATAACCAGGGTTCAGGGCATTCTCACCGCCCGGGGAGGCTCCACCTCCCACGCTGCGGTCACAGCCAAACGGCTTGGGAAAACCGCGGTGGTGGACTGCAATCAGCTGGAAGTCCTGGAGCACCAGGGAATGGCCCGAATTTCCGGAAATGAACTCGGTACCGGGGAATGGATAAGCATTGACGGCCGAACCGGACGCATCTTTCTGGGTAGACTGGAAACGATTACGCAACCATGATTTAAAGCTGGGAGGATTGTGGAATGGGAACGCAGCGCGCTCTCGGGATCAACGGGCTGGGGAGAATCGGAAAACTCACGCTATGGCATCATCTCGGCAACGATGATTTTCAGCGTTTTGTGGTGAACACAGGCCGGGAGGTTGGAACCTCGGTCGAGTCCTTTCTTCACTACATAACCCGGGACAGCACCTACGGTCTTCTACACCATTGGCTTCACGGACACAAGGCAAAACCGGACTGCAGGGTGTTGAACGAAAAAGAGGGGCTTCTTCTTGTGAACGGCCGGGAGGTACAGGTGCTTCGGGAGGCCAGGAATCCCAGAGATATTCCGTGGCGTGACAGCGGGGTGGGGGTGGTGGTGGACTGCACCGGCAGATTCGTCGACCCCCATGACGAACCCGATGCCCCTGGCGGCTCCTTGAGGGGCCACCTTGCCGCCGGCGCGAGGGTGGTGATCCTGAGCGCTCCCTTCAAGAGCCGTTTGAAGAACATTCCGGACCCTGAAGACAGCCTCATGATGATTTACGGCATCAATCACTACCGGTTTGAGCCCGGACGCCATGTGGTACTGTCCGCCGGTTCATGCACCACCACCGCCCTGGCTCACATGATGCGCCCCCTGCTGGATCGTGACCTGACCCGGCGGATGATCACCGCTGGCATGAGCACCATTCACGCCCTTACTCCGAGCCAGCCTGTTCTGGACAGCGTTCCGGGAACAGGGGCCAAAGATCTTCGCAAGAACCGCTCCGGAACAGCCAGCATAGTCCTGACCTCAACAGGCGCTGCAAGAGCCCTGGAGCAGGTGATGCCCGAAGTGGCCAGAATCGGTTTCATGGCCGATTCGGTTCGGATTCCCACATCCACCGTAAGCCTGATTATCCTGAATGTTACATTCCAGTCCGGAATGACACCGGACGGCGCCCCCCTCATCGACCGGGAATCCATCAACGGCATCTATCGTCAGGCCGCTGAGGGAGAGGCGGCGGGGCTGGTGAAATACAGTGAAGAGCAGAATGTCTCGGCGGACATAAGGGGTGAGGACGCGGCGGTTGTGATAGAGTCTGTGGAAACCCACACCAGAACAGGGTTCGTGGATGTTGAGATTCCGGGCGAGTCCGACGGCGAACGCCGGAACGAAGGCGCTTCAGAAGAAAGCACCCGCACCTGCCGCATCCCCGTGACCCATGTGAAGGTGTTCGGCTGGTACGACAACGAGATGGGAAGCTACACCCACAGGCTGGGCCAGCTCACATCCTTCACTGCGGGAGTACTTTAGGTACCCCAGTTCTTCGGGCGGTCAGTGGGGCGGGTCAGTCGGTGAAACGAATCTCCATGCGGTTGCCGGCAAGGCCGGTGACGGTGAAGCCACCTCCCAGCTCCGTCAGCCCTTCGATGACCTCCCGGGTGGAGGTTTCCGAAACTACCTCCAGGGTGGCCCTTGAACCGGTGAAATCCCGGGTGACAACATCCCTTACGCCTCTTATGCCTGTTCGGATTCTGGATCTCAGTTCACTGAGCTTCTGAAAATCCGCATTTGTCGCCACTATCACCGTGATGTTCTCCCCCGCTGCCCATCCGTCGAGAATCGAAGTGATCAGCTGGTCCGCGGTCTTTTCCGATGCCTGGGAACGGGCCTGGCTTTCGCTGAAGGGGACCTCGGTGGTGGTGGCGGAAGCCGCCAGAACCGCCGCTGTACGGGTGTTGATGGCTCGGCTGTTAACCTGAAAAATGTGAATCTCCCGGGGAGAGCCGGCAATGGATCGGGATTCCCTGCTTCTCAGCGCGGTACCTGAGACAATGATTTCCGCTCCGGCTTCAAGACCAACCAGCGCAGCGGTGCGCTCGTCCCCTTCAAGAATCAGAAGCAGTTGGTCCCGCTCCAGAACCCTGGCCGTGGTCGCGGCGTCGACCACAGGGAAGCCCTTTCGTCGAAAGCCTTCAAGAAGCTGGGTTTCGAACATTGATCCCAGTGCGCCTGCGTTTGCCGCGGAAAGGGAGGTGGTACTCTCCATTTCCCGAACCACAACCATCACCCGGGGTCTGCCCTGTTCCGACAGCAAAAGACCGATGGCAGCAAGATCGTTTTCGATTCCTTCGCTGTTAACCAACGCCCGGACCACCACCCGGTACATGTCTGATGACTGCTCTTCGTGAATGATTCTGTAGCTCGACACATAGCCCCGGGCTCTGCTGTAAATCCTGTCGGAGAGAAGCTGAAAGTTCTGAACCCGGGTTTCCGAGTCGATGAACACCCCGACTCCCTGTTCGACAGCCTTTCTCAGGGCATCGCTCAGGGCATGGTCACGGGTGGTGTCCCATCCGCCGGAAAACGCCGATACACCCTCCGCCAGAACTTCGGTCTCCCCCGCGGCGGCGGATACCGTCGGTGGGGGAGTGGATGGGCCGGGAACGACTACCTGCTGGGCACAGCCGGCGAGAAGCGCGCAGAACAGCGCCGCCAGGGTTACTGCCGGGGTTCTCACAGTATAACCCGGAGCAGGAATCGCCCTGCGTTGAGCAGATGGGGAAGGGCCTGTTTCAAAATGTTGCCGCCACCTGCCTCGGCACCGGAGAGTATTATGTCGCTGCCAAATGATCCGGCTGCCTGTACCGCCTGCAGCACCAGAGGAGAGGAGGCGAGCCCGGTGGCATCCAGTATTCCCTCGAGGTCGGAGATGAACTGCATACCGATGCCCCCGGCGGCCCCCATGTAGGAGGCGTACTGTCTGGTGTCCAGCAGAAGGTTGCCATGCTCGTCGAAGATTCTGGGAAACATGGACGGTGTCAGACCCGATTCGCCGCCATCGATCACCAGCCCCGAGTACTGCTGAAGAAAATCCCTCACTTGCGGGGTGAGTGATTCCGGGCTTGTCTGGGGGGCTGCCAGGGCGGCGCTGAGAGCGCCGGAAAGCCCCTGGGGGCTGTAGATATCCATCTCCAGTTCAACTTCCACGATTCCCGCTTCATCATCGATAGTAGCGGGACCGGTCTGCCTGGCATTGCGCACCATTCCCTGCACTCTGGTGTGAACCACATCGTAATCTGTCATGAAGTTCACCACCCGGGTTTCCGAATCCACCCTCACGCCTTCGGTGATTTCCAGCAGGTTTCTCTGGGCAACCACTACCGCAGCCCTTTCCGCCATCAGCCGGGCCTGGGCCCGGTTGGGGTTGTTCGGATCCATCACACCGGTGCCTGTGGCTCTGACGGAGTTCCCCGACCAGTCAACATGGCCATGGCTGAAGGATTCGGTCACACTGCCCGCAAGGCTTGTCGCGGGGGGAGGACCTGAGAAAAGAATTTCTTCCAGGGCAGTAATGGGGGATGCTGTCCGGGGGGCGGGGGAGGATGTGGTAACCAGGGCGGAACCGCTGCCAACCGTGGTTCCGCAAGCTACGGCAAGAAGCAGTGAAGCAGCAAACGCAAAGCATTTGTTCATCAGGAACCCCTATCGGTTGATGCCCATGAGGGCCACTTCCAGGGCGGATCTCAGAGCGCCCTCGGCGCCGTCGAAGTCGGAGCCCTGGCCAACTGCGGTGTAGAGAATTTCCGAGGTTTCAACGGAAATGATCTTTACATGCAGTTCCGCATCCCTCTGGGAAGGGTTGTCAGACCAGAAACTGTCGTGGGCGACGCTTGTGACATTGATCATCATCACCGCTTCGGCGCCCAGAAGACGCCCCAGCTGAACCGCGGTGGCCTGGTCGGCAACCCCCGAATAGGAGAATTCCTGCTCTCTGAGTATCTGATCAACCGCAGACCGGTCCACCACGGTGAAACGACCGCTGCGCAGCAGGGCCATACCGGCGTAGTCGTACAGTCCCTGGGTCTGGGTCAGGCTTGGAAGGGTGGAAGAAGGCGGGAGGACCGCTGTACGCCACATTGGTTTCGAGTCGAACACCGGAGATTTGGCGTAATTTGACGGCCCCTGAAAAGCCGCGAGGGTTGTGGCGCTGCATCCCGTAAGATACAGTAGCAATGCTGCTGCCATCATTGCCGATACGGATGTTTTCCTCAACGAATACCTCTCTTCCCGTTCCTCTGCGGATGCAATAACTGAGATTGGCGACTGGGGAATATACGCCGGAGGCGGCCTTATGTTCCGAGGAACCGGAGGTGTTGCCCCTGCTTCACCTTCTTCGGTATTCTTCCCCGGACGAACCAGACGGAAGGAGCCCCCCGGAAAATGCTGAAAGTGGTTTTCATAACCCAGGAGGATCCCATCTACATCTCCAGTTTCTGGGAGGAGTTCACCAAACACAGGCTGACTCTCAGGGAAAACGGAGTATCGGTGAACGCACTGGTTTCCCTGGTTCCACTGGGAAGAGACTCCAAAACTGCCCTGTTCAGAAGGATCTACGGATTTTACGGCTTTTTCGACACCCTGCGGATCGCCAGAAAATACACGGTTTCCATGCTGAACAGGAAAACCACAAAACACTTCGCGGAAACTCTGGGGGCGGAATTTCAATACGTGGAAAACATACATTCCAGAGAATTCATCCGCTTCGCCAGGAAGCAGGATGTGGCGATTTCCGTCGCGGCATCACGGATCTTCCGGGGCAAGCTGCTCTCCGCACCCCGGTACGGATGCGTGAACATTCACAGCAGCATGCTTCCCAAGTACCAGGGCATGATGCCTGTATACTGGCAGATGCGGGACGGCTTCGAGGAAATCGGGATAACCATTCACAAGATGATAGAGAAGCTTGATTCCGGAGACATTCTGATGCAGCGCTCGGTTTCAATCGGTGAATGCCGCACCCTTGATCACGCCATCCTGAAAACCAAGACGCAAGGGGCCAGGATGATGGTGGACTTTCTTCTGGATTTCTCCCGGTACTACAACGACCCCAAGGAGTGCGATGTGAGCGAGGCCACGTACTTCTCCTTTCCTGATCGGGAATCCACGAAGAAGTTTTTCGCCACGGGAAAGAAGCTGGTATGAAAACCGGAACACTCTGCATCACTGTTGACGTGGAGGACTGGTTTCAGTCTGAAAACCTTCGGGAAGCCCATCCTCCCGGTTCCTGGCAAGACCGTGAACTCAGGGTGGAGGCCAGTGTAAACCGGGTTCTTGAAGTACTTGCCGAGAGTGATGTGAAGGGTACTTTCTTCATTCTCGGCTGGATAGCTGAAAGAATACCGGCGCTGGTCAGGACCATTGCCGGCGCCGGGCACGAAATAGCTTCCCACGGTCATGGGCACATCATCAACTATTCCATGAAGGAAGAGGAAATCCGCCGGGATGTGACGGTTTCGAAAAGAATTCTGGAGGATCTGTCAGGCACGGAGGTCATCGGGTATCGGGCACCCTGCTTCTCAGTATCAGACGGGCTTCTCGACCTGCTGGCGGAAGCGGGATACCGGTACGATTCAAGTCTGAATCCATTCGCGATCCATGACCGTTACGGGAAGATTTCCGGCACACTTTCTCCGGGAGGGCCGTTCAGGCATCGTTCTGGAATCATTGAGTACCCCATGCCCATGGGCAGCTTTCTGGGCATGCGGTTTCCCATCTCCGGAGGGGGTTACTTCCGGCTCTTTCCTTATCGGTTTTTCAGTGCCATGGTGTTCAGGTACCTGAAGGCAAACGAGGTCTACATTTTCTACATGCACCCATGGGAGGTCGACCCGCTCCAGCCGAAAACCAGGGTGAAGAACCCTGGCCACACATTCAGACACTACCACGGGCTTGCCGGAACCCTGGGCAAGCTTCGCAGGTTGCTGACCATACCCGGAGAGAAGAAAACCCTTGGGGAAATGGCGGTCGGATTTCAGTCCTGAGGGCCACGCTTCCGGCTGATGAACACCCTGGGCATGGGAAACCTTACCTTGTTCCAGAGCAGAAGCCTGCGAAGAACCGCGGAAACCGGAAGAGAATCCGGTTCACGCACGAATGCCAGGGGTATCTCAGCTGAAAGCCGGGCTACAGCGGTTGCCAGGAAAAGCACCTGCATCGGATGCAATGAGATTCCGGGGAGTTGAAGCGGAGACGGCATGAAAACCCCGGAACCCAGCATGGATGCAATCATTGCCAGGCCGCAGACAGCGCTGTACAGCCCGGAGTAAGCCTGCTCTTTCCCCCGTGGAGCCACTGAAAGCACCAGATTCGCGGTCACAACTCCCACGCACCCCCACATGCTGCCGGAGAGAACTGCTTCGAAGAGGAGAAGCCAGCGGGTTTCCCTGGTTATGAACAGCCAGGATAGAGGGACTATGGAGCCCAACACTATTGCCAGTTTCATCGCTGTGCGATTCCCGAAGCGGTCAATGAGCCTTCCCCAGTACTTCAGGGTGGCCACAGCGCCCAACGTGCTTACTGCTCCGTACAGAAGCATCTCCACCAGCCCCATTCCAAGTACCTGAATCATGAAGGGCTGCCAGAACGGAGCGCCAACCCCGACCGCCATCATCCACCATCCTCCGAAGAGGCAGAGACGGCGAAAACTGGGATCCCTCATCGGCTCCATAACGGTGCTTCGCAGGGTATCTCCCGAGGGAATCTGCTGCTTCTCCGGCTGTCGCCTGAGAATCAGAAGACCTGCCATTCCCAGCATCCCCGCGGTGGCGAAGGTAAGCAGAAATGTCAATGGAAGGCCGCTTGGGCTCATGCCGAAGACCCTTGCAACCAGAGCCCCCACACCGGTCGGAGATTGGGAACCCGCATCCAGCGCCACGCCGAAGGCGAAGCTTACCAGCAGACCGAAGGTCATTAGAACCGCGTTCCTTCTGGCGAAGAACCTTCCCCTGACCCTCTTGGGAACCATGCAGGCGATCCATCCCGTCCACATGTTGGTGGAGACAGCCAGAATGGACGTTATGATGAAGAACAGCAACAGCACCGCTGGAAGCGCCAGATTCCGCGGAAGCAGCAGGGGTGCCAGGCCCAGAAGGGGTGTCAGCGACCTGCCGGCGGCGGCCCAGGCGATGACCCTCCGCTTCCTCGAGGCGCATCCCCGGCACGCCAGGATTCCCAAAGGTTGAAAGAGCATTGAAACCTGGCCGATGGCTGACAGAAGAGCGAAATGCACCGGACCCGCCTGCAGAAACACAAGCAACCTTGTGAGGAAAGCCGAGCCAGGACCCGACAGGCTTCCGTACACCTGGGAAAAGACACCTTCGGTGATGGATATGCGAAATGTTTCCCGCAGTTCGCTGCGATGCTTTCTCATCGGGCAAACATACATGTTTCGCATCGATTCACGGCAAAACCCGTATATTCATTGATTCTCTGATCGATTCACAGGGATGGCAGAAGAGGCGAAAAAGGAATGGTTTCCATGAGAGAAGACACCGGGAACGAAATCGCAACACAGGGGGCGGGCCCCCATGGCTGTTCGAAGGTAAGGCATACCGTCCTTGTTCTTTCCGGCAAAGGCGGAGTGGGAAAAAGCACCATCGCCGTCAACCTGGGGGTATCCCTGGCCATGCAGGGCAGGCGGGTTGGGCTTCTTGATGTTGACATTCACGGACCAAGCATTCCGATGATGCTTGGCGCCGGACTCTCGGGGGTTCAGATGCACGACGAGGTTCTGATTCCGGTTGAAACCTCCGGCATGAAGGTGATGAGTGTCGGCTTTATGCTCAAGAACACGCAGGACGCGCTGATCTGGCGGGGACCCATGAAGATGGCCATCATAACCAGATTCCTGCAGCAGGTTGCCTGGGGCGAGCTTGATTATCTGGTGGTGGACTGCCCGCCGGGCACAGGTGACGAGCCCCTTTCGGTGGTGCAACTGGCGGAAAACATCGCCGGCGCCATAATTGTAACAACCCCGCAGAAGGTGGCGGCCGCAGATGTGCGGAAGTGCGTTGACTTCTGTGTAAAGACCGGTGTTCCTGTTCTGGGTGTGGTGGAGAACATGAGTGGCTTCGCCTGCCCGAAGTGCGGGGAAGTTACCGAGGTTTTTATGGGAACCGGCGGGGAAGATACCGCTCATTTCTCCGGAGCACCCTTACTGGGCAGGATTCCCCTTGATCCCGCCGTCGCCGAATCCGGAGACCGGGGAACCCCTTTCGTTTATCATTACGGCAAATCATTATCTGCCAAGGCTATGGAGGCGGTTGCCGAACCAGTTCTAAGGCTCCCATGATTCTTGTTCTCGCATTCGAAGTTTTTCTCGGTGGGCTTTCAAGCCCGGACGGCCTTGCTCTGGGCCCGGACGGCACCGTGTATGTGGCGGAGGAAAAGGCCGGGGTCGTGACAGCCATTTCCCCGGAAGGCGAAGTGTACACCGCGATGAACGGTCTGTCCGATCCCGAAGGGGTTGCCTGGCATCCAGAGTATGAACTGCTGGTGGTGGAGGATGTCCGTGCCGGCAGGCTGATCTCCTCCGTGGCGGGCACCCTGCAGGACAGTATTCCAAACCCCGAGGGGGTTGTGGTTTGCCAAAGCGGTGAAATCTATTACACATGGGCTCAAATCGGAGGCCCCACCGGCATCTGCCGATGGACACCCCAGAATCCGGATTCCATCATCACACTTCCGGTGGGCTTCATGCTCGGGGGAATCACCTGCGGACCCGACAACATGCTTTACGCCAGCAACGAAACTCCGGTGATCGGCCTGGTTATCAGCGTGATACGGGTCAACCCCGATACCCGGATGTGGTGGCCCTACGCCGGGGGAATCTCATCAGCGGAGGGTCTTCGATTCGCCCCGGACGGCAGAACCCTCATGGTGGCCGGTGAAGACCTCGGCAAAGTTGTCGCCGTCTCTCCCGAAGGTGAAACATCGGTTTTCGCATCAGGGTTGATGGCCATTGAGGACATTCTCTTTCTGCCCGACAGCAGCATGCTGGTCACAGACGACGGTCGGGGGAAAATCCTGAGGATTCCTTGGCCGTAAAGCTTCCCCATCCCCCTGGCAGCTACCGGGAGATTCTGGCGGTTTCACTCCCGGTGATTGCCGGCATGGCGGCCCAGACCGTGATGATGTTCTGCGACAGGATTTTTCTTGCCAGACACAGTGTCTGGGAGCTTCAGGCCGCTCTGCCCGCCGGGATACTGGCCTTTACCCTGATATCCGTCTTTCAGGGAACCGCCGGCTACGCCTCAACCTTCGTCGCCCAGAATCACGGTGCCGGGAATCGGAACGGTGTTGCGGTGTCCTATTCCCAGGGGGTGTTTCTGGCTCTTTTCTCCGCACCGATTCTGCTTTTGATCGGAGTTCCGGGGCAGGAAGTTCTCAAGCTTGGAGGTCATCCCGCGCATGTGCTGGCCTTGGAGGAGGTATACTTCCGCTGGATGATCATAGCGGGCGTGGGCGCCACCTTGAACGCCGGAGCCGCATCGCTCTGGAGCGGTCTTGGAAGAACCACTGTCACCATGGCCGCCGGTATGGCGGGAGCCGCACTGAATGTTTTCCTGGACTGGATACTGATCTTCGGCAGGTTCGGTTTTCCGGAGATGGGCATCGAGGGCGCGGGAATCGCCACGGCGATCAGCTCCTTTGTGCCGGGCCTGGTTTTGATCTCGCTGAGCATGTCTGGAAAAATCGCCCGTGAGTTTCCGATCAGAAGCTTGTTCCGCTTCTCCGCGACACAGGCCTGGAAAACCATACGGTACGGCCTCCCCTCAGCCATCAGCGTGTTCATGGATGTGGCAAGCTTCTCCGTGTTCGTCTTTCTCACGGGGCGCCTCTCCCCCGTGGAGTTCACCGCCAGCAACATCGCCTTTGGAGTTAACAACCTGGCGTTCCACCCACTTCTTGGTTTCAGCATTGCGACCACAATTCTGGTGGGCCGCTACCGGGGAGCAGGCGATTCCCGAATGGCCGCCCGGGTCACCCGGAGAACACTTGTAGTGGCGCTGCTCTACTTCAGTGCGATAGCCCTCACATTTCTTCTTCTTCCCGGGTTTTACATGAACCTCTTTCGCAGTCCCGAGGTGGATGTTCCATTTGAGCAGTTGAAGGCCACCGGTTCAGTTCTGCTGGCAATTCTGTGCATGTGGGGAGGCTTTGATGCCGTATCCCTCATGCTTGGAGGAGCCCTCCGGGGCGCTGGAGACACCAGGTTCGTGATGCTGCTGTCCACATGTCTGGGCTGGCTTTTCTGGATCCCCGGAATCTTTCTTCTTTATCGCGGTCCGGGTACCGGGGTGATTTCCCTGTGGCTGTTCACCACACTGTACATTGCTCTTCTGGCAGTGGGTTACTTCGTCAGATACAAAAAGGGGCCCTGGAGAACCATCGTGCTTGTGGAGCATGGAGACCAGTTGCCCATTCCTGTTGCCGAGCCCGCGGGAAGAGGTTGACGGAACAGCAACCCCTCCGGCGGAGTATACCCGATAGAATCAACCGAAAACCAGAGGAGCGAGCATGCACATATTGATCGCCACAGCCCTTTTCAACGGCGTTCTTACCATTGGAACCCCAACTTTTCCCCTGGCCGAACCCCTCTGCGGAGGTTGAGGCTCGTCATCCATACACTGCCAGTTGGTAGTGCCTGAAGACCAGCTTCCCGGTCCGCTTACCATTACCGGAATCGCGTTCCACCATGCGGCGGGCTCACCCTCGGTTGCACTGGGCAACGTCAGGGTTCACCTTGGTGCCGCGGGAAGCGGCAAGCTGGGCGTCGAGTTCAGTGGGAACAGGGTTTCGCGAACCCTGGTGCTGGAGAGGAACAGTTTATCCGCAACGGCGGATGAGAGTGGACTGGTGGTTCTGAACCTGGATGAACCATGGGAGTACGAGGGCGGCCACCTTCTGCTGGAAATGAGTTTCGGAAGTGTTTCCGGTTCCCTCTATGTTTACGGCTGGGCCACTACCGAGACAAGGTACATCTCCACCACCGACCTTCGCTCGGCGAGCGGAAGGCTGTCCGAGAACTCACCGGTGGTCACCCTGATTACGGAGTAAGCCCGGATGGGCTGGTTAAGCGACCATTTCGGTTTCAGGCGTTGAGCCTCCAGAGGGCGTAGTTCAGAACCGAGGCGAAACTCACCCAGAGCAGGTATGGCACCATCAGTGCCCCGGCGGTGGTACTCACCCTTCGAAATGCCAGCATGGTGGCCAGAATCAATACCCACAACACCAGAATTTCCAGAAACGCCAGCCCGGGCCGGTTGATGCCGAAGAACAGGTATGACCAGAGGGCGTTCAGGGCAAGTTGTGCCAGGAACAGGTAAACGGCGCCGCTGAAGCCCCTGCTTTTCCATACCAGCCAAACCGCAACACCCATCAGAATGTACAGGATGGTCCATACCGGACCGAAAACCCACCCCGGCGGATTCCAGGAAGGCTTTTCCAGAAGGGCGTACCACTCCCCTGGAGAAAAGCGGGAACCGAAAAACCCCGCGGAAAGGGAAACCAGAATCCATGCCGCAAGCCCAGCATAGACTTTCATGAAAACTCCCTTCACTCAAACGCTTTCGCTACCCGACCCCGTGGATATCAGCGGTCCGCCAGTTCTCCGAGAAGGATCCGGGCTCCGGCCAAACCGGGTTCCAATCGGAGTGCTTCCAGAAGGAAGCCCTCCGCGGCCAGAGTGTCCCGCAGCCCCAGGTGCACCAGCCCCTGGTTGAACAGTACAAGCGGGTTTTCCGGAGAAACCGCCGCGGCTTCCTGCAGGAAAAAGGCGGCGGTCTCTAATCGGTTGTTAAGGTAGGCGGCCCCCGCAAGGTTGATGAGCACCGCAGGGTCTTTGGAACCAAGGGAAAGAAGCGGCTGAGCAGCCCTCCAGGCAGCTTCGGCTTGCCCTGCGTTCACCGCGGTTTCCAGGGCGACTGGCCAGAGTCCCGGGCCGTCATGCCCGGGAAAGTTTCTGGAATGGCCTTCAGCAGCACGAAGTGATTCGCCGGGGTCGCCGGCGTCCCGGGCCGCAAAGGCCAGCTGCAGCCAGGCGGTTTCCAGGCAGGGTCTGAGTTCCACGGCCCTGGAGGCTGCGGCCAGCGCAAGGTCGGGCCTGCCCTGCATCCTGCGCACTTCGGAAAGCATGGCAAGATGTCTTCCGTTCTCCGAAAGGTCGAATGCTTTTCCAAGAAGGCGTGCGGCTTCCTGAAGATCGCCCCGGTCCCGGAGAAGAATGGCCATCTCCTCGAATGCCGCAGGGTCGCCGCAGTTCTCCAGCAGTGACCTGTATCTGGCCTCACTGGCGTTGGTATTCAGAAAAGCGCCAATCCGTGGACCGGAAAGAAGGATTGAAGCCGCGGCGACCCAGGGCAGAAGTGGCCTGGAATACCTTTTCAGCATGAGGAGAAAGGGAACGACCAGGAAAAGCGCCCCCAGGTCCCAGTCGATTGCCTCGCCCCGCTCCAGGTCGAAGAAAACAAGTGCAACCATGAAGAGAGCCAGTGCGACCCACAGGGAATGCGGTACCTTCGCCCGGCAAGCCCGGAGAAGTATCGGAAGCGCTGGAGCCGCGAAGAAAACCAAAGCCAGCCGTGCCGGAGGGTTCGGCCATTGCAGCAGGCCGGTGAGTTTTTCGATGCCCCCCACCAGCAGGGGAAGGGCTATCAGAACCGCGGCGCTTCCCAGGAGAATGAAAGGAATGTATCCACCGGCTTTTCGCCGGTCTGGCAGGGCATGCAGCACCGCTCCGGGAATCAGCGCAAGCCCCGCCAGGTGAAAGACAGAAGCCCCCATGGCTGTAACCGCGACTGGAATCGCCTTCGCGCCGGAGAAAATCAGGCCCGTGTAAAGCGCGAAAAGACCTGCCGGAAGGGCGTAACTCTCTACATACCCCGTGAAGAAGACCATCCAGGTTGGGGAAACCCCAATCGCCATTTTGGCCGCCGCTGTCCGGCCTCTTTCCCGGGAACCGATTACCATGATCAGACCCCACAGGTAAAGCCCGCCTCCCAGAACTCCGGTAATCCGGTAGGTGTCTTCGGGAGAGAGCCCGATCCTTGCCATCAGCAGCCGGATTGCGTAGTCACCGGCTTCCATCGGGGCTGCGTCCAACATGGGAAAACCGGCTGCCAGGTTGCGAATCCGCAGGGCTCCGTCGCCCCAGAGATGGAACTCCGGCGGGAAGAACAGGGCGCATGCTATCAGAACTGCCATTGCGCACCCGGCCCCGAGCCGGATGTCCACATGTGAGGTTATCCAGACCAACCCCAGAGCCGCCATCACCGAAAGAGAATGGGGGATGACGAAGCCGGGAGTCCACCATGTTCGGAGAAGGAAGGAGAGCGCCATAAAAGCCAGGACACAGGCTGTGATGATGATGTCCTTGCGGATCGGGGAAACAGTGTTCGTTTTCAACACCCTCCATGGGAAGCGGATGGAGCCGTCTGTGAACGCCGTGAAACCTGATGATAAAGTATGCGCCTTCGTCTCGTCAAACCTTGCGGTCGAGCCCGGGATTCGAGGATATTCCCATGTGTCCGGGCCTGATCATGAAACGGGG
This sequence comes from uncultured bacterium, assembly GCA_964624405.1. Classification (GTDB taxonomy): domain Bacteria; phylum Fermentibacterota; class Fermentibacteria; order Fermentibacterales; family JCC-6; genus UBA6080. Next base: position 4,042 of record CAZUXA010000013.1, on the reverse strand, counting down.
GTGAGGCATGAAACTCGGCTTGTGCATCCTTCCATTGCTGGCGGTGCTTGTTCGGGGAGATTTCCTTGACGATTTCGAGTCGTATTCGCCTGGTCAGGACCCTGACACATCCTTTGACTGGGTACGGGAACCATTCGGAGGTCATGTCCTTGTAACTCCTCAGGGGGACAACCAGGTTGTTCAGGCTTTCTTTCCCGATTCGGCGCATATCGCATACCTCTGCGCAGGCGCCGGGTTCTGGGAGAACGGGTCCGTATCCATGGATTTCAGCCCCGCGGGCAACGGGAGCTTCGTGAATGTTTTCTCCCGAATGCAGATCATCACTGGTGAAGCTTATGTCGGCGGAGTGGTGATGACCCTTCAACCCTTCACATTTTCCTACATAGGCTACATTAGCGTCACCGGGGATTACGAGCTTCTGCACTACGGGTACGGCCCTTCCGTGCCTCCCGGCGCATGGGTCAATGTTGAACTCCAGACCGAGGGAACCGGGCCGGTAACCCTCACCCTCCTCACCAACGGCCAGCAGGCTGCCCAGGTTACTGATTCCCAGTACAATCTGGGCATGGGTCTCAGTGGTTTCGCCCTGCTCTACGAAATCGAGGCTCCAACAATCTTCGCCGACAACTTCCAGGTCATTCTGAGCCCCCAGTCGCTGACCCCGGCCACCTTCGGCGCCATAAAGGCCCTGTTCATGGAAATCCAATGAGTTCGACCCGCTCTGAAGCAAAGCCATGAGCCGGGCTGCTAAAACCATCTGCCTGTTTCTGGCGGGATTCAGTCTGCTGCTCGTCCTTCTGTCCTTCAGCGCGTGGCTGCTGCACTGGCGGGTGGACAATGAACCCGGAGCGAGGCCCATCCCGGTTCTTCTTCTTGCGCACCGGCTGCTTCTTTCCGCGGGTACCGCCGGGGTTCTGCTTTTTCCATGCCTGATCGTTCACTACAGAGCCCGACCGTATCTTCATCTTCTTTTCCCCATGAGCGCCGCCCTGCTTGTTTATGCGCCGCTGCTTCTGCTTACTCTGGTAATGCTTGTGTGACAGGAGCTGGAACCGCCGGCGATGAAAACGACTTTTGCAGGCATTACGGCAGGAACACCGGTTCTGGAGAAGCAGAGCAGATTCCGGGCGTGCGGTGCCCCGCTGATCGAAGCCTCCGATCCCTGCGTTGTCATTGCGGATCTTGTCCGGAGGTTCCGCATGGGCAAGGCAAGCCATCTGAGCTGGGCATTTCGCCTTTCCAACGGTACGGAACAGAAGAGTGACGGAGGAGAGCCGGGGTCGGGCAACTGCATCCTTGAAGTGATGAGAAGCGCCGACGCGGCGGACTGCCTGATTCTGGTTGCCAGGTGGTACGGAGGAAAACACTTGGGCGGCATCAGATTCAGAATCTACCGGGATACCGCCCGACAGCTTCTCTCGGCATTCGGAGAAGAGCACCGGGGCAGCGGATCGAACTGAACTTCTTCCTTGGTTCTCCGGGGATATACTACCTGCAGACCACGATTCTGTTCGTGGTTATGCCTCCGGAGGGGTTCACCGAACGCATAATGTAGATGCCCAGGGGTACCGTGCTTGTGTCCCATGTAAGGGTATGCATGCCGGCGCCCAGTTCTCCTGAATGAACCGTGGCCACCATTCTTCCCGCCATATCGAAAACCGACACTTCCAGGCTGCCGGCTCCGGCCAGGGAGACCGGTATGGAAAGAATACCCGCAGCGGGGTTGGGGTACGGGGTTCCCACGAAGGAAGCATTGAACCCGCCGGGGTTTTCTCCAATGCCCACTCCGTTTATGACTCCCTGTTCCGGAAGGGCGTTGTGGGCCGTGACCATCCATGTGATGTCGCTCAGGGATCCGATCGGGTCGAAATCCAGTGTTACCGTTCCCGATGAGTCGGTGACTCCGCTTGCCCAGAGGTTGTCGTGGCTCACGCAGACCAGGGCGTTGTAAACAGCCCCTCCGGGATCACTGACGGAAAAGAACGCGTTGCTGGAACCTTCGGGCAGCTGGTAGGGAGCGTCGACGGTGAGTTGGTGGGGAACTTCGGTTCTCATGTCCATTGTGGGGTCACCGAACCAGTGGAAGAGGTCCCAGGTGATCTCGACCCGGTTTGTTGGATACGGACACATGGGCGCGGAGGTTTCCATCTCGATTTTGGCGCACAACAGGGCCTGGCCGGTAAGGTAGTTTCCCGTAGGGTCGGTATACAGTGCGGGAGGGGTGGTGAACTCATCGTTGAAGGATTTGTAAAGGCCGTAGGTCAGGTAGTCGTTCCAGTAGCTGTAACTTACGCCGGTCGCTGCCAGAACTCCCACAGCCCCGCCTTCCATGCGGAACAGGTTTTCTGCGAAGCAGTCCGATGAGAACTGTCCGGTGCTGCAGTTGGTGCTCATCACCATCGGCGTCTTTTCACCGTTGTTAAGGCTGGATAGGTTGGATGTGTAGAAAGCGGGATGAGCCCATCCCGTTACACTGCCGTGATCTCTGTGCTGCACCAGGAATACTCCGCTGTTTACGGCGCCCGCTATGCCCGTCGCGCTGCCGTCCCACACGATGTCGGAAGGCACCATCTGGCCGGCGCTGGGCAGGTCGGCGCGGTAGTAGTAGGGCGGGGGTTGGGATGTGTCCTTGACATATTCCCGCTGAACCGTCTTTCCGTAGATATTCATGTAGGTGTCCCGCACGGACTCCAGAGTGAAGCAGAACCAACGGGTTGCCACGGTTCCGCCATCGGTTTGGATCTGACCGGCGGTAAGCACATTTCCCCAGAAATCTGGATCCATCAGCGGATCGAACTGCCACTTCAGTACTTTAGCCTCCACGATGGGGTAATGGCTGATCGGGGTTACAAACCTTCCGTGGAAAATGTCTGCGTGATAATCGCCCGGGCCGTCCATGCAGACATACCTGTTATCGCTGTAGACACCGGTGGATGAGTTGAAGCTCGTAAGGTCGCCCTGATCGCCGACGAAAAGAATGAAGCTCGGCGGTATTTCCCAGTTGTCGTAGGCGTTCTGGATGTAGTTCTTGATCTGGGACTGGCTCCAGCTTCCGGCGGCTACAGCCGCTGTAAGGTAACCCTGTTTCGTTTTCGCCTCGATGAATGCGTCCATCTGGGTGTCCACGAAGTCGTCGCCGGCAATGATAAGCAGGTCCGCGGCGTTGATCTCCATGGCTTCCCGAATGTTGGACGCCCGCACCGCCCCGGCGCCGGGGCGGCTGATGGTTCGAGGGGGTTCACCGAGAACCGAGGCGTTTACCAGAGTTCTGTAGGTGTTGATGAAGAACCTGCTTTGAAGCCTGGGGTCAACCCCAATGCTTCCCCCAAGGCCTACAGTTACCCGAATTCTGGGAGAAACGGTCAGCAGTTGCGTTTCGGCGTTCCAGTGAAATGGGATTACATTGAAACGGCCGATGTTCACGCCCCTTATGGTTCCCATCTCCTCATAGACAGCCATTTCGGCGGGATAGACCCCGTGGCTGTAAGCTCCGGGAAGGAAGGTGAAGGGTACGATGTCGTAGGAACTGTCCTCCGGGATGGGCTGCATTGGAGATGGGGTGATGTTCTCGAACACGACGGGACGCTCAATGGCTTCTATGCTTATGGATATCGAAGGATTGTCCGGTATCGCCGCCAGGAAGGATGCCTTGGGCAGCATGGGAGCACCTTCGGCGTCGGCGTAGGGGGTAAGCGCCGGAACGGAAATCACATTGAACTCCATGCCGTTTCCGGTCTGGGCAATGTTGTGAAACCCGGGAACTGAAATTTCCACCACGAAGCCCGATTCGTTGCACTCAACAACCTCCAGGTTCGCGTGTCCGAGGTCGGTAACTCCAAGGTCGACCCAGTTCGCCAGGGCCGTGAATGCGAGAACAAGCAAAAGATATGCGTGCCTCATGATGCTCCTTTTCTCCGCCGAGGATGGTTTCTTTGGGCCAGACCGTTGCGGTTCTTATGCTTGAATGATGATAGGCAAGTCGCTGTTTCCGGTCAACCCGTTTCAGAGAGGGTTTTTCCGTTTCTTCGCGAAGGCTATTCTG
>CAZUXA010000012.1:72931-83361 GCA_964624405.1 uncultured bacterium | reverse complement strand
GGGTATCCCGCTCCCGGCCAGTGGCAGAGCTTCGGCGGCAACCCCGGCGCCGGGGCGGCCTTCAACCTCATCCAATCCGACGGCGGTCACATTGTGGCGCAGGTTACCCTTCCGGGCTTCCTGCTCAGCCAGTACCCGGGCGGCGGTTCCACCTACCACCGAATCGAGCTTCCCCAAAGCCACCCCCTGGGCGATGTGGGCTCTCCTGAAACCCCGGCCTTCGCCAGGATGTTCGCCCTGCCCTTCGGCACCGAACCGGGGGTGACCATCATCGATGTGGAGTATTCCACCTTCCAGGGCATCTCGCTTCTGCCCAGGCAGACTCCCCCGGTTGACATGCCCACCCCGGCAGACGGTTTCAGAATCAATGAAGAGGTCTACGCCACAAACGCCTTCTTCCCGGGAAACTGGGTTGAGGCCGGCAGTTTCGGCATCTGGGGCGGTTTCAACACCGGCCGCTTCATCTTCAACCCCTTCCGCTACAACCCGGCGACAGGTGAACTGCAGGTGGCGTCTTCGATAACCTTCCGAATCGACTTCACCGGAAACGCCGAAGCTCTGGCGTTTCCCGTCAACCGGGTTCTTCTGTCCTCAGCCTCAAGGCACCTGGTCAATTTCAACGATTTCCGCTCCGCGGCTTCCACACCGGTAGACGCCTCGGGGCCGGAATACATCTTCGTGGTACACCAGAACCACTACGACGCGGTGCTTCCCCTGGTCGAGTTCTACCAGTCCATCGGTTACGAAACCGTTGTGGAAACCCTCTCAGGCTCTCCATCCCCCGGCGAGATAAAGGCCGCAATCGCCGACAACTACGACACCGGCACCACCAGGTTCGCCCTTATCGCCGGCACCCACGCTGAGATGCCAAGCTACAGCTACGGAAGCTTCATCGGCGACTACTGGTACGCGTGCCTGGTTGGAACAGACCTCATCCCCGAGATTGCCACGGGCCGCCTCACCGGAACCTCCGCCCAGATAACCCACCAGATCAACAAGATCATTGATGGCTACTACCAGTACAACTTCGATGACAGGCTCACCACCGGCATCGTTCCCAGCACCACCGTACTCGCCGCCGACGGCGAAAACTATCCCCTCAAGTACACCCAGTGCTGCAATGAGGTTGCGGCCTACGACTACAGCCTGATCGACATGACCTTCTACAAGGTGTATCCCCCCGAGGGCGGAACCAACGAGATGGTTCTGGAATGGTTCAACAACGGCATAGGCACCGTGGGCTACCGTGGCCACGGAATGATTACATACTGGGCGTGGTACGCCCCGGGCAACATGACCAAAGCCCACATAGACGGCCTTACCAACACCTTCATGCCGCCGGTGTTCAACATCAACTGCTACAACGGCCGCTACCAGGACCCAGAGTGCTTCTCCGAAACCTTCCAGTGGGCCTCAGGCGGCTCCAGCGGAAACCTGGGGGCCAACGACCCCAGCTACACAATCCCCAACCACGACTACATGAAGCAGATCTACATCAACCTCTACGATGTGGGGCTTTTCAATGTGGGCGAGGCGATAAACGAGTCGGCGGTATGGATCATCAACTACCACGGCGGCATTGGTGAAACCAACGCAAAAATGTTCATCTGGTTCGGCGACCCTGCGATGGAGCTTTTCACCAACGACCAAGCCAACCCCAGGCCTCTGGCCATCGCGGCGCCGGCCAACTTCGGCTTCGGCTCCCAGACCATCGAAGTGGTTGTCACATGCGACGGCAGCCCGGTGTCCGGGGCCACGGCCACTCTCACCGACGGCATCAACGGCACCTCGCACGGCATGACATTCCACGAGACCGCCACCACCAACGCCTCCGGTCTGGCCAGCTTTACGGTGAACATTCCCTCGGGCACCCCGGTGTTGTACACCGGCGCCAGGAAGCACAACTACAGCCCCATCACCGCCACCATAGGCGGAGTCGGGATAGAAGGCGACCAAACCGAACCGCAGGTTCCGGCGGTGTACACCCTTTCCTCCAGCCCCAACCCCGCCATGTCCACCGCGGTGGTGAGCTTCAGCCTTCCCATCGAGGGCCAGGCCACCATCTCCGTTTACGATGTGGCGGGACGCCAGGTTGACACCGTCCTTTCCGGAGAGCTGTCACCCGGCGCTCATTCGGTGAACTGGAATGTCTCGGGGTTTGCCAACGGCGTGTACTTCGTAAGGCTTTCCAGCCCCGCGGGCATCGTATCCACTCAGGTCATGGTTCTCAAGTAACTCTCTTTTCGGGGGCGCTTCGGCGCCCCCTCCTTGACCTTTCGGCATTTTGCCGCATAATCGGGGTTGCTGCCTGCTCCATCTTCGTGATGGAGCCGAAGTGAACGAAGTTTCACCGGCCCGGGGGCGGCACGCGAACATCCGATTGTTCAGCCTTCTTCCGGGCCGGAGTTTTTCCCTCGTTATGGCCGGAAGGAGGCTATAAGTTTGCGCAGTTACGAAACCGTCATCATCTGGGCTCCCAGCCTGTCCGAATCGGAACAGGAAGCTGAAAACGGCAAAATCGCCGAAGCAATCAAGGGCAGCGGCTCGGAATTCAAGGGCATCGATGTGTGGGGACGCAGGCAACTCGCCTATCCCATCAAGAAGCAAACCGAAGGCATCTACTGCTTTTTCCGTTGGGACGGCGAATCCACCACCACGGAAGCGCTGGACAAGATGCTTCGCATCAAGGAGAACTGCCTGCGCCATGTTACATTGAAAACAGGAGAGGAAGGCCCCACTGCCACCTTCGCGGAAGAGGAGGATGAGGAGTGAACATTCGGATGCCTTCCCTGAACATGGTGGTCATCTCCGGCAACCTTACCGATGACCCCAAGCCCAATATCCTGGAGAACGGCGTTCATGTTACGAACTTCAGGGTGGCGAGCAACCAGTTCTACAAGGGCAGGGACGGCGAATTCCACAAGAAAACATGCTATGTCGACGCCGTCTGCTGGAGAAAAACTGCCGAGATCGCAGCGGACAGGCTTCGCAGGGGAAGCCCGGTGCTGGTCGAGGGTGAGCTTCAGAGCCGCACCTGGAAGGCCCAGGATGGAACCAACCGAAGCGTGCTCGAAATCCTTGCCCGCCGCATTCAATTCCTGGAGCGCACCGAGGGGGACAGACCCGCGGACTCACATCCCTCAGACGACTCGCCCCCCCCTGAGCGGGATCCGGCGGATGAGCCAGTATACGACGACGACATCCCCTTCTGAGCAGGAGAAACCCATGCCGGATTCCCTTCCGCTTCAGTTGAACCTTGTTCTCCTTACCGGCAGGATTGTCAGGCGAACCGACCTTTCCCTGACCAGCTTCGGAGTCCCGGTAATCACGCTGATTCTGGAGAATCCCCAGGCGGCTCCGGCTTCGCCCGCTGATGGCGGCGAAGCCCATGGTGAACTGAGCGTGGAGCTTTGGGGACACATGGCCCGGGAGTACGATGAAAGGCTGAAGCCCGGAGAACCGGTTCTCATAGAAGCCCAGGTGTCCGGCAGACAAAAACAGGACCGGACAACGAAACTGGTCCACCACTGGATGGTTCTCAAGGCCAGAAGGATCCAGATTCTCACCAACCCATTTCAAAACGGAGGAAGTTAACCGATGGCTGCGAAAAAGCCGAGAAAAAAGATAAAGCTCGTTCGTAAGAAGAAATGCCGCTTCTGCCTCAACCCTGATGTGGAAATCAGCTACAAGAACGAACGGGTGATCCAGAGATACATCTCAGACCGGGGCAAGATCGTTGCCCGAAGGGTGAGCGGAAACTGCGCCCGTCACCAGAGAATGGTTGCGGGGGAGATAAAGATCGCCAGATTCCTCGCCATGGCCCCCTTCACCAGAGAGCACTTCAGATAAACACCGAAAGACTCCCCGACACCCGGCGCGGAAGAAGGTGGAAGCTTCTTCTTTGGGGGGGACTGTCCCTCATCATGGGTGCGCCCTTCGCGGTGTCCGGGATCGCGGCGGGCTTCATGACCAGAAGCAGGGGTTTCATGATTCCCATGGGCATGCTGCTCGCGGCTTCGGTCGGCTTTCTGATGGGCCCCCAGACGGGAGTTATGGCCGTAGCGTGCTCTTCAGCCATGGCTTTGTGCAGCCGACGGAAAACAACGATGCACCATGCCATTGCGGTCACCGCCGGAGTTTCGGTTCTTGCCGCGGCGCTTCCCCTGTACCAGTCCCCGGTTTTCATGAGAATTTCCGGTGACGACATGCGGCCCGTCGCGGAGTTGTATGTGGACATGGGCATGGAAAGGGCCATGGTTGACGAAGTACTCTCAACCATGGAGTACCTTGCCCCGGGGATAGGGGCGATTCAGATCGCCATTGGTTCCATGGCGGCGGTACTGCTGATGAACGCTGTGGGATGGGGTCGCCGATTCGGAGTATCAGGAAAGTTCATGATGGGCTGGCAAATGGCCTGGGTGCTCATCGCCTGCCTGGCGGTGAAGGCGCTTCCGGGACCGCTTCCTTCCCTGGCGACAAGGGCCGCTGACAATGTGCTGCTGTTCATGACGCTGCCCTACCTCCTTGAGGGTGGCGCGGTAGCTCTGAGATGGGCTTCCGCGTATCCCGGAATGACAGTTGTGCTTCTGATCGCACTGGTTCTGGCAACACCGGTGGTACTTGCGGCGGTGGCGCTTGCGGGTGTGCTCGATACCTGGTTCGACTTCAGAAGAAGAATAGACTTGAAACGGAAAGGCTCGACAAATGAAGGTCCTACTGACCAAAACAGTGGATAACCTCGGCGAAGCCGGGGAAGTGGTGAATGTATCTCCCGGATATGCCCGTAATTTCCTGCTGCCCAGGAATCTTGCGGTCAAATGCACTCCGGGGGCGATGAAGATGGCGGAGTCCTACCGGGCAAAATCCCGGGAAAAGCAGGACCTTGTCAGCGCTGAAGCAAGGGAGACCGCGGTGAAGCTTGGAGCTACCGAGCTTGCTTTCTCAGCCACCGCCGACGGCTCTGGACAGCTCTACGGCGGCATCGGGGAAAGGGAGATAACCCTTGCCCTCGAGGAAAAGGGCTTCCAGATCGACAAGAAGCAGGTCATCATGGATTCCCACATAAAAATGGTGGGAGAATACAAAGTGGATATCAAGGTTTTTGGCGACCTCCACGGCACCGTAACCGTCAAGGTGACAGCGCAGGAGTAGCCCATATGCTTCTGGCGGTTGAAACCTCCTGCGACGACTCGGCGGCTGCGCTTCTGGACACGGACGGGCGTGTGCTGGCCCAGGAGGTGTTCACACAACCACCGCAGATGGGCGGTGTGGTTCCCGAGATATCTTCGAGGCTTCATCTCACCGTTTTGCCGGATATGGTAAACCGGGTGCTTGCTTCGGCGGGAGCTTCCCCCGCCGGGGTGGACCACTTCGCCGCCACGGCGGGGCCGGGGTTGGTTGGTTCGCTTCTGGTGGGGCTTTCCTTCACCAAGGCTCTGGCCATGGCCACGGAAAAACCCTTTCTCGGCATCAACCATCTGGCGGCTCACCTGCATATTCACTACTCCCGCGATTCATCCGGGTTGTTTCCCGCTGTAGCCCTGCTGGCCAGCGGAGGACACACCGCGCTGTTTCACATGCTTCAATGGAACCACTGCCGAATGATGGGGTGCACCAGGGATGACGCGGCCGGCGAGGCCTTCGACAAGACCGCCAAACTGATGAACCTCGGCTTTCCAGGGGGAAAAGCGCTGGATATCCTGGCCAAAAACGGCGATCCCGATTCGGTGGATCTTCCCTCTCCCCTGGGGGCGAAAGGAAGCGCGGAGTTCAGTTTCAGCGGGTTGAAAACAGCGGCGAGGCTTGCGTGGGAGTCCGGGCGGCATTCCCCGGAAGACATGGCCGCGTCTTTCCGGGCAAGGGTTTCCAAAATTCTGGTGGACAAGCTTTTTTTTCAGGCGGAAAGGGTCCGGGCGAAGTCGGTCATCGCCGCCGGCGGAGTTCTGGCAAACTCGCTTCTGAGGATGAGCCTGGGGCAAACCGCGGCAAGGCTTGGATTCAACCTGCTGCTCCCCCCCCTCGAGCACACCACCGACAATGCGGTTATGGTTGGAAGGGCGGCCCTGGCGGAGCTGGACAGCGATCCCACCGCATGTTCTCCCCTGTCCTGCAACGCTTTCGCCAGATGGCACGACGAAACACTGGTGCGCCTGTGCCGCTGACATTGACGCATCGTGTTAGTATTGTCACTTCCTGGGTTTTTTGGCTTGAAAACAGGGGGACTCAATGAAAACGGGAGTGGACATGGTTGATGTATCCCGTTTCGCAAAGATATCTCTTGAACGGGATAACAGGCTTCTTCAAAGGCTGTTCCGTTCCGATGAAACCGATGTGTTTTCCACCCCCCGTGATCTTGCCATGGCATTCGCCCTGAAGGAAGCTGTATCGAAAGCCCTGGGAACAGGAATAGCCTCGGGTGTCCAGTGGCACGACATTCAGGTTGTTCCCCGAAACGACGGACACGGAGTTGTCCTTCACGGGGCGGCGCAAAGGCTTGCGGGACAGAGATGCTTCCATGTCTCGGCGGACAGCACCGATACGGTGGCGGTGGCCTTGGCGATCCTTGAAGACGCACATGAACCGGAGGAGGAGGGGCCTTGACACACTGGGTGACTCCCCAGGAAATGACCGAATTCGACAAATCGGCGGTTGCCGACGGCACGCCAGGCGTGATTCTGATGGAACGGGCTGGAAACGCTGTTTTCAACCTTGCCAGAGAAATGCTTGGCAACCAGAGGCTTCCCGTGCTGGTGCTTGCCGGTCCCGGAAACAATGGGGGGGACGGCTATGTTGCCGCCAGACTGCTGCTGGAAAACGGCCACACAGTTTCGGTTCACCCGGCTTTCTCCGATTCCGATGGCTGTTCTCCGGATTGCGGGCTGAACAGAGCCTCTTACCTTGCCGCCGGAGGCCGTGAGTGCTCATCGCTCCCTTTCAACCCCGGGCTCATCATCGACGCTATGCTGGGCACGGGTTTTACCGGCCGACTCAAGGGAAGTATTCTCTCAACGGTCAAAACATTCCTTCAGGGAAACTGCCCGGTTCTGTCCATCGACATTCCCACAGGCATTAACGGCTTAACCGGCGAGGCGGATCCCGACGCGGTCAGGGCCGATGTCACGATAACCCTTGCCGCCCCGAAACTGGGGCTGCTGCTTCCCCCGGGTTGCGGTCATGTCGGCGCCCTCTTCCTGGCGGATATCGGAATTCCGGTACCCGACAACAACATAAGGGAAGTAATGAGCATCCCCAGAGCCGGGTCTCTTCTTCCCTGCCGACCGGTAGACGCCCACAAGGGCAGTTTCGGCAGGGTGCTGGTGCTGGCGGGGTCCGAAAGAATGCCGGGAGCAGCAATGCTTTCATCACTGGGTGCCCTGGCAAGCGGGGCCGGGCTTGTGGACATGTGCGTTCCTCTTCCGGCAGCCCCGGCGGTCAGCGGCAGAATTCCTGAAACCCTTTGCAGTTACTTCCTTCCCGGCGATGTGACATCGCTTCCTGATGTTTCCGGGTTTTCCGCGGTGGTCATCGGCCCGGGACTGGGCGCGGACATTGGAACAGCCAAAATCGTTCGATACGCTCTCGAACAATGGCGTACACCACTGGTCATCGACGCCGACGCTCTGAATGTGATGGACCAGCAGATGGCCTCGATCCTCTCCGGCAGGAAGAATTCCGTGCTTACGCCACATCCCGGCGAGCTGTCCAGGCTCACCGGATGTTCAACCGAACTCAGCAATCGCTTCAACTCCGCGGCCAAACTGGCCACCGCCACCGGCTGCCCGGTTTTGCTCAAGGGAAGGCCCACCCAGGTTTTTCGACCGGACGGCGGAAGGGTTATGAACCCATCGGGAAACCACGGAATGGCCACCGGTGGCAGCGGCGACGTTCTGTCCGGTCTTGTGGCGGGGTTCATTGCCCAGGGTCTTGAACCTTCAAACGCTGCTTCACTTGGCGCTTTCGTTCACGGCCTGGCCGGAGATATCGCAGCCCAGGGTACATCTCCAAGATCACTTCTTCCAACCGATATTGTCCGAGCCATCGGCCAGGCGTTCAACATGATAGAAGCCCGCAAAAACGACGGACTGCTCAGGCTTGAAGGAAACTGGAATGGAAAACTGTGGAATATCCCGGGATGACGCCCTGGATCTTCTGAAAAAACATGTAAGCAGCCAGAGCCTTGTCAGGCACTGCGTTGCTACCGGCGCGATAATGGCGGACCTTGCGGAAAGCATGGGCGAACCCGACCCTGAGACATGGGAAGCGGCGGGCATTCTCCACGACATAGACATGGAGATAACAGATGACGATCACCGGCGCCACGGCCTCGTTGCTTGCGAACTGCTTCAAGACATGCTCCCGAAGAGGTTCCTGCACGCGATCAGGGCTCATAACGGAGACCTTAACGGAACCGCCAGAGAATCCGGGCTGGATTACCTTCTCAGCGCCGCGGAATCCGTCACCGGCCTGATCAGCGCCACGGCTCTCATCTATCCCGACCGAAACCTGGAGCCTGTCAAGGCTTCTTCCGTGGCGAAGCGCATGGGAAAATCCGGTTTCGCGAGAAATGTGGACAGAGCCCGTATCACCGAGTGTTCCGAGGCGGGTTGGGATTTGAATGATTTCATATCACTGGCTTTGAAGGCTATGAAGCGTATCGCCCACGAAATTGGGTTGTAACGGCGAAAGGGGTCGCTGCATGCAGACGGTAATCGAAACACTTGATTCACTTAGGCTCGTGGTGTCAACAAGGTCGTTGACCAGGGCCGGAACCAATCTTGCAAGGTTCAACACCGAGGATGACCCCGAAACCACAGAGGCCAGGCTCGGAAACGCCGCGCTTCTTTCGGAGATAACGGGAAAATGCCGGGATGTGGCGCTGGAGTTTCCTCTTGATATTCAGAAAAAGGAAGATGCCGAGCAGATCAACGCAACCCTGAAGGAAAAGGGCCTGACCCCCATCTCCCTGGCTGTGAACTCCCTGGTTCCGAGAAAGCGGGGAGTCCTGAACCATCGGCTCATGTACGGAACCCTCAGTTCCCCCTACCCCGAGGTGAGGGTTGCCAGCATCAACAATGTGCTGAGTGTGATGCAACTGATGAGGGATATCAACTGCCGTCAGCTTATGCTTAGCATTCCCGACGGCGCCGACTCCCATGGAGAGAAGAACACCGTCGACATGCTGGAGTCCATCCTCAAGGGCATGCGCCAGATAGGCCTCAAAATCCGCAAGAGTGAGAGCATGCTGCTGGGCTTCCGGCCGTACAACCCCTCCTACTTCTGCACCGCGGTGCCGGACTGGGGCACCGCCGCGTGGCTGTGCAGGGAAACCGACCCCTCATGCCGGCTGCTTCTCGACACAGGCAGCCTGCTTCCAGGCGAAAGCCAGGACAGCGTCATGGTATCTCTGCTTCACCAGAAGATACTGGGGCGGGTGGCCATCAGCGACAACCGTCTGGGCATGGGCGCCCTTCCCGCAGGCTCTCTGGATGCCGGGGCTCTCTTCCGGTTTTTCCTGACCATTCTCAATGCCGAGAGAGCCGGCCTCTGCAGCCTGGATAAACTCGGTATCGAGGTAAAGGTTGAGACCCGGGTGAACGACCCCATGGAAAACATGCTCTCAGCTGTGGAGAACATCCTTCACGCCCTGGCGAGGGCGGCGGTGGTGAACCCGGATGAACTGAAACAGCTTCAGGAAAGCCCGGATGTAACCGGGGCAAACCGACTTCTGCGCGACGCTTTCGTAACCGATGTGCGGCCTGTGGTGGAACACTGGCGGGAAACTCACAATCTGCCCAAGGATCCCGTGGCGGAATACAGGAAGCGAATCGGCTAGAACCGGTTCCGGAAGCCCACGGCTTCCGCCCGGGCTATCAAACCGCCGGCAGGCAGGGTTTTGCCGGGGAAGGTATCACGGCGGGTTCCGGGGAGTTCAGAGCTTCCCTGATACACTCCAGGGCTTTTGCGATGTTCGCCCGGGGAGTCGCGATATTCATCCGCATGAAGCCTTCTCCGCCGGTTCCGAACATTGCGCCGTTGTTCAGGCAGACCCGGGCCTTGTGAATGAAAAAATCCTTCAGCGCTTCGTCGCACATGTGGGTTCCCCGGCAGTCCAGCCACAGGAGAAATGTGCCTTCCGGCTTCAGGACACTGATACCTGGCAGGTTCTGCTTCAGGAAATCCCTTACGAAAATGTAGTTGCCCCACAAGTAGTCAAGCAGCTGATCCAGCCACTCCCCGCCCTGTTCGTAAGCGGTCTGGGTTCCCACGATGCCGAAGATGTTCGACCCTGCCAGATGCAGTTTTCCGATGAACTCCGTATAACGCTTCCGCAGTACCGGGTCGGGAATGACGATGACCGAAAGCTGAAGCCCGGCAAGGTTGAATGACTTGCTTGTGGCGTAGGCGGCAATGGTGCGGCGGGCGGCTCCCTC
>CAZUXA010000012.1:58652-72831 GCA_964624405.1 uncultured bacterium | reverse complement strand
GGGGCGGAAAACTCCTGCAGGGCGAAACTGAACGCCGGAACAACACCCGGAGTGGTCACTATCCATTCCTGGTCGATCTTCAAGCCGTAGCGGTTCGAGAACCACTTCTCCACCGAGTCGTAAAATGCCTTCGGACGGGCGGTGTAACCGAACACTCCGTGTCCGGCCCGGCTGACGACAGCACTCAGAATGCTGTCGGGCAGCCTGAAGTCCATATCCGCTATCCACATGCTTATCAGGTCGTCCCGGCCGAAGAAAGCGTCGAGATAGTCCCATTTCAGGCAACTGGTATCGCGCCGGTTCACCGGGCTGTCGAAATCGTGAATCATTACTCTCCCGCAATCATGGATGAAAAAGTTTCATGAAATCTACACAAAATCAAACGACTTGACACGTACAGCAAACTGAGGCAGTATCCAAGCATGGATAGCTTCAAGAACACAGGAAGTGTTTTGGTTTCTTCTGCCCTCACTATTCTGCTATTCAGTGCTGTTTCTTATGGAATGGGGCCTTCAATTCTTTGGAGCCGCGCTATTTCCGGTGTCAGGGAAGCCGGGTTCAATTGTCTCAGCACCCCGGATTCGGAAGAAAACTTTCTGGCGGTTGGCCGAGCCGCGGGAGGCGGTGTGGGCTACATAATCGCCTGTGAAATGTCGTCTTCGGGAGAGGTTTTGTGGGAGCAGAACTACTTTTTGGGCGCTTCCGCCTGTGCCGCGGGCGTTCTTCGGGTAGACGGCGGATACGTTATCGCCGGAACCACCGAAAAGGGTGCTGACACCAGCGGGTTTCTCATGAGAATCGATACCTCCGGTCAGATAGTCTGGCGCCGATGGCTTTCCGGTTCAGGGGTGGGCCGCTTCTGCGACATCTGCCTCACTGAAGACGGCAACCTTCTTGCCGTGGGCTGCACCTCCGCCAGCCCCGGGGGTACGAGAAACATTTGGATGGTGTGTGCCGACCCTGAAGGGAACACGGTCTGGGAATCAATCCACGAAGACCCCGGGCACCAGATTGCCCATGCGGTGGTGGTGTTGGAGGGAGAGGGCTTCGCCCTTTCCGGCAGCGACGGCAGCAGCGTTTTTCTCCTCCTGACAGATTCTTTCGGTACCAGGGTTTCGAAAACCCTTCATGACATGGGGGGTGTGGATATGGCCAGGGGACTGCACCGCCTCGATTCGGACGGCTTCCTGGCATGGGGCTCCACGGTGGCATCATCGAGAATGCCATCAGCGCTGTTCATGCTATTTGATCAGGCAGGGCAGCTGGCCTGGAACATGAGCTGGACCACCGGCGGCGTTGAAACATGCACTCAGGCGATTTCCATTCCCACCGGGGGGTATGTGTTTCTTTGTCACAGCAATTCTCCGGACAGAGTCGGCTTTGTTTCGGTTCTGCTGCGGCTGGATAGCCGGGGCGGAACCGTATGGGAAAAAACCATCGACCTTGGCAGACAGACTGAGCTTCGTGCGGTCCAAGCCACAGGGGATGGCGGTTTTCTTCTGGCGGGAACCGTTGAGTATGAGTGCCGCAGCAGGGTACCGATTGTGGTCCGACTCGGGCCGGAAGAGCCGGTTGACCGGTAGGAGAACACCATGAGCAGAGAGTTTCTCAGATCCAACTGGAGCAGCCTTCAGGGCTTCACCAGCGACCAGTCCCGGGGGATTCCCATGCCGGATGCGCAAACCGCGTTCAATGGCGACCCGATCCGGCTTCCCCGGCGGTTTTCTTCACAGGTGCTGCTTCAGGATGCTGTGGATTCCCGGGCAAGTCGAAGGTCTTTCCTTCCTCAGGCGCTGGAGCTGGATGAGCTTTCCTGGCTTGTCCATTCGGTATCGGGGGTGCGGCAGACGATCAACCGTCAGAATGGCGCCGTGGTTACCCTTAGAACAGTGCCTTCCGCCGGTGCCCGCCATCCCCTTGACCTGCTGCTTTCGGTATTCAACATCCGGGGGCTGGCCCCGGGGCTCTACCGGTACCTGCCCCTCGACAACGCCCTGGCTTTTACTGGCAATACCCCAACACCGGCTGAGATGACAGCTGCCTGCAACGGACAGGAGTTCTGCGGCAGCTCCGCCGTGGTGTTCATCTGGACCGCCATTCCATACAGAACCGAATGGCGTTACGGACCGGTCTCCCCAAAACTCATCGCCCTTGATGCCGGGCACGCATGCCAGAACCTGTACCTTGCGGTGGAAGCGGTTGGCGCCGGTACATGCGGCATAGGGGCTTACGATCAGGAGCTTTCCGACCGCATGTGCGGCGTTGACGGTCGGGATGAATTCGTGATCTACATGGCCCCGGTCGGGAAAGTTACTGCAAAAGGGAGTTGAGCCCCTCGACCATGCTCTCCGCTCCCCGGAACACCTCCAGCGGCCCTTTCGCCAGCATGTAGGCGGGAGTGGTTACAACCCGGTTTTCCACATCCACCACAGCCTGATCAACCTCGCACTCCTCGTGTACCGCTCCCATCTTCTCCACGGCTCTCACAGTTTCGGGGTGATTACCCAAAGTTATGGTGACACCGGGAATGCACCTTGCCAGGATGACCGGAGCAATGCACATGGCGGCAATGGGAACACCCCGGGAAAAAGCTGCGGATATCAACTTGTCCAACACCGGGATTACGGTACACTCACTGCCCTTTTCGGCGAAATCGCAAAGAGTCGTGGCGGCTCCCAGGCCCCCGGGAATCACCAGTACATCCACCGAGCCCAGATCCAGCAAGTCAAGTGGAACAACGGGTCCCCTGGCGATTCTGGCTGCTTCAGCGATGACGCTGCGAGGCTTTTCCGCTTCTCCGGTCTGATGGTTGTGAGACCTGGCCTGGGTAATGTCCGGCGCGGTGAACACTATGCTGTATCCGCCGTTCTCCAACGCGATGAGAGCGGAAACCGCTTCGTGGATCTCGGTTCCGTCCTTTACGCCGCACCCGGAAAGAATCATCGCGGCCTTTCCGTTCTTCATGCGAAAACTCCCTTCATCATGTCGATTGCATGCAAGCACCGTTATGAAGATAATATACGGGTGAGAGAGGGGGGGAATGTGATTGGAAAAACCCTGGCGAGTATCGCTTCTTTATTCCTGTTATCCTCGGGATGCTACTACGGGTCACTTCTCGGAGCCCGCACTCTTGGTGAGAATGACATGTCGGTTTCAGGCGGCGTGGGGCTTCCGGCATATCTCAGCAGCGAAGACCGCCGGCAGGCGGATGCCTCGGGCGAGGACGACATTCCGATAAGCCCCTCCTTCTCATTCATGACAGGAGCCGCCCGGGGTATCGACCTTGGTTTCGCCGCCTTCGGCTATGGTCTTGGCCCCCAGGCCAGAATCGCCCTCTTGAACCCGAGCCTTCGGGAGGCGGTTTCCGTAAGCGTCAGCGCAAACTATGTGATTCCCGCCAAGGTGATAGGCGCCAGGGGGGCCATTGCCGCAGGCTATCTGCTTGGTTCGGACCTCGAGCTCTACGGAGCCTGGGAGGCAGGCTACGGACCCGACGTGATAAACATCCCGAAGGACTCCACCGGCAGCTGGGACTGGTCTGGAATGCAGGACGGCTTCTATCAATGCATCCGGGCCGGGGCAGTCTACGGTGTTGCCGGACCGGGGCGGGAAGCCTGGATTCCGAAATCCCTCACCTTCGAATTCGCCCTTCCCCTCAATCTTCAATGGCGTATGGTTCTGGTAGGCATCGGGGTTTCTTTCTAGGCAATGAATCCGCTGTTCGACCTGCATGTACACACACTGAACTCGCCGGATGCTTCTCTTTCCGAGGCCGAGCTTGCGGAGAGGGCGGTTGTCCGGGGTCTGGCGGGGCTGGGTTTCATCGCGCACCTGGACTTCCACCCTTTGGATCCGTGTTTCGGTTTCTTCAACGGGGCAAGGTACACAGCCTCGGTAAGGGACGCGGCGGCCCTGAACCCCGGGACAACCCTGCTGTGCGGGGTGGAGGTGGGTGAGCCCCACTTGTACTTCGGGCAGGCGCGAGGTGTTCTTGAAGCCGGGGAATACGATTATGTCACCGGCGCCCTTCACTGGGTGGACGACCTTCTCGTACTGGGTCCCGAGGCTTTCCGGAAGGAACCGCCGTTGAAGCTGGTGGAAGGTTACTACCGCGAGACGCTGGAAATGGTCAGGAGCGGTTTCTTTCACATCCTGGCCCACATGGGGCTGTTCCGCCGTGGAATGGCTCTTGCCGGGCTTGACACTTCACTGGACGAGACAAGGCTCTGGCCGGGGCTGCTTGAGGAAATCCTGGGTGTCATGGTGGAAAAGGGAGTAATCCTCGAGGTTAACACTTCCGGTCTGAGGCGGAAGGAGTGTGTAACCTACCCCGATACCGCCGTTCTTGAGCTTTACAGGTCTCTTGGCGGTGAGCTTGTCACACTGGGTTCGGATACACACCGCGATCCATGGGTGTTCTACGGCCTTGAGGAGGGGTGCGACCTGCTGCTGAAAACCGGTTATTTCAACTGTACATGCCTGCGCCGGGGCGAACCATTTGTCTACCCTTTACATACCGCTGTAAAACCCTGATACTAAACATGGCGGTAGATCGCCGCCAGGCAAACCGGGAGAAATCCCGGGACGCAAAGCCACGGGTCCTCGCCGCGAATGGGGATGCGCGGAAGGATAGCCGGGCCGCCGTTTGACAAAAGCAAACCGGGAGAAATCCCGGGACGCAAAGCCACGGGTCCTCACCCTTTCGGGAAGGACAGCCGGGCCGCCAAACGCCCCGTTTGATCGGGGAGCAGGGAGGTGCTGGTATGAAGCGACTTGCCATACTCATGGTAGTGCTTCTACCGATGGTGCTGTCGGCCGCAGTAACAGAGACGGTGGTTCCCGCCACATCGGAATCCTTTGTGAGTTTTGCGAAGGAAGCCCTTGATGCCGGTGACCACGAAGCCGCGTTCCTCCTGTTTGAGAGGGCTCTCGAGATGAATCCCCGGTCTCGTGAAGCTCTCGGCGGAAGGCTTTTAGCCTATTCGTCCATGGGAGGTGGAGCGGAAACCGTATCGGTTGCCGGGCTTTAGCCGGCGGACAGCCGCACCTGGAGGGGTGGGAAACCACCCCTCCAACGGTTGTGGACGGCTGCAAATCTGCTTAAGATAGCCGCACTGCATTCCGCACCCGGGAGGATACCTTTTGGAAGCTGTGGCAATCTGGGCATTCTGGGCTTCTGTCGGCATGATAGCAGTTCCACTGGCGGGGTACCCCGCCGTCCTGTTCCTCCTTTCCCTGTTGTTCCGAAGAGGGCATCTGTCCCGATACTCCGAGCCTCCGCTGGTAAGCTGTCTCGTATCGGCCAGAAACGAGGAAAACTGCATCGGCGGCAGGATCGAAAACCTTCTTCAGCAGGATTATCCGGAAGACAGGTTCGAGATAATCGTAGGCTCCGACGCCTCTTCTGATGATACGGACAGCATTGTGCTCGCCCATGCCCCCTCGGGAGTTCGCCTGTACAGATCCGAGGAGAGGGTTGGCAAGTCCGACATAATGATGAGGCTGAAGGAGATGGCGAACGGCAGCATTCTGGTGATGACCGATGCCAACACGGTTTTCAGGAAAGACACGCTCAGACAGCTTGTGGAACCCTTCAGCGACCCCGCCGTGGGATGCGTTGATGGTTCAAGGCGAAACAGCCTGGAAGAGGAAACATGTGAGAGCGCCTACTGGCGCTACGAAACGCTGCTGAAAAGGCTGGGAGGCCGGCTGGGCGCGGTACTGGGCACCACCGGCGCGGTCTTCGCCCTGAGAAAGCAGTACTGCATCCCCGCCGGACCCAAGAGAGCCGATGACTTCGAACTTGGAGTCATGGTACGAATGCAGGGCAGTAAATGCGTGTTCAACGATAAGGCCGTGGCCCTGGAGCCCACGGAAGCAGATTCCTCCCAGTACAGAAGAATGGTGAGAATCGTGGCCCAGTACTTTGGAATGGCGGTGAGGTTCTTCTTCATGGCGTTGTCGAGACGCAGATTCGGGCTTGCCCTTCAGCTTCTCCTGCACAAAATACTGCGCTGGCAGATCGGAGTTTTCGCCCTGCTTGCCACATTTTCCCTGTTCATTCTGAGGAATGCCCAGGGCATCTACCCGGTTCTGCTGCTGACAGCCCTGGGGTTTCACCTGATGGCTGTACTTGGAGCCGCGCTCCGGGGAAAACTCCCGTCAGTTCTTCTGCTGCCGTACTACTTCTGGCTGATGGGCGTTTCCGCTATCCACGGAATGATCAAACTGCTATTCCGCGGTCCCACATTGCTTTGGGATCATGAACCTCGACATTAACCCCTGTACATCCACGCTTCCGTCATCCCTCTGGCACATCTCCACCAGGGCAGATATCAGCCGTGGCAGGGCAAGACCCGAGCCGTTGAGGGTATGGACGAACCGGGGCTTGCCTCCCTCTTCGGGTTTGTATCGAATACCGCCCCGGCGGGCCTGGAAATCGTGGAAGTTTGAGACGGACGAAACTTCAAGCCACTTCCCCTGTCCCGGCGACCATATCTCCAGATCGTAGCACCTCGCCGCAGCAAAGCTCAAATCCCCCGTGGCAAGCAGAACCACCCTGTAAGGGATGTTAAGCATTTCCAGCAACCCTGATGCGTGCGCAAGCATTTCTTCATGGGCTTCGACGGACTTCTCCGGGTGGGTCAGCCATACCATCTCCACCTTCTCGAACTGGTGAACACGGTTCAACCCCCTGGTATCCTTGCCGTAGCTGCCGGCTTCCCGGCGGAAGCAGGGAGTGTAGCCGCACAACCTGACCGGAAGCGATGACTCCGCAAGCAGTTCCCCACGGTAAAGGTTCGTCAGGGGAACCTCCCCAGTGGGTATCAGAAAAAGGTCGTCCTTCTCCAGGTGATACATGTCATCCGCCAGCTTGGGAAGCTGACCCGTGGCGGTCACCGAAGCCCTTCCCGCCAGGAAGGGGGGCCACACCTCCTCCATGCCCGCCATCGCGTGCCGGTCCAGCATCCAGTCGATCAGTTTTCTCTGAAGCCGTGCCGCCCAGCCCCGAAGCAGAATGAAGTTGGATCCCGCGATTTCCCCCGCGGACTCCGGTTCGTAAACTCCCGTCATCAGTTCCCAGTGGGGTTTGGGGTCGAAATCGAAGGATTGGGGTTCCCCCCACTGACGAAGAACAAGGTTTTTCTCCTCGCCGCCGCAGGGAACATCGGGGTCGGGAATGTTGGGAACGGAGAGAAGAACGGTGTGCATCCTGCTTTCGAGAGCCTTAATCTCCTGTTCGAGAGATGAAATGCGCTCTCCCGCGATTCGGCTTTCCTCCCTGATTTCATCCGAGGGTTCACCAGCCTTCTTGAGGGCGGAAACCTTTCTGCTCAACGCGTTCCGCACTGCCCGCAGCCCGTCCGCCTGGTTGGACAATACCCGGTGCTCCTCGTCCAGGGACAGCCATTCGTCGATTTCACAGACGCATTTCCTGGCCAGAACCGCCTGCTTCACCCTTTCAGGTTCGTTCCGTAACAGATGCTTGTCTATCATTGCTCCTCCATCAACGGCGGATGAACGCTGGAATGAAAACCAGAGCCCCTACAATGGCGGCCCCGATCGATGAGAGCAGAACCGCCGCCGCGGCGGCGTCCTTCGCGTCGCGGATCATGGGATGCCTTTCCGGGGCAACCCGGTCAGAAAGGGTTTCCAGAGCTGTGTTCATGGCTTCGGCACAAAAGACAAGTGCTGACGCGAGAACAATCAGGGCCCATTCCAGCGGGCGCAACCCGGCATGGATGCCGGCGGCCACCACCAGAACCAGAACGGCCGCGTGAATTCTGGCGTTGGCCTGGCATCTGATCAAAACCACTATCCCCCTGAAGGCGTGACGGAAACTACTGGCCCTGTTGCGCATTTTGACCGTGGAAGCCCTTCACCGCCGATATGACCGTTTCAATCTCTGCTTCCGAAAGCTCCGCGAACACAGGCAGCGAAATCACATCTGCGCTGCATGCTTCCGCAACGGGAAAATCTCCGATCCGGTAACCCAGACAGTCGAAACACTTCTGGAGATGCAGGCATAGAGGGTAGTAAACCGCGCAGCCTATATCCAGTGACTTCAAATGGGCAAGAAGGCCATCCCGGTTTTCGGTTCTGATGGTGTACTGGTTGAAAACGCTCTCCGCTCCGGGGATCACTACCGGGGTCTTTACACCCTCCATGCCCCGAAACGCTTCGTCGTATACACCGGCGTTCTTCCTTCTACCCTCGTGCCAATTGTCCAGCCGCCGGAGCTTGATTCGAAGAAAGGCCGCCTGGAGCGCGTCCAGCCTGCTGTTGGTGCCCACGGTGGAGTGAATGTAGCCCTGACCCCCATGTTCCCGGAGCAGAAGCAGCCGGTCCGCCAGTTCCGGGTCGTTGGTAGACAGCATACCCCCGTCGCCCAGGGCGCCCAGGTTCTTGGACGGAAAGAAACTGAAGCATCCCACATCGCCAAGGGAACCCGCCGGAGCACCCTTCCAGGAAGCGCCTATGGACTGGCAGGCGTCCTCAACCACGGGAAGCCCCCAGCGCCGGGCTATTCGCATTATCTCATCCATGTCCGCGGTCTGGCCGAAAAGGTGAACCGGAATCACCGCGGCAACCCTGGTTTTCATCGCCCGGTGAACAACGCCCCTGTCGGTTGACGCGCAGTTCCTGTTGAGCCAGGATTCCAGCTCACGGGGGTCCATGTTGAAGGTATCACCCCTTATGTCCACGAACGCGGGAACACCTCCGGCCCTGACGATCGCGCCGGCGCTGGCGAAGAAGCTGAAGGGGGTGGTAACCGCCACATCGCCCTCTCTGAGGCCCACCGCCTGAAGGGCAAGGATAAGCGCGTCGGTTCCCGAGGCGCACCCCACAGCCCTTCGGGTGTGACAGTAGGCGGCAAACTCGCTTTCAAGAGCCTCAAGCTCCGGGCCCTTTATGAAACGGGATGTTGAAAGCGCCTCGCTGAATGCGGCTTTCAACTCATCCAGAATCGGCTCATGCTGCCTCGCGATGTCAAGCATGGGGACCTTCATCAGGTCTCCTTTCCCGGAATCAATGGGCGCCTGCGCCCGTGAGTACAACTTTCACCGTTCTCAGAAGAATCTCAACATCGAGAAACAGTGACTGGTTTTCAATGTAGAAGAAGTCGTATTTCAGTTTTTCCGAAACATCCTCCAGCGTGGAATCGTACTCCAGCTTGACCTGGGCCCAGCCGGTCAGCCCGGGTTTGATGGTAAGCCGCTTGTTGTAGAAGGGAAACACTTCCCGAAGCTGAGAGATAATCTCGGGCCGCTCGGGCCTGGGACCCACCAGGGACATGTGACCGGAAACGATGTTCAGCAGTTGTGGAATCTCGTCGATTCTGGTCTTTCTCAGCAGAGATCCCACTCTTGTAACCCGGGGATCATTTTTGCCGGCCCACACAGCGCCCGAGCCGCTTTCCGCATCCTGAACCATGCTTCTGAACTTGACGATTCGGAAATGCCGTCCGCCCTTTCCGACCCGGGTCTGTGTATAGAAAACCGGGCCCCGGCTGTCCAGTACAACCAACAGCGCCACCAGTATCCATAACGGCATCCCCGCCACCAGAACCGTCAGGCTGATACTGAAGTCCATTACCGTTTTGATAAGCCGTTCCCAGCTTTTGAGCCGCTGGGGAAGAAGCTCCATGAGAGGCTGGCCCAGAATCTGGGTAGAATGGACATGACCCGCGATAACATCAAAAAGGTCGGGAACTACCTTTACCTTCAGTCCCCGTCCGGTTGCTGGAAGAAGCAGGGTCAGGATATCGTCGTGGAAATTCGAAGCGATGGTGACAAGGATTTCTTCCACTTCATATTTTTCGATCAGGGTTTCAAGCTCGCTGATCTCGCCGGCAAACCTTTCGGCCACGCTCTCCCCGGGATACTCTCCCGGCGGCGCAACAAAACCCACTATTCTGTAACCAAGAGACCTGTTGGCCTCGACAAAGGAAACAAGCTCCTCGGCCTTTTTCCCCAGCCCGATGACAAGGGCGTTTCGCCTGATTACGCCCTTCTTGGCAAGGCGCCTTTCGATGAGCCTTGAAACTGCCCTTCCCACGAAAACCAGGAGCATGAGAAGGCCGTAGTAGATGAAAAAGATCCATCTTCCCACTGAAACCCCGGGGCTTACCAGGAAGGCGATAAGGGAGATAAGCACCATCCCCCCGGTGATCTGCTTGAAGACAAGGCTCATTTCGTCGGCCCAGCCAAGGTCCCACCGCATTCTGTAGATTCCGGTCACGAGAAAAAGGCTGATCCAGAGCGGTACTGACAGAACGCTTCCCGACGCGATGATAAGGGGTGGAATGGGCGAGGCCCCATGGAAGATTCCCGAATGGAACCTGATCGACCCCGCAATGAACATGGCGAGAAAGACCGCCATCGAGTCTATTGCAACTGAAAGAAACACGAGGAACTTTCTCATTTCCCGCCTCTGAAGAGGTGTTTTCTGAAAGTTCCAAACGCCTTCAGGTTCCGTCTTCCCTCGGTGGCCGGGTGCAGAAGGGACTGAAGCATCTTGGAGGCCAGGTAGGATGGCCTGAGATAGAACTTCTTCCTTGCCTGATTACAGAAGCTCACCAGTTCTTCGGCGGGCAGGCCGGGAAGATCCACCACGCAGTTGTGAAGGCCATCCGGGGTAAGCCATTGCGAGAAATCGTCGGTGCGAAGACAGCCTTCCCGATGGAATTTCTCATACAGACGGGTGCCCGGATAGGCCATGATGGGAAAGAACTGGGCGGTGTCCGGCTTCAGCTTCATGGCCATGAAGAGTGTTTGCTCCATGGTTTCACGGGTTTCACCGGGATTCCCCACCATGAAACAGCCATGAACCAGAAGCCCGGCTTTTCTGGCCCTTGCGGAAAACTCGAGGTTCTGCCGCACAGTTGTGCCTTTGGAAACCGCGTTCAGAATGGTCTGGCTTCCGGATTCGTATCCGACCACAAGCATTCTGCACCCGGCGGATTTCATGGTCTTCATGGCGGAGAGGGAAAGATTCGCCCTTGTATTCGCGGTCCAGGGAAGCCGGTTACCCCCGGCGGCGATCGCGGCTGAAACCGCTTCAACCCTCTCGCTGTCAACGCTGAATGTATCATCCTCGATAACGATCTCCCGAACCTGTGGAAAATACCTGGCAATAAGCGCGAACTCCTCCGCCACATTCTCAGGGCTTCTGGCCCGGTACCCCCCGGGATGCAGCACCTGGGGCCATACGCAGAATGAACACTTGAAGGGGCATCCCCTGCTGGTGATGGTCATGACGCTGGGATACCGCGCGGCGGCGAAAAAGTAATCCTCGGGTCTGAGGTGCCTTTTGTACACATCAGCAAGAAAGGGCAGGGTATCAAGGTCCCGAACGAGAGCCGGAGGGCCTGTGGCAACCGGCCCGTCCGGCGTGTTAACCACCAGCCCGGGAACAGACTTCATTTCCTCCCGGTTCGCCACCCGGAGCAGTGACAGGTCGTACTCCCCCACAGCAACCGCGTCAACGAAAGGAGCCAGGGCAAGAACCTGATCCGGCAGCGCGCTGACATGGGTTCCAACCAGCACCAGTCTTGCTTCGGGAAGTGTTGCCCTTATCAGACCCGCCACCTGGATGTCGCTTCCTATCGAGGGGGTTGAGGTATCAAGCACCACCATCTCCGGCTTGAAATCCCGAAGGACCCCGGGAAGGTGTTCTCTGGAGATTCCCCTGGCGGGGCAGTCGAGAAAGAGAACGATGTGTCCCTCCCTCTCCAGCCCTCCCACCAGGTATGCCAGCCAGAAGGGCCAGTACATGGTGCCGCTCTTTACGATGGCCGGTGATCTGGAAGTTCTGGAAAATCGACGGTCCATAAAGGGGGGATTCACCACCGCGACCCTCATGCAATGCCCTCGATTACCGAGACGAAGGCGTTGGCCGCCTTTTCCCAGGTGAAGGCCGCAGCCCGGGTCATCCCCGCGAGGCCCATCCTTCCGATTTCCCCGGCGTCCGCCCGGGCCAGCAGGGCGACTCCCCTGGCAATGTCGATTACCGAATGGGGGTTCACCAGCAGCCCCGCATCCCCGACAAGTTCCTCCAGCGCTGTTGCCCTGGAGGCCATTACCGGCGCGCCGGCGGCCATTGCTTCCAGGGCGGGCAGGCCGAAACCTTCGCAGACTGACGGCATGACAAGCCCACGGCATGAGAGGTAAAGATGTCGAAGCTGCTGATCTCCGGCGTCGGAGACAACGGATATGTTCTTTCGGGCGGGGTTGGAGTCGAGATGTGTTTTGAAACCCCGAAACGCTCGATCCCTGCGAACCACCATGATCATCTGAGGAATGCCGCGATTCATCGCCCATACCCTGCCGTAGGCGGTGAGAAGACGGGGAAGGTTTTTGTATGCCCTGGCGTTCCCCACATACAGAAGCGGGCCTGCTTCCCTGCCCGTAACCACACCTTCGCCAGGCGCGAAAAGAGATTGTCCCTCCCCGGTTACGAAGGCCTTGTCCGCCGCGCCGGGAAACCTTCTTCTAACCTCCCTTGCGGTTACAGCGCTGGGAACCGCGATGGCGGAAGCATGCTGAACGCTTCTCAGTATCGCGTTATGAAAAACTTTGCGGGAAATCGCGTTTCTTATCATGCCGTTGCCGAAATAGCATGGAACGCTGAGAACCATCAGGTCATGGACGGTGACGAGAGTGGGAACATTCTCAGGTGTGGGGCCTGCCATCGAATAGTTCAGATACACATCGGGAGAGAGCTTCCGGAAAAGCGGAATGAGCCTGCGGTTCTCGCCGGGCACGAAGCGCGGAACCGAGCACGGCACCAGTTCAACATTCAATGGTTCGAAGTGGCGGCACCCGGAAGGATGAACCAGAACAGAGAGCTTCCACTGCCCTCGAAGCCGTTCGAGTGCGCGGGTTGCGTTAAGGGAGAACCTGGTGATGCCGTCTGCAGTCTGCCGGGCGGCCCTGGCGTCCAGCAGGAGTTTCATGCTCACCTGGCCAGGCCTCTCTCAGTGAGTTCTCTGGTTGCTTTGTCCACCATGTCTACTGAACTCTGGTCTTTGACCCACCGGCACAGCTCGCGTACGCCGTCTCTGAATGGAATCTCCGATGTGAATCCCAGCAGGGACTCAGCCAGCGAGGTATCGGCGAAACAGTGCCTGATGTCTCCCGCCCGAAACTGGTTGTTGACAACGAAGGGTATGCGCGATTTGCCAAGCTCCGAGGCGATCGCCCGGGCAATCTCAATGATGGTGACCGGAGTTCCGGTTCCCAGGTTGAACACCCTGCCATGGGCGCTGCTGTTCCGGAGAGCGGCTTCACATCCCCGGACAAGATCTTTCACGTGGATGAAGTCGCGACTCTGTCCTCCGTCCTCAAACACCACCGGTGACCGGTCGTTCAGCAGTCTTGACGCGAAAATCGCGCCGACTCCGGTGTAAGGGTTGGACAGGGCCTGCCTCTCCCCGTAGACATTGAAAAAGCGCAATGCCGTGGTTGGAATCCCGTAGGCATCGCCAACGGATAGAAACAGCTCTTCATGGTCACGCTTTCCCACCGCGTACACGCTGGTCGGCGCCAGGGGCTTGCTTTCAGGGGTGGGTATGGGCGTGCAGATACTGCCGCACCCGGGACAACGCATCTCCCATTCATGCAGCGCAAGCTGCTCGGGAGCCCTGATCCCGGGATTCACCTTTCCGCAGCCGGGGCAGTTGTACGCTCCTTCTCCGTATATCGACATGGAACTGGCAACAAGCATTCTGCTCAGGGAATCCCGGTGTTTCAGCGCTTCTTCCAGCACAACCGCGGCGCCCAGGGAGTTGACGGAGGTGTACCTGGATATCTCATACATGGACTGCCCCACCCCGACGGCGGCGGCGAAATGCACCAGAATTTCAACTCCTTCAAGGGCTTTGGACACCGCTTCCCCATCCCGGACATCCCCCCTGATCAGGTCGATATCCCCGGACAGATACGATGGACGCGCCCTCTCTGAACCGTGAACCTGGGGATCAAGGCAGTCGAAAACCCTTACCCTGTATCCCGAGGAAAGAAGACGGTCTGCAAAGTGAGACCCGATGAAACCGGCGCCGCCGGTTATCAGTACGAGTTTGCCCATGTTGTTAAGGCTCTCCCATCAGTGTACGAAAACACGATATGGCCATGGTCCCGGGAAAATACCACACACGACATCGGGTGTACAGGAGATT
>CAZUXA010000012.1:56488-58552 GCA_964624405.1 uncultured bacterium | reverse complement strand
GGTCTTCCGCAGGCCATGGCTTCCAGAGGCACCAGTCCGTAGGGTTCGTTGATCTGAAAACACAGTACCGCCATGGCGTTCCGGTACAGGTCCCTGAGGTGCTCATCGCTTATGTTGGTTACAATCGAAAGGTTCACCCCCGACCTCTCGGCCAGCCGCTCAAGACCCTTACGGTACCGGGGAAACTGCCGGTCGGCGGCTATAACCAGGGGAGGGCGTCTGTTCCGGGGAAGGAGAGATAAGGCCCTTATCGCCGAATCATGGCCTTTGAAGGGCCACAATGCCCCCACAGAAAGAAGATGTGTTCCAACGGACCAGTCGCCGCCCGGGCAGAAGTAGCTGGAATCCACTCCGGGAAAGACCATGGCCGAGTCAACACCATAGATCGCGTTCAGTTTCCCCCTCATGTAGGGCGAAAAAGACACAACCCTGTCGGCATTCTTCATCGAAGCCGCGTCCTCGCGCCTCTCTGCCCGTTCCAGGGGAAGGAGAAGCAGGTCTCCCAATCGGCTTCCGGTTCGGTGAACACAATCCTTCTCGTACAGGTGTCTGGGGTATTCGTAGCAGAAGTAAACCGAGGGAATGCCCAGGTAATCCAGCACCGGGGGCGCGGCGATCACCATGCTGTTGTGGACCAGCGCCATGTCTCCTTCGGAACTCATATGCTCCGCGACCCCGCGGCACACTGTTCTGAACGCCCTGAGCCTCGCCCGGAGAACCCAGGGCGCGAAAAGCCTTGCGGCCCCCTTCAGCCGGCCGCCCCCGGGAAACCGGTGGCAGCGGCTCGGAACTCCCTCTGGAACAGGCAGTTCCACCGCCCCGTCGACCCGGTTGACCGACCAGACAAACCTGTTCTTGAGAATGTCAAGGTTCTGGGCGGCCAGTCTTGCTCCGCCGCCACTGGGAAGCATGTGGAACATTGAGAGCCTGGCCGCTTTGCTGATGCCGTCCATTGAGGGAATATATTACTCCTCCCCATCATGTTCGCGGCACACCGGAAGGAGAACTCTGAACACCACCCCTTCAAAGCCCCCGAAAAGCATTCAGGGAGTGAATTACGCCGGGTTTGTCAGCGCGGCCCTGGGCTTGGGTCAAGCCGCCAGGGGCTATGTGAAGGCTCTGAGGGAGCAGGGATTCGAGGTTTCCACCGTCGATGCCGAAGCGCTGCTTCCAGGATGGGAGAAGTCGGGTTCCCACGATCTGTCAGCCCCCCTGAAGCGGAGAAACTTCCCGCACCCTGTGAACATCATTCACATCAACCCCGACCTTATCTACAACTTCTGGCATCTCGCCGGGCGTGAGTTCTTCGAAAACAGATACACCATTGGCATCTGGGCGTGGGAAACACCTGTGTTCCCGGCCAGATGGTACGATCGGTTCAACCTGGTGAACGAGATCTGGGTGGGCGGCAGCTTCATGGCCCGGGGCATAACCATGGCTTCCCCGGTTCCTGTGCTGGTTATCCCCCATGCGGTTGAAACTTCAGAAGAGGCTCCGGACCGAAATCTGTTCGGCTTGAGTCCCGATGAGTACATTTTTCTTTTTTCTTTCGATTTCAACAGCTCTCCCATCAGGAAAAACCCCTGCGGGGTCATTGAAGCTTTCGGGAAGGCCTTCGACCCAACCGAGCCCGCCCGGCTTGTGATCAAGTCCATAAACGGAGCCCGCAGACCCGAAGAACGGAAGCGGATGAAGGATCTTTGCCGCGACCTGAGGGTGACTTTCATCGACGAGGTGCTCACCGACAGGAACCGTTCCAAACTGCTGGCATCCTGCGACGCTTTCGTTTCCCTTCACCGGGCCGAGGGGTTCGGCCTGGGAATAGCGGAAGGCATGGCGGCGGGGAAACCCGTGGTGGCAACGGGATGGAGCGGAAACATGGATTTCATGAACGTGGGGAACTCCTTTCCGGTAGACTTCCGCCTCGCCCCGCTGGAGTCGGAAGATCCACCCTATGAAGAGGGATCACTCTGGGCAGTGCCGGATACCGACGATGCGGCGGAGAAGATGCGAAGAATCTTTGAAGACAGGGCTCTGGCTGACAGGGTGGGCAAAAGGGCGCGA
>CAZUXA010000012.1:0-56388 GCA_964624405.1 uncultured bacterium | reverse complement strand
TGGTCTATTTCCTCGCCAAGGCGGCCACCCTCGATCCCATACCCCGAATGAACCTTTTTCTCTGGCTGGTCATGGCTTCATACATTGCCCAGGTGGTCTCCATCTTTGTCTCGATTCATGTTCACGGCCAGCACACCATGAATGCCATTCGAGAAGCACACAAGTTTTTCGTTCCGGTTCTCTTTCCACTCATAATCATTGACTGGTACTCAAAACCGGACTGGTTTGACAGGCTGCTGAAAAGCCTGGTCGTGACACTGCTTGTCATCTCCGTCTACGGTGCTTACCAGTTTCTTTCAGGAGCGGCATGGTCCATTGGTGAGGTGGCGTCGGGCTATGCCATCGCCGGTCGCGCGTACGCAACCTTCAGGGGAGGGGCAAACGCATACGCGGGCTTCCTTGAGCTGGTAGTGCCCACGGTTCTCGCGGCGGCGTTCCACTTCAAGGAAAAGAACTGGCGCATACTGTGCGGAATAGCTGTCGTACTCGGAATTCTGAACGGCCTGTACACCTACTCCCGGGGAGGCTTTCTCACAATTTCCCTGTCCTGCCTCGCATACACGTTCTACAGATTCAGGAAAGTTGTATGGGTTCCCTTTTTCGCCACGATTCTCTTCGTGGGGGTAATGGCCGGCAACGCAGAGAAGTTCAACCGCCAACTGGTGATGCTCACCGACCCGAGCAGTGTGGCCATCGAGGCGACAGTGCTTCACAGGTATGTGACTTACACGGGCTTCATCCGGGACATCAAGGCAAACCCCGTCACAGGGGTCGGGTGGGGAGCGGCGGAATACTTTTCAAGTGGCTCCAGCCTGTACAGCTTCTGGGAGGTTCGACACCAGAGAAGCATCTACCCGATTGACTACTTCGGAGGATTGAACAGCCTGATTTTTGACATGCTTCTGAAGGGAGGCGCCGCATCGGGCCTTTCCCTTCTTCTTCTAATGACGGCCACTGTTTATGTCTCCTTAAGGGCAGTGAGAGCAAAGGGAAAAAGAAGCGACCTCGCCGTGGGAATCGTGGCTGGAATCGCGGGTTTCAGCTCGCACCAGCTTGTGGACAATCTTCTCCAATGGCCGCAGACCGGCACTTTTTTCTGGATCCTTTTGGGAATGCTGGCGGTGCTGGGCATGAAAAGCGCTGACAACTCTTATATTAACACAGATAACACCGATGACCGTCACGGGCGTGAACGCAGCCCGGAACCCCTGAGGGAGTAGATAATCGTCATGCAAAAGATACCGGCAAGGCTGATGTACCTTCTGTTGCTTAACCGTAGATTCGTTATTAAAAGCCTTCTTATAGTGATGATTCCCACAATAATCATTACATACCTTCTCCCGCAGAAATACACCGTAACCACCGTCATTCTGCCTCCCGAAGACCAGAGCATCGGGGGGTTGAGCATGGGGGGGCTTACGATGGGTGAGCTGGCGGGCTTCTTCAGCGGAGGCATGGGTTACTCGCTGCCTCTGATGACAACCCTGGGCGATGTTTACGTAACCATTCTCAACAGCAGTTCGCTGATCGACCATGTCATGCTCAACACCGGATACCTGACCACGGTGAAGCTCGACCGCCGCTACGAGAGACAACCGTACACCGCCCTGTATCTGGCCAGGAAAATTTTCCGAAAAAACTACAAGGCCACATCAACCTCCTCGGGATTCATACAGATAGAAGTCACCACCGGCACCCCCGAGTTTTCAATTCAGGTTTCCGAGGAGATCGTCGCGGCGCTGGACAGCATCAACACCTGGGTTCTGTCTGAGCGACAGGCCGAAGACCGACGATTGCTGGAACTGAGGCTTTCGTCCGCGGACAGTTTGCTGGCCGCCACAGGCACCGCTCTTCTGGATTTCGAAAGCAACTATGGCTTCATCGAACCCAACGCCGTTCTGGAGCAGTATATGGCAATTCTCTCCGAAATGAAGGCCAGATACCTTGAGGCTTCAATTGCGGCCACATCCCTCAGAGCAGGGATCCGGGCGGGAAACAACGCAACCGCCAGAGAACTGGATGCGGAAGCCGCCTCGATCAGAAGGGCGATCAGCGACATCGAGTCGGGCAACCTCGAGGGGGTGATCGGCGATGTGGGGATTCGATTCGATCTTCTACCGGTTGCCATGCTGGAGTACGCCCGGCTGAAGACCGACTATGAAATCCAGGTGAAAATGGTCTCCATGCTTTCCATAAACCTTCAGCAGATGATCGCACAGGAGATGTCCATAAACCCAACGCTTCGTCTGCTGGATTCTCCCAGCCATCCCGGCTGGAAAAGCCGTCCGAAAAAACTCCTCATTTGGGTCGAAGTATTTCTGGCGACCATTTTTCTTATCTGCTGCTATCTGCTTGCCAGGGAGAGGTGGTACGAACTCAGGGCGGAGAAGCCCCAGGCCTGGAGCCTATGGAATGATCTCTTCCAGGACATGAGGTCGGATTTCCGCCGAAAACGCAAGTAGAGAGCCGCCTGTGCCCCCGCTCCGGCCCGGGCAGAACACAGTGACCGGGGTTCCGAAACCCCAGGGCGCACTCATGGGATTCTCCGTACTGTCACTGACCAACCTTCTGACGGCGTTTCTCTCATACCTCCGCTTCGCCGGAATCGCTCGCTTCTTCGGGGCCGACTGGAAAACAGATGCCTTTGCCGTGGCCCTGGTGGTACCATTTCTCGTAAGAGACCTCATAGCCCATTCCTTCGGATCAACATTCCTTCCCATTTATGCCAGGGTGGTGGAGAAAAGGGGCCTGGACGGCGCGGGGAAGTTCGTCAATCTGGTCGTCACATGGGTTGTGATAGCGACTGTCTTCCTGCTGGCGCTTCTATTCGCCGGGTCCAGGCAGGTGGTGCTGGCGGTGAGTCCCGGCGGTTCCGGGGAGATGCTGCATCTGGCGGGGGCGATGCTGAAAGTTCTTCTGCCCATGGTGCTTCTCAGGGCAGTGAACGGAATACTCTCCAATTTCATCCAGTACCAGAAAAGGTACTCGACACTGGGCCTTGCGGGTGTTCTCGACCTGTTCGTCTCGACAACAATGCTTTTCGTGGTGGGTTCCCGTTGGGGAATCATGATTCTTCCCATCTCCATAACCGTCGGGGTGGCGGTGGCGTTCCTGTATGTCTTCTGCAAAACAGTCAGAAGCGGTTACCGTCCGCAGCCTGTGCTGGAAAAGGATGTCCATCTCACCCAGTTGTTTCGAATGGCTGTTCCGGTAGTGCTGGGAACACTGGCGGGCTTCCTGGGACCGGTGGCGGACAAGATACTTGCCTCGTTCCTCATGCCGAGTTCAATAACCGCTCTGGACTACGCGGAGAGGATAAAAAACATAGCGTTCACCGTGGCGTTCGCGCCCTTTGCGGTCATGGCGGAGATAAGCTATGCAACCGGAGCCGCCAGGGGCGAGCAGGAGTTTCTGAAGGGACAGCTGCGTACGGGTCTCAACCAGACATCCATGTTGATGTTTCCCCTGGCCGCTTTTCTCACCGCTGTTTCCTTCCCCCTGGTCAGCGTACTCTTTCAAAGGGGCAGCTTCACCGCTGAAAACGCCCGATATGTGGCATTTGCCCTGGCGTTCAGCGCCCCCTGGCTGCTGAGAAGCGGCCTTTTCACCCTGACCGCGAAGGCTTTCTACGCCTTGAAAGACTCCACGACACCGGTGGTCATCGGCGTGACAGGCCTTGTGGTGAATGTATTGCTGAACTTCATCCTGATAGGTCCCATGGGAATAGGCGGCCTTGCCCTGGCCACCACCCTGTCTTCCACACTGAAGGCCTTCTACCAGACCTGGGCCCTGTCCCGAAAGCTTGGGGGGCTGGGCCTCAGGTCGATACTGCCTGAACAGGTTCGAATGCTTTCCGCCATGGGTATCATGACCGGGGCGGTCATTCTGATCCAGAGGCTGATTCCCTTCGAGGGCGACGCATCCCTCTCGGCCAGAGCCGGCAGGCTGGCGGTCTACGCCGTATCAGGTTTTTCCGCCTACATTCTGGCGTTGATCGTTCTCGGATGCGGAACACTGTCCGGTTTCGTGGCGATGCTCAGGAAGAAACTTGCCGACCGGGGAAATGCTTCGTCAGAAGATCGTTGAAGATTTTTCTCGGGGTTTCTATGGAGTACTGCTCGTTCACCCAGTCCCGGGCTCTGCGCCGCCGGTCCTCAAGGGCTTCCCAGTTGTCCTGAATATCGTCCATCTTCTCCGAAAGCTCTTGGGTATCCCTGAAGATCTCCACAAGATCCGGCGCCAGGTGCGCCGCTTCGGTCCAGGGGCTTGTAAGAACATGCATGCCGGAAGCCATGTACATGTTGATCTTCATCTGATACATGGGACGGTCTCTGGGTGCCAGGGTCGCAACCCCGATCTGGTACCTGCCGGAAAGCTCTCCGGTCCGCAACCGGGACACTGGCGGAAGAAGCCTTACCCTGCCTTCGGTTGCGGCGCATTTTCCTGCCACTTCTTCCCTCATCGGGCCTGTTCCGATGATATCGCCCTTCATGGAACGGGAAGACATGACTCCCTCGATGAACTCCAGGGGACGCCTCTGCTGGTTCAGAACGCTGAGGAGCAGCGCTCTCTCGGGTTTCGCGGGCCCGGAGAAGGAGAATCTGGAGAGGTCTTCGTTATGAAACAGGGTTACGGCGCCGGGAATGCTGGTGCTGTTGCAGGCGGTGCTGAAGAGGGCGTTCTTCAGAAGCAGTTCCAGGTCTTGCGGTCTCAGGTCAGGGCGGGTGTCCACATGGAAACGCATGACATAGGGCAGCCCTGTCTTCATGGCGGACAGACCGGCGTCCTCGTCGAGACACATCACGAAATCCGCTTTGAACCTGCGGAAAACCTGCTTTATCGCCCGGGGCACCAGCTCCCGCTCCAACTTGCACCGGACCCGTTCGGGAAACGCCCGGGAAAACCGCCTGCCCCGGAGCCCGAGGCCCAGGTAAGGAACTCCTTCCGTCCTTCTGAGGCCGGGACGGCAGTGGCTGATCAGATAAAAGGCCTGGTGCCCGGTTCCCAGGAGGTCGAGGGGTGTTGTCCAGCCGCCGGAATATCCGGGAATTGTTGATGAAGATGCTATCAGTACCCTCAACAGTCACCCGCCCCCTTCTCCGAAAAGCCTGTCGAACCGTTCCGCGGCGCCGGGTTGTCCATCCGGTTCTGAAGGGTTCGAGGCGGGTGAGAACTCTTCGCAGAAGTTCTTTTCGTCGGCGGGGCCGGTGTACTCGGTGGTGAGTGACCTGCATCCTCCCGAATCTCTGAGGAACAGGGAGCAGTTCCGGCAGGTGTGGAGCCACGAGCAGCATTTGTCGCAAACCGACCCGAAGCCCACCCTGTCGGGGTATTCATGACCGCAGTTGCCACAGATCATGAAAACACCTCCCTGATCACCGAGATGGCGGACACCCTCCAGTTCCTTCCGTCCCCCGGCAGAGTAACGGTGTCTCCGGAGGCTCTTCCAAGAAGGGCTGCCCCAAGAGGGGCCTGATAGTTTATCCATTCCCGTTCCTCATCGGAGTCCAGGGGTCCCACGATTCCAAGAATCCGGCAGTCGCCGGAGTCATCCAGTGCTTCGATCGTGACGCTGGTGCCCGGTGAAACCACCCGGTCGGACACATCCTGTTCCGGATAGGGCCGCAACAGCGACAGCATGGTTCTCTGCCTGTCCAGGTTGTCAAGCAGAAGATCGCGTCTTTCCATGGCCGCCTTGTACTCGGCGTTTTCAGAAAGGTCTCCATGGGCGGCGGCTTCCGCAATGGCTGCGGCGGCGGCTGGAATCTCCTTCTGCTGAATTTTCATTATTCCGTCGTGCATTCTTCCAATGGCGGAGGGGCTGGAAAAGATAGCGGAAGTCTCCCAGAAATGCCTCCGGAGCGAGGAACCCTCGAGTTT
This sequence comes from uncultured bacterium, assembly GCA_964624405.1. Lineage (GTDB taxonomy): Bacteria > Fermentibacterota > Fermentibacteria > Fermentibacterales > JCC-6 > UBA6080. The sequence continues at coordinate 50,508 of CAZUXA010000012.1, read as the reverse complement.
GCGGCTGCTAAGCTGCCTTCTGACCACCAGCAGAAGGCCGGTTTCGTGGGCACTGCCCAACAGATCCATGTCTTCCGCAAGCCTCTCGAGCCTTCGGGTGTCCAGCCCGGCGAGATGGCTTTCGAAAGAAGGACGCAGGGTGTTCATCAGTATTCGGCACAGACGCTTCTGGGTTTCCGACCGGGCCCGGTGCATGTTCGAAAGAATCTGTCCGGTGATGTCATCCGGCGGCAGGATGTCTCCTGCTTCCGCTGCCTGTTCAAGAGCCCACATGTGTGTTTCCACACGGGTTGGGTCTGACAGGGACGCGGCCAGATAGCCTGCCAGGAAAGAGGGATCGGTGTCCTTCAGTATATCCCTGCATGCCAGCCGCAGCCCCCTGGGAAGGTTGTCCATCAGTTCGCAAAGCTGGTCATGCCCAGGAGATGACGAAAGATAAAGGGCCAGGTAGGCCTTCCTGCCTGGAATGCCCTGCATTTCCGAGAGGGCCCGGATTACCCTGGAGGCGGTTGTCTCAAGGAGTCCCTCTGCAAGATCGGTGAACTCCCCGGGAATGGCCCTGCCACCAAGGAGCCAGACCAGTTCGAAGGCTGCCCCGGGCTCAATGCATTTTCCCTGACAGATCAGGGGTATCAGTGATTTCAACTCCTCCCCCGGAACTCCGGGGGCGGACTCGAGAAGGCTTGTCACAAGCTTTGCCTTTTCAGAAAGGGCCGGTTTGCGTTGCGAAAGCAGGCTTCTGATTCTTTCGGTGGTGGAAGCTCCCTTCCGGGGAAACACTTCCTCCCCCAGAAGAATGTACCCATCGGCGTTTTTGACGCTGGTGAAAAGGCTTTTCCAGACCAGACCAGAGTCGAGCCCGGTGCCATCAAGGGCGGCGGACACTCCGGACCTGGTGAGTTTGCCGTGGCTTGCAAGATCCTTCATTGCCCTGTCCAGCAACGGGGCTCCCCCGGAAAGAAGAAGCTGGTCCAGAGCCGCGGGATTCCGCCAGGCAAGGACGAAGATCGAGTGGTCCTCTACGGGCTTGGTGGTTTCCACTACCGCGTCCAGTGTCATGTCGTGATCCCTGGACCTCTGGAAGTCAACGGTGAAAGCGGACCGGGTTACCCTGACTATTCTGCCGGGGCCGTAGGTGGGGTGAAGCAGGAACGAGTTCTCCTGAAGCCTGAGCAGGTTTTCCATTCTGCTCCAGGAGGCGTTCAGCGGTCTTGCGTCGTTCAGAAGCCCGCTCTTCTCCAGAAATCTTTCCAGGGGTTCGTAGACAATGAAAGCATCCCTCAGGCATTCCACAAGAATTCGCCGGAGTGCCGGCGACCGTTCGAACATCCGGGCGGCGCCGGAAACAAACTCAAGTGTATGCCCGGAGCCGGATGAATCCAGTTCCTCGGCTGCGATTTCCGCCAGCTGCAGCGCGTCGCCGGTTTTTCCCGCGGCGGTCAGAATTTCCAGAGCATCAAGGAGTTCCCCCGGGGGGGGCGATTTGAGAAGAGCATCGGTCCATTCATCTGTGAGCTTCAACAGGTCGCCTTCGCGGGCAAGTTCCAAAAGCCTGGACAAGGTGCGTTCCTTTCGGGTAGAGTTCAGTGTGGTAAAGGTGAAAATAACCAATTGCTTTCGATTACCGCCAGTGGAGGGAGGCCTTGAATTGCCAGGAGAAAGAATGAACCGCAGACAGTTCCTTGAAAAGGCGGGCAAACTCGGGGGCGCCGCCCTGGTTTCCTCATTCACCGGCGCACCGGTTTTTGCCGGAAACCTGGAAGGAATGGTCATGAGTGGATTCTGGACAGGCGACTTTTTCCACCAGGACTGTGTGGACGCTTCCGGAGAGGCAACAGGGGTTGTAAGGGCCAGGGTAAACGGGGTATGGCACGATTACAGCCTTGCAAGGCTTCCGCGAAGTTTCACCGACTGGAATCTGGAGGCAAGGCAGGAGATGCTGGAAAACCTTCGAAGAATGGTTTCGGGGCAGGGAGGTTCACCACCCTCGCTGGCGGGCCCCCACAACGCCGCCATGGCCACCTTGGGCCACAGAAGGGAAGACAGCATCCTTGAAGTAAACAACGCGTTCAAGGGAATGGGGCTTTGCCCGCGGCGGGAGCTGATCAGAGACAAGATCCGAATCATGAATGAAACCATGGGGGAATCCATGCCGGCAAAGCTTGAGTTCCTGCATGAAATGTACGGTGATGCAGGCAATTTCGACCTTACCAAGCTCATCACCCTTGAGCTCTATTCAACTCCCGACTTCGAAACCCATACCTTCCTCAACCTCATGAGCGAGCCCGTGACCTCACTGGTCTTTCTGGACCGGAAGTCCTATGAGGTTCGGGGTATCGGGCAACTGGTGCACCCGGAAGACCCCGACGCCGGTGAGTACCCGAAAGACATCGTTGAATACACCAACATCGCCCACTCCTACTTTCACGGAGCCTTCCCCAGGTTGTTCCCGGGAATACTGGTGCATGTGGTGGAAGTTTTCGACAACACTCCGGGAACCGGAAGAGGGGTGTCGCTTACAGATTGAAAGCCGGGCTGGTGATCTGTGATCTGGACGGAACGCTGCTTTCATGTTCCACCGAGAAAGAGCTGGTGCGCCTTATGCTCAGGAAGCGTACGCTTCCGGCGGGAAACGCGCTCAGGTTCATTATTGCCTATCTGCTGCATCCGGCAAAAACAGTTCGGGAAGGAAAGGGCTGGAACCGCGAATACCTTCGGGGGCTTTCGCCGAAGGTTGTCCACGAGTCGGCGGAACTTCTTCTTCCCGTCCTCAAGGCGGCGATTGTCCCTGAAGTGGCGGCAATTCTCGGCGAAGCCGTCAGCGGGGGAGCAAGGCTCTACCTGGTATCCGCCTCCCTTGAACCCCTGGTCAGCAGAATCGCTTCTCTGATCGGCTTTCACGGCTTCGTGGGAAGCGTACCCGAGGAAAGAGGAGGCCGTTTCACCGGCGGAATACGGGGTCCGCGCCCCTGGGGGAAGGCGAAGGCGGATATTGGCCGTTCTCTGATGGCTGACGAGGGTGTTCACCCGGAGAATACTCTGGCCCTGGGCGACTCGGTTTCCGACACTCACCTTATGAGCGAATGCGGCCAGGCGATTGCCGTCCGGCCCGGCAGGCGAATGATGAGGATGGCGGAAAGGAACGGATGGAGGGTGCTGAAGTGAGAGCAAAAGCCCTTGGTTCTTTCAGCGGCGGCCTGGACGGGCTCCTGGCTTCCAGGCTTCTGATGGATCAGGGCATCGAGGTCCACCTCGCCACCTTCGACAGCCCCTTCTTCTCATCCCGGCAGGGCCGGGAGGGGGCCGCCTTGCTGGGCGTCCCCTGGAGAGAACTGGACTTCACCGAAGAAATAATGGAAATACTCAAAGAGCCGCCCTCGGGGTTCGGCAGCAACATGAACCCCTGCGTGGACTGCCATGCCGCAATGTTCAGAAACCTCTGGAGGCTGGCCCGGGCCGAATCGTTCGATTTCATCTTTTCCGGCGAGGTTCTGGGCCAGCGCCCCATGAGCCAGAACCGGGGAAGCCTGAATCGGGTGAAAAACCTTTCAAACACCGAGGACAGGTTGCTGAGGCCCCTGTCCGCTCTCCTGATGGAGCCCACTGCCGTTGAGGAACAGGGGCTGGTGAACAGGAGTATGCTGCTGGGTCTTTCCGGAAGAAGCCGAAAACCCCAGATCGCCCTGGCGAAGGAGATGGGGATCAGCAGGATTCCGGCCCCCGCCGGCGGCTGCCTTCTCACCGACCCCGGTTACTCCATGAGGCTGAGGGTCCTGTTTGACCGGGGCATCCACTCGCCCCTGGCCGCCAGGGCAGTAAGGGCTGGAAGAATGTTCGACCTGGGAACCGGGGTGGGGCTTGTGGGAAGGTCAGACATCGACAACCGGAAACTGCATGAACACCGGGCCGGGGTGTTCATGACACTCCCCGGAATCCCGGGGCCGCTGGGGCTTCTGCTGGGTCCGCCCAACGAAGAAAGCCTGCGGTCGCTGGCGAGGCTCATGGCCCTGTACGCGAAGGCGGATTCCGCTGTAACCGCCGCCACCGAAGGCGGCCTTTGCTTCACTGTTTCTCCGGCTTCACCCGAGGAAGCGGAACGGCTTATCATCAGGCTTCCTTGAACCGGGCTTTCTTTCAGGGCTTGACGCCTCCAATACTGGTATTATGGTACTTCTATACCATTATACCAAAGGAGGCGGCATGCCGGGTGTTCTCAGGTTTTCGGAAGCGGCGTCCATAGGCATTCACGCCATGATCCTCATGGCCTCGAACCCCGGAGCCCCGGTTACATGCCGGGAGATATCCGATTCCTTCGAAGTCAGCGACAATCACACCCAGAAGGTCATGCAGCGCCTGGTGAAGGCGGGGCTTGCGGCCTCCGTGCGGGGGCCCGGCGGAGGCTACCGGATCAATGGGAACCCGGCCTCAATAACTCTGCTGGATGTTTACGAAGCCCTGGACGGCCCCCTGGGCACCGACACATGCCTTTTCCAGAGAAACCACTGCCCCCCGGAAGGCTGCCTGCTAGGGGGAATGCTTTCGGAGGTGGACTCCGTGGTGAAACGGCACCTGGCCGGCACCTACCTGTCAGAGTTCGCCGCCGGCGCCGGAAGGAGAAGCGGATGAAGCGAAGCATTATCAGGATAGACCAGGACAAGTGTGACGGCTGTGGCCAGTGCGTACCCGGCTGCGCCGAGGGAGCCCTGAAGATAGTGGACGGCAAGGCGAGGCTGGTGAAGGACAGCTATTGCGACGGCCTAGGGGCCTGCCTTGGCGCATGTCCGCGAAACGCCCTCACCATCGAAGAGAGAGAGGCGGAAGCCTTCAGCCTTCCAGAGGTCCATCAGGGGTGCCCCGGCTCCATGGCCCGGCCTTCAAGTCAGGGCAATACCCAGTGGCCCCTGCAGCTTCGCCTTGTCCCGGCGAGCGCTCCTTTCTGGAAGAACGCCGACCTTCTCATCGCGGCGGACTGCGTACCCCCGGCGTTTCCCGATTTTCACAACAGCCTGCTTCGGGGCAGAAAACTGATTATCGCCTGCCCCAAGCTGGACGACACCACCGGATACCTTGAAAAACTTTCGGAGATAATCAGGGAAAACGAGCTTTGCAGTCTTACCGTGGCAAAAATGGAGGTTCCCTGCTGCGCCGGCCTGGAAAGGCTTGCCGCGGCTGCGGTGAAAGCATCGGGGAAAGACCTGCCTTTGAACGTGATAACCATAGGCGTCGACGGACGCCTTAAATGAAAGGGGAAGAAAGCATGGACATGTTCTGCTACCAGTGCGAGCAGACCGCCAAGGGAACCGGATGCACCCTTCAGGGTGTGTGCGGCAAGGATTCCGTCACCGCCACACTTCAGGACCTTCTTCTTCACATCACAAAGGGCCTTGGAGTCTACGCCCACAGGGCCCGGGAGATGGGCCGAACCGATTCGGGAGTCAACGCGAAGACATCCGAGGCTCTCTTCACAACCATAACCAATGTCAACTTCCACCCTGACAGGGTGGCGGAAATGATCGAAGAAACTGTCCTGGCCCGGGAAGTGGCAAGGGATCTTTATGAAGACGCCTGCCGGGAGAGAGGCGAGAAACCGTCCCCGGTGCCTCCCCACTGCGTATTTGCCCCTGCGCCGGAAGTGGGGGGCATGGTGGATCAGGGAAGAGCCATCGGAGTCCTCTCCCGCAGGGAGAAGTACGGCGACGATGCCGCCGGGCTTCAGGAACTGCTCACCTACGGCCTCAAGGGCACCGCGGCATACATGGACCACGCACATGTTCTGGGGCTCGACGACGACCGGGTTTCCGGGTTCTTCCACAAGGCGCTGGATGCCCTGGCCCGGGAGGAGAGCGACCTGGCAACCCTGACACAGCTCTGCCTCCAGTGCGGGGAAGCCAACCTTGGAGCCATGAAACTGCTGGATGAAGCCAACACAGGCACCTATGGGCACCCGGAACCCACAAGGGTGAGAATAACAGCCCTGAAGGGCAAGGCGATTCTTGTTTCGGGCCATGACCTGAAAGACCTGGAGATGCTTCTGAAGCAGACCGAGGGCACCGGAATCAATGTGTATACCCACGGTGAAATGCTGCCCTGCAACGCGTACCCCGCCCTGAAGAAGTACCCGCACCTTGCGGGAAACTACGGCGGCGCCTGGCAGGACCAGCAGAAGGAGTTCGACCGTTTCCCCGGCGCGATTCTTATGACCACCAACTGCATTCAGAAACCCGCGAGCACTTACATCGAGCGGATATTCACCACCGGGCTGGTCGCCTTCCCCGGCGTGACCCACATAGCGGACAAGAACTTCAAGCCGGTAATCGATTCTGCCCTTGAGTCTCCCGGTTTCACCGAGACCGAACCCGAAAAGTTCATAACCATTGGGTTCGGCAGAAACGCCGTTCTCTCCGTGGCGGACCAGGTCATCGGCGCTGTGAAAACCGGAGCGATCCGTCACTTCTTCCTGGTGGGGGGATGCGACGGCGCCAGGAGCGGAAGGAACTACTACACCGACTTCGCCAAAGCAGTGCCGGATGACTGCGTGATTCTCACCCTGGCCTGCGGCAAGTACAGGTTCAACAAACTGGACTTCGGAGACATAGGCGGCATTCCCAGGCTTCTGGACATGGGCCAGTGCAACGACGCCTACTCCGCCATCGTGGTCGCCTCGGCATTGGCGGACGCCTTCGGAGCAGGGGTCAACGATCTCCCCCTCAGCCTGATCCTTTCCTGGTACGAACAGAAGGCGGTGGCCATCCTTCTCTCTCTGCTCCACCTGGGCATAAAGAACATCAAGCTGGGTCCCAGCCTGCCCGCGTGCCTCACCCCCAACACTCTGGGCGTGCTTGTGAAAAACTTCGGAATAGCTCCGGTATCCACTCCGGAAGAGGATCTGAAGGAAATCCTGGGATGACCCTGTCCAGAGGCGGAGCCCGACCGGGGCTCCGCCCCCTCCCCTGTTCCGTATAATCCACTTGTCGGGAGGGGCGCGCATGCAGGACAGGTTGAAGGTTCTTTTCATTGACGCAGCCACAGGCTTCTACCGCATAAAGCGATACCGTATCGGCGACTACTTCGGCCCCGTCGACCTCGGCCTGCACATCTCCGACAGCAACAACAGCCTGAACTTCGGAACCGGCCTCCTGGCGGGTTCGATCCTTCCGGGAAGCAACCGCCTTGTCTTCACCGGCTTTTCCCCATGTTGGCGGGGATTCTATGTATCCAGCATGGGCGGAGCGGGGCTGGTGTTCGACAACCTTGGCCTGAACATGGTAAGCATAGTCGGCAGGGCGCCGGGTCCCAGCGTTCTGTACCTCAACCGTGATCACGGCGAGGAGATACAGGCTGAGCTTCTGCCGGTGGATGCCCGGCAGATATGGAACTCGGGCCGCCGGGGAACCCGAGCGCTGCTGGACTGGGTTCACAGTCATCTGAGCAGCCGCTACTCCAATGACCCCCGGATCCTTGCAACAGGGCCCGCCTCTCTGTTCACCGACTTCGGAGCCATCTGCTCAGTTCCGTTCCTTAAGGGAAAGCCGTCGGAGGTTGAGACATGGGCCGGCCGCGGCGGCCTGGGCTCGAAAATGGTTCAGGACCATGGGATCGTTGCGGTGATATACGGAGGAACGGTCGTGGACCAGGACTTCCGGGACCGGACTGTGGCGGATCAGTGGTTCGAGGAGAGGTACCGGAAGAAACTGGCGGTAATGGATCTGGAGACAACCACGAAATACCGCTACGACCCGGGGCTGGAAACAGGGGGTACCTTCGGCGTGAACTACGCCGGAATGGGCGGAAAGGTGATGGCATTCAACTACCGTACCATGGAGTGGACCGAGGCCCGTCGGCAGAAGCTTCATCGCGAGTTCATTCTGGACCATTACCTGAGGCAGTTCAACGAGGAGACCATCGAAGGCCGGCAGCAGTTCACCTGCGGCGAGCCCTGCGCCGCGGTGTGCAAGAAGATGAACGGCCGATTCAAGAAGGACTACGAACCTTACCAGACGCTGGGACCCCTCTGCGGCGTCTTCGACCAGCGCGGCGCAGAGTTGCTCTGCGACCGCTGCGATTCACTGGGGTTCGACGCCATCTCGGCCGGGGGCGTGGTTGCGTGGCTGATGGACCTGATGGACCTGGGGCGGCTGACACCCGGGGAGCTGGGCGTAACCGAAAAACCGCGCTGGAACATGAACTCCTTTGACCTGGTGGACGATTCGATGAGCAACGCCCGGCTGGGCGTGGAGCTGCTTGAAAGCATCATTGAGGGCCGGGGCATCCTGGACCTCTCAGAAGGAGTGAGGAAGTGGGCGAGACGGATCCACAAGACAAAGGGTGACAACATTCTTGACAGGTTTGTCGTTGTGCCCTTTGGAAGGAAGGGCTGGATGGTGCCCAACCAGTACTGGACCCCCGGCGTAATGGCCCCAATGGCCATCGTGGGGAAGTACTACATGCTTTACGGCTACGATTTCCTTGCGCCCCGGGAGCTGGGACGGGCCTGCGCGGACCGGCTGAAGAAGGAACTGATCTGCGACAATCTGGGGATCTGCCGTTTCCACAGGGGCTGGGCCGAGGACATGGGCCCCCGTGTGATCGAACACCTCTACCAGGCCGGGGAGGCTTTCCTTCGAGGCATATCCGTTACCGCCAGCCGCATAAACAGCCGCAACGCGTCGGTATTCTGGGAAAGCCAGCGGAACTTCGAGTTCGTTCTGTCCTATATGAAACGGAGGCTCGAGGTCGAGGGCGACCAGCATCCCGAGCTGCCGCTCTGGTTGCGGCGTTTCCAGGATGACCCCGGCGAGGCCGGGCTTGAATACTGGTTCGAGATGCTCAAGGGCATTCACGAAAGACTGCGGGATTTCAGGTAGCCCCCGGGGACCGGTCAGCCGCTACCTGATCAGGCTGTACATGGCCTGAAAATCCCTCTGGGCGCTGTAGAGGATGGGGATTTCCGTGAACTCCGCCAGTTCCCGAAGCGCCAGGGGAGAGCTGGAGCATACGCCGCTTATGGCGGCGGGAACCAGGCCGAAACGCTCCTTCAGAACCCTCACGCCCCCTATGGCCCCGAAGGCGTCCTGAGCGCAAAACACCACCTTGTGGATTCGGCTGAGTACCAGCGGGTTTTTCAGAAGCATGGCGGTCTCCCGCTGGAGTATGCCGTCGGCGAACTCTATCACCAGGTAGTTTGCGGGGTTGTTGCCGTACTTGAGGTCGATGACGGTGAAGATGTTCATCAGCTCTTCTTCCGAGAGCATGTATGTGGTGGGGTGACCCAGGTAGGTGAAATCCGCCACATGGTCCGCGCCGTTGTCCTGCATGAGCAGAATGTCCTTGTGGCAAGCGGTTCCGGTTACCTTGGCCGCCCTAACCTTTTTCCCGGCGGAGGTAAGGGCATAGCAGCACGCGGCGGCGGCGTTGCTCTTGCCGCTGTTCATGCTGGTGCCGATGCAGAGAATCAGCCTGGCCCGTCTGCCCCCCTCCCTGACCGTGCGTCTGGGGGTGAGAAGGTTTCCCCTGCGGGTGTTGATAACCTCGCCGTTCCCGTCGCAAACATATCCAAGAAGCCTTACTTTGGTGGGGTCCGCCTTGGTGTCGTTCCGGTTCACCACATTGCCCACAATGCCGCTCTGGGCGATCAGGTCCACCTCGTCCTGCCATTCCCCGGGAACAAAGCCTTCGTAGTAGTCGGGAGCGTAGCGGTTCCCGAACACGAAGATGGCCAGTGTTCTGTCGTTCAGGGCATGGAGCCTGCTGGAGATGCTTTCCAGAAAACGGTGCTGACCCAAACTGTTGACTTCGCCGAAGACCAGGTCGCCTGTTTCGGGTTTTCTGTCGAATCTGTGATAGTTGCGGATCCGGGTGTGGGGGATGGTGTAGGCCGCGCTGGGGATGATGCACTTCTGGCGTATTCTGTGCATTGCCGCCTCCATTGCTGTATGGGAGTACCGGGGTCATCGTGGCGATTATAGCATATCACTCCCGGGTGTCATTGACCCTGAAAGGTTGACGTTTCCCGATCCCCGGTTATTTTTCACCGACTCGTTCAACAGGGAGGTACAGAATATGATCAGTGGAGGCGCCATTCTTTCCTAGGGTGTTCCGCCCCTTTTCTCCTCCTTAATGTGTACCCGGTTTTTGGCCTTGTTTGAACGGAGTTTTATTCCATGCCCCCCTTTCTTGAAGAATTCGAAGAGGAAACCCAGGTTCGAAGCGGTTCCCTGGAGCTTCTTAAAAAATTCGCCCCCCTGATCCTGCCCCACTGGCCCCAGTTCACCGTTGCCATACTGCTTCTTCTCGGTGCCATAGCGGGAGAACTGGCGGGACCCCTGATTCTGAGGCTGGTCATCGACGACGCGATACCTTCCGGGGACACCGGCGCCATAGTGCGCTATTCACTGATGTTCGCCGGAGTGTTCGGGATCACCATGGGGCTGGCGTATCTGCAGGTGATAATCGCGGCGAGAATCGGTCTCTCCGTTGTGCGTGACCTGAAAAGGGAACTCTTCGACCATGTGCTGACGCTTTCCATGGCCTATTTCAACAAAAACCCCTCGGGAAGGCTCATGGCCAGGGTGGAAAGCGACGCGGAGCGGGTTCGCATGCTTTTCAGCGAAACCAGCATGGCCCTCCTGCGGAACGCCGCAATGGTTCTGGGCACTTTGGGAGTAATGCTGTACGCAGACCCGGGAATCACTTTAAGGGTGATGCTCATAGTTCTCCCCGCCGCGCTTCTGTCCATCCCTGTTCTTCGAAAGATGAGGGCGCTCTGGGGTGACCTTAGAAGGTCCAACGCTTCGATATGCGGTTCCGTGGCGGAGTTCGTCCGGGCGGTTCCGGTTATGCAGGTGTTCGGAACCACGGGCTACGCTCGAACCAGGGTTCACAGGCTCGGCAAATTGTTCGTGCGCAGGGAGGTTAGGGCTACCCTCTGGGACTACGGCTTCTGGAGTTTTCTCGGCGCCCTGGAAATAGCCGCGGTCGCGGTGATTCTCACCGCGGGCAGACCCGGCGTCATGGCGGGTGCGGTTACCGTTGGCACGGTTGTGCTGTTTGTGGAGTACACCCGAAGGCTTTTCGGCCCCCTGGTGATGTTCGGAGAAACCCTCAATCAGGTTCAGAGGGCTCTCGCCTCAGGCGACAGGCTGATGGAGCTGATGAAAACCGAAACCCTGACACCCGACGGCTTTCTGGGGCCTGAATCGTTGAACAGGAACTGGAAGGAAATCCGTTTCGAGGATGTCTGGTTCCGCTACTCCGAAACCGATGACTGGGCGATCCGGGGACTTAGCTTCAGCATACCCAGGGGCGAGACTGTGGCCCTGGTCGGCGACTCCGGAGGCGGGAAAAGCACTCTGGTTTCGCTTCTCATGCGCTTTCATCATCCGGTTCGGGGCAGGATAACCCTGGACGGAACCGACATCAGGGAGTTCACCCTGGATACCTGGAGAAGCATGATCGGCCTGGTGCTTCAGGAGGTGAACCTGTTTTCGGGCACCCTTTCGGGGAACCTCACCGTTTTCGACGCAGCGGTGAGCAGGGAGGAACAGGAAGCCGCGCTTGGCAGAATCGAAGCCGGAGAACTCCTGGAAAGGATTCCGGGAGGGCTGGACGGAGAGATCAGCGAGGGAGGCGCAAACCTTTCGATGGGGCAGAGACAGCTGGTCAACATCGCCAGGGCGGTGCTGCGAAAGCCTGATCTTCTTGTTCTGGATGAAGCCACCTCCTCCGTCGACCCGGGAACGGAACAGAAGCTTCAGCGGGCCACGGATCTGGCTCTGTCCGGACGAACCGCCCTGGTGGTGGCCCACAGGCTCTCAACCATAGTCCACGCCGACCGGATTCTCGTTGTAAGGGGAGGGCTCCTGGTCGAGCAGGGCACCCACAGGCAGCTTATGGAGAGGGATGGTGTGTACGCGTCCCTGTTCACCCTGCAGTTCGGGGGTGACGAAAGTGCATGAGCGACTGAATGTCTGGCGGGAAAACTGCGGCTGGATTTTCCAGTACTGGAAGCCTGTACGGAAGTATCTCGTTCTGCTTTTCTTCTTCACACTCCTCTCCAGCGCGGTGGCCCTGGGCTTTCCCCTGGTCTTCCGATACCTGCTGGATAATGTGGATGTGGTTCTTGGAACTCCGGAAAGCAGCGAGTTCACCCGGATCATCATGGTTCTCGGCGCCCTGGCCGTTGCCCGGCTCTTCGCCGGCTTCTACCCCGGAGCGAGGGGCATAATAAACAGTGTTATCGGGCTGGGTGTCAGGGATGATGTTTTCAGGTCCATCATGCGGAAGGACTGGCGCTTCTTCAACGCCTTCCGCCCCGGCGACCTTACCACGCGGCTCACCGAAGACATCTCCGAATACCCCCGGATCGCGTGGTTCGCCTGCAGCGCTTTCTTCCGCGCCCTGGAATCCGCGTCCCGGCTGCTGTTCTGCCTGGGCGTGATGATCTTCATGAGCTGGCAGCTCTCGATTCTCGCCCTGGCGCCTCTGCCGGTGATGCTTTTCATCTTCTACACGGTGGAGCACAGGATCGGAAAGAGAGTTGAGGAGAGCAGAAAAGCCACGAGCCACACCAACGACCTTCTGGACAGCACCTTCGACGGGATAGCCATCGTCAAGGCATACCGGGCGGAAAAACCTCTTGCCGCCCGCCTGCATCGTCTGCTGAACATGAGGTTCGGAATAGATCTTTCGCTGACTCGTCTGGAAATGATCATACACGGCGTTTACAGCATGATAGGTCAGGTGGGCAAGGTAACCGTGATGCTGGCCGGGGGCATTATGGTGATACGGGGAAGAATCGGGCTCGGGGATTTCTATGCCTTCTACGTCTACCTCGACATGCTTCTGGCTCCGATGATGGACATCCCGAACCTGTTCGTGGCCAGCCGCCAGGCTTTCGTTTCGGTGGAACGGGAGAGGGAGATTCAGAACTACCCGGAAAAGGTTGAACCCCTGCTTGTTCAAAGAATAGACGCGGTGACGGAGATCGTGATGGAAAACGCAGGCTTCCTGTACGACGACGCCCAGGGTGTCACCGGGCTTTCCTTCAAGGCGGAAGCCCCCATGGTGGTGGCGGTGGTGGGTGAGGTTGGCGCCGGAAAGAGCACACTGCTCAAAATGCTGGCCGGCTTGCTTCCCGTGGACCAGGGGGAGATCAGGGTGAACGGTGTTCCCCGCGGACTCGCGGATCTGAGGGAAACCATCGGCTATGTGCCCCAGGAATCACTCCTTCTCGGGGAGAGCGTTACCGACAATGTCCGCTTCGGCAGGGACAGGGTGTCTGACAATGATGTTGAGAAAGCCCTGATCGACGCCGGAGTGCAAACCGGGGAGTTCCTGGGAAGCAAAATGCTGGGCCAGAGAGGCACCGGCGCCAGCGGAGGTCAGAGGCAGAGGGTTGCCATCGCCAGAGCCCTTGCGGGAAAACCTTCGCTTCTGCTGCTGGACGACTGCACCGCGGCCCTGGACGCAGGGAAGGAAGCGGAGTTCTGGAAAAGGTTCCGGGAAATGGAAAGCAGAGCCATAGCCTTCGTTGTCACCCACCGGGAAGCTACTGTAAAACAGTGTGATTCCGTTATCTTCATACACAGGGGAAGGCACTCGGCCACCGGCACCCACTTCGAGCTTCTCGCGGAGAACCGGGAGTATTCCGGAGTGATCCGGGGCATGGAAATACTTGAAAACTGAAGGGCGGCAACCATGAGCGATTCTCTCACCGAAAGGCAGTTCCAGAGCTACCTGAAAGACACCGGCGAAAGAATTCGCTTCGCCCTGGCGCTGCTGAAGGAACTGAAAGAAGCCGTAACTCCGGAGAGGCTTCGGGAAGTTAACGACTACTGGTATCAACCGATCGAGCCTGAAGGATACGAAAGGGATTTCGCCAACCCTGACGTGGCCGCCGATGCGTTCGGTGAGCGGCCCGGCCAGCACCTTTCCTCGTTCCGGTACGATGTATTCGGGTTTCTCTCCTCCGCCTTCCACCAGGAGAACGGCCCGATGGAGAAAGCCCTTCACACGCTGGAGCAAATGGAAAAAAGCGGCCCGAATGAGATTGAGCCCATAGTTCAGGCCCACTACCGAAGGCCGGACAGGGACTCTCTGGTGAACATGCTCAGGCGCAGGTTCGACCCGGAGGACAGATACCTGTTGAACACAATCCAGGCAGCGGACCCTGAAGACCTTTCCTACCTGTACCGTCACGGTATGAGGGTGTCTTCGGTTCAGAGGGAGATAGCAGCTTTCCTGTTCTCCCTTCCGAAACCGGATCTGCAGAACATCGCCGAAACCCTGGCCAACGCGTATCTGCAGGGTTTGAAAGACGAGCGGAAGGACGTGTTCACCAGCAGAAAAACCGTGGCAGTAACCCTGCCCATGGGGGGCGAAGCGCTTTTCCCCTTCATTCGGGGCAGCCTGTCGAACCTGGGGCTGAATGGGCACGCCGCCCCGGTACACAGACCTCCGGTGAACAGGCAGGCCAACTATGACCACCGGTTCAAGTACGCCCTGTTTCTGGACAGCGATACGGTTGAGAACCAGATGGCCATGAGGCGGGATGTTTTCGAGGAGCTCGCCCCGATTTTTCATGCCTACTCCGGAGTTGCCTACCTGGAGCTGTTCGGGGAGAAACCCTTCAGCCCGGAACCCAAGGCCGCCATGGTAAGGCCGGACAAGGAAGCAAGCGCCCTGTACAACAGTTTTACCCAGCAATCGGTGATGCTTCAGCAGAAGTACATCCCTCGAAGCGAAACCAGTTTCAGCATGATCGCGTTTCCGTCCCCGGAAATCGGCGACGGATTCCGGGAAATCTTCCGGGAATGCGTAAAGGTGAACACCCTGTCGAACCAGGTGTACGGACCGGTTCAGGCCAGGCTGATAGACGCCATGGACGGAGCGGAGAGGGTGAGGGTGACCGGCGCTCCGGGAAACGACACCGAACTCACCATAGCCATACACCCCCTGTCCGACCCCGGGCAGCAGACCGCCTTCGAGAATTGCCTGGCCTCGGTGAACATCCCCGTCGGCGAGGTTTTCACATCACCGGTCCTGAAGGGAACCAACGGATTGCTCCATGTTCACGAGGCGTTTCTCGACGGCCTCAAGTACGAGAACCTGAGAATCCGCTTCCGGGACGGGGAAGCCCTGGAATGGTCATGCACCAATTTCGAAGACCCCGGGAAGGGTAAAGACTACATTCGGGAAAACATCTTCTTCCCCCACGACAGCCTTCCCATGGGGGAATTCGCCATAGGAACCAATACAGTGGCGTATGCCATGGGTGTGAGGCACAGAATCATGGATGTGCTTCCGGTTCTCATCCTTGAGAAGATGGGGCCCCATTTCGCCGTGGGCGACACCTGCTACAGCCGTTCCGAAGACCGGGAGCAATTCGACCCGGTCAGCGGCAAGCGCCTGGTGGCAGTTGAAAACGAACGCAGCGCCCTCAGAGGCGAAAGCCCGGAGAAGGCCTACACCAACCGGCATGTAGACATAACCCTTCCCTACAGCGACCTTGATGCCATAAGCGCAGTCCATCCTGACGGCAGGGAAGTTTATCTGATGCGGGGGGGCCGTTTCGTCCTTCCCGGCACTGAAATCCTCAACGAACCCCTGGAAGGTCTTGATGACTGAACCGCCCCGGTGCGGCCTGTGCCCAAGGAACTGCAGGGTGGACCGGACGGCGGGAGAACGGGGCTGGTGCGGCGGGGGGCCGGAGATGGATGTGGCATCGGTGGTGGTCCACACCGGCGAGGAACCTTTTCTCACGGGGGATTTCGGTGTGGGAAACGTGTTCTTCAGCGGATGCAACATGGCCTGCGTGTTCTGCCAGAACCATCAGATCAGCACCCAGTACGCCGGAAACCCCCGAAGCCCCTTTCAGCTGGCGGAGATTCTGGTCCGGCTTCAGGAAAGGGGATGCCCCACGGTGGGTCTCGTTTCCCCGACCCACATCCTGCACCGGGTGAGGGAAGCCCTGGTTCTTGCCCGGGAGAGGGGTCTTACGGTTCCGGTGATCTGGAACAGCAACGGCTACGAGAGCGTCTCCGCCCTGAAAACCCTGGACGGTCTGGTGGACATCTACCTTCCCGACCTGAAGTACGCCGACGACCGGTACGCTGATGAGTATTCCAAAGCCCCCGGGTATGCCCGGGTCGCCAGAGAAGCGGTCCGGGAAATGTTCAGACAGGTGGGCAACCTTCGGGTGGAAGACGGCGTGGCGGTTGGAGGGTTGTGTGTTCGTCATCTGGTGCTGCCCAACGATATCGCGGGCACAGGAGAGACCCTGCGATTTCTGGCGGGAGTTTCGAAAGACATCACCATAAGCCTTATGAGCCAGTACAACCCCGTGTTCTCCGCGGGGAACCACCCGCTGCTTTCCAGAAGGCTTCGGGCTTCGGAGTACTGGAACGCCGTGGAGGCCGCTTCAGATCTGGGGCTGGTGAACACCCTGATTCAGGAACCCGAAACCAGCCCTGACAGCCATCTGCCGGATTTTCAGAGGGCTGACCCCTTCCTGGAGAACTGAAACCCTTCTCCCGCAGCCACGCCCGCAGGGCTGATTCCGGCGCTAACCCAATTCTTCGAGAAGTGTCCTCACCGCTTCAGCCGGGTTCGGGGCAGCCATGATCGCCGACACAACCGCCACCCCGTCGGCGCCGGCACGGATCACAGCGCCGGCGTTCTTCCGGCTGATGCCTCCGATGGCCACCAGGGGAAGCGGTGTGGCACGAGCCAGGCGCTCCACCCCGGATAGCCCAAGTGGCGACCGGGAATCGGGTTTGGTCGGGGTGGCGAAAACTATGTTGGCCGCCAGGTAGTTCGCCCCTTCCTTCCAGGCGGTCAGGGCTTCCTCGGGGGTTCTCACGGAAACCCCTATCACCGGGTCGGCTCCCAGAATCTTCCTGGCCAGCGGCACCGGCATGTCGTCGGCGCCCAGATGAACTCCGTGCGCCCCCACCGCCAGGGCGACATCAACCCTGTCGTTGACCACGAAACAGCACTGATGGGCCTGGGCCAGCTTCAGCAGTTCCGACGCGGTTCGCACCAGATCTCCCGTGGAAGACGCCTTGTCCCGAAGCTGCAGAAACTTCACCCCCGCCCGAAGGGCTGCTTCACAGGTACTCACCAATCCACCGGGGCCGCAGAGGTCGGGGTCGGTGACCAGGTACAGCCGAAGGGCGTCCCGAAGGTTCACGGGCCGGTTTCCAGGCGCAGTTCATCCCAGGGAAGGGAAGTCGAAGCAGCCAGGGCATCCAGAAACAGGGGGACAAAACTGCCGGGACCCTGGGCCTTCTCTCCCGCCACCTGACCCGCCAGGGCGTAAAAGGCCAACCCCGCCGCGGTCCCCTCGAAACCCGGCGCGCCCGCCGCGAGAAAGCACGCCACGGAGGTGGTGGCACCGCAGCCGGTTCCGGTTACACGGCCCATGATGGGATGGCCGTTTTCACAACGACACCAGCGTTTTCCGTCGGTTACGAAATCATGCTCGCCTGTTACCGCAATCACCGCGCCGGTTTTCCCGGCGTACTCCAGGAAGAACGATTCCCGACCTTCCCCTGTGCCCAGGGAATCCACACCCCTTACACCGCCCTGGGCGCCGGCCAGGGAAAGCACCTCCCCGGCGTTTCCCCGGATTACCGCGATCCTGACTTTGCCAAGTATCTCCGCCGCGGCCCTGGTTCGCAGGCTTGTGGCCCCTGCGCCCACCGGATCCAGAATCACCGGAATCCCAAGGCGGTTGGCTTCGGCTCCGGCGGCCAGCATGGAGGCAACCTGTTCAGGGTCGAGGGTTCCGATGTTCAGAAGCAGTGCGCCGGCATGGGCAGCCATTTCCGGCGACTCCTGAATGCAGGGGGCCATTACCGGCGACGCGCCCAGGGCCAGGGTTACATTTGCCGTGAAGTTCGTAACCACATTGTTGGTGATGTGGTGAACAAGCGGGCGTCTTTCCCGAACCATTGCCGTCAGGGCGGGAACATCAAACGCTGTTTTCATGGGAGACCTTCCATGGCTTTGCGGCAGGATTTCCTTCCGCGGATTTCAATCCGTTCAAGTTCCAGGGGTATGCTCTCAGGCCCCGGGGGCCACCCCCAATCCTGGGGTGAAAACTATTCGGTTATATTCCCGGCGTCCAGGCATGACAGGCCTCCCTGAAGGCCACCCAGCCTGAACGGCGATGCTCTTCAGGGAGGTGCAATTCAATGGCTTACTTGATTATAGCTGTCTACCTGGGTTCCCTGCTTCTTCTGGGCTGGCTGGCACGGAGAAAAAGGGACGGGGGGGACGAAGCCTACTTCCTGGCCTCCAGAAAACTCTCGCCTGCCCTGACTCTTCTAACCCTTTCCGCCACAAACTTCAGCGCCTTCACCGTCTTCGGCTTCAGTGGCCAGGGTTACGCCTCGGGCTTTCAATACTACCCCCAGATGGCCCTGGGAACCGGGCTCATCGGAGTGATGTTCATACTGATCGGTGTTCCGGTGCGAAGCCTCGGCAGGGCCCGAGGGCTGATAAGCCCTTCGGAAGTGCTTCTCTGCCGATACCGCAGGCGTTCCGTGGGAGTGGCGTCGTTCCTGGTGATGGCCGCCCTGACCCTTCCCTATCTGGCCATGCAGCCCATGGCGGCGGGCTATGTTCTGGAAAGCCTTCTTGGCATCCCCTATTCATTGGGCGCCGCCCTGACAGTGCTGGTTATTCTTGCCTACACCTTCCGATCGGGTCTTCGGGGGGTGGCCCTGACCGACGCCCTTCAGGGGCTGCTGATGCCGGTACTCATGGGAACGGTACTGGTGTTTCTGCTGGTCAGAGGCGGGGGGAGTTCCCTGTTCTCCACCGTGGCGGAATCCCACCCCGCGCTGTTTGTCAGGGGAGCGGCCTTCTCCCCGGGGATCTGGATGGGTTACATGCTTCTCTGGATATGGGCCGACCCGATGTTCCCCCAGCTCTTCCAGAGGTTCTACGCCGCTTCGGGCAGAAAGGCACTTGTAAGGGCCGCTTGGGCCTACCCACTTGTGACGGGAACACTTTTCCTTCTGCCGGTAACCCTGGGAGTGATGGCCAGGCACTGGATTCCGGAGCTGCCGGAGGGGGTGGGAGTCGACCGCATTCTTCCCCTGCTGCTTTCCAGAGCCTGTCCCGGAGTGATGGAAGCGCTTCTGGCCACCGCGGGCCTGGCGGCGCTGATGTCCACCATGGACTCCCAGCTTCTTACCCTCTCCTCGATGTTCACCCGGGACATCTGGGAACCGTTGTTCAGAAGGAAAGCGCCGGGATGGGCGGGTAAGGCGATGGTTGTGATCCTGGCGCTGGGGGGTCTTCTTCTCTCCTTTCGCCCGCCGGAATCATTTCTGATGCTGGCAAGGGAAACCTTCACCGGGCTCGCGGCACTGTTTCCGGTCTACATGGGCACCCTTTACTGGAAACGGGCTTCCGGCCCGGGAGCCGTGGCGGGGGTGGCGGCAGGGGCGGTCCTAACCGCCCTGTTTCATTTCGGATTTCTTCGAACGGGTTTCACTCTCCCGGTGGTGTTCGTGGTTTCCGGTGGAACCCTGGTGTTCGGGGTGGCAAGCCTGCTGTTCCCGGACGGTTCATCTCCCCTTGTGGCGTCTCCCTTCCCTTTCCGCCTTCTCACTGTTCCGGGGTTGATTCTTCTGGCGGGGGGGGGACTGAGTCTCAGTGTGTTCCCGGAGGGCAGAGTTCTCATGCTGCCCTGGTGGGTGTGGGCGTCCATGGCCCTGTGCGCCGCGGCGGCTCTGGCCAGCGCAAGGCTCGGAAGATGGACACCGGAGATAAACGGGGAAATAGTTTCCCATCCCGAACCTGGAGGTGGCCATGCACCCGGCAGCGATGCTTCTTCTGTTCCTTCCCCCGGAAGTGACCGGCGCCGCGGAAGCGGCTCTGGCCCCGTCGGGAATGACCCCGGAGAGAATGAACTTTGAGCGGAACTGGTCCGTATCCGTGGCCATGCCTGAATCCCTGGTGCTCCACGGGCTTTCCGATGTGTGGTCACTGCCGGAGATAGCAGGCGGTGAACTGGAATCCCACCGGGAACTTCTGAACCTCCCGGAAACCGGGGGCGGGTTCTTTGAACTCCTGGCTTTTCTGGAGGATGTGAACAGCGCCTATGAAGCCGCTGCCCGGGAAATGGGAGAGGGGCTTTCGGATTCTCTGACGATGATTCTGTCCACTCTCTGGGCTTCGGAAGGCTCAAATCTTCCGGGCCTGGAATGGGGGGACGCCTTCTCCGGCAGAGGCATGGACATTCCCCTGGAACAGTGGGACATCCACCCGGAAAGCCTGGCTGTTCTTCTTTCCGCATGGCCCGGGGTGGAACCTGTTTCGGTTCCCCGAATTCTGTCTCTCGCGGTTTCCGCCGCTGATGCCTGGGCCGGGGCTCCGTCGGTGCCCGTGGCGCTTCCGGGGGTTCAGGGCGATGTGGTGGCATGGTCCCTGGACGGACCCGTGCCCTGGGTGGTGGGGGGAACCGGCCCGAATGTCTACACCGCAGACTGTCCCTTCGCCCTGATAGTGGATCTGGGCGGCAACGACACCTACGGGCCGGGGATCGGCGGCGTTGTCGGAGGCGGGGAAAGGTTCGTCTCCATGGTGGTGGATGTGGAGGGGAACGATACATACGAATCCAGGGAACTTTCCGTTTCCCAGGGCGGCGCCCTCTTCGGGTTCGCCTGTGTAGTGGATATGGAGGGAGACGATGTGTACCGGGCCGGCGGCCTCTCCCAGGGCAGCGGGATGATGGGTCAGGGCATTCTTGCGGACATGGCGGGAGACGACCTTTACCAGGCCTCCATCCACGCCCAGGGCGCCGGAACACTGGGCTACGGACTTCTTCTTGACCTTCACGGAGACGACATTCGCCGGGTGGCCTCTTTCGGACAGGGCTTCGGCGGACCCCGGGGCAGGGGCGTTCTTGTGGACGGTGACGGTCACGATGTGTATCTGGCGGGATTCGCCATTCCCCACGAACCCCTGCTTCCCCGGGATCATCGGGCCATGAGCCAGGGGTTCGGCATGGGCCTGAGGCCCTTCATCGCCGGCGGGGTCGGCGTTCTTCTGGACTATGGTCAGGGCAACGACACCTACCGGGCTGAAGTATTCGGCCAGGGCTGCTCATACTGGTACGCGCTGGGCATCCTGGTGGATGAAGGCGGGCAGGATGTGTACTCCGCCGCCCAGTACTCCCAGGGCACAGGCATTCATCTCTCGGCGGGAGTGCTTCTTGACCTGGAGGGAGATGATCAGTTCATATCCCGGAACGGGCCGGCCCAGGGCAGCGCCCACGATCTCTCCACAGGATTCCTTTACGACGCCGCAGGAAGCGACATCTTTGTAACCGACGGTGGACAGGGGCTTGCTCTTACCAACTCCGCCGCGGTTTTCGTTGACGGCGGGGGGAATGATGTGTTTGCCGTGAGAAACCTGGGGCAGGGGCAGGCAACCTGGGCCAGGGGTTCTTCAGGCAGCGGGCTGTTCCTGTCCCTGGCGGATTCCGACCGCTATCTGGGCGGTGGAGGCGACTCCACCGCATGGAATCGGGAATACTCCGCCGGGCTGGACCTCGACACAGTCACCCCGGAAGACCCCTTCACCATGGATCCCGTCGGCAACCCCGAGTCCCTGGAGATGGACTCACTGTTCAGGGTGGCTTCCGAGTGGGGGGTTTCCGGCAACCGGGACAGGGTCCAGGCCCATCTGGATGAAATGACCTCCCGGGGTGACGCGGCGGTGGAATATGTGCTTACGGAACACCTGGATTCCTGGGACGGCCTTGAACACAGGGCCATCATCGCGGTGTTGAAGGGCAACAGGGAAACGGCTCTTGGTAGCCTTCTCGGGCTTCTGGAACAGGGCGTTTCAGAAGGAAGAAGGTTCTCTAACACGGTATCGTGGCTGGGGGAGGTGGGAATGGAGGAAGCCGAAAAGCCGATTCGTGCCCTGCTTTCCGAAACGATGCCTCAGAACCGGGTGATAACCCTGATTCGCGCCCTGGGCGAAATCGGTTCCAATGCTTCGGTGCCGGCCATTCTCCCCTTCGCCTCATCCGAGGCGGACCTGATTCGCCGGGAAGTGGCGGTGAGCCTTGGAAAGATAGCCTGTCCGTCCGCTTTGGCCACACTGGAGATACTGGGGAACGACCCGAAAATGGATGTGGCCAGCGCCGCGGAGAGAGCCATGGGTCTTCTCGAAGAGCTTGACAGCGATTTGACACCGGAGTGAAGCAAAGGTATAGTGTCAGTATGGGAAGCGTGCGCTTCCATCTCCAGAGAAAGGGGAAACAATGAAGAAGCTTTTGATTTCGGCGTTAATCCTGGGAATGGTGGTTCTTACCGGCTGCACCGGCGACGACGACCCCTCCGGTCCAGGCGGAACCCTGCCGAACGTGCAGGATCTGGCCATGGGCGCCGCGAGTGCCGGCCGGAACATAGTGCTGGTCTGGTCCGAAGTTCAGAATGTGGACGGCTACGAAGTTTACTTCCGTGAAACCAGCGGCGGCACCTGGACAAAGGTGGGCGAAACCGCCAACACCACCTACACCCATGAAGCCACCGTTGCCGGCTACTACAGTGTGAGGGCCTACAAGGGCAGCAACTTCTCCGCTGACTACTCCTCCACAATCAACACCCTTCCCAACATCATCAACAAGGTCTACACCATATACGACCGCTACAGCCCGGCCCAGAAGCCAAGCGGCTTCATCTTCGACCCTGTTGACGGAACACCCGGCATGGCCGGCGACCCCAACTTCAAGCAGGACATCTACGCCTGGGACGAGCAGACCAAGGGCGACACCATCGTCAGGCTCTACTCGGGCACCTACGGCCCTTACGGCAACGGCAACCCCACCTACATGGCCGAGCCCATGGGAACCAGCTACGGCTACTGCAACCAGTACCCCACAGGAACCTGGTACGAGAACTACGAACTCTACACCACGGACAGAGTAGTCTTCTGCGCCCTTCCTTTCCCCGGCGGCGATATCATCTACGTGAAAATGTACAGTCTCAACATAAGCCCCGACCCCGACAGCCCCAGGGGCACCATCGTCAGCTTCCGCTACGAATACCAGACCCTGCCAAACATCACCGTCTTCACCAGCAACAACTAGGCGGATCTGCGAACACTCGGGGGGGGGCCTTGGCTCCCCCCTTTTCCTTGGAGGTTTCCATGCTTCACGCGATACTGGGTTCACTGGCGCTTATCAGCCAACCCCTTATCCTCCAGAATCCCGACACCCTGGTAACTCCCTCCACCGGCCTTCCCGCCGGGGTTGCCGGGGCGGTTTCCAGGGCCGCGGCCCTGGAAGGGGGAGTATGGGGAATCGGCGTAGTCGATCTCCGCAGCGGCGAGACAAGCACCCGGAACGCCTCCAGAAGTTTTCGGGTCGATGTGCCCTCGCTTCCCCTGGCCGCCTGCGGCATCGAGCTTTCGAATACCGGAGAGCTTCCGCTGGACAGCATGATAGCCAGAAACGAGCGTTTCTGGGAAAAACTGCACTGGGCGCAGCAGGGAGGCAGGGGGGTGTGCGCCGCGGTGATCTGGAGCATCCGGGAAACCCGAATCGCTCGCTGGTTGTCAGAGAGGGGTTTTTCAGGCACCGCCGTTCACGGAGTCGACCTCGACCTTCCAACCCCGATTCTGCTGGAACCCAACACAATCACCGTCGAGAACGCAATTTCCTTCCTCGGGATCTTCTACGGCAGCATAGACCAGAGGAGCGTCCGGCGCATCGGCGACAACCCCCCCCTGTCCCAGGCCAACCGGGAAACCCTGGGAGTGGCAAACACGCTGTACGGCTGGTTCGACGAAACCGGCTCATGGCGCCATATCTTCATCATCGTGCGAAAGCCATCGGGAGAGGATTACGGAATCGTGATACTCACCGAAAACCTTTGCTGCCCCGGCAAGGCCGACCAGGCCCTTAGTATAATCTGGGACGCATTGAAGAACTGAAACCGGAACAGGAGAGAAATCCATGGCAATCAACCTGAGGGGCAGAAGTCTGCTCACCCTGCTGGATCTGAGCCCGGAGCAGATCCGTTACCTTCTCGATGTTTCCCACAACCTCAAGGCTGAAAGGGTTGGTTTTCAGGTGCATCAGCGCTTCCAGGGCAAGACCCTTGCAATGCTCTTCGAAAAGCGCTCCACCAGAACCCGTTGCGCCTTTGAAACCGCCTTCGGCGAAGAGGGCGGGCACCCGGTGTTTCTTTCCAGCGCCGACATTCAGCTGGGGGTCAAGGAAAGCATCGAAGACACCGCCAGGGTTCTGGGCCGGATGTTCGACGCCATCATGTTCCGGGGCTTCAGCCAGGAGATGGTGGAAGCACTGGACGACTACGCCGGCGTTCCGGTGTACAACGCCCTTACCGACATGTACCACCCCACCCAGGTGCTGGCTGACCTGATGACCATCGAAGAGCACACCGGCCAGCTTGAAGGGCTTTCGTTCGTCTACGCCGGCGACGGCAGAAACAACATGGCCAACAGCCTCATGATCGGCTGCGCCAAGATGGGAATCGACTGCACCATTCTTGCCCCGGCATCCCTCCATCCCCAGGGCGACCTTCTTGACCGGGTTCGGGGCATCGCCGCGGACAGCGGCAGTGAGATCAATGTAACGGACAGCCCTGAAGAGGCGGTTCCCGGCGCGGATGTTATCTATACAGATGTATGGGCCAGCATGGGCGAAGAAGACAAGTCGAAGGACAGAATCGAGCTTCTCACACCCTACAGGGTGAACCAGGAGATGATGGACCTCACAGGCAATCAGGATGTTATCTTCATGCACTGCCTTCCGGCGGTGAAGGGGCAGGAGGTAACCCACGAAGTCATCGAGGGGCCCCACTCGGTGGTCTGGGACGAGGCCGAGAACCGGAAGCACACCATCAAGGCCCTGATGGTCGCCACACTGCTCTAGCGGCAGATACCCGGAATGAGGGCTTCGCCATCGGAAGTCACGGTTGTCACCGTGGCCGCCAACAGCGGCGAAGCCCTTCTCCGTTGGCGGGACGCCTGGAGCGCCTGCGGCAGCCCGATGATTATTGCAGACAACAACTCCTCCGACGGTTTTCCCGAAAAAGCCGGCATTCCTGTGGTGAGTACCGGAGGGAACCTCGGGTTCGGCCCGGCGGTGAACCTGGCTGTTGGCAGATGCGAAACACCACTTGTTCTCATAACAAATCCGGACACTCTTCCAGAGCGCCCGGATTCCCTCTCACTGCTTCTTCGCCGTCACGCCGCCGGAACCCTTTCCGGCGCAGCCCTGTTGAACCGGAACGGAACCCGGGGTCCCTCCGGAGGCGTCTGGCCGACGACTCCCTGGGTTGCCGCCCAGGTTCTCTTTCCAGCCCGATCCCTCTGGAGGGGTCCGAACAAAGTCAAGTGGCTGCAGGGCGCGCTGATCCTGGTGGAAACCCGGCTGTTTCTCGAAAACCTCGGCGGGTTTCACCAGGACTTCCCCCTTTACTTCGAGGATGTTGATCTCTGCGCCCGTGCCCTGGCCGCCGGGGTGGAAACCCGGTTTCTCCCGGAAGCCGGCTTCATTCACCGGGAGGGCACCGGCGCTCCCTCCGCCCGGGACACCCGGATAGTCTGCTTCCACTGGGGGATGTGGAAGTGGTTTGCTTTTCACAGGCCCGGTTCGGCGGCACTGGTTCGAACTCTGTTGCGGGCCAAGTGCCTGGTCAGGCTTCTCGCCCTGCCCGGGGGTTCCGGCGCCGGAAACGGTTACTCCGCCGCGGCCGAGTCGCTTCGCACCGGCGTTCCTCCGGCTCTACCAGCCCTCTGAGGCGGCGCGCCCCTCACGGATTTCGTTCAGAAGCTTGATGTATGATTCATAGCGCCGGGCATCGACCAAGCCCGCGGAAACGCTCTCCCTCACCCCGCATCCGGGCTCGGAATCGTGCAGGCAGTTCCTGTAGCGGCAGCGTTCCAGATTCAGAAACTCGGGAAAGCAGGTCCAGAGTTCATCCTGGGGAACATGGTCGATGGAGAAGGCCCGCAGCCCCGGCGTATCCATCAGCCAGGTATCGTGACCGAGGTGAAGGAGCCTTGCAGCCACCGTGGTGTGCCTTCCCTTGGATGTCTTTACATTCAGAGCCCCCACAGGAAGGTCGAGTTCGGGGTTCAGCATCATGGCGATGGAGGTTTTTCCCGCGCCGGACGGTCCGGTAAGCACCACTGTGGAACCCCGCACAAAGCTTTCCAGGGCTTCAAGCCCAAGGCCTGTGGCGGCGGAAACCGGAATGACCGGATATCCGGCGCCCCGGCCGTAGACCCGGACAATCTCCGGTATCGAAGCCGCCTCCGGTTCATCCTGAAGGTCCGCCTTGTTCAAAACCACGGCGCACCGCAGGTCAGTATGTCCCGCGGAAGCCAGCACCCTGTCCAGAAAACCCCGTCGCAGCGGCGGAGAGCATATGGAGCATACCACCAGAACCCAGTCTATGTTGGCGGCGAGCACCTGGGGCTTTCCGAGGGGTGATGTGCGGGAGAGGGCGGATGTTCTCTCATTTATGGCGGTCACCCGCCAGCGGGGGCCATCGGTATCTGCTTCGACAATGTCTCCGCATACCGGGCCTCCCGAGTCGCGATAGACCACACCGGATACGGAAGCCTTTACCGTTTCTCCCTGGGGAAGCACGAGGATGACACCCCTTCTTCCAGCGGACTGAACCCTTGCCTTCATTCCTGCGCTCCAATTGACTCGGGGTTGAACACCCGAATGCCGGTATCCCGGTTGTCAAACCAGTTCCTGGCATGGTCGGACAGGTAGAAATCGTTGTGGAACAGCACTATGGAGGTTACGCCAAAAGCGGCCAGATCATCCATTTCCACACCCTCCCATACCGCCCTGTCCAGGGCAACATACTTTCCCGAAGGGTCGTGAATATCCTGCAGCAGAGCAAGGCGCGGCACCAGAAGCTCGTTGGCGGCCACCACCCCCCGGGGCAACGCCGCCGCTACGAGAGGCAGGTTCTTTCTCAGAAGCAGTTCCACCTTCCAGGACTCAACGGTTTCCATCCAGGGCAGCATTGCCCCAAGTATGCACAGGGCCGCAACGGCCGCTTTCGGCAATCGTGAAAAGGCCCGCAAAACACCCCCGATGGCGAAGGGAACCGCCAGAAGAAGCACCTGGTCGGCATAGCGGGGCAGAACAAGGCTTCCAAAGCCGAGGCCCGCCCAGAGAAACAGCAGATTGAGCCCCACCGGTTTGCGAAGGTTCCATTTTCCCAGCCGGCACACCAGCGCGGCCATGGGAAACGGGCCGAGAACCATCACCGCCCTCAGCAGAAACCAGGGGGGAAAGGTGATCAGATTCGGGGTATGGTATCCCATCGCGGCAACACAGTAGCGAACCTCTCTTCCAGACCAGAACAGATCCCCGGCGGCTCCGGCGTTGAGCAGAATCCATACTCCCGCCGACAGGGCAAGCACAACCGGCACAACCGGCTGTTTCTTCTTCAGGAAACCCCACCCGCCGTACAGAAATCCTTCGGGCCTCACCAGCGATGCCAGGGAATAAAAGAACCCGGAGGATTTGGCGCAGCCCAGGAATACCAGGGCCAGAAACGGCACAGCGGGGCTCCGGGTTATGCAGAGATTGAGAAAAACCGGGTTGACTCCGATGAACAGCCCCGAAAGCAGGGCCGCGTTCCTTTCCGGCGCCGTCTTCACCGCCGCCAGCAGAACCAGCCACGCCATTCCCAGCCACATCAGGGTTTCCATCAACGACCCCGCAAGAACCCCGAAAAGGCTCAGCAGCATGTCCCCGGGTTTCGGCACGGTATTCGGGTAGTATGCCCTCCAGTCGTTCACCACTCCGTCCGGCGATATGACCAGCCTTCCGGTGGAAACCAGCTGCCTGGACCACATGGTGTGGGCGGCTCTGTCCGAATCCGGCAGGGGACCCGGAAGAAGGGTCAGAAACACCAGGGGCGCGAGACACGCCAGGGCATAAAGCGGCATGAACTTCCCTGTATCAGTCACTGCGGCGCCACAAACCTCACGATGTGCTCGCCGGGACGACCCCAGCCCAGAACCTCTCGCACCATGGTTTCCATGTACAGCGAATCGAACTGAAGCCGTTCGATCAGGCGTTCAAGGGAATCCAGCTCGGTCCTCAGGGTGTTCACCTCTCTGGCGGTCTCCTGCATCTGCAACTCAAGTTGCCGGTTGGACAGAAAGCCGTGCCTGTTGAAAAGCACCAGGGCGAAGGTTACCAGCAGAAGCAGAGCAAGAACAAGGGCGACATAGCGGCCCTTCTTCGGCTGCCGGCCATCTTCATGCCCAAGATTCAAATCAACTCCGAAGTGACCAGGGGCCGGCGTAGAGGGCGGAGCGCCCTAGTTCCTCCTCAATTCGCAGCAGCTGGTTGTATTTCCCGGTCCGCTCACTACGGCAGGAGGAGCCGGTCTTTATGAAGCCGGTTCCGGTGGCGACAGCGAGATCCGCGATGTAGGTGTCCGCGGTTTCACCGCTTCTGTGGCTGATGACCGCCCTCATGCCGGCCCTGTGGGCCATTTCGATGGCGCCCAGGGTTTCGGAAACGGTTCCGATCTGGTTCAGCTTGATCAGTATGGCGTTGGCGGCCCCGGTTTCAATCCCGCGCTTGAGCCGTTTCGCGCTGGTTACGAACAGGTCGTCGCCAACGATGTGAATTCTGTCGCCAAGCCGCTGGTTCATCAGCTGCCAGCCCTCCCAGTCGTCTTCAGCGTGACCGTCTTCAATGCTCATAATCGGGTAGTCTTTTGCCAGCCCCTCCCAGTAGTCCACCAGCTCGAAGCCGGAAAAACCCTCCTCCCGCTCCCCGTGCATGTGATAGCGGCCGTCCCGGTAAAACTCGCTGGCGGCGGGGTCCAGCGCGATGTGAATATCCCTGCCGGGGGTGTACCCCGCCTTTTCCACCGACTCGAGGATAAAATCGAACACAGCCCGGTTGTCGGGCAGATCCGGTGCCAGCCCCCCCTCGTCTCCCACCGAGGTCGGCATGCCCCGGGAGGAAGCCAGCTTTTTCAGGGCGGCGAAGATTTCAGCGCCGGCCTGAAGCGCCCGGGAAAAGCTGCTGAAACCTGTGGGGACGATCATGAATTCCTGAAGATCGATGGGATTCGAAGCGTGGGCGCCTCCGTTGACAACATTCATCATGGGTACCGGAAGAACCCTGGCCATGGGTCCTCCGAGGTATTTGTAAAGCGGCAGCCCAAGACAGTCCGCAGCGGCTCTGGAAGCCGCCATGGAAACGCTGAGTATGGCGTTGGCGCCCAGTTCCGACTTGTTGCCGGTTCCGTCCATTTCGATCATGACCCTGTCAAGTTCCACCTGTTCAAGGGCGCACATTCCGATCACGGCCGGGCCTATGCGGTCATTCACATTTGCCACTGCCTTTGAAACGCCCTTGCCGCCGAAGGCGTCAAGCCCGTCTCTGAGTTCGCATGCTTCGTGTTCCCCCGTTGAGGCGCCGCTGGGAACAGCGGCCCTGCCGAAGGAACCGTCTTCCAGGTAGACATCGGTTTCCAGTGTCGGGTTGCCCCTGGAATCAAGTATCTGTCTGGATTGAATCACAACAATTTCCGACATTTTTCCCTCTTTTCGATGGCTGTCACAAAAACCTGCGGAGCGGCCCGTTCCGTTCATGTGAGCGGAAGGGGAATGCCGTCGCCCATGGCTTCGCTGTAGTTCTCCAGAACCGCGGCGGGAGAACGGCTTCGCAGAATTCTAAGAAACACCTCGCTGATTTCCGGGTCGAACTGGGTGTTGGAACACACCACCAGCTGATCCATGGAGTAATCCATCCCCGGAGATTTGCGGTACACCCTGTCGCTGCTCATGGCGTCGAAAGCGTCGGCCACCGCCAGTATCCTGGCGGATACCGGTATGCCTTTTCCCGAAAGCCCGTCGGGGTATCCGGTTCCGTCATACTTCTCATGATGATGCCGGACAATGTTCAGAATAGGCTGGAAAGCGCTTACAGGCTTGAGGATCTGGCAGCCTTTCTCGGGGTGGGTCTTGATGATGCGGAACTCGTCATCCGAGAGGCGGCCGGGTTTGTTGAGTATCGATTCGGGAATGCCAATCTTCCCGATGTCATGAAGAAGAGCCGCGCTCCAGAGAACTTCCCTGTCCTTCCCCGATACTCCCATGCCGTCCGCTATGGCCAGGGTGTACGCGGTAACATTCCGTGAGTGGTTATGGGTGTAGGGATCCTTCGCGTCCACCGCCTGGGCCATGGCGATAATGGTCTGAAGGTAATTCCGCTTGCTGTCATGGTGAAGCAGTGCGTTGCTGAGGGCGGCCACAGCGTTCCGAAGCAGAATCGGAGTGAAACGGGACTGGGATGTAAGCCGATGCTCGCCGCTGAAGGTTCCCAGAAGCATAAACCCCTGAATCCTTCCGAAATCCGAGAGCGGAAGAACCTGGAACTCTGGAAGCCTGTCGAACTCCTTCGACCTGCCCGCGGCGAATGTGTCGTACAGGGTTCTGAACATGAACCTTTCCAACTCGTCGGCGGGGAGAACGGCGGATAGTTCCTTTCTTATCGCCCTTATCACCCGGTCATGGTCCAGCGATGAATCGGCGGAGATGTAACTGAACAGTGATTCTTCATTCCACGGAATGAAAACCGCCATCACATCGTAAGGAGCGAAAGACCTGATTCCCGAGGCGGCAATTCTCGCCACCCTCTCCGGGTCGAGATCCGCCGAGAAATCATGGGTCAGCACATTGATCTGCTCGAGTTCCCTGTTCTTCCTCAGCAGGTCCTGGGTTATTCTGAGGTTGTGAAGCTGATTGCCCATCTGGGCCGAATAGAGTTCCAGCATCTTCAGATCACGGGTCTTGAACTTGTCACGGTGACTTCTCCGGCCCGCGAGCACCACACCGAGATGGATATCGCCGGCGGGAATCACAATTCCCATGAAAGCCGCGTTGTTTCCCGCCATGTCCGGGTTGTCGCTGTCAGAGTCGATCAGCACCTCTCCTCCGGCCTGCATTGTTCTCCCGGCCAGAAAGTACCATGAAACCTCATCGGATATGCCGCTGGCCCCGGCCTGGGCCATCAGTTTCAGCTTCATGCTTCGGGGTGTCCCGGTAAGGTAGATACGAACCGCGTCGGCGGAGAAGCTCTCAAGAATCTTTTCCGCGTAGATGCTGAGGAAGGAACTCACCGAAACATCGGAAAGCCATGTTTCCGTGGTGAGTTCGTACAGGGTTTTCAACTCCTTGTACGCTATGTCGCTGAAAAGGCTTCTCTGAGCTGTTTCAGCCCTTCTCACAGTGTCTCTCAACTCCCCCATGGAAAAGGGCTTGGAGATGAAGTCATAAGCGCCCTGACGAATTGCCTCTTTGGCCAGATCAATCGAGGCATGCCCTGTGGTAATGATCACAAATGTGTCGGGAAAGCGGGACTTGATGGATTCCAGTAACTCGAGCCCATTGGTGTCCGGAAGAAGAACATCACACAGAACAATGGGAAAGGCAGATTCAAGAAGCGCTTCCTGAGCCTCTGCGCCATTGTTGACCGTAGTCACGGAATAACCGTCTCTTGAAAGGCTTTCCAAGCAGATTTCGCAGATTTGCGGGTCGTCGTCAATCACCAGTATCCTGGCTTTCCCGGAACTCATTCCCGTGACCTTTCCTGCTCGCAGTCCATTCCGTGCTTTTTCATCCGGGCCAGAAGGGTTGTTCTTTTCAGCCCGAGAATCCTGGCTGCCCTGGATTTCACACCGTCGCTGCGCTTCAACGCGTTTCTAATATAGATGCGTTCCACGGCGGCAACCATTTCATCGAGCCCGGCTTCTTCGGAGATTTCCGGAAAGTCATCGGGTTGATGGATAAAAAGCCGTGTGGGAAGGTGTATGGGAAGAACCTCGCCGGTGGACAGAATCGAAGCCCTCTCCATCGCATTCTCGAGTTCTCTCACGTTTCCCGGCCAGTGATACGACGCAAGCAGAACGGCTGTCCGGGGGGAGAGGGTGAACTCCACGCCCCTGGATGAGGAATGCCTGGTTAGAAAGTGCTCAGCCAGGGGAAATATGTCTTCCCTTCTTTCCCTGAGAGGCGGAATATGTATGTCTATAACATTGATTCTGTAGTAGAGATCTTCCCTGAAACGGCCTTTTCGAACCTCTTCCTGAAGGTTTGCGTTGGTGGCCGCCACAAGCCGCACATCGATTTTCACCTGATTGTTGGAGCCCACGGGGGTGATTTCCCTTTCCTGAAGGGTTCTGAGGAGCTTGACCTGCATGGCCATGCTCATGTTGCCCACTTCATCCAGAAACAGGGTTCCCCCCTCCGCCGCCTGAAACCTTCCGATGGTTGTGGAATGGGCTCCGGTGTAAGAGCCCTTCATGTGGCCGAACAGCTCGCTTTCCAGAAGCCCCTCCGGAATTCCGCCGGAGTTCACGCTGACAAAAGGCATGCCCGCCCTTCTGCTTTGCCGGTGAAGCAGTCTGGCCACCAGTTCCTTGCCGGTGCCGCTTTCTCCAGTCAGAAGAACCGTGCTGCCGGTTTCCGCAACCTGGTTCACCAGTCGCATCACATTTTCCATGCCTCTGCTCTGGAAAATCACTCCCTTCCCGGCGGAGGAGCCGACAGGGGTGTCGGCGTTTTCCAGAGCCCGCTCCACCGCCTGAAGAAGCAGTTCCACTGTGAAGGGCTTGGGAATGTAATCCACCGCTCCGAGCTGAAGAGCCTGTTTGGTGCCTTCAATGGAAGCGTAACCTGTAATCACGATCGCCGGCAACGCGGGATACTTGTCCCTGGCAATTCGAAGCAGATCGAGTCCGGTGGAATCCGGAAGCCTTACATCTGTGATGAGAAGATGAAAGCTGTCCCTTCTCAGGGTGGCAAGGGCCTGTCTGGCGGTGAACGCGGGTGTAACTCCATAGCCGGAGAGGCTGAGGATGTTTGTGACAACATCAACAACCCCGTGATCATCGTCCACCACCAGAACCCTGTACCGCTTTGGGGCTTCCTCGCTCATATTCCAACGATACAACGATGTTGGAGGGGAGTCAATTTTATGACGGAACGCCGGGGGTTCTCCTGGAAACAGTTGTTGGGATTATTGACGCTGTGTCTGCTTTCGGGCTGTGCCGCCCCCCCCGAAGGGGATGTACTGGTGCTGAAGGCAGGTGACTATGTGGGCATACCCGATGACCCCCCGGTTCACGAGCCCATGGTCGCAGTCGTCATGCCGGACACCGTCGGCATCATCCTGCCGGACACCGTCGGCATCATCCTGCCGGACACCGTCGGCATCATCCTGCCGGACACCATCGTCATCATCCTGCCGGACACCGTTTTCCTGCCCCCCCCCGACTCTCTTTCCATCCCGGACGACTCAACGGTCACTCCGCCGGATTCTCTTCCTGCGCCTCCACCGGTTATCGACTCATCCCTGAACCTGCTGGCGGTGGAGATAAGGGGCTCCCTCTACGGAAGCCTTCGAGACGCCCGGGGCATATCACCCGATGTGCTGGGCGCCCATTGCGTAAGATATCTGTGGTGGGACATGAACCCCTGGACGGGGTTCATCGCCGGCGATTCCCTGAGAATTCTCTACTCAACGGAACCGGGCCTCAGGGAGAACACAGTGGCGGCGCTTCAGTACATTCCCGTTCAGGGCTCATCCAACCGGCCCTTCAAGGTTTTCGTCTTCAAGAAAACTGGAGACAACTACCCAAGCATCTGGTATCCTGACGGCGTCGAGGTGGTCAAGCTTCTCAACAGAATGCCGCTGTCCACCTTTGAAGAAATCACCGGCATCGTTGGCGAGGTTCGGGGATCGGGAATCCATCACGGAATAGACTTCAAGGCTCCCACCGGAGTTCCGGTACGCACGGTGCTGGGGGGAAGAGTCAACCGGGTGAACTGGAACGAATCCTACAATGGAAGGTGTGTGGAAATTCACAGCAACGGCTACAGGGAAATCTTCCTGCACCTTGATGAACTGTCGCCGGGGATACGCCCGGGGGTCTCGGTTGAGGCCGGAACTCAGATAGGCACCGTGGGCAACACCGGAAGATCGTACGCCAGCCATCTTCACTACCAGATCAACGATCCCGACGACAACCCCATCGACCCCTATGTGTTTCTCGGTTCCCGGCGCAGAAGCCTGGAAGGAAGTGACCTGGTACGGTTCGCGGCGGTAAGGGACAGCCTTGACACGCTTCTCCGGGGGTTTTGATGGCGGACTTCACCATCCTTGTTCTGAACTGGAACGGAATGGAAATCCTGCCCCGAATGCTGGAGTCTGTTGAAAAGCAGGTTTCCGCATCCCACGGAGCCCTGGTGGTCTTTGACAACGGCTCCGACGACGGTTCCGACCATG
The DNA here is from genome assembly GCA_964624405.1 of uncultured bacterium. GTDB lineage: Bacteria > Fermentibacterota > Fermentibacteria > Fermentibacterales > JCC-6 > UBA6080. The sequence continues at coordinate 16,172 of CAZUXA010000012.1, read as the reverse complement.
AAGCACAGAGGCTCATGGAACACCACCCCTGGTTCACTTTGATCAGAAGTCCTGAAAACCTGGGGTTCGCCGCCGGTGTCAACAAAGCCATGCGAAGCATCCACACCGAGGTTGTGGTCATCGCCAATTCCGACACGCGGTTTCTTCCGGGAAGCCTGGATAACCTCATCAATGGCCTGATGCGCCATGAAAAAGCCGGGCTTGCCGGACCCAGACTGCTGTGGCCCGGCGGCGGGCTTCAACCCTCCATGAGAGACTTCCCCTTCCCGGGAAGACTTGTGAAGGAACACCTCCCATTCTTCCGGGAAAGAGCCCAGAGAAATCGAAACCATGAGAAGGAGGTCGAGTGCGACTGGCTGGTGGGGGCTGTGATGGCGGTCAGAAACCGGGCGTTCAGAGCGGTGGGCGGTTTCGATGAGGACTACTTCTTCTACCATGAGGAAACCGACCTTCAGTACAGGCTGCTCAGGGCGGGCTGGGAAACCTGGTTCATACCCTCCTCTCTGGTGATCCACCTGGAGGGTGCTTCAGCCCGACGCAAGTTTGGTGAAGATGTGTATCTGCGCTATATTCCCGCAAAGCTCAGATTCCTGAAAAAACATGCGGGGCCGGGCTCGAGGTTCGTCTTTCGGCTTTGGATGACGGGCCTGATGCTCGGTCGGATGACAGCGGGTTTTCTCAACTCCTCCCTTCAGGAAAGGGATGGCAGATACAGGTCTGAGTACTGCCGAAAAGCCCTTGGACTGCTGTACGGCAATACCGAACGGGAAATCACATGAAAATCATTCTGGGGCTCAACTGCTACAAGCATGACTCTTCCGCATGCCTGTTCATCAACGGAGAACTGGTCGGCGCCGCGGAGGAGGAGAGGTTTTCCCGGAGGAAGCACGACTCCGGCTTCCCGGCGAAGACGATCAGCTATCTCCTCGATGAAGCCGGCATTACTCCCGCTGATGTGGAGCATGTGGCCTACTACATGAAGCCTTCCCTGGTGAGGCGGGAAGCCTTTCGCATGATTCCCAGGTACTTTGGCAAGCCGGGCGCCACAGGGTTCTTCCTTGGGCAATTGGCCGGGGCCAGAAAGATGGCCGCGGTTCCCGGGGTCAGCCGGGAACACCTTGGGCCCTCTTTCAAACCACGGTTTCACTTCATCGAGCATCACGTAGCCCATGCCTGGTCTGCCTGGTTCGGCGCCGGCTGCAGAGACGCGGCGATTCTCACCCTCGACGGCGCCGGAGAGATACACTCCGGCATGCTTGGAGAGATTGCTTCCCGCAGGCTCAGACGATTCTCCGTCACCAGGCTTCCCAACTCCACCGGGCTATTCTACAGCGCGCTCACCTCCTACCTGGGTTTCAAACCCGACAGCGACGAGTACAAGGTGATGGGCTTGGCCAGCTACGGCAAACCGCTTTACGCCGACGCTTTCCGCGAAATACTCAAGGCCTGCCCGGATTCGGTGAAACTGAACACCAGGCTTCTGGACATCTGCAGGGGTGTACATCATTCGGCATTCTCCGATCAGGTGCTTTCGGTTATCGGCCCGGCGAGGAAGCCGGGAGAGCCCCTCGACTCCCGGCATGAAAACATCGCGGCCTCCGGGCAGCTGGTTCTGGAGGAAGCCGGTCTGGCCATGGCGAAGCATCTGAGAAAACTCTCCGGGGTGGATGTTCTCGCCATGGCGGGAGGCACCGCCCTTAACTGCGTGATGAACGGGCGCATAGAGAGGGAGGCAGGCTTCCCGGAAGTTCTTCCCTTCCCCGCCTCCCACGACGCGGGAACAGGGGTCGGAGCAGCGGTGGCGGTTCACCTGGCCCATTTCCCCGACACCCCGCTGATTCCCCCCGCCCACATGTTTCTGGGGCCCGTTTATACAACAGAGGAGATCGAGGCGGCCCTGGTGGGCTCCAGGGTGCGATACGAAAAGCGTGACGACCTTCATTCATTGACCGCGTCACTGGTGGAGAAGGGGTATGTTGTCGGCCTCTATCAGGGCAGAATGGAGTTCGGTCCCCGGGCGCTGGGAAACCGCTCGATTTTGGCGGACCCTCGGCGGCCGGAGATGAAGGATGTGGTCAACGAAGTAATCAAGCTCAGGGAAGGGTTCCGGCCCTTTGCCCCGGTATGTACGGTTGAGGATGCCCCCACCTACTTCCAGGGCTGCGGAAAAAGCCCATACATGATCAAAACCTATCCCGTGGTTCCCGGAATGGAAAATGTCATTCCCGCAGTTACCCATGTCGACCTCACCGCCCGGGTGCAAACCGTGGCCAGGGAAGAAAACCCCTTTTACTACGATGTCATTCGGGAGTTCGGAAAACTCACCGGGGTTCCGGTGGTTATGAACACCTCGTTCAATGTCCGGGGTGAGCCCATTGTGAACACCCCGGTGGACGCCATCAGGTGTTTCTACGGAACTGGCATAGACGCCTTGGTAATGCCACCCTTCCTGGTTATGAAGGAAAGGGCTCGGGAAAGGGGCGGAATTTGACCACAAGCCTCGGCCGCGGTACAGTTCTATTCGTCGACCCGGACAGGGACAGGGTGGCGCGGCTTCGGGCAATGGTTTCCGAACTGGGATGCACCACCACCGACGAAAAAACCGCCCGGGGCGCTCTCAGAAGGGTCCGCTCCCGTTCGGTGAATGTGATAGCTGTCAGCGCCAGCACAGACGATCTGCTAATGTCCACTTTTCTGGAATCCCTTTCCGGGGCCAACACCGATGCCAGCGTCATCATATACGGCCGTTCGATAAGCGCACAGGAGGCCATCGCGTGGATGAAGGCGGGGGTTGTGGACATTCTTCTGGACCCCGACTCCAGAGACGGCTGGAGACAGGCGGTTCAGCTTGCCTTCGCCCGCTCTTCCCGAAGCCTTCTCACCCGCACCGCCGCGGGAAAAGCCACCCGCCCCGACGAAGCTTCTGAAATGCTTCACAGAAGCAGGGCAATGGGAGACATTCTTCAGAAGGTGAAGCGGGTGGCGCCAATCAAGACCACGGTGCTCATCACAGGAGAGAGCGGAACCGGCAAAGACCTTCTGGCCCGAAGAATCCATGGTCTGAGCGGACGGCGGGGCGAATACCTGGTAATCAACTGCGCGGCTATTCCGGAGACTCTTCTGGAAGACGAGCTGTTCGGCCATGACCGGGGCGCCTTCACCGGAGCGGACAGCGCCAGGGCGGGAAAGTTCGAGGCCGCCAATGGTGGAACGCTTCTGCTGGACGAGATAGGGGAGATTCCCCTGGGAGTTCAGGTAAAACTTCTCCGGGTTCTGGAGGAGGACAGGGTCACAAGGCTCGGCGGCAACAATCAGATTCCCGTGGATGTCAGGCTTGTTGCGGCCACCAATCGGGAGCTGCTGTCCATGGTCAGGGCCGGAACCTTCCGGGAAGACCTGTATTACCGCCTGAAGGTGGTGGAGATTCACCTGCCGCCACTGCGAAAAAGAAAGCCCGACATCCCGCTTCTGACTCTCACCCTCCTTCGGCAGGCTTCGGACAGGCTGGATCTGCCCATGCCCGAGGTTGAACCGGATGTGATGGACGCTTTGAAGGCATACTCATGGCCGGGAAATGTAAGACAGCTCAAGAACCTCATGGAAAGCCTTCTCATCATGTGCAGGGAAAGGATCACCCTGGCCGATCTTCCGCCGGAAATCGCCCCGGCTTCCGGCGAAGGGGCCGCCAGGCTGGTACTCGACCTTCCGGTCACCCTGCAGGAAGTGGAGGATATGCTCGTTGAACGAACTCTGAGGATAACCGGGGGCAACCGCACCCAGGCCGCCTCCCTGCTGGGGATGGGCCGGAGAACCCTTCAGAGAAGGCTTGAGTCAGCCGGCAAAGAGCCGGACTGAGAGGGGTGATTTAATTGCAGGGCAATCCATTGGACATCATGCTGCCAAAATCCGCCGGCAAGTGGATTCTGGGGGCCGTGGCATTGCTGTGGCTGCTGCTGGCGGGGCCTTTCTTCATTGTGGGCCCGGAACAGGAAGGCATTGTCCTCACCTTCGGCCGGTACACCGCCTCGGTGGGACCCGGCTTTCACTTCAAGTTTCCATGGCCGGTGCAGACAGTGTACAAACCGGCGGTGAATGTGGTGCAGCGTATTGAGATAGGCTACCGTTCGATCCCCGGCACCGACCCCCAGCAGTACAGGGGATTCGCCACAGACCAGGCCATGCTTGATGAAGCCCAGATGCTCACCGGCGACGAGAACATCATCAATGTGTCGGCCATCGTGCAGTTCAGAATCAGTGACGCCAGGGCCTTTCTTTTCAATGTGAGGGAGCCCGAGGCAACCCTCAGGGACCTATCCGAGGCAAGCATCCGTCAGGTCATCGGCGACAATGCCATCGACGCTGTGCTTACCACCGGCAAGCTCGAGCTGCAGATTCGGATTCAGGCACAGGTGCAGGCTCTCGCGGACCAGTACGGCCTTGGGGTGAACATCGTGGCGGTGCAGTTGAAGGATGTTCAGCCCCCGGATCAGGTCTTCTTCGCCTTCAAGGATGTCGCCACCGCCAGGGAGGACATGCAAGCGTATCTCAACGAGGCGGAGTCCTACCGGAACCAGGTGCTGCCGGCGGCCAGGGCTGACTCGGTAACAATGGTCAACGAGGCTCTGGGCTACTCCACGGTAAGGATCAACCGCGCTCTGGGCGACGCCTACAGGTTCACCGCGGTGGCAGAGGAGTACCGGAAAAACCCCCGGACAACCTCTGTCCGCCTTCACCTGGAAACCCTGGAAACGGTTCTGGCCGAGATGAATCTCACAATTGTTGACCGCAATGCCGGAGCGCTTACGCATTACGGTCTGGGCACCGGAGGCGCGAGATGAAAAAACTGAGCGGATGTCTTGGCGCCGTGGTTGTTCTGGCTCTTGTTCTTGTGCTCACCGGAACGCTGTTCACCGTGGATGAAACCCAGCAGGCTGTCGTTCTTCAGCTGGGAAGACCGGTCAGGGTCATCGTGGGCAACCGCACTCCGGAAGAACTTGAAACACTTCGAACATGGATGGCGGAGAACGCACCGGGAGTACGGCTGACCGAAGGCGCGGGTCTTTACGCGAAGGTTCCCTTTCTTCAGCAGGTAACCATCTTCGACGACCGGGTGCTTGAGTACGATGACGATCCGGCGGATGTGGTTACCAAAGACAAAAAACACATTCAGGTTGACTGCTACGCCAGATGGAGAATTCAGAACCCCCTTCTCTTCCTTCGAAGCGTCCGCACCGAGAGGGAAGCCCTGTCCCGGCTGGATGATGTGATCTACTCGGAACTCAGGCAGGAACTGGGAAGAAGCGATCTCATCAACATCGTTCGCAGCGCCAACGATCCTGTGGGCCTCAACTCCTATGTGCAGCTGGTGAACAGCATGACACTCTCGGATTCCACCCGGGACATCGTGATGTCGGACGGGGAGGTTGTGGAGATCATACCCATGCTCCGGGTTCCACCCGGTGAGGGCCGGGAAACCATTCTCAACCGGGTTACCGAGAACAGCCGCAGGCTCGCCCTGGAGTACGGTATTCACATCATAGACATACGGATAAAACGGGCAGACCTTCCACCGGAAAACCAGGCGGCGGTCTTCTCCCGAATGCAGGCGGAACGCAGCAGGATCTCCACCCGGTACCGTGCCGAGGGGCACCGGATGGCGAGAACCATCCTTGCGGAAACCGATCTGAAGGTGGACAGCATCTCCAGCATGGCCCAGAGACAAAGCCTTTCCATAAGGGGAAGAGCGGACAGCACCGCCGCGGCCATATATGCGGCGGCATTCCAGGCCCATCCGGATTTCTACCGCTTCGTACGCTCCCTGGAAACACTGGAAGCTCTTCTGGATTCTGAAGATACCGCCATACTGAGTACAGAGGGCGTCTTCAACCTGCTGGTCTCCACACCCGGGCGTTTTCAGGACTGAGGGTGGCCCGAACCGCCCTCTTCGGCGCAACCGGCCGTCTGGGAACCGCCATGCGAAGCGTATGCCCGGGCATGCTCTGCTTCAGCCGTTCCGGTGGGGACGGAACCACCGGGGCCGACCTTGCCCGAACGGCCCCGGAATCTCTCCTGCAGGGAGAAGTGGCAGCAGCTTTCAACTGCGCGTCCATGAGTTCAACCACTGTATGCGGGAAGAACCCGGCGCATGCCTTCATTGTCAACAGCCTCTGGCCGTCCAGGCTCGCCCTCTTCTGCCGGGAACACGGGATAAGGCTGGTACATATCTCCACCGACCTGGTCTGGTCCGGTGGAACACCGCCTTACAGGGCAAAATCTCCCGGGGTTCCCATGTCCATCTACGGGTGGACGAAACTCCTGGGCGACAGGGGCGTGATGAGGGCTGACCCCTCTGCTCTGATAGTAAGAACATCGGTTCTGGTAGGCGATGTGGGTGCGGAAAACCCAACATTCTCCGAAGATATCCTGTCCGGACGGGCAAAGTCATTCTACGCCGATTCCATACGCCACCACACCCCGATAGTTCCCTTCGCGAAAACCCTTCTCCGGCTTGCGGCGGAGAACACCGCGGGAATCGTGCTGGCCGCTTCCCCGAATGCCCAGTGCCGCCTGAGCTACGCCACGGGCCTGATCCCCGACCCGGAACCCTGCCTTGCTCCCCGGGGAGTGCCGAAGAACCTGACGCTGCTGCCGGATGTTCCGATAGGATTCTGACGGTATCCCGCATGCTTCAGGGGGGGGAATGCAGAAGCTACTTGATTGACATGGACAATACCGTCCACTAACTTCATGCATTCATTCGCTCTTTCGTTTGATAGATGCAGGGAGCTTATCTTGCTTGTGAATGCCTGGGGAATGAAGCCGGAAGTATCAGCAAGATCACGGTTCACGGCCATCGATTTCGAAACCGCCAATTGCAAAAGGAACAGCGCTTGTGCGGTGGCGATGGTTCGGGTCGAGTCGGGCAGAATCGTTGACAGGGTTGCCAGGCTGATTCGCCCCCCGGAGAGCAGTTTCAGCTTCTCCCATGTCCATGGAATAACCTGGAAGTCCGTGAGCAACGAGCCTGCTTTCGCAGAAGTATGGAGCAGCCTTTCCTGCATAACCCAGAACATAGATTTTCTGGTCGCACACAATGCCTCTTTCGACAAAGCCGTCTTGAATGGTTGCTGTGAGCATTCCGGTATCCGGCCACCCGATCTTCCATTCCATTGTACTGTGCTTCTTTCGAGACGATACTTCAATCTTGGAAGCGTCAGCTTGCCTTGTGTATGCAGACATTTGGGAATATCCCTCAGCCATCACGACCCGGCCTCAGACGCCGAGGCTTGTGCAAGAATAATGCTGGCTGTTCTGCAACATGAAAGGATTGGGACGGTTGTGAATGCGAGGTAAACCAATTGAAGCCTGGGGAAAGCTTGACCGATCAGAGAGCGGAGAAATAACGGGCTGGCATCCCTTACGGGATCACTGTGCTGATGTGGCTGCCTGCTGCAATGCATTTCTCCGGCACAGCAAGATAAGCGAAAGGCTCGCATACATCGCCGGGCAGTCAACACTCACGGATACTCAGATTTCCAGACTGTGTGTTCTTGCGGGTCTGCATGATATCGGGAAGTACAACAACGGTTTCCAAGCCAAAGGTTTTTGCGGAGGCATTACCGCAGGTCATGTGAGTGAGATTCTTGGTCTGATGTATGACCAGGGTGAGTATGTGAAGCTCTTGGTGGATTCCATCGGGTACAGGCATATGCTGGACTGGGTAGATGATGAGTGCACCCTGATCTCGTATCTCAGGGCGGTTTTCATGCACCATGGCCGACCACAGAGGCATCGGCAGATTCAAACTTCCTTGTGGAAAGCTTCGGGAACCCATGATCCATTCGCCGGTATGTGTGACCTTAGAAAGTGTCTGCAAAAATGGTTTCCGGATGCCTGGCATTCGGGGGGGGACCGACTACCAGAATCCGCTGGATTTCAGAACGGATTCTACGGGCTTGTTACACTTTCGGACTGGATAGCCAGCGATGTCCGTTTCTTTCCTTTCACCGAGTCCGAGGGTGAAGACAGAATGGTTTTCTCTTCCGAAAGGGCTTTCAAGACCCTTAAAGAACTCCGGCTGCTAATCGAGGACGATGACATCAGAACACAGGGCAATGTTGAATTTGGAACGGTGTTTCCCAAGTTAACTACTCCAAGGCCACTTCAGATCTCAGTAGTGCGCATGGCCTCTCCCGCTCCGGGATCTGTTGCCTTGATTGAAGCAGAGACCGGTTCCGGCAAAACCGAAGCAGCGCTTATGTATTTCTTCGACCTGTACAGGAGAAAACTCGTTGACGGCCTTTATTTCGCCCTTCCCACCCGAACAGCAGCAACCCAGATGCATAAACGAATTTCCGAAGCGATTTCACGCCTCTACCCCAACACCGACAACCGGCCCGCAGTAGTTCTTGCAGTGCCCGGATACCTGAATCCCGCCGATGTGACTTGTAGAATCTCGGCTTCTGCGGACTCCCTATGGGATGACGACGACAACCTTCGCAACCATGGAATGAGCTGGGCGTCTGAACACCCCAAGCGCTTCCTCGCCGGCTCCATTGCTGTTGGAACGATCGATCAGGTACTCCTTTCAGCGCTGATGGTGAACCATTCACACATGAGGGCAACGGCTCTTCTAAGGCACCTTCTTGTAGTGGATGAAGTTCACGCTTCCGATCACTATATGAACGCTCTGCTCCGTGTGGTTCTGAATCGTCACGGAAAGGCGGGGGGACACACACTGCTCATGTCGGCCACACTTGGAACAGAAACAGCAGAAACCCTTCTGCACGGTACTCCGGCGGCTGCCCGGGTAACGTACACGGAAGCGGTCAACACTCCTTATCCAAGGCTGACCAGAACTTCATCTAATGGTGAAAACAGCCTTCAGAGCATTCGTAACTCAGCAGGCAAAAGAATCAGAGTTCATTGCGACCAGAGCCTCCTGTCACCGGAAAGCATTGCTTCAGCCGGTTTTGAACACGCCCGAAGAGGGGCGAAGGTACTTATCATTCGAAACACTGTTTCCGGATGTGTAGCGGTTCAGCAAGCGCTTGAGCAGATTGCCGGCAGTCAGAATGAATCGAGCCTTCTGTTCGGGATCAAAGGCATTTCTGCGCCACATCACTCCAGATTCTCCCGGGAAGACAGAATCGCTCTGGACTGCGGGATAGAAAAGGCCTTCGGCAAAGAGCGGAAGGACGGCGGATGCGTTGCTGCCGCCACCCAAACGGTCCAGCAGAGCCTTGACCTGGATGCCGACTTGCTGATAACAGACATTTGTCCGATGGATGTTCTGCTGCAAAGGCTGGGCCGACTTCATCGGCACCATCGAGATCGACCGAGTGGTTTTGACATGCCGGCGGCGTTTGTTCTTGTTCCCCAAAACCGTGATCTGTCGGCTTTCATCGACAGAAGAACCGGTTCTGCAAAGGGACCGTGTGGCATAGGAACCGTCTATTCGGATCTGAGAATCCTGGAAGCTACCTGGAGACAACTGGAATCCACAAGCACATTTGATCTCCCCTCAGATTGCAGGACGCTCGTGGAGTCCAGCGTGCATACTCAGGTCATTGATTCCATTGTCTCCGAGCTGGGCAGTCCATGGGATGTTCATTCGCAGCAGGTAGCTGGAAGTGCCGCAGCGGATGGCATAATGGCGAAGTTGAATATCGCGGACTGGGATCTCGACTTCACCGATGACAGCATGATGTTTCCGGATTCATCGTCTGGGCAGGCTTCTTCACGGCTGGGAGTCAATGACAGAATCGCGCAGTTTGACAGGGAGATTGAAAGCCCATTCGGTTCTCGGTTCAGAAGCCTTTCGGTACCCTACTGGATGTGCGACGGCGGCCAGGCGGATGCTCTGCCTTCTGACATTGACATGAAAAACAGCGTCATTTACTTTTCATTCCTTGGAAGGAGATTTATTTATGATCATTTTGGGTTGAGGCTGCATAGATGAGATGTGAGCAAGACATGATTGGGGGTAAATGTGAGTTGCGAGAATACCCAGTATAATTTGCTTTACGATACGCTAATTGGCGTTAGATCGGGTGACAATGTATCTTCCGTAAACTTGCCGGAACTTCTTAGTCTTCTCGGTCAGTCCGAAGATGATATTGATTTTCCATCGTTGCGACTGTTTCAGCTTCACTCCTGGTATGCTTTTCTCGTCCAGGTTTCTGCGATTGCGCTGAGCAACGCGACAGTGTCGAAAACCAGCCTGGACGCCGAAACATGGAGAAGCCATCTCCTCATGCTGACAAATGGCAGCATCGAGCCCTGGTGTCTCGTTGCCAAAGACCTTGCCCTGCCCGCATTCATGCAGCCACCTGTGCCTGAAAAAACGCTTGAACAGGAAAAATGGAATGAAGTACCGACACCGGGCGCACTGGACCTTCTGGTTACGGGCAAGAACCATGATGTCAAATCACAGTTGATGCGTCTCGCCAGCCCGGAACACTGGCTGTACGCCATTGTAAGCCTTCAGACTACCCAGGGATACTCCGGCAGAGACAACCATGGTATCGCAAGAATGAATGCCGGTCTCGGCTCGCGCCCCTGTGTCACCATCGCTCACGCTGAAGCTATGCCGTTCCGTTTCCGCCGCGACCTCAAGATCCTACTGGAAGAACGCGACAATGTTCTCAACCACTATGTGCAGTATAAGGCAAATGGTGGTGTTTCAATGCTCTGGACAGTTCCCTGGGATGGAACCAAATCTCTTGATATTGAGTGCTGCGATCCATACTTCATTGAGATATGCCGCAGAGTCCGCCTTACCGCCGATGGCGATTCCATAAAAGCTTTCACAGCCCCATCGAAATGCCCGCGAATCTCCGCAAAGGAACTGTGCGGTGTTACCGGAGACCCCTGGACACCCGTCGACAGAGCCGGAAGCAAAGCTCTTACAGTCAGTTCAAACGGCTTCAACTACAGGCTTGTTCAAAGGCTCCTCTTTTCTTCCGATTACGAGCACGGTATCACCTGGCGGAAGAAGAACGAGCGTGGCAACATGGTATTCATCGCATGTGCTCTGGCCAGGGGCCAGGGAAGAACCGAAGGCTTCCACAAAAGGGTTCTCAGGATACCCAGGAAGGCGACAAGCCTTATGGCAGTCGAAAATGGGGAGGAGAAACTTTCAAGGATTTCCGTGCAGAGAGTTGAAATGTGCAGTGAGGTCAGAAGGAAAGTGCTTCACTTTGCTTTATGCGCTGTTACTCAGGGGGCACCGGAGACACCGCTGAAATTCCAGGATCAGAGAACGGGCAAATGGCTGGGAAGATTCGAGCAGGCTGTTGATTCAGTATTCTTCGAGAAACTGTTCGAAGATATCGATGACGATGAGTATGCCGCACGCCAGCGATGGATACGGCAGCTTATCTCCCTCGCAGAAATCCAGCTCGAAGACGCGCTGCAGGCAACGCCTCAGCCGACTCTAAGGCGATACCGGGTTGAAAGCAGGGCAAAAGCGATTTTCCACGGCCAGATCCGGAAACTGTACCCTGACCTGTTTGAGAATCAGAAGAGTAGCGAGAGCATTCCCGTTGCTGGAGGAGGAAATCATGACTGAGTCACCAGGCCCGGTCGCAAAGCAACTTGCCGATGGGACGCAAACACCTGAACCCGCCTCACTGTCATCAATCGCGGCCCGGGTCATTCACACTGTCACCAGTGTTCTTTCTTCCGGTGACGTGGCCGAACTTCGCAGGCTCAAACCCTCGAATCCGTTTTCACCCGCCTTTTTCAAACTGATGATGTCCTGCGTCAGCACCGCAAGTGACAACGCTCCGACCGCCGTCGCTGAGCCCGGCAAAGACAGTAACTGGGCGGCATTCTTCCAGGTCGCCGCACTGACAGCCGGCCTTCACAACCGCGCATCGAGCCTCGGAGAAGCCCTTGCAAAGACCGGATACAGCGAACTCAGGTTGTTCAGGCTGCTTCGCGCACAGGGTGATACCCTATTCAAAGAAACAAGGACCTGCGCAAGATTCCTTGCATCCAAGGGACAGTCTTGTGATGTGACAGCATTTGCCCGAATTCTTCTTACATCAAACCCTGATTCGGCATCAGTAGTCCGTAAAACTATCGCCAGAGGCTATTATCGATTTGTCCCAGAACACAGGGAGAGTTGAAATGAAAAGCTGTTTTGCCCAGATCCATTTTCTCACCTCGTACCCTTCTGTTCTCCTGAACCGCGATGATGCGGGCTTCGCGAAAAGAATACCTTTCGGTGGTGTCAGCAGAACGCGGATATCCTCACAGTGTCTTAAGCGGCATTGGCGTACCTTCAAGGGCAAATATGGCCTGGGAGACATCGAGAACGCAGAGATGAGCGTCCGTTCCCGTCTGACCTTCAATGAATACCTGTTGAAACCACTTATCGAAGAGGGTATCGACCGCGAGTTGGCTTATGCTGTTGTTCAGGCAATCGTTTCGGAAGTTCTGGGTGAAAGTGTGAAGGCAAAAAAGGCGAAGGCGGATTCCGAGCCGACCGATGACATTATCAGAACAAATCAGGTAACAGTCATGGGGCATGCGGAAATGCGCTTTCTTCAAGAGCAGGCACGCATCATATGCTCTGCGATCGCAAGCTCCAAAGATGCGGCAACCGCAGTGAAAAAACACTTCTCGAAAGACGCCTCAAAGAACCTGAAAGGTTTGAAAAGGGCCGCCGGACTGGATGCTGCTTTGTTCGGACGCATGGTCACAAGCGACATCCTTTCCAGAGGTGACGCCGCAGTCCATGTCGCCCATGCGTTCACTGTTCACTCGGAATCCAGTGAAAGCGACTATTTCTCCGCAGTAGACGATCTTATGGTCAGCGAGGGCGAACTGGGAAGCGGGCACATCAACAGCGTCGAGCTAAACAGCGGACTGTTCTACGGTTATGTTGTTGTAGACGTGCCACTGCTAATAGGCAACATTGAGGGCTGCCCTGGATCGGAGTGGCAAAACGCCGACAGAACCATGGCTGCCGAAGTAATGAAAAGACTGATTCCCATTATTGCGACAGTCTCGCCGGGGGCGAAACTCGGTTCGACCGCACCCCATTCTTATGCGCAAATGATGCTTGTTGAGTTCGGCGACGATCAACCGAGAACACTGGCGAACGCATTCCTCAAGCCAGTCTCCGAAACCCCGGATTTACTGGGGAACGCTTACCGAGCCATTGGGAACCATATTGCGGAGATGGCCAGGGTCTACGGCAACTCCACTGAGTTCCGGTTCATGGGAGTCGGCCCGGTCGATCATTTGAATCTGGGCGAAAGCGAAACCCTTGATAGCCTTTCTTCATGGGCTTCGGATCGGGTATTGGATGTATTCTGATGGATGAATACCTTGTGCTTCGTCTTGATGCTCCATTGATGAGTTTTGGTTCGCCACTGGTGGACAACTTCGGCAAAACCGAGAGGTTCATCTCACTTTCCGCTCTGACTGGATTACTGGCCAATGCCCTTGGTTATGATCACAGTCAACACCAGGAACTCCAGCAACTTCAGGACAGGATCCGGTACGCTGTAAGATGCGACCGACATGGGCAGGATCTGCGCGACTTTCAAACCGCTTTCCTCGGACTTGACTTTCTGTCGAAGGAAAACGCCTGGACCACATGGTCCGTGCTGGATGAACGCAAGGGTGGTCCCGATGCTCAGAAGGGAACCCATATCCGATACCGTGATTATATCGCTGACTCTGTATATACAATCACGCTTAGGCTTGAGCCACCTGAGCTGTTCCCAACGCTGACTGATGCTATGCTTGCTCTACGTAAGCCTGCAAGACCGCTCTTTTTCGGAAGAAAACCCTGCTTACCCGCTGCGCCTGTTCTCTTCGGAAAGGAAGAGGGCGAAAACCCTCTGGACGCTTTGAAGTCAGTTCCCCCTCTTGATAGGCAACGCCGTCCCCAGGACACTTCGGAACACCTTTCAGCTTGGTGGGCACCCGAAGACGGGGGCGAGGCATTCGGGTCATGGAATGACATCAAGGTTGCGGATCGGCGTGACTGGCTAAATCAGGTCCATTCAGGTCAGCGTGTTCTACGTCATGGGCTTATCTCACTGAAGGAGGTCAGCCATGAGTGATTGCCTGAACATGCTTTCAATGGAAATCGACTTGAAAGGCGCGATGGCGATTGCAAAAAGACGGGGTTTACCGCTTGGCGTCACGGACTCAGGCTACCTTGCTCACGTCCTGATGGGAGAGGCTTTCGGAACAATGGCCCCTTCACCATTCGCTTTGCGGGACAGATCCGGTAAGCATCTGAGTGTACTCGGGTACTCGCGGCATTCCGCCGCACAGCTGATGGAACAGGCTTCAGCTTGTGCTGAACCCGTCATATTCAACAGTCTCAATTGGTCCGCTTGTGTTTCGAAACCCATGCCGAACATGTGGCAGGAGGGACAGAACTACTTCTTCGAGGTTCGCGCCTGCCCGGTCGTTCGCATGGCGAAAAGCTCGCCTAAATGCAGAAAAGGAGCCGAGGTGGATTCCTTTCTTCAGAGGTGCTGGGAAGTTGACGATCCTGCCAGACCGGTTAACAGGGAGGAAGTATACCGGGACTGGCTTGCGGGCCAATTCGACAGGCAGGGCGCCGCCAAGTTGAAGAAATTCGCTCTTGTCGGATTCAGACGGAACAAACTTCTTCGCAGGTCTCATGATCAAAACAGAATGTCAAAAACCGTGGAACGCCCAGATGCTTTGATCAAGGGTACTCTGGAAGTTAGAGACGGCCTGCTTTTCTCTGATCTTCTGGCCCGGGGTGTGGGAAGACACAGGGCATTCGGCTTCGGAATGCTTCTTCTGAAACCATCCGGTAAGCTGAATGTCCAAAGCGAATAGATCGTAGATGCTTCCTGGCCGACTAGGGCTTGAATCCGCGAGAATACCCCACTCCGACAGACATGGTATGGTATACCTTTCCAGGGGTAGTCTGTCCGTTCAGAACGGAACTCTTCTTTTCGTTACCGCTGGAAACGACTCAATGCCCCCAGGCGAATACCATATCCCTTTTCAACAAGTATCCATCATTCTCCTGGGACCCGGATCGACAATAAGCCATGACGCGCTTCGCATCCTTGCAAGGCATGGAACCGGCCTTATCGTAACCGGCGAACACGGAGTAAGATATTATGCCAGCATGCCTTTCGGGCCAGACGACTCAAGGCTGGCCCGCAGACAGGTAGCAGCGTGGTCGGACATGCAGTCGGGCAGAGTCGAAATCGCTCGCAGAATGTACGCCTGGCGGCTCGGTGAGATATTTCCCAGCCGGGATATCGAGGTTCTGCGCGGAATGGAAGGTGCCCGGGCACGGCAGATGTACCAGCATATTGCCAGCAAGTACGGCATTCGCTGGTACGGCAGACGTTACGACAGGTCGAATCCAAACGCTGCGGATGTTCCCAACCAGGCGGTAAATCATGCATCTACAGCAGTGGAGGGTGCCGCTCTGATAGCGGTGAATGCCGTGGGCGCAATTCCGCAACTTGGTTTCATACATGAAGATTCCGGTGTTTCCTTCTGCCTCGATATCGCAGACCTGTTTCGTGATGAGATCACGCTCCCCGTTGCGTTTCAGGCGGCAAGCATTTTCAAACAGAGTGAGGGCGGCAACCTGGAAAGCATCACGAGAAAACTCACCGGAACTACCCTTCATCACAAGAAAGTCATTGCAAAGATGATAGATAGGATTAAGTCTCTGTTTGAGGATGACGGTGTCTGCGATGATGAACAACGCTGAAGCTCCTATGTGACATGTCTATGACCGTGGTCGTAACAAGAAATGTTGCCCCGAGAATCAGAGGTTTCCTTGCATCTTGCATGCTGGAGATCGGCCCTGGGGTATACACTATTCCGAACATGAATCCCTCGGTTCGACAGCGAATATGGGGAGTTTGCTCTGAATGGTTCGAGGAACTGCATGAAGATTCCTCCATTGTCATGACCTGGGCTGACAAGAGTATGCCTGGGGGTCAGGGTGTACTCTCACTTGGATATCCACCTCGTGTATTATTGGATCATGAAGGTATGATACTGAGTAATATGAAGTATCAACGCTAGTATTTCGTCTTATTTCTCTTCTATTCCATATTTGTTGTTTCTATTCATCTATAATTTGCTTCTTGCATTTTCCCACCTAACCCTATTAATATTGCTCAGGTTTACTCATTTAG
>CAZUXA010000011.1:68437-83423 GCA_964624405.1 uncultured bacterium | reverse complement strand
TTCCGCAATGATACAGGCTTCGGGCTTCGAGTCAACGCGGGATTTTCCCCGAAGGATCGGCGGGGTTCCAGGTGGACGCCGTTCACTCTCAGAACAATAATAGATTATGGGGTAATGATCTGGACGCAGAGTGACACCCGGAGCATTGCCCATATGCACGTCACTTGCCCGAACACCGGAGGTTGAAAGTGAAGAAGGGCGGAACAGAAATCATGGGTTCCGGTAAGCCTCCAGGGCTTGCATTGGCCGGACGGCTGCTTGCAGTGGCAATCGTTATTCTGACCGCGGGAATCGGGTTTTCATACGGCATGGAACCGGAGACAGGCACAATCCGTGATGTTCGGATACCGGCGCCGGAGGATGTGGGGCCCCCGGTGTATCTCACCGATCCCGGTGTGCCTCTGACTCCGCCTCCCGACCCTGAAGTGGGTGACTCCTGGGTATGGTGGCTCTGGGTTCATGACCCCATGCCGCCACATTTCGAGCAGCATGTCTGCACTGTCCGGGGAAAATCCGACAGGGGATATGTGGTGGTCAGAGACCTGGAGTGGAATGTCTCCATAGATCAGTCCGATGTGGACTCCATTCTCGATTACTGGGAAAACAGGAGCATCGGCCCCTATCCGGACCAGGGCATCTACGATGTCTGCAGTTTCGCTTTCGGGGATCCGCCGGACGAACTTGATGACGACCCTCGGATATACCTGCTCTGGTTCGATTTCAAGATCTCTGCCGACGGTTTCTTCTTTTATTTCGACCAGTACCCCGAGGGCACCTTCCCGGGTTACCAAAGCAACGAGTGCGAGGTTCTTTATCTGAACACAATGAGCCAGGGCGGACCGAGCGGCGCGTACATGCTTGCGGTTGTTGCCCACGAGTTCGAACACATGATCCACTGGAAGTACGACGAGGACGAGGTTTCCTGGGTGGACGAGGGTCTTGCCGAGTTGGCAATGTGGTTCTTCGGGAATCCGGACAACATCAGCGGTTTCAACAGCAATCCGGACAACGACCTCACGGACTGGGGCGGAACCTGGGCCGACTACATTCAGACGTACCTCTGGTCCCTCTACTTCTTCGAGAGATACGGGGGCCACCCAGCGATTTTCGCCGTTGTTCACGAACCGGCCAACTCGATTGCGGGCTACAACGAGGTTCTGGCGGAATTCGGGTATTCCGAGGATTTCGCCGATGTCTTCGCCGAATGGGCGGTTGCCAACTTTCTGGATGACACCACCCTGGAAGACGGGCGCTACGGCTACACGGGTGACGACCTGCCGCCGTTCAGCGTATCCGGTTCGTACTCCGGCTACCCGGTTACGGATGTGTACAAAACCGTGAACTACTGGGCTGCTGATTACTACCGGTTCACAGGCTTCGAAGGAGAAACACTGTCACTATCATTCGATGGTTCGGACGACAATACCTTCGCAGTGTGGGCTCTGGCCATCCTCACTGACAGTCCCACTGAAGTACACAGAATGACTCTGGACGAGAGTTCGCAGTCCGGCAGCATAACCGTTTCCGGTCTTGCCGACCCTTACGACCAGGTGATTCTGGTGGTGGCCGCGACTTCCGGCAGCGGAGGAAAAGGCTATTTCTTCAGCGCATGGGAAAGCCAGGGAATCGAAGAGGACTCATTCGCGACGGGCAGCCTGTCCCTCAGCGCGGAACCGAATCCTTTCTCCAGCGAGGTGAACCTCATCCTTCACTGGAGCGGATACCCCGGGGAAGGCTATCCGACGGTGGAAATCTTCGATATCTCGGGCAGGATGATAACGCGCATCGAAACAGGCCTGTTCCGCAATGGCGAAGCTCTTGCAGTCTGGGACGGCGCCGTCTCCCAGGGAGGTCCCGCCCCCCCCGGCATCTACTTCGCCCGGGTCCGGAATGGAACGCAGAGCGTAACGCAGAGCCTGTTGCTGCTTCGCTGACAGCTCGCTGCCAGTCTTCTGTCAGTTGATGCACTTTCCGGATTCTGCTTCTATGAAGAAGAAGGTTTGGATGGCATGCAGATGGAGATAGTTGTCCACCCCCTTTCGCCCGACCGCTGGAACGACCTGGAAGAGGTCTTCGGGGCGAAGGGGTGTTCCACCGCCCGTGGATGCTGGTGCATGTACTACCGGGAATCGGGAGCCATCCGGGTTCCCGCCGGCGAGAAGCCTTCGGAGTGCCGGAAACGGAAGCTGAAAGACCTCGCCGGTTCCGGTTCTGCGCCGGGGCTGATCGGGTACTTGGAAGGCAGACCGGTGGGATGGGTTTCTTTGGGGCCAAGATCGGAGTATCCGCGACTGCGCCGGTCTCCGGTGATGAAGCCCGTGGATGACATGCCGGTGTGGTCCATCGTCTGCTTCGTTGTGGCCGGCCCCTTCAGGCATCAGGGGGTTGCGACGGGTCTGCTGCGTGGAGCGATCGAATACGCCAGGGAGATGGGGGCAACGATGCTTGAGGCCTATCCCGTGGACAGGCCGGAGCCCGGGCGGGACGAGTGGCTCTGGTTCGGGGCCAAGACAATGTTTGACAGGGCCGGTTTCATTGAGGTTGCCCGCAGGCGTCCCGGGCGACCGGTTGTCCGCCTTGACCTGACACAGCTACAGGAGTAATCCTCCTGCAAGGCGCCTGGTGAATGGAAGCATCAAGTACTCTTGCTGTTTTTCGTCGGGTTCGCATTGTTTCGTAGTGATTCTTTGCAGGGAGGTTGAAATGGATCGCAGGGAAGAGGCCTTTGCTCTTCTGAAGCCGCAGCAGACGGTTCACCTGGCCACATGGGACGGTGAGCGGCCCAGGGTCAGGCCCATGAGCCTTGTGTACCAGGAAGAGAGGTTCTGGATGTGCACCGGGTCGAAGGACGCCAAGGCAGGGCAGCTCGCCTCATACCCGGTGTTCGAGTTCTCCCTGATGCTGGAGGGGCAGGGATGCAGGGGAACCCTTCGGGGTTCCGGGATTGTCCGCCTGGTCACCGACCCTGATGAGAAGCGCAGGGTTGCGGGGCTGATCCCCTTCTTCGGCGATTACTGGAAATCATCGGACGACCCCACGTTCTGCCCCATGGAGCTTGTGGTGGATACGATGGAGCACATGCGCCCCGGGGAGATGCATTCGGAGGTCTTCAAAGTCTGACCCCGCTTTGTCCCGGGGTTATAGCCTTTCCCAGGCCGAGAGTTTTCCGGTACGGCACTCATCTGTTATTCTTCATCTGCTGTGATTCCGGGAACACACGATCATCCGTACAATGGAGGGAACGCGATTTTGAAACTGCACATGATTCTTCTGCCATGGGTCATCCTGGCCACCACCGGCCTCGCATCGGAAGCGGCCATTCTGGCCAGATACGCTGATCTGGCGTTCAGGCCGGATTCCACAACCCTCTGCATCATTACCGCGCAGGGAGATACACTGGTGTTTCCGGACAACCGGGACCCGAGTTACTCTGAAGACTTCGTAATCCACAGCCTCGTTGACCGCCTGCCGCAACAGAACTACTGGGTTGTGAAACAGGTGGGCTACGAGTGGATGGGCTGGTTTCTGGTGAACGGGGTGAACGGCGTGATCAATGAAACGATTGCGGCCCCGGTTCCGAGCCCGGACGGAAGCCGCCTGCTGTGCGCAAGCCAGGACATAACCGCGGGCTTCATCGAGAACGGAATACAGATCTGGAAAACAACTCCCGGCGGTCTGGTGCTGGAGTTTCACGACCTCACCATGGACTGGGGGCCGGAAAACGCCTCATGGGAGAGCGATTCCGCAATCGTTATGGACAGGCTTGTATACGACTGGAATTCGAACAGACACATCACCAGGCCTGGAAGGCTTGAACTCTCCCGAAAAGGCCACTGGGCTCCGGATGACCCGATGAACTGGTAACGGAGGCTTTTCAGCGCAGAAACACAACGCCGCTGATGCTGTAGGAGTCGTATTCCTCTTCCCCGAAATCGCCGAAACCGAACTTCGCTCCCATCAATGTGTTCTCAACGGGATCAAGTGTGTTCCGAAGAATCAGCATACTGCCGAAGTCGTACGCAACCAGCACTGAATCGTAGTAGTGAAGTGAATGCCCTTCATTGATGGTGAACTGCATCATCGAATCCCTGTCAAGTTTGTATGCTTCAATGAAGTCCATGTACGACATGGTCTGATTCACAAGGAACTCACCGGTGTTCTCGGCGCTGAACCCGTATTCGCTCAGCACATGTTTGAGTGAGGCGGGAGGGTTGCTGAAGTCAATCGGGCTGTGAACCGTCTGGTATGCCATTTCATACTCGGCGATTATCTGTTCATCACTATCCATTTCATATGGGTCGAGTGAAAGCCACGGGTACCGGGTGATCAGCCCGGAGGGCTCGATCACCGCCCACCCGTAGGTAATCGGCACGAATCCGCTGATGCCCAAAGTGTTGGCCAGGAAGACGGTTTTGCACAGAAGCGCTCCCCGGGCATTCAGCGAAACAGGTGTAAGACCTATCAGAAGATGTGACGGACCCGTTGCGTGGAGCAGGGAGTTACAGAGAATCAACAGAAGCACCCCGAAAAAGCCAAAGCGTCTTTTCATCACCACAATCACTCCCTTCGTCCGGCTGACGCCTCCATCCCCTTTTCCCTTCCGGGCGGAATGCAAAACCCGTGTTGGTCTGAGCGAAGATACAGTATCACATCGCGGGAAACACCCCGGATTGGCTCGGATGCAGCCATTTCGGACCGGGAGCGGAATAGCCGCATGGTGCCCGGTGTGTTATCGTTTCGCTGCGAGTCATGCCCCGGGAGAGCAGTCATGAGGTTTTCCGGCAATACCGCCACGGAAAAGTCTTGTATGGGCCATTTGTCTGATGTGAGTACTTCTGCGGTTCCCGGGTTACCGGCCCGCTGTATCGCCTGTCATGCTTTCGAATGTCTTGCTGTTGCTGAAAGGAACCGGTAATTCCTGGCTCTCTGGCGACCCGCGGCGATATCGAAACAGGAGTATGTAGATTGCTGTTTGAAGCCCGAATACCCCCGTTCTCTGGCCGCCAACCCCCCGGGTGGCGGGCCCAACACAAACCTGCTTTCCTTCGCCAACAGCGGTGGCCTGCTGGGAAAGGGGGTTTGCCGGTGGCATTCCAGGTTCACCCGGAACGCTCTGTATCTGGCGTTTTTTCTTCCTTCCCAACCGCGCCCGGCTCTTCCGGAAGCCCGCCGGATAATCCGGCTGATGATGAATGCCCGCCGGGTGGTTCCGATTCCCGGCTACGAAAACCTTCGCGAGTTCTCTCTCGACCACGAAAAACTGATCCGTAACACCCTGGAGAGCAGGCAGATCAGGGAGGGGGTGCTTCAGTTCGCGAGGATCAACGGGCTATGGGGATCGTCGGCGGTACCCGCTTCAAAGTTGAAAAACCTCATGGACAGGATTCATGGCCAGGTTTCATCGAAGGGGATTGCTTATGTGAAGTTCCAGACCCCGGGTCTGGACGCCCATGCCCTGCTTGTAACGGAAGCCGGGCCGCTTCCCGGGGGAGGCTACCGGATCAGCTGTCTCGACAGCAACCTTCCCCTCGAGTCGGTTACTGTTTACCGCATCGGCGATCGGTGGCTGAATACGGCTTCAGGGTCCAGGGGAGTTCCCTACCTTCAGCGTTCAGGCGAGTTGTCGCGGATCAGGCGGGTTACGGAAATGTTTGTGAAGGCTGAAACCCGGGCTCAGGCCGATGGCCGGAGGCGGCGCTTCTAATCCAAGACCGCCGTATGCTTGTGATCTTTCGGGTCGACCTTCAGCGAAAGGGTTGCCCCAACCCGGTATCTGTCCATTTCATCGTCGGGAATCTCCTTCCCGATTCGGACCGTGTAAGGCTTGCGGCGGGGATGAACAACCTCGATGTCCACATGGTAGAGGGGTGTGCCGTTGACCTTCAATCCCGTTGGTTCAATACCGGTAACAGTGCCGGCAGTCACGGTTCCCCGGCTGTGAAGGCGCATGGCCCGCTTACCGTCTCTTATGTGCTTCAGACCGATGGAGAGAAACACAATTCCCAGGAGTGCAATCGGTATGAGGCTGCCTCTCTCGCCCTTGCCAGCAAAGGTCAGCACGACCGCGACCAGAATGATCAGTGCTCCGATGTCGACGAACACCCGGCCGAAACACCCTCCCGGGTTGGCGCTCTTTAAAGCAACTGAACCCTTCTTTAGGGAGTACAACACGCCTGCGGCTTTCATGGCTTCGCCGCAAACGGTTACCCCCGCCTTTTCATAGACCGATGAAACCGCGCGCAGCGCTTTAACACCCGCTGCGCCTGTGGTCTCCATGTACAGCGCCAGTTGCTCCGCGGCTTCATCAACATCTCCAAGATGCTCCAGAGCGTTGGCCCTCTGCACCATGGCCTTCGCGTCCATCGTGGAGGCAATGGGCACATCCGTCGGGCTCCTGCCCAGAACATCGAGAACTGCATTCCAGTCTTCCCGCATTGTGTGTATCTCCGCCCTGGATACCCTGTAGCTGCTGTCTGACTCAAGGTCTTCCGAGCGGGGATTGCACGGTTCAAGCCACTTTTCCGCGGCATCCAGTTCACCTTCCAGGGCGGCGTTCCTGACAAGGCTTCCCCGGATAAGCTGCCTGTGTCTGGGAAGAGTGAGGACCTCAAGGGCGCTTTCGAACAGAGCTCGCTGACGCAGGTTGTCGTTCATTCTCGAGAAATGACCGGCAAGGATGATGGTGAGGTGGTACAGTAGTTCCGCGCTGCGGTAACCGCCTCCGGCGCCCAGTTCCCTGCAGGTGGTTCTCCACATGGCAAAGGCTTCCCCCTCTTTCCAGGGGGCAAGCTCTCCTTCGGACAGAAGCTGCTTCACATCTCCTGGAGTTTCGGTCTGAATCCGGTCCTGCCTTCTCAGCAGATCCAGCCTTGCTTCCTCATCCATGTCCACTTTTGCCGCCAGGGGCTCAACCGGTTCCTCGGCCCGAGGCGTAACCAGGTTCACGGCTCCGCAGTACTCGCAGGCAACACTGCCGCCGGCAAAACCGGTTTGCAGCGGCGCTCCGCACTTGCTGCACATAAGCACCCTGGTCAGAAAACTGAATTCGTGAGCCATCACCCCTCCATTTCACAGGAGGCGGGGGACACCGCCACAGCGCATCAGGACTACCGGGCCATAACGGTTCGGGTAAGTGCAAACCGTCGCCGGAAAAGAATATGTGATGCAATCCCCGGAAAAGATATCCCTGTTACCGCCGGTAATGAAGGTAAACAGCCGGTTTCACCGGGAAGACGGGCGGGGCGTCAAAGGTATTGAAGCAGGCTGCCGCCACGGCTCTCCGCGAAGAGTTCGATGTGCGGCATCACAGGGCTTGCCTTTATCTTTGGGAAAAGCACCTGCTCCACCTGGAAGAACCCCGCGTTTTCACTCATGGTTATCTGTATGCGGATGGGTCTTGAGGCGCCCTTCTCGATCACCACCCTCTCCACCGCCGCCGCGGAGTACCGGTGGATGTCACCCACCTTCGGCCCAATGGAGAGCTTTTTGGGAATCCGTGAGCGGCCGTTCTCCATGTCGCACCCGTCGCCGATGAGAACCAGTCCCGCTTCGAGTGATGTAACCCTTCTTGTAGTCATGTGCCCCGCAATGGCCTCCATCACCGTGGCGCGGATCGCCACCCGGCGCCACAGGGAATCGGGGAGCAGGGCCTCAAGAATCCGGTTGACGGCGGGCAGGGCAAGCATCAGCCCATACTCCTCGTGGCCGTCCCGCTCAACTCCCATGCCCACATCGTGCAGCATGGCCCCCAGAAATACCGCAATCCTGCTGTCATCCGAGGAAAGCCCCGACTCGGTTTCCAGGTTCAATCTGACTCCACCGGAAACCAGCAGTTCCAGCATCTGCAGGGCGTTCATCGCCGCGATGCGCATATGAACCGGGCCGTGGTCGTTTATTCCGAGCCTCTTGATGGAAACCACGTTGGCGTATTCCTGAAGAGCCTGTATCTCTTCATCGGCAAATGCCATTTCAGCGGCGTTTCGGGCAATGCCGGAAAGCCTGTTCAGAATCTGTTTCTCAAGCTCTTCCTTCTTGTGGGTCTTGATCACGGTGCTGCCCTCCCGGGGGTTTGACGCAAACCTGACCCGAGAACATAAGGCTTGAACGTAGTGAGTGGCGGAACCGGAGCCCGGCGTGCGTTCAGCGTCAGTTTGACAGGGATTGCCTCTAAAAGTATCCCAGGTCTCTGAGTATCGGGCTCAGGGTTGTGTCACGCTCGACGGACACCGGCTCCCAAAGCCTCTGTCTCAGCATGTATTCGTCGGCGGTGACACTGTTGCCAATCAAGGAGAGAGCCTGCTCATAAGGGTCTTCCGTCAGATCCGTGCGAAGATCGATGTAGGCATCGCCTCCTTCGAAACGGAGTGTCTTGATGCCATCCACTACCACGGCGCACACCCATGGCTCAAGAATCGTGTGGGGCGGATCGAAAAGACCGCTGCTGGGCAGGATTCTCGATTGGGGAAGCGGGCTGAAAAGATCGCTTCCCTCCATCACCTCCGGAACGTCAAGTCCCAGAAGTGTGAGAATGGTTGGAGCAAGGTCGAAAAGACCAACCCATTCCGATTCGACTACCCCCCTGGGAACTCCGGGGCCGTTTATGATAAGGGGAACATGGGTTATCTCCTGGTAGAATGCGTGGCCATGGAATGTGCCGCCATGCTCCAGGAATTCCTGACCGTGGTCGGCGGTCACTACCACTATCGTGTTATCCCCGAGGCCGCTGGTGCGCAGGTAGGAGAACAGCCTGCCAAGTTCGGCGTCGGTGAATGCGATCTCGCCGTCGTAGAGGCTCAGGAAGGTTTCCCTGTCCTCGGTGATGATGTTTCCATCAGCGTCCCTGCGCCACCTTGTAAGAAGCTCTTCTGGGCGGGGGCCGAACATGGAATCGTAAGGTGCGGGGGGATTGTAGGGCATGTGAGGATCGTTGAAATGCAGAACCGCCAGAAATCTCTCATCCTCTTCCATCTCGTCCAGCCAGTTGACCAGATTGTCCACCAGAAAATTGGCGGGATCGGTGCTTTCTCTGGCGCAGTGGTAGGAGTCGAAACCGCGGCTGAACCCGTGATCCCTGTCGAGGTAGACAACATTGAAATGGCCGTATGTTCTGAATCCTTCGTTTCGGAGAAGCATCGGAAGATACGGGGCGGCCCGGGGAAGCATGTACTCAACGCCAAATCTTCTTCCAGCGCCGTGAACTCTCTCCGATGTGCCGGTGAGAATGGATGAGAATGACGGCAGAGTCCAGGATGACTGGGCTACGCAGTTCTCCCAGAGCGTGCCTTCAGCCGCCAGACTGTCGATGTTTGGAGAGGTGTTCCGCTCGTAGCCGTAGCAACCGAGGTTACGGGCTCTGACCGAGTCAATGACAATCATCAGAATGTTGGGCGGTTTCTGCTCTTCAATCTGCTCCGGGGCGCAGGAGGAAAGAAGGAACAAGCATGCAATCACCGCAAGGATGCTGGGCTTCATTGGTTCTCCTTATGGGGGTATTACTGAATATACATGTTGTAGTTGCTGCTTGTGGTGATTGTTCCGGTTAAGCTTTCAGCAAATGTGTTGGAACGGCTGTCAGTCCGAAGGAGTGTATGGATTCAGAAGTGCAGTCAGATCCTGAAATCCGACGAAGAAATCACTTCTATGCTGTCTCCATCCCAGATAAGAACAGTTCCCTGCGAAATGCCTTCCTCCCCCGGTTCCCAATGCCTTTTGACCCAGATCACAACCGACCATTCCCCGGTTGTGGCTTCCACCGCCAAAGCGCCGGTTCTGAACGGAGCCAAACCCCCGGAAAGGTGGTCAAGATAGACGGGGATGTTCTTGGTTTCCGAGAGAAGAGGATCCCCGCGGGATTCGGGGTCAAGGTACACCAGCACAGGTTCTTCCGCTCCCCCTTCGATGAGATGTGGCAGTACTTCCCGGGAGGCGGCGTGGGCTTTCTCAAATGGAGCTGTGATTGAGTCCAGTCTGGCCGACTCGCCGAGGCCAAGCACAACCCAGAGTGAGAGCAGCAGCACCGTGACCACGGTCACGATTACTCTGGAGAAAAATCCAAGGGATACCCCGAGAAGCAAAGCGAAAACAACCGCAGGGGCGAAAATGTAATGGCTGCAGGTGTCTCCCACAATGCTCTGAAAACCGAAGAGAGGAATCAGCAGAAGCAGAAACAGAGTTATCCGGAGATTTCTCCGGGAAGAAGCTCCGTAGAGGGTTACGGGAAGGGCCAGAAGAAGCAGATAGGCCCATCTGGCGATTCGCCATGGAATCAGCCCTGCTCCGGTGAACTGGAACACCAGCACGAGAAGATGCCTGGGCATCACCGACCAGGGAACAAGATTGCCGTACCCCCCCACACCCCGGAACATGATCAGTCTTGCCCCAAGATAGAGCGCGGAAGCGCACAGAAGACCCGCGGCGAAACGCACGGTTGTCTTCCGGCTCCTGCTTCCGCCGGGAACGAGAATCCATGCAAGAACGCACGCTGGAACCGACGCCATTCCCTGCTCCTTGGAAGCCATGGCCAGCAGGCAAAGAAGGCCGGGCAGAAGGCTGCGAAAAAGGCCGTTTCTTTCCCGTCCGGTCAGGCCGATCGCTGCTGCCACCGCGGCCAGCCCGAACAGCGGGGCCATTACATCCCCCCTGCCATTGATGAGCCAGACCGCGTAAACGGTTCCCGGGGCCGCGGCGGCCAGCAAGCCCGCTGCAATCCCGTTACCCTTGAACCCCCGGCAAAGGGCAAACACCACCAGGCATGCGGCGGCATGGAAAAGGAGCGAGGTGAGCCGGTAGGGCAAAGGGCTTGATCCCCACGCGAAATGCTCCGGTATGTAGGTGAGGCTGGTGAGGGGGCGGAAAAAGCCTATTCTTACGCCTGTTTCCCCATCGTGCCAGCTCCATCCATCCAGCATGTATTCACTGAAGCTGTCGCCTCTGGCAAGGGGGTTCAGGAATGTATAGAAATCCTGCGGGTCAAAAAACGAAGAAAGGCCGGGAAGCATCCGAAGAAGGGACACGCACAGGAAAAGCAGGGTGAGCAGGGTTGTTCTTCTGGTCATGGAATCAACACCTCAGCATCAAATACTGGAGACCAGCCGCCAGACCAGGGGTCAAGCCCTGGCACCTCTTCGGCAATGGATACTACGCTCTGGAAGGCAATCCCGCATGCCTTCTGAGCAAGAAATACCTCAGCGCGAACAGCGACATTATGAGCAGCGGAAAATCAACGGCAACGCGGTAAGGCGTACCCCCCGCCATAAGCAGGTGCGTGAGCACATAGCCTCCGGTTCCCAGTGCCATGAAAACCCCGGCTGCCCCTCCGCTCTTCAAAACAAGCACGCCTCCGGCAACCATGAATACCGTTATCCAGAAAAACCAGAGAAGCCCGGATGTTGTGTGCACAATGGAGAACTCGTTGAGTGGGAAAGGCTTGAAGAAATCGATGAACCGCAGCATGACCAGTTCCGGCAGAATCTGCGGGTTGCTGGTGAGGAAAGCCACCTGTCTGTTGAAAAGAACGCTGTCTCTGTGGGCTTCGGTTTCATCCCTGAACTCCGGAAACTCAACAAGCTCCGGGCTGGAAAGCCTCCCCATCCACTTCTCCCGAAGAGGCTGATAAAGCAGCATCGCGCCGGGCATCTCATGACGGAAGTGATCGGAGAAGATTCTTCCGTTGAACTCCCACATGATCAGGCCCTTCTGGGTGGGCATCACGAAAAATTCTCCGGTGACCCGCCTGTTTCTCAAACCCCAGGGCAGAAGCACCGCCGCGAAACACAACCCGAGTCCGGCAGACGAAAGAAGCGTTTTTCGGGAAAACCTGCCGGCGACAAGAATCACAACAAGCAGCAGAGCGGTCAGGGAAAGCGACACCGGTCTGACCATGAAAGCCGCGCCCCATACGACTCCCGCCACGGCGCCCCGGGCGAAAGCAGGCTTTTCCAGAACCCTCAGCGAGCAAAGAAGGCCCGCTATGAACAGAAGCGAAAACAGGGCCTGTGTGGCAGGGATGGCCTGATAGTAAAGCTCGTAGGGGCTTGCCGCCATCAGAATCCCCGCTGCGTAGAGCCATCGCCCCTTGAGAAACCTGGCCGCTATCCGATAGCCCATGAAAACAGTCAGAACTCCCAGAAGAAGTTGAACGGCAAGTATCGCCATGAGGTTCTGCTGGCCGAACACGAGCATTATCCCCGCAAGGAAGATCGCCATACCAGGCACCAGGTAGGTTGTGGGGCGGCCCGGGCGGAGAACTCCGTAGAAGCCGTCAACCCTTCTGTAAAATGACATCTGGAAGTCACGGAAGTCGGAAGAAGCCCTGTCGTCCGGGTGCATCATGGATGGGGAAAGCTGAAATCCATTGCCACCCAGAATGTTCCGGGCCATGTCCATTTGAACCAGGCCCTCGCCGATGATGAAGAACCCCCTGGTGGCCAGCAGAAACACCGGTATTCTTACCAGCATCGCCAGAAGCAGAATCACAAACAGCGGTTTTTCAACTTTTAGCATGGTGAGAACCAATCCGAAACACAGCCGGAGTTTTCAACAGAACAGGACCCGAGAGCGCCCGGGAAAGATATTTCCACCCGCTGTGTTTGGCTACCCCTGTGGCGGGGCTCCACTGTTACCGCAGTAGAGAAACCGTCCGGTTACGGTGTCGAACACCGTCCAGATCTTGCTCCGGGCTTCCGCAAGCATGTTCTTGTTCACCGATACCAGGTATCTGCCTTCCACTGCCTGCATGGCTTCGGTGTAGGAGAGAAACGCCTGTTTCGGAAAGGGGAACTTCTTTCCGGAAAGGGTTTCGATCCAATTCGGACGGCTGCTGAAGTCAGTTCCGAAGTAGAGTTCATCACCAACCGATGCCGCGGCGGTGTAACCGGCGGAATGCTTCTTCAACCTCTTTCGGAAAACCGGCCGGCCTTGTTCAACCGTCCAGAGGTCAAGAGCCTTGCGTGAGTCGCCGGTGGAGACGAACACATCGTCTCCCCGGCATACCACGGAGTGGATGTGCCGAACCCGGGAATCGGCATGATAGAAATCCAAAGTTTCACAGCCGTTTCTGCTGACGAGAAAAAGCCTTCTGCCCTCGTTGTACTCCCCTATCAACAACCCGGAGTCCACCCGGCAGACGCACGACCACCGGGTGCCCTCAAAGTCACGGGGGAGATCTGAGAATCGCAATCCTTCATCATGATGCCTTGAAAGAGCCGGCACATCGAGAATGATCCCGAGGTTGGCATCCACCATCCCAAGAATCATGGATAGAGTGTAAGTACCCCCCCCCATTTATTTACAGCGGAGGGGCGAATCAGGGCTCTGTGCACGCAGCTCCTGGCGATCTCCGAAATCCTGCCCTGCCTGAAAGACAGGAACACAGCCTTGACCAGATGAACCGGGTTTCGGGTGCTTTTAAAGGAAAACAAGCAAGCAGTGATTGTCTCGGCCACGGCAAGAACTCCAAATGTATGGGCATTCTCTGTGTTCAGTTCCTGTTTCGAAGCGAAAAACCTGAGAGTTTTGCTTCCCTGCTGCAGGCGGGCAGGGCCGGGGGTTCAGGGCTTCAAGCCGATGGTGCAAAGCGTGGTTTCAGTGGAAGCGCCGTTTTCTCCAGGGTTCGTGTAAAGCCGTTGCTCCACCTGTTCGAAACCGGCCTTTCTCATTCCCTCGCGGTAGTCCCGTTGCGACCATAACTGCATCGGTGCCCCAAGCTGCCGGGGCCAGTCGAGGGTGGCATCATTCTCCAGGAAGTAGTCCACCATCACCATCAGCATTCCACCGGGGGCAAGAAGGGAGTACGCCTTCTCAATCCCCTTCTGAATGTCGGAAAAGTAGTAGAACACCTCCATCGAGAAGATCAGGGAGAACAGAACCCCGGGTGGTGGAAGCCACTCCATGAAATCCGCCTGCTCGACCGTGACATTCTTCAGGTTCCGAAGCCGCTCTTCAGTGAGTTCAACCATGCCCGGGGCAAGATCGATGCCGTAGCATTGCCCGCTTCTGAACTGATTGGCCGCCATGTGGTGAAGGCTGTATCCATTACCCACGCCTATCTCGAGGTAGTTGCCCGTCATCTCGGGAATCGGCTCGAAGGCCTGCCGCACCACCGGCCAGTGCCCCTTCTCCATACCCGGAGCCCGGTGATCTCCGGCCCATTCTTCAAACACTTTTCCGGCGCTTCTGTTGTCAGGCATCTCGGCTTTCATCTGTTGTGGGCTGAGTTCTCAGTCCAGGTCGCTGAGGGTTATGATCCACTGGTATCCCCCGGAGCCGATGGAAACATCCCAGCGGTGATAACTGTCGCCATCCTCGTCTACCACCCTCATGTCGTAGGTTCCCGGAGTAACCATAACCGTAAAGCTTTGGCCCACACCGAGCATGTAGTCGGAACCGAGGCGCTCGATGCTCCACTGGGGCTCTGAAGATGGATCGATCCATACCGCGTAGACATCCCAGTTTCCCAGATTGTTGGTGAGTGTTACCGGAACCGTCCCGTCGCCGACTGTGTAACCTTCCGGAACCCTTTCCAGGCCCCGGCCTGAACCGGGAATGCTTCCATCCAGAATATCATCCACGGTAATGCCGGTACCCTCGAGCCCCTCCTCTATTCCCACCCGGAGCATGCTTTCGATATCCATTCTCCACGAACCATCCTCCAGATGGAATCTGAGGGTTTCCCCTTCTGTGACCAGAAGTGCTGTGCTTCCCTGGACACTGATGCTGTTTATCCCGCGACTCAGCCGACCCAAGTCCTGATCAGCAAGGAAAGCACCCATCATGTCGGCACCGTCTGAGAAATCCGACTGACCCATGTCGTTTAGCGCTTCCGCAAGACGATCCAGGAAAACCCTGCTGTCATTGTTGGAAAGGTTGTAGACCGTCTGTCCGTCACCGGCGGAAAGAGCATCCAACATCCGGTGGTAGCTTTGCTCAACTTCCTTTTCCAGACCGGTCCGGCCGCACGAAACCGCCAGGACCAGAGCAACCGTTACCA
>CAZUXA010000011.1:66137-68337 GCA_964624405.1 uncultured bacterium | reverse complement strand
TTTTCCAGACCGGTCCGGCCGCACGAAACCGCCAGGACCAGAGCAACCGTTACCAGAAACATCCTTCTCATGAGAACCGCCCCCCTTGATTGTCCGGGAATCTATAGTACCATGTTTAGATAGCCCGGCACCATGGCGGTGTCAATCTGCTTTCTGCGTGAAGGCGTTGTTCACGGCGATTTACCGCTCTCGCGGCTGAACAAAGGCGCCGGTTGTTCCGGGGCTACAGGCGGTTCGGCTCCCTTACGGCGAATGCTCTTCTGCCATACGATAAGGTACGGAAGTACCAGAAACCAGCGCCGTAGTCGAACTCGAAATGCCAGGCATGACCGGGCTCAGCTTCATCCGATGCCCATACCCATCTGCCGGTGTTCTGAAGAGGCCCCCAGTCTGTCGAGGTGATCCCCGCTTCGTACAGAGCCTCAAGCTCGGCGACCGTCGGAATCCGCCAGCCTTCCCCGAGTGCCGCCACCCACTGTTCCGCCTCACTCCAGGTTGTGCAGGAGTCCGGCCCCACAAGCCATTCCAGCCCGTTCACGGCAACAACACCGGGATGTCCCGCATCCGCCCCGCAACCAGGCAACAGAAGCGCCGCGGAAAGAATAATCACGTTCTGTTTCATGATTCTCCCTTCATCGCCATGGAAATCTGCCGTATGATGAACACTCCTACTGCATGGCGGCAAGAGGAGCGGATCAGCCGTTCCGGTGCCGGGGAGACGGGAACAGAACCTTCGACATTTTCCTACTAATCAGATATGTTATTCTCGAAACCCAACAGAAGGAGACAGACTATGAAAGCAACCCTTGCAGCCCTCGCGCTGGTGGCAGGTGTTAGCCTGGCCTCCGTGATCATCGGATCGCCGGAGATTCCCAGCATGGACCCTTTCTGCGCCTCTTGAGGCTCCCAGATTCGCTATCAGGTGATGGCGATGGCTGAAGAGATGAACGGCGAGATGATCATCGGCTCCATATCATGGCAGAGGGCCGGGGAGGCCGGCTCAGCATACGGCGACTACAACAGCTTCAAGCTGTACATGGGCCATGGATCCCAGCCTGAACTCACCGGAAACTTCCAGGACAACTATGTCTCCGGAACACGTCAGCTTGTCTACCAAACCCAGGTTCAGAGCATGTTCGCCCAGCCCGACGACTGGATGACCATCGTTCTCGATGCCCCGTTCCACTACAACGGCGTTGACAACCTTGTCGTCGAACTGGAATGGGCCGGAGGCGTGAACATGTTCTTCACTTACAAGTGGAACACCGGTGCGAACAGGGCGCTTGAGAACAAGGCTGACATCTATTCCCCCACCGGCATCCTGTCCCACAACATGTCCGAACTGATGTTCGAGAGCGCTTCATCCCTGAGCCACATGACCTTCGGCGCCATCAAGGCTTCCTTCGCTCCTTGGGGGACACCATACTAAATTATGTTAATGAGGGAGTGCGTTTTTCTTAAGAATACTCAAGCAGGCTTTCACATGTTGATAATGTTGATTTCCTGTTGAGTATTCTTAATAACTGCGGGGCTGAAATGCAACATAATTTAGTATGGTGTCCCCCAATTGATGTGCTGGTGCCAGGGGGGCGGGACGGGCATGTGGATTACGCCGGGGGGGTTGAGTTTTCCGAAGGGATTCATCCGCCGGTGAGTTTTCACGGCATGGCCGCCGCCACCGGAGGGGCGTTCCATAACAGTGTATCCACCGTTGCCGGTGACCGCAGGGCTGTTCTGGTGCTTGTTCCCCGAAGGGCGGAAAGAGCCCTGGAAGCCGTGGAAACCCTGTGTTCCCGTGGACATTCCGTTCTGGCGTCCTGGAAGGAATGCGGGGCGCATCAGCTCGATGCCGCCTGGAACCGTTCCGGAAGCGAAGAGGTTTTCCAGCGGATCGGAAAGACCGCCGCCGCATGGGTGGCCGCTTCTCCCGCCGCGAAGGAGTTTCTGGCTCGAAGGATGCCCCATGCCCGGGTTCTGGAGCTGCCAACCCCCTACCCGCTGGATGTGCCGGGATGGAAGCGGGATGCTCCCTACACTTCAAGGCGTGGCATCTTTATCGGCACCAGGGAGTGGCGCGAACCTTCCCGCAGGCACAGAGACGCCATGCGCATCGCGGCGGCGCTGGCTCGCAGACTTCCGGAGACACGGATAACCGTTGTGAACCGTGACGGAATCATGGGGCTGCTGCGGGCCCTCAGTT
>CAZUXA010000011.1:38544-66037 GCA_964624405.1 uncultured bacterium | reverse complement strand
CGGATAACCGTTGTGAACCGTGACGGAATCATGGGGCTGCTGCGGGCCCTCAGTTTATGCGGCCCGGGGGTCAGAACTTTGCGCCCCATGGAATACCGCCGTTATCTGGATTGCATGGCCCGCCACCGGATAGTGCTTCAGAGGGACGCCAGCGGCGTTCCGGGGCAGGTGGCGGGAGACGCTGCGCTGGCAGGTGTTCCCTGCCTTGGCGGAAACGGCATGGTGGACCGGCTGGTTTTCCCCCACCTTCCCGGAGCGGATGCTTCGGACGACGAGATACTCGCCTGCGCCACTTCGCTTCTAACCAGCAGCGAAGCATGGAAGGAAGCGGTGGAAACCGCTGAGGAAAACGCCATGGAAAAAGTTTCCTTCAGGGCCTTCCGGGAACGGCTGAGTTTGGTGGGGAGCCTCGGGCCATGATCGAAAGGCTTCTCCATTCGCCTGACCCGGCGATAAGGAGGCTTGCCGGCGATGAAAGCGCCGATCCCCTCGAAAGCCCCAGGGTCCGAACTCTTCTGGACTTCCCCGATGCCCACCCCTACAAAAAGTGGTGGGGCACCCATTGGAGGCTGACAGCACTGGCTGACCTCGGGGTTCCCGCCGGCGCGCCGGGCCTTGCGTCGGGGGTCGAGATGGAGCTTGCCTGGCTCAGCTCACCCAACCGCAAGGTCCCGAAGATCAACGGTCTTTTCCGCAGATGCGCCTCCCAGGAGGGCAATTGCGTTTACGCCTGCTCGAAGCTGGGCTTTTCTCGAGACCCCAGAGTCGGAAGGCTCGTGGCACTTCTTCTGAAATGGCAGTGGCCCGACGGGGGCTGGAACTGTGACATGAAGGCATCGGGCCAGCGCTCGTCCTTCCATGAGACGGTAACTCCGGCACTGGGGCTTGCCGCCTATCATCACGCAACCGGCGATTCGGACGCACTGGCGGGAGCCATCCGATCGGCGAAGCTTCTTCTGGAACACAGGCTGTTTCGACGGCTGAGCACCGGGAACACGATTCACCCCGCCTGGATCGTACCGCACTTCCCGCCGTACTGGCATTACGACATTCTTCAGGGGCTGAATCTGCTTGCGGTTCTTGGCCTTCTCGGGGACCCGCGGGCCGAAGACGCCCTGAATGCTCTTGAAAAGTGCAGAAGGGCCGACCAAAGGTTTTCCGGGGCATCATGGGAATCGGCAAAACAGCGTGACGCGGTTGACTGGGGCCGGGGGCCGGAAAACGACATGCTCAACCTTCGGGCGGAGGCGATTCTGCTTGCGGCGGGAAGGCTCTGACCGTCACCGGGTGGGGTCGGCAACCCTTCCGATGAACAGAACCGTCTCCGACAAATCGTCAACGATCAGGAAGATGAAGGGCCTGTCCAGCACGAAGGGAACCGGCGGATCCGCGGGCATGGCGGTGGTGGCCATCACCACCCCGGTGGCGGCGGCGGCTTCGGTGCCGGACTCATCGACCTTGACGAAAGCCTTGTGGACAACATCGCTTATGAACAGGTCTCGACCTCCGGTGAAACCGCTGAAGTCCGCGAGGTTTTCGCTGAAGGCGTGTTCCATGCCCATGGCCTGAAGATTCCCGGCAAGGTTGCAGGAAGCGGTGAACTCGAAGGAGGGCATGGCCAGCGCCACCTTCCGGGTCTGAAAGCCGGACGTTATAGCCCTCAGGGTTTCCGGGGAAAGGAGCCCGGGGTCGGGGGCGCCGTCGGGAAGCACCAGAATCATCCGGCACATGCCGTCGGAGTACCGGAGGTCGAGGGCACTGAAACCCTGACCCTGATAATGGGGGTAGTCACCGGTCCGGTGCATGAATGGCGTTGAAACCCGGTTTCCGGCCAGGGTGGTGAAGGTTCCCTCCCGGGTCAGGTCCCGGTTGAACTCGTACTGCCAGGTTCCGAGAAAGTAAACGGCGCTGGTCAACACCACCCGGGTGGCCCCGGTTACGGATCCGTAGCCCAGAAGGTCTGTTATTCTTTGGGCGGTCTTCTCCGCAACCCATTCGTTGATTATCACCCGCTGGGCGTCGGGGTTTTCCATGAAGTTCATGTTTCTGGCTTCGGCACGGTAGGAGTTTCGAACCAGGTCTGTGTAATCGTTCAGCAGCGGAAACGATTGCTGGACCCAGAGGGCGTTGGCAATGTTCAGGACCACCGGGTTCGCACTCTGCTCCAGACCTTCCCTGGCCAGTAATGAAAGAAGCCGGGAAAAGCCGCCGTGTACACCGGCCTGATCCTCATCGAAACCCAGCACCGCCGCCATCTGCGCCCCGGTTTCCCCCCCGGCGCCGGCCCAGGTCATTGCCAGGGCAGATGAGATGGATATCGGGGAGAACATCACGTTCTCTTCTCCAGCGTCCCTGCAGAGACGGGCGAAAAGGGCGAAGGCGAAGCCTGTGTTTCCCTGGCCGGGATCATGGAACCCGGTATCGGGGACAATGTGGTTTGTGGACCTGGCGCAGGAGATGCTGGCGAAACAAAGCGAGACCATAAGCGGGTATCCAAGCCTTTTCATGTTCTGACCCTTTCCCGGGCATCGGCCCGTTTCATGTTATCATGAAGTTAATACAATCTGAAGCCAGAAACATTCCCGGGGCGAACAGGAATCAGAAAAACCGGGACAGCTTCGCGTAGAGGGTGATTACCGGCTCCCGGCCGATTTCGCCGTCTTCCCCTACGAGGAAGTGGAACCAGCTTCCCGGCAGATACTCCCAGCTGTACAGAATGTTGGCCCAGATTCGGCTGTTCACCTCGGGATCCGGCTCGCTTTCCCAGGTTTTTTCGAATCGCGAGGCCTGCCCGGATAGGCGGAGGCGCATGAGATTGGTAATCATGTATGTGGCGGAGAGATTCAGGGAACGCCAGTCGGTTTCTATTCTTTCCCACTCTTCGGAGTTCCGATTGTAACGGGTGGCGGCGCCCTGGAGCCTCAGAGACGGCTCGATGCCCACAAGGAGTTCCGGAACGGGCCTGAGCCGAAGGCCAACGCCGAACCTTCGGGTATGCCCGTCGAGATAGGCGGTTCTGTTGACACTGATCCAGCCCGCCAGGGGCTTCCGGTAATCGCTGGATGCGGATGCCCCGAAAGAGAGCCCTCCGGGGTACCATCTTCCTTCGGGACCCTCGTAACGGTCGAACCAGCGGTCGGTGCAGCCGAAGTTGAGATTGAGGTCGTACCGGGCGGAGTTGACAGCTCCGGCCCACGCATCAACACCGCTTCCCGCGTTTCTTCCCCGGGCGTCTACGGAATAGTACGGCAGCGCCCCGAACCACGCGCTCTGGATGAAGCCTTCGCCGAAGCTTCCGGAACCACCGGTGTAAACCGACCAGACCGTTTCCCCCGCGGCCTGGTTGTACCCCATCCGGCTGGGGTCGAAACCCTCGCCTTTACGCTGATACCGGAAGTTCACTTCGAAGTTCTCCGGGAAGTAGCCGGCGTCGATTCTGACAGCGCTGTTGTCTTCGTTCTCCTGGAAGCGGTTCCAGGTCAGGCCCAGTCTGCCCTGAACCTGAATTCCCCCGATGGGTTCAACTTTGCCCGAGAAAGCGGCGGATCTACCGAAATCGTATTCATTGCCTTCCTGCCCTGGGGCGTCGGCGCTGGTTCCGGAAAACTTGATCCAGTTTCCGGGGCCGAACTCGTGCAGCACCGAACCCGCAGCCCAGGAAGCCGCGGGCTCCGCCAGGGTTGTATCCTCCCATACCCTTCCGGACGCCACCCCCAGAAACCCGTATCGGGTTCCCCCGTCTACTCCCGTGAGTTTCACCCCGCCCAGGATGGGAATGACTTCTCCATTCCATGCCACGGAGCCGATGCTTCTTGAATAGAACATGCTGAAGGGCATGTCGAAAATGTCGGTTCCCTCCATGAAGAACGGCCGTTTTTCGCTGAGCCAGGGCGCCCAGTGGGAGATGCTGCCCTGATCCGCGTCCGACTCCACCTGGCCGAAATCCGGGTTAACGGAAACATCCACAACAGCGTGCATACTCAGGGGAACCTTCAAATCGAACCCGGCGCTGCCCCACAGATTGTCCCGCCAGGGTTCATTGTTGTTGAACCGGTGCCTGCCGGCGGCGAAGGGGCGCCACTCCATTCGGGAAACCCGGGGAAGGTTTTCAAGCCCTGTGAGTTCCCCGAAGAGGGAAACATCCATCCCCCCCCGCTCCCTCATCCGGAACATGTATCCCCCCTCATTGGAGCGGGATATGGTTCTGCCGAAGTTCACTCCCCAGGTCTGAACAGGAGCCGGCGGGTACCGCAGAACCGAGAAGGGAACTGCCACCTCCGCCGTCCATCCCGAATCGTTCACCGCCACCGCCGAGGACCAGACCGCGTCCCAGTCCCAGTCGTCGCCGCCGATGGCGGTTCGGCGGGAATCGATCTGGACTCCTCCAATTGAGACGGAGAACACGAAGCAGTTGGAATGGTCGCGAAATGTGTCGAGATAGATCATTATCCTGTCCGTGGGAAAATCGGTGTCCCGGGAACCCACCGGCCTCGGTATGCCCCGGGGGTCGGCGTCGTGCATGTGAAAACCGAAATAGATACTGGTGTCGTCGTAAATAACCCGGACATCGGTGGCCTCCGACATCGGGGCGTCAACCCTGGGCCGGAAGGCGGTGAAATGACCGGAAAACACCGGGGCTTCCGCCCAGCAGGGGTCGTCAAGAAACCCGTCAACCAGCGGGGGCTGATGGGTTCTAACCGCGGTGATGCCGCACAGGAGGCTTGAAATCAGTAAAGTCAGCATGGGGGAAATTATCGGCCGAAAAGCGTTCTTGTCAAGCAGACGGAGTTCATGTTTCCGAATCCAGGGCCGGTTCTATGTGAACACTTATGAACGAGGACGCCCCGAATCGTTCCCTGATCCTGTCCTCGATTTCTGTTGCCACCCCGTGGGCCTCCCGCACCCGCATGCCGCCGTTGACCCTGACATGCAGGTCTACGGCGATGTCCTTCCCTATTCGCCTGGTTCGGAGGTCGTGGGGGTCGTCGGCTCCGGTCACGGCTCCGGCGATCCGGATGATATCCGCTTCCACATCTTCTCCCAGGGAAGATTCGATGAGTTCTCCAAGGCATCCCGCCAGTATGCCAAGGGCGGCCCGGATAAGGAACGCGCTTATCAGAACCGCCGCCACCGGATCAAGGATGCGTCCGCGCTGGCCGAGGATGATGGCTCCGCCTATTCCCAGAAGGGCCGCCACCGACGACATCGCGTCGGACCTGTGATGCCAGGCGTTGGCGACAAGGGAGCTGCTTCTCAGGCTCCTCCCCGCCCGGGCTGTAAAACGGTAGAGGCCTTCCTTGACCAGGATGGAAACCGCCGCCGCGACCAGGGCGATTAAACCGGGTGAATCCAACTGGCCCCCCCGGGCCGCGGACAGAAGTCTGATGATACCCGACCGCATAAAACCGGCACCCACCAGCAGCAGGGATGCGCCGATGATTGTGGAGGCCAGTGTTTCCAGCTTGCCATGGCCGTATCTGTGGGTTTCGTCCACGGGTTTCGAGGCCATCTTCAGGCCCACGAGAACAACGATGTCCGTGGCTATGTCTGAAGCGGAGTGAACCGCGTCCGCCACCATGGCTCCGCTTCTTCCCACCACGCCAGCGGTGAACTTGAACCCGGTGAGCACAAGGTTGCAGATGAAGCCAATCCAGGTTACACGATTGGCGGATGCGTTCCGTTCGTCCATTCTTCTCCCGGCTTGAGTAACATCGTCATCATATGGCCCGGGCCCGGAACCGTCCATCCGGATGGTTTCCCGGACATTATCCCGGGATGTACTGCCCGTAAAAGCAATGTTCGATCTCCCTGAGCATCTGGTATGCCCGGTAAGCGTTGTTCTCCCCAGGGGCCGGCGCCAGGTATTCCCTTGCGGCCACTGCGCTTCCGGGGTCGCCGGCGGTTTTCCAGTGCCAGTAGTAAATGGTTCCGGTAACCCCACGGGATTTTGCATTGGGCAGAATCTCCAGCAGCCGTTCCGGAGGTTCTTTCCCAAGCATGACCAGACAGGCGGTTTCTCCAGCCAGAGCCGCGTCGGAATTGTTGGGAGGTTTCACGGTTTCCTCGCACCTGACCCTGGCGAAGGCGAGGCTTTCCGCAGCCTCTCCTATCCTTCCATGGTTCATCAGAAACAGGCCCTTCAATACCAGATACAGCCCGACATTTCTTGTCCTGCCGGCTCGGCGGGCCATTTCCAGGGCTTCCTCCAGACAACGGAGGGCCGGGGCGCATTCGCCCTTCAGGTCCAGCACCCTGGCCCTGAGGTAAACGGCGCTCTCCAGCATCTGGGCCGGCCCGGATTCCCGGACGGCTTCCAGCATCGTGTCAACGCAGTCCTGGGCGTTCTCCGGCATGTCCCTGTCCAGGAAAATCCTGGCAAGGTTGCCGTAGGCGCCGGCGAGACGCAGCGTGTCGCCCACTTCGGACGCCATTCGAATAGCGGTCATGAAGTTGTCCACCGCTTCATCGTACCTTCCGGTCATCATCCGGGTAACCCCGAGGTTGACCAGAGCGGTGGTTTTCAGCCTTCTGTTTCCGGTTTTCTCGGACAGAACCGCCACCGCGGCATAACAGTCGGAAGCCTGCTCATAACAGCCCCTGCAGGAGGCGATACCCCCCCTGGTGTTCAGGGCGTACTTCAGGGCCTCAAGGTTCCCCGATCCGGCGGCGGCCTTCTGAAGTTCCTCACAACCCTCCTGGGCATCATCGAGCAGACCGGCCTTTCTCAGACAGGAGATCCTCTGAATCATGGCGCTTTCCCGAAGGTGAGCAAGACCGTTGGCCTCGGCCCAGTCCATAGCTTCCTTATCGGCCAGAAGCGCGTCGCTGAGCAGACCGTGCCGGGCCAGGGCCCGGGCCCGGCAGAGAAGAAGCCTGCACTTCTGCCCCGGGGTCAGGGGTTCTGCATCAAGGGATATGATGCAGCGGTCGATCTCTTCCATCGACATGTTTCTGCCCCGGAACAAAAGGCTGAGAATCCTCAGTTCAAGCTCCTCTTCCCGGGGCAGCCCCCGGGCACTGGCTTCGGCTTCCAGCCTGCGCAACAGGGATTCAGCCCTGGGGTCGTCGCCGGTGTGAACGAATATTTCCAGCATCAACAGCATCGGACCGGCCTCCGCACCCCGGGCGGCACGGGCTGCGTTCTCCAGGGCTTCCTCCATGTATCCGCCCATGTACAGCCTTTCGCTTCTTTTGAAAAGCATCTCCATGGGTTTCCGGGGATGATGATCCCGGGCCAGGGCCCAGAGCCGCGCCGCCTTCCGGTGATGAATTCCGTCGGACTTCATCGCGGCCCGGAGATACGCACGGCCCGGAGCGGTTTCATCACCGGCCCGGAGAAGCAGGTCCCCGGCGAGCCTCAGCGATTCAGGCGTGGAATCGTTTCGGGCCATGACCACTTCCGCCGCTTTCTCATGGAGTTCCGTGGAGTCCGCCGCGCTGAGGGAATCCAGAAACCGCGCCCGCAATTCCGGTGAGGGAAAGCAGAAATCTCCGCTGGCGGTTCTTTTGAAAATCCCCGTCTCCAGAAGCCGTTCTGGTTCACAGCCTGCGTTTCCCGCAATGGCCGCCGCCTCCACGGGTCTGAACACCAGCCCGAGAACCGCGGCGGCGCAGGCGGTTTCCCGCAGTGCCGGCGTCAACTCCTCCAATGGCTCCCTGGTCTGGCGTTCCTTTCCCAACTCAACGATTCTGGCTTTGAACGGAATTCGGCCGGAAGCAACCCCCGCCAGCAAAGGCGGGCATCTCAGGGTGTCACGATCCGCGAGTTCTCTGAGAATCCGTTCGGTGAAGGGATCCAGGTGTTTCAGATCCACCATTGTCATCATGGAGGGAAGATGGCGGGCCACCGCGTCCAGAACCCTGCACACCGTTTCGGTGGTCCCTTCGTTCATGCCGCCCCGAAGAAAGGAGTAGATTCCATCCCTGCGGGTCTGAAGACCGGCGGCAAGTTCCATTCCACAGCCGCCTCCCCGAATTCCCAGGGAAACCGTAAAGGCGTTCCATGTGTTCTGAAACGAGTCGGGATGCCCGTCGGCGCTGAAAAGCGCAAGCAGGCCCTGCCTTATCGCCGGGCCATCGCCGGGTTTGAGTGGCAGATCAAGTATGCCGGGCCTTCTTCGGGCGATACCGTCAAAGAGCTTTTCCGCCTCTTCCGGCTTGATGCCCCGGAAAACAAGGGGAAGCCGGTCGTCCCGGTCCAGATGGGCGAGGGCTGATTTCAGCAGCCGGGTTGAAACCATGAAGGGCTTTCCCGGGGGTGTTCCACCCGAACCGCCTTCCTTCGGGAGTGCTTTC
This sequence comes from uncultured bacterium, assembly GCA_964624405.1. Taxonomy (GTDB): domain Bacteria; phylum Fermentibacterota; class Fermentibacteria; order Fermentibacterales; family JCC-6; genus UBA6080. The sequence continues at coordinate 57,742 of CAZUXA010000011.1, read as the reverse complement.
CGGATAGAATGGTCACATTCTCCCTGGCGGTTCCGAACTGCAGCGACAACCATTCGGTGAGCTCATGATTGGCCCTGCCATCAACCGGGGGGGCGTTGAGCACTATCTTTATGGTCCCGTCCGCCATTACACCGCCGTATCGGGTTTCCGGCCCCCGGGTCACAACCTTCACGGAGAAGACTATGTGTTCCTTCAGCCCCGTTCCTCCAGGGGAGCCGCCTCCTCGATGAGCATTATGGGTATATCGTCCCTGACCGGGTAGGCAAGCCTGCAGGAGAGGCAGACCAACTCCTCCGGGGGTTCGGTTCTATGCTCCAGGTCGCCCTTGCATTTGGGGCAGGCAAGTATTTTCAGCAGCCTTTCGTCAACCATGCCAATCTCCTATATCACGAAGAGCCCGTTTTCCATCACCGGTATCTCTTCACCGCTTTCCGTCACTCCAAAAACACTAACTTCCGAAGACCCTATCATGAAGTCGGTATGGACCAGGCTCACATTGCACCCGGTGTCCGAAAGGCCATTTTCGTCCATTTCGGTGCCGTTTTGAATGCAGTCCGTGTATCCGTTTCCAAGGGCAATGTGACATGAGGCGTTCTCATCAAGAAGAATGTTGTGGAAAACTCTGCCGCTTCTGTACAGAGGCGAGTCGATGCCAACCAGGGCAACCTCACCCAGTCTGGATGCTCCCTGGTCGGTATCCATGAACTTCTCCAGAATTGCACCGTTCTTCCCGGCGCCGAACTCCAGCGCCACCCCCCCCTTGAACACGAACCAGGCGTCCTCGACCTGTGCGCCCAGCACCGTAACCGGCCGGGTGCACGCAACCCTGCCCTCGGTTCTGTTCATGTGGGGTGTGCTGAAAATCTCTTCCGTGGGGATGTTGGGGAAGAACCTTGTTCCGTCCTGGGCTTCTCCGCTGCCTCCGAGAAACAGCCTGTTGCTTTCCATGCCTATGAAAAGGTCGGTTCCCGGACCCCGGAAACGAATGCCGTCGAACCGGTTTTCATTCATGAACGAAGCCCTCTTCTTCAGCCTGAGGTCATGGGCATTCCACGCTTCCACGGGGTCGGCGGTGTCAAGGCGGAGAATCGGGGCGAGAACCTTCCATATCTCCTCCTCCCAGTTTTCCGGTGAGCCGAGAACCTTTGCCGCCCAGTCCGGAGTGGGCATCAGAAAGACGTTCCATGGAATTCTGTTGGAGGAGATGGCCTTCATGAAACCCTGGGAAGCCTCGGACCTTGCCTTCTGCATTCTGCCCAGGGCTCCGGGATCCGCTCCCTCCATGAGGTCAGGGTTCTCGGGACCCCTGAGGGAAAGGGTGCGCCAGTTCTCCCTGACAACCGTATCGAGCATGTTCACGGTGTACTCAGGGACATACTCAAGGAACTCGGCTTTTACCGAGCAGTCCACCCTGAGTCTTTCAAGAACCGGGTCTTCAAGCAGAAGCTGAACATATCTCGCGCCGAGCTCGTACGCCCTTTTCGCCAGCATTCCCGCAAAGGGTCTGTGAAAGGGTTCGGTTCTTATCCAGAGTATCTGTCCTTCAAGAATTCCCAGAGCGCCCCTGAGAATCAGATCGGCGCAGGCTTCACGGTAACCGGTGGTTGCATCGTTCATTCTTCACTCCCTAGATGAGGCCGAGAAAGTCTACGGCAAGGGCTCTGTAGGGCCTTCCTCCAGTTTCCAGAACATCCCTGAACTGCAGGCTGATTCTAACCTGACCGAAGCTCTGCCAGTACACTTCGAAGTTGAGAAAGCCTCCGGACTGGTCAAAACGGCGGCTCCGGTCTCCGTCTGTGCCCAGGTCCCAGTCCGCCGCCAGGCCGAAACCCGCGGGAAGGGTTTTGTCCATACCCATCCAGAAACCAAGGTGACGGGGGTTTCCGGGAGAAAAGCTGGTTCCCAGGTGAAAGGCGGTTTCTCCGATGGGGTCGGCGAAGTTTTTACTGGCAACGAGATAGAAGCCCCTTTCGGGCCTGTTATACTCCCCTCCGCCCCGGGGGTGCTCATTCTCGTTATCGAAGCCAACGGCGAAAGCGGGAAAGGTTCTCTGCTCATCCAGGAATCGGAATCGGGCTTTCAGATACACCTTGTCGAACCAGTCCGGTGTGGACATTCCCGTCACATTGTAACCCCCGTAGCCGATTCCCGCCATGAGCCGGGGAAACACGCCAGCCTGGAGGGAAAAGGCCAGGTTGTCGGTGGGAAAGGTTTCCATCGATATGTACAGGGTTCTCGGGGCGACAACCCCGGCGGTGTTTTCGGATACGGTTCTGATTAGTTCCGCTCCCCGGCCCGCGGGTGCCAGGATGAGCAGGGGCAAAATGAAACGGATAGAGTTCAACGCATCCCACCTCCATGGTATAAGGATACCGACGCCCGGGGGCCCAGCAGTTCTCTCAGCCCGGCCAGAAGCTTTCTGTCCGGGTTCACCCTGATACTTCTTGATTCCGAGGCAAACCGTCTGCCGGTGCCTTCACACTCCATCTCCACCAGGACAGGCCCGTTTCCGGGGTGTGCCCTCATCAGGTTCACCACCTTAACGTAAAGGGTTTCCGGAATGCCTTCACCGGAGATTGCAACCCGAACTCTTACTCCGGACGCCTTTCGTACTTCCTCCAGAAGCACTGCCTTCTCCACGAAAAACCTTGGCTCTCCCCTGCCGTCCTGAGCCTTTCCGTACAGCAGCAGGGGTTTTCCCGATTCAAGAAGGGTTTTGCAGCTCTCCAGGGCCTCGGCCCAGAAGGTGGCTTCACCTGAATCGGACACGCCGGATATGGAGGCGAAGGCCATTCTTCCCCTTTGGGTGTCAAGGTATTTGACCGAATCCACCATGGCCGCCACCACCGCAACCGATCCGTTCACTTTAATGCTTCCGGGAGTGTGGGTGGCAAAGGAGCTTATCTCCTCGGAGTATTCATCCAGCGGATGGCCGGTGAGATAGAAACCGAGAAGCTCCTTCTCCCCCCGAAGCAGCTGTTCTCCGGGAAGCTCCTCCATTTCCGGAAGGGGCGGGGCCGCCGGCTCGGTAACCTCCGCTTCCCCGAAAAGAGACATCTGCCCGGCATCCCTGTGTTTGCGGAATGCGGCGGCATAGGCCAGCACCCGGTCAACCGAGGCCAGAAGCGCGCTTCTCTTGCCGGGAAGGCAATCCAGGGCGCCGGCGATTATCAGGGACTCGAGAACCTTCTTGTTCAAGCCGGTTTCCACCCGGGAAGCGAGGTCATGAATCCCGGTGAAGTCGCCGCCCTGCCGCCGGGCTTCGACGATCTCTTCCGCTGGGTTTTCCCCCACATTCTTTATGGCCTTCAGGGCATAGACGATTCTTCCCCGGGAATCAACATCGAATGCCACCAGGCTTCCGTTCACCGAAGGCGGAAGGATGGAGAGCCCCATTTTTCCCGCTTCCGCCATCAGGGAAGCAAGCCTTTCCGTGCTGGAAAGCTCGCTGGAAAGGGTGGCTGCCATGAATTCCGCCGGATGATGAGCTTTCATGTACGCGGTCCAGTACGCGATTATGGCATAGCATACGGAGTGGGACTTGTTGAAACCGTACTCTCCGAATCGTCGGATGTGATCGAAGATCTCCCTGGCTTTCCGTCCGGGAACTCCCCGTGCTTTCGCCCCGCTTACGAATCTTTCCCCGAAGGATGCCATCTCCTCGGCGTTCTTCTTGCTTATGGCCCTTCTGAGGCTGTCCGCTTCCGCCATGCTCATTCCCGCGAAACGGTTGGCGATGTCCATTACCTGTTCCTGATAGACGATGACCCCATGGGTCTGCCCGAGAATTTCCTCGAGCTCCGGAATGGCATCCACAACCGGTTTCCCCTCGGACGCCCTTCTCTTGTTATCGGCGTAGACATCTATCATGTGCATGGACCCGGGCCTGAAGATCGCCACCGCCGCGGTGACATCGTCAAACCTGTCCACCCCGATCTTCCGGAGGGCGTCCCTCATGCCCGGACTCTCCAACTGGAAGACCCCGGCGGTTTCCACCCGGTTCAGAAGCTCGAGGGTCATGGGGTCGTCAAGAGGAACCTCCCCGATCCGGAAATCGGGAAGCTGCCGCCGGATCATTGCCTCGGCGTGATGAAGCACCGTCACCGTTCTCAAACCCAGAACATCCAGTTTCATCAGACCGATCTTCTCCGCCGACTTCATCTCGTACTGGGTGGTGACTCCCTTTTCCCTGGACAAACACAGCGGCACATGGTCCAGAAGGTCGCCGGGGGTTATCACAACACCGGCGGCGTGAACCCCCATATGCCTCGCCACGCCGGACAGTTCATCGCAGTAACGGAACAGCTTTTCCACCCCGGGATCGTTCCTGATCTCCTGGGCAAGTTCGGGCACCTGCTTTGCGATGCTCTCAAGAGAGGCGTCCTGATCCTGGGCGGTGGCCACGAGCTTGGAAAGCCTGTCTCCGGTTTCGTAGGGCATGTCCATCACCCGGGCGACATCCCTTACCGCGAGTTTGTTCTTCATCCGGTTGAAAGAGACGATCTGGCATACCCGGTCCTGGCCGTACTTCTCCACGATGTGGGAGATGACCTCACCCCTGCGTTCGTAGCATACATCCATATCAATGTCCGGCATCTGCTTCCGGGCCGGGTTCAGAAAGCGTTCAAAGCTGAGGCCGTACTGGAGCGGGTTCACATCGGTGATGTCGATTGCCCATGAAACCAGGCTTCCCGCGGCGCTGCCCCTTCCGGGGCCAACGGGAATGCCCCGGGAACGGGCCCAGCGCGTGAGTTCCGAAACGATGAGGAAATAGCCGGGGAAACCCATGTCGGATATCACGTTCAGCTCGTATTGAAGCCTTTCCGCCTCACCGGTGTCCGGGGGTCTTCCCAGCCTTCGGGCAAGACCCTCCGCCGCAAGCCCTGCAAGATGACTGTTGAGGCTTTCCTCGCCGGGGGGAAGGGGAAAGTCCGGAAGAAGAAATCCTCCCTTGGACAGAGTGAAGCTGCACTGCTCCGCGATTGCCACGGTGTTGGTCACAGCTTCGGGAATCCACGAGAAAAGTCTTGCCATCTCCTCCGGTGTTTTCACATAGAATTCGCTGGTTTCGAACCGCATCCGATGGGGGTCGCTGAGGGTCTTCTTCGTCTGAAGGCAGAGAAGGACTTCGTGGACTTCCGCGTCCTGCTTTCCAAGATAATGCGCGTCGTTGGTGGCCACCGGAGCCGCGCCGGTTTTCCTGGCGAGTTCGGCGAGATCCCTGAGAATCCGTTTCTCGTCGGGAAGACCGTGATCCATCAGCTCGATGAAGAACCTTTCCCTGCCCACCAGTTCCTGATAGAAACCAACGGTTTGAGCGGCCTCAGCCTTTCTGCCCCTGGCAAGCAGAAAGGCGATTTCGCCCTGAAGGCAGGCGGAACCGATGACCAATCCCCGATGGTACCTGTCGAGGATATCCCGGTCTATCCTGGGTTTGCGGTAGAAACCCTCGATCCAGCCAAGGCTGGAAAGTCTGCAAAGGTTCCGGTATCCCTCCTCGTCCGTCGCCAGTAGAGTCAGGTGTCTGATTCCTTCTCCACCGTCGTCGTTCTTGACCGTTCGACTTCCGGCAGTGATGTAGGCCTCCATGCCCACGATGGGCCTGACCCCGTGATTCCGCATGACATCGGAGAAGTGAACCGCCCCGTAAAGGCAGCCGTGATCTGTTACCGCCACGGCATTCATGCCGTTTTCCCTGATGTGCGGCCCCAGCTTCTCGAACCTTATGGCACCGTCGAGAAGGCTGTACTCCGAGTGCAGATGAAGATGCACAAACTCAGGGGAAGGGCTCATTACTCCTTCCGGTCTTCGTCGCCGGCCTGATCCGCTGAGCCGTATCGCTTCTCGAATTCCCTGAACTCCTCGTCATCGGCCCTTTGAAGCAGGTCCTCCCCATCCTTCCTTTTTCTTACAACCAGGTAGCAGATCGTCCAGAATGAGGAACAGCTGGACAGCCAGTACGACCCCGCTATCATGGCGATGGCGACGCCGGAAAGGCCTGCGATGAAGCCCGGGATACCGGTCCACGCGGAAGCCGCCCCGGCCAGGGTGCCAAGGGGTGACAGAAAAGAGCCGTAATGGGATACCAGCTGTGGCGCCGCCAGATGAAGCCCCCCCTGAATCGTTGACCCGAGCCCGGGCTGACCCATGCCGAGCCCGACCACCAGAGCCACAACCGCCAGGGCGCCCCGTGCGAACAGAATGAAAGCCCCCACGGCAAGAATCCGCAATACAAGCCCCACGGCCCCGTAAAGAATGATTCGCCAGAACTGGGAAGTAATGGAACTGAACAGCTCGAACAGGGCTTCGAAGGTGTCACCCCTGGTGCAGGCGGTGATGGCGGGAACCAGGGGAAAGGCCGTTAGCAAAGCCACACCAGCAAGAACGCCGAACAGTGACAGTCCCCACGCGGGAACAGCCAGGAGCCCCACAATCACAGGACCCGCCACGGGAATCCTTCCCAGCAGACCAAGTATGAAGAGCTTCACGAACAGAATCGCAAGCCCCGCAATGATGGCAACGGGCACCATGAGCATTGGCTTCCAGTGCCGGCGGTAGAAGGCATGGGCGTCCCGTCCGCTGAAGAAGTCGTCGCCCCTGATCTGTTCGAAGGTGATCCGGCTGACCTTGAGGAAAGCGGACAGAACGATCCATACAGACAGAAGCGCTCCGATGAAGAGAAACGCCATTGCCACAGGGCTCTGGAGGAAAACTCCCTCGGGAACCGGCAGAAGCCTGGAAACCTGCCATCTGCCGGACATCGAATCTCCAGCGGCGAAGTACCCCAGGTAAAGCATGCCTGCCCAAACCAGCCAGGAAAGGGCAAGAGCCTTCCAGAACTCCCACAGATTTCTGGCGCTGAAACCGTATCTCACGCACTGGGGAATATCTCCGACATCAAACCTGAATTTGCGAATCACTTCCATCCTCCCTGCTGTGCATTCCCTTACCTTCCCTGTTTGCTATCATACTTCCATCCCCGGTTTCTCGGAAGTTCACCGAAAGGAGAACAACCTCTCCGGAACCTGCCTGGATCAGAGTACGGCGGGTTTGCGACAGAGTCTCTCCGGTGGCTGTAACATCGTCCAGAAGCCAGATTCTTCCCGATGGAATCCGTTTGACCACCCGGAACACATCCCTGAGGTTGTCTCTTCTCTCCCGAGCCGTGAGACCCACCTGGCTGGGTCCGGGTTTTCTGTCCAGAAGGTCGGCGAAGGAACTGCCGGTGATCCCGCAGACGGCCCTGCCAATAAGCCGGGCCTGGTTGTACCCCCGTTTCCTCAGGGTACTGGGTGAGGAGGGAACTGCGGTAACGATATCCCCCGACCCTGGAACTCTGTCCCACTCACCAACGGCCATCTCAGCCAGAACCGGGGCGAGGTGCCTTTCCCCGTTGTACTTCAGCCTTATCATCATGTCCCGCATCACTCCCCGGTGGAGAAACGCCGCCCGTCTGGGCTCGGCTCCGGCAGAGGGCACCGGATGTACCCTTGCAAGGCACCAGGCGCAAAGCCTTGAGCCCTTCTCGGGGGGTCCGCGGCGGCAACCGGGGCAGCTTGCGGAAAGGAAGAGTGTCAGGAGTTTTTCAAGTTTCGGCGGTATAACCATGTTCCGAGAATCAGGGATGCGGCTATCATCAGCAGACTGACCAGCTGGTTGTCGGTTATGCCCGCTCTTCCGGCGAAAACACTGGTTCCGAGAAGATGAATCGGTTCATGGTCGAAATGTCTGAACTCTTCGAGGCCGAAACGGGTCACGCCGTAAAGACCTGTGAAAAGGCAGAAAATGAAGCCGGGGAAATGACGGCGGCGGTCAGCCAGAAGAAGAGCGGCCAGCATGAACAAGCCTCCGAGGGAGGCATAGAGTTGCGCCGGGTGAAGCGGCACGGCTCCGTAAGCTTCCCATGGCAGGGAACCCGGGGGAAACGAGACGGCCAGGCAGCATTGAGCGGGAGAGCCGAAACAGCATCCGTTGAAGTAGCACCCGATTCTGGTGATGAAAATACCCAGGGGAAAGGCGGGGATCACCGCGTCGGCCAGTTCCCAGACGGGCCATTTCTTCCTGATGATGTAGGCAAAACCGATAATCGTGGCAAGGATAACCCCGCCGAGCATGCTCAAACCGTACAGACCGTTCCAGAAAGCGATCATCTGAAGGGGCCGCTGTGAGAATTCTTCCATGTGGGTGACCACATACAGGGCTCTGGAACCCACTATGGCCGCCAGCATGACCCATACACCCATGGTGGTTATGTCTTCAGAGGGAATCCCCCTGGCCGCGCTTCGTCTGGCGGCGAGTTTCACCCCCAGCAGAAATGACGCCGCCAGGGCAATACCGTATGAGTTCAGAGGCAGGCTGCCTATGCGAAAAAGTACCGGATGCATCTTTCCTCCTCACTGACCGGTGGAATCTAATGGGTTCGAAGTGTTCCCTACCAGCTTCTCCAGTTGCGGGCCGCGTTCAGGGCCAGACCCACCATCAGCATCTCCATGATGATGTGGCTTCCGCCATAGGTCATCATGGGCAGGGGAAGGCCTGTGACCGGCATTATTCCCATCGCCATTCCGATGTTAACAAAAACATGTATTATGAAGTAGAAGGCAACTCCCGCCGCAAGAATGGAACTGAAAGGATTGATGGACTTTCGGGCGGCGAGAAGAATCCGCCAGATCAGCGTCGCATAGAGGCCGAGAAGCAGCACTGACCCGACAAAGCCGAACTCCTCAGCATAGACGCTGAAGATGAAGTCGGTATGTCTGGCGGGAAGGTACGCCAGGGCTTTCTGGGCGCCCTGAAGAAACCCCTGGCCGTAGAATCGCCCGGAACCCACAGCCACCTGGGACTGGATGATGTTCCAGCCAGCGCCCTGGGGGTCGAGGGCGGGGTTCAGGAATGTGGTGAGCCTGGCTTTCTGGTAGGGCATCAAAAGGTTCCAGGCCATTGGTGTGAGGGCGGCAACAAGGGTGTTGCCCACGGTAAGGGCAACCCATTTCCATCCCGGCGCCCGGTCGATGTGGAGGACCACGCACAGCAGTGCGGTAAACAGAAGCCACCAAACGAAACCCAGGGATGAAAGGGCTGCAAGCAGGGGGCTCACGAACAGAAACATCCATCGGAAGCCGAAACCGGCCCAGTACACCATTCCCAGCACTATCAGACCCATCGCCACCGCAGTTCCCAGATCGGGCTGCATTGCGGTGAGCACCACCAGAAGTGTAACACCTCCAATGAATACCGGGCCGCTCCACCGCACCGCGCCGGTCTTCAGGCCGGGAAGCAGCCTGGCGGATATGATGATGAGCGCCGCCTTGGCGAACTCGGATGCCTGAAGGTTGATGGGGCCGATTATCAGCCATCGACCCGCGGGACCCCGACCGAAGAAAACCGTAAGCAGAAGAAGAACAGCAACGAGAGGATAGACCAGGGGAGAGACTTCCTCGACAATTCTCAGCGGAATGTTGAAGGCGAGCAGCAGAACCACAAGCCCGACCATCACCACCGCCAGCTGCCTGTAGAACAACGCGCCTCCAAAAACCGCGGAATAAACGGACAGAAGCCCCAGCACGAGAAGAATGGCAATGGCGCCAATCATGCGGTAGTCTGTTCTGTCACCATCGGGCATCGGGGTACAACCTTTCCACGGCCTTCTCCATGATGCTCAGTGCCAGGGGACCAGCCACGGCTCCACCGGAACCTCCGTTTTCCACGAAAACCGCAAACGCTATGGTTGCCGGATGGGGAAGATACCCGCACACCCATGCGTGATCTTCTCCGGTGTGGGTTTCCGCGGTGCCGCTCTTGGCCCGAATCGGAAAAGCGGACCCGCCCATGGAGCGGTGAAGGGTTCCGTTCCTTGCCGTAACCGCCGAACGAAGCCCACGGTCTATCTCCTCCCAGGTTGCCAGTGAAACCCTGGGGGCAAGTCGGACACCGCAGGGTTCGTCTCCGATAACCAGAGACAGGGGCGGCATCTCTCCCCTGGCGGCCACCAGCCCGGAAACCACAGCCATCTGAAGAGGTGTGATCAGAAGTTCTCCCTGGCCTATGACAAGATTGAGAAGGTTTCCCTGTCCCCAGCCTCCTGCTCCGTAGAGGCTGTTCATCATGTGTCTGTCCGGAACAGCACCTGCGGCCTCGCCGGGAAGAACCGCGGTAAGTCTTTCACCAAGCCCCATGGAGCGCGATATCCTGGCCAGATCGTCCATGTTGCCGGTCTGGCAGGTCCTGTAGAAATAGCTGTCGCAGGAGACGGCCAGGGCTTCCTCGAGGTTCAGCCTGCCGTGCACCGCCCAGCATCTGAAAACATTGCCTCCGTAGGAAACGGAGCCGTAACAGGGGTCCGGCAGAAGCCGGGGGTTGGTCAGCCCCTGCTCGAGAAGCCATGCCGATGACACGATTTTGAATGTGGAGGCCGGAGGATAAGCGGTACCCCATGCCCGGTTCAGGAGAGGCTTCTGCGGGTTTTCGATAATCGCGTTCCAGTCCCGGGACGAAATCCCTCCGATGAAGAGATTCGGATCGAAGGAGGGCACCGAGGAAAGGCACAGCAGTTCTCCCGTAGACCAGTCCAGCACCACCGCTCCGCCGGGATGACCGGTGGTGGCCATGACACTGTCGGCGTGGGTCTGGAGAACCGCGTCAACGGTGAGGGATATGTTCTCCCCGGGAACGGGGCTGGCTTCCGGTGAATCACCGAAGGTGTCCACCACCCTTCCGAAGGCGTCAACCACTTCCCTGATGAAGCCGGGGGAACCGCTAAGGCGGAGGTTCATGATTCTTTCCAGACCGGTGATGCCTGAAAGCTCTCCGTGGTAGCGGGCGGCGCTGTCCGCAAGGCTCACATAGCCGATGAGGTGGCAGAACGAACTGCCCAGCCTGTATCTTCTTCTGGGAGTTACCGACACAATCACTCCTGGAAGCCTGTAAAGGTTGTCGGCAACCGGAGAAACAGCTACCACATCCATGTCGTCACGGATGACGATGGCCCTGAAACGCGACTCAGCGGCGGCGGAAATCCTTTCATCCATGGTTTCGCCGGGCATTGAGAGAAGCCCGGCCAGAAGCGGGGTGTTTTCCGGATCGAACTCGGAGTGAATGACGGACACGGTGAAAGCCGGTTCATTGTCCGCGAGGACAACTCCGAACCGGTCCATGATCACCCCTCTGGGAGCCGGGACCGCCACGCTGCGGATTCTGTTTCTGGCGGCCAGAGTGCTGTAGTACTCACCCCTGGTAAGCTGCAGGTGAAACAGACGGACAACCAGCAGAGAAAAAAGCACCAGAAAAAGAGTCACCACGCTTGCGTGAGGCCACGAGGTTCCCCCCGAAGGCTTCGCCTTCATAGGGATACCCTTCTGAATCGAATCAGGGCAGTCTGAGCCACCGCAAGAAGCATCATGGGAACAGCGATCCTTGGAAACACAAGAAGAACCCTGGCCCCCAGAAACACTCCCGGGGGCCTGGAAGCGAAGATTATGAACAGAATGTCGCTGAACACCGAGGCCAGGATGGCGTGGAAGTAAAAGGATACCCCCCCTGCCGCGGTGGTTTTGCTGAGAATCCCCCGGGCTGCCAGAATTCCCAGAATCAGCGCGAGGGATGTTGCCCCGGGCGGCTGATTGGTGAGCAAGTCGAGGCAGAGCCCGACGAAAAACGCGCCTTCCACGCCCCACTCCACGCTTCTGTTCATGCTGAGGTAAACCAAGAGGGGAACCAGGATGTTGGGGGCGACCAGAAGCCTGCCCAGGGTTGCTTCCATGAGAAACTGAATCACGACTGCCAGTGAAACCACCGTTGCATCAGTGGTTGAAGGCTTCATTCAGCATCATCCCCCGGAACAAGAACAAGAACCTCGCCCAGCCTTCTGAAGTCGACGGCGGGTTCAATCTGAAGAACCAGGTCAAGTCCCGGTGCCCCGGCCTCGATCCCGCTGACGAAGCCTATCACTATTCCATCGGGGTAAACACCGCCGAACCTGCTGGTGAGAACCTGCTCTCCGACTCTGGGAGAAACCGCCAGATCGACATGGCTCATCTCCATAGCACCGTCAACACCGGAAGAAACCAGGCCCATGGCGCCGGACTCACCGCAAACGGCGCTTACCAGAACCCCGGGCATGGTGATGGGAAGAACGGTGCAACTGGCCTCGTTCACCCTGTCCACAATTCCCACGAGCCCACCGGAAGCTATGCAGACCGAACCCGGCACGACGCCGTCTCTTTCCCCCCTGTCAACGACGAAGCCTCCCCCCACCAGCCCCTCGGTTCTGTAGAGAACCCTGGCAACCACCGCCCGGGTTTCAGGAAGCCTGACATACCCCAGCATCTCCCTGTAGAGCCGGGTTTTAACCGCGGCTTCCCGAAGCATGGCATTCTCGAGCATGAGTTCCAGAACAAGAGTTCGCGCGTAACTGTCATCGTTCAACCCCTGGTCCCGAAAGAACAGCCCGGCGAACATGGCGCCGAGCCTGCTGCCCACACCGGAGAGAAGAGCGGGACCCGCCAGTATCAGAAGAACTGAGATGACTGTGTAATTGAGAAGTTTGCTGCGTGAACGGTCCATGTCAGTCCAGAAGGAGTTTCCTGTAACGGTACAGGTCTCCGAGAATGATGCCTGCCCCGAGTACCGTACAGGCCAGAGGGTTGTCGGCTATTCTTATGGGCAGCCCGGTTTCACCTTCGAGAAGTGAATCTATTCCCCGCAGCAGCGCGCCGCCTCCGCTGAGTACAATGCCCCGATCCACGATGTCCCGGGCAAGTTCAGCCGGGGTTTTTTCAAGCGCCTGATGAACCGCTTCTACGATCTGCCCAACCGGTGTGGTGAGTGCTTCGAGAATGTCCTGCGATTTTACCCGGTAGGTTCTTGGAATGCCGTTGATGAGGTCGAGTCCGCTGACCTCCATGTCTTCCGTATTGCCTTCGGTCACGGCTCCGAGGGTGATTTTGACCGATTCCGCGGTTCTCTCCCCCACCAGGAGGCTGAACCGCTTCTTCAGATAGCTCTGTATTGATTCGTTCAACTCGTCGCCGCCGACCCTGATGGAGTTTTCCGCCACTATCGAGTTAAGGCTGATCACCGCTATTTCCGTGGTGCCTCCCCCGATGTCCACTATCATGTTCCCCGGAGCGCCCGCAACCGGCAACCCAACCCCAAGCGCCGACGCCAGCGGTTCCGGAACCATGAGAACCTCCCGGGCTCCAGCCCTTTCAAGCGAGTTTTTCACAGCGGTTTTCTCGACCTCCGTTATTCCGCTGGGCACACATACCAGCACTCTGGGACGCATTGAAAACCTTCGGGTCTGGCTCCTGGCGAAAAATTCACGAAGCATCGCCAGGGTTGCGGTTGCGTTGGTTATCACACCGTCTTTCAGCGGCCGTATCACTGTGAGATCGCGGTTGGTGCGACCAAGCATGACCTTGGCGTCGGAGCCAACGGCAACCACTGTGCCTCCGTCGTTCTCCATGGCTATCACGCTTGGTTCCTCAAGGACGATGCCTCTGCCTTCCACGTAAACAAGAGTATTCGCGGTTCCAAGGTCGATGGCCATCGAAGACGAGAAAAGGCTGCTGCCTTCACTGCCGGCAAGCTTCCGGATCATTCCCCTGAAATCCATGAGTTTACCTGCGACCCTTTCGTAACGGCTTCATGCTTCTTCCATGAGGACAGCAAGATATAACACATCGCAAAGCAAGGGGGTACCCATGATCGGTATAACGCGACACGGGTTGTTAACCGGGGTCTGTGTTAACGGATTGATGGCTCCGGTGCGATCCTCCAGGGGGGGGACGATTCCAGTGTGTCAACTGGAACCGGAGTTCGAAGGATCCATATCTCTTCCCACGGCTCAGTGTCAACATCGATGGAGGTTACTGTAAACTCGGTTGTGCCGGAAGGAGTTGTAACTTTCCATCCGGTGGGCCACGCCCTGTATTCGTCGTGCCAGGAAGATCTGGTCACCGCCGCTTCCATTTCACCAATATATAGACCGGAGGGAAAAAGCCCTCCGGCATACTTCAGAACCGCCGTGTCTCCCGAGGCCTCGAACCGCCACTCTCCATCCCGGTAGAGTTCGGCCATGATCCAGTGCTCCGGTGGTGCGGGAAAACCGGTTCTTACAAGCGAAAGCAGGGAAAGAGCGGAAAGGTGACCCCGGCCCGCGGCAAGACCGCCAGGGTGATAAACCGCCGACCCCTCCCCGGGGAAATAGACGAGAAAACCCAGGGAATCACAGTGGAAACTCATCACAGGTCTCCCGTCCGGGCCGTACATATCACCCCGAAGCCTCGGGGGAAACCTGGTTCCCCACAAAACGAAGGGGCCTTCGGCGACCAGGCTTTCCCCCACCGCCTTTCCCCGGCCTCTGAGCTGGAAATGGGTCAGATTCTGCCAGCAGAAAGAAGCCCTGGCCCAGTACCTTGAGGCTGGGGCAAGAGTTGGATCGCTTCTAACGCCACACCCGGACAGCGCAAGAGCAAACGCGACAATAACCGGCAGTACCCGCTGGAACCGCAGCATCAGACGCCGTATTGCTTCTCCAGCGCCTGTATCCGCTGATCGAGCTCCAACTCCGTCATGAACTTGCTCCGCCTCTTATGAAGAGCTTCGGCCTTGTCGGAGGGTATCCTCTTCAGAAGGCTGTCGATCATGCTTATCGCCTTCTGCCTGTCTCCAGCCTTGGCGGTTTCGTCGATGGTTTTGACCAGATCACTGAGTTTCGCCATTTTCGGATGCTCCTTTCATTGCTTCACAAGCCTCAAGAAAGCTGCTCACCGCCCGTGCTTCCACCCTGAAACCGTTACGGTTCATGGGAAACTCATCGGTGCGGTTCATTCCATGAAAATCACTTCCCCCGGTTACCAGCAGGTTCATCTCACCCGCGGTACGAAGCAGAAATCCGGTCATTCCCGGGTCGTGCATCGGGTAGAATGCTTCAAGACCCATGAGCCCCCCGTCCACCAGGGATGCTGTCAGTGCCCGGAGTTCATCGGTGCTTCGGCCGGGAATCAACCCGGGATGCGCGAGAACCGGGATGCCGCCGTTGGTCCGAATAAGGTGCAGCGCCCTGTAATCACCAAGCCTCTCCCGTGGAACATAAGCCGAAGCGCCGGATCCAAGGTAGTTTTTGAATGCCTGATCCGTGGTTTTCACCACGCCTTTCTGAATCAGTAACATGGCGATGTGCAGCCTGCCGGTGACTCCCCCGCCGGACAGGTCCTGCACTTCTTCCCGGGTGACGGGAATGCCCAGATCGTTCAGCCGGCTTATTATAAGGTCGTTTCTCGCTCGCCTGGCCTGCCTTACCCTTTCAAGCGCCTTTTCCAGGCTTCCGCCTTCCCAGGATACGGGATTCTTTCCTGGAAAGTAGCCCAGAAGATGCACCGAACCGCCGCAATGGAGGTCGATGCTGAGTTCCACCCCGGGTATGAACTGCAGATCGGTTTCAAGCGCTCTGGCGCCGGCTTCCGGAAGCCCGGCCATGGTGTCGTGATCGGTTATTGAAAGGGCCGCAAGGCCGTTGTCCGCAGCCAGGTCCACGAGCCGGGAAGGCGCCAGCCCCCCGTCGCTGGCGGTAGTGTGTAAATGCAGATCAACCGAGGCCATCGCCGCCCTTCCGTAAGGATCGGAATATTGTCCCTGGCCCGCTGATGAGCAATGGAGGCGGTGAGTTTTGAGAAGCCCTGGCTCCGGTTGTATACTTGACCCCGGTAACGCTGCTGAAAGGTGATGCATGCGGAAGACCATGTATGTGCGAGATCCGGTCCACGGTTCCATCCGGCTTACCCAAATGCAGGAGGAACTCCTGAAGACCGTTGAGGTTCAGCGGCTCAGTTTCGTGCATCAACTGGGCACCACATTCCAGTGCTATCCCGGGGCACACGGCATGAGGCTCGCCCACGCGGTGGGTGTTTCCCACCTGGCGGGAGTGATAGCCTCGCATCTGATGGACCAGAATCTTCCGCCACTGAAAAAGTCCGGCACACAGATCATGAATCTGGTCCTTGCTGCAGGAATGCTGCACGACATCGGGCACACACCCTGGTCTCATACCCTTGAACCCCTTTACCGGGAAATTCACGGGGAAGACCACATGGATCTTGTGGCGGCGATGGTGACGGGAAAGGCGCGGATGGAGATACCCGGGGCGGGACGGATTCCGGAAATCCTCCGGACATGGGGTGTATGCCCGGAGGAGGTCGCCTGCCTTGTTCGATGCAGTTTCCCGGGGCATGGGTTCATCCAGCAGATGATTTTCGGGGAAGTGGATGCGGACATGCTGGATTACCTTCAGCGCGACTTTCACTTCACCGGCGTGGCCTACGGTCATATCGAGGTCGACCGGATCATCAGCACCATGACCATAAGGGAAAACAGGCTGGTGTTTCAAATCAAGGGGCTCGACGCGATCCGGGACTTTCTGCTGGCCCGTTTTCACATGTATTCCAGTGTATATCTGCACCCCAAAACAAGAATCGTGGATCAGATGCTTCTCGCCGCCACCCGGCGAAGCGTTCTTGAACTCGGCGAACTGCCCTGCTTTCATTTCATGACCGATGACCAGCTGCTGAGTTTTCTTGCCGAAGAGTCCTCGGATCCGTGGGTGAGGGAAATGGCTTGGCGAATCAAGTACAGACAGGGTCTCTTCAGCCAGATTTTCAGCATCGGCGCGCTGGCGCGATCTACCAGGGATACAGCCTTTCTTGATGAGCTCCGGTCCTGCGGGGGCCCGAGGGAAACCACCGCCGCCACCCTGGCTGAAAGGATTTCCGCCGAGTCCGGGGTGGATCCCCGATACATCATTGTTGACCTTCCCGTCGACGCGGTGAAAGTCAGCGAGGAACGGTTTGAGAGGCTGGACATAAGATTTGTCGATTCCAGGAACAGGCTTCTTGCCATGGATGCGGTTGACCCGGCCTTTGCCCGGTATCTTGGCGAAATGAAGCCCAACAGGAACCTTGTTACCGTGAGCTGTTCGCCGGAGGTCAAACCCCGAGTGGCCACCGCCTGCGAAAAGCTATTCCGGGACTCGGTTCTACCGCTGTTCGTTGGGAATGATCAGGACAGCTCACCATCGAGGTAGGTTGGAGCCGTTACGGCGCCGCACTTTCCACAGGTGAACCGAAGATGCTCCCAAATGCCGATCGAGGTGTACCAACTCACCATTGAAGCGCCTGGCCTGTCGATGGGTGATCCGCAGGAAAGGCATTTCCAGTTGCTTTCCTTTGCCCGGCGAAGGCTCTTCAAAGCATCCTCCATCAACGGAATGTACTGGTGATTGCCGCTTTTCTCCGCGATACGGATGGGAGTAAGACCCTTGCCGTTTCTGTGGTAGGCCTTGGCGCCATGTTTCAGAAGGGTTCTTATCATGGTTTTTCTATTCCTGCCGGCAACGGCGATGTGAATTGGGGCGTCCCCGTCGGAGTTCTCGGCTCCGGCGTCTGCGCCTGCGGTCAGGAGCATTCGGCATATCTCCTCGTTGCCCTCCCGCACCGCCACATGCAGAGGTGAATCACCTGCCAGGGAAGTTGCGGCGGGGGAGGCTCCGGCATCGAGAAAAACCTTGACGACAGCTGTACTGCAAGCCCTTACCACAAGATGAATGGGCGATTCCCCGGCATCGGCTATCGGCTTGTTCATGTCCCCGCCCCGGGATGTGAGATTTCGCAGGATGGAAAGAAGGATTTCGGGATCCACTGATTCACTGCAGGCCCGCTCCACGAGGGCCAGGAAAAGGGCGCGCCCGTCCCGGGAGTTTTTCCCTGACATTTCGTATCGTCCCGCTGAAAGGCTCTCTATTTTTGACCAGTCGGGCTCAGGCTTAGCTATCTCGCCGAGCATCTTCTTGAGATTACCGGAAAAAAGAGCCAAATCCCCCTCCAAGGAATGATCTTCCCGCATCGGTGAACGGAGGGATTATGCCAAATTCACGAGCCGGAGTCATCCCTATGCCTTCTCAGTCTGACCACCATCGAGTGAATCAGTCTCACAAGCTCGCCGGGAGGGCTTGGCTTGGGAAGAAAGGAAACAGAATCAACGGCCATCAGTGTGTTGATTCCTTCCGGCTTTTCGTAACCGCTTGAGAGAATCACCGCCATGCCCGGAAAGGATCTGAGACAATGTGTCGCTATAGTGACGCTGGGGGTGCCGGGCATGTTAAGGTCAAGCACGATAACATCAAACACACCTCTGGAAAGTTCCTCCATGGCTTCGTCTCCGTTGGATGCCGTCGAGACATGAAAATCCTGGGATCTGAGAAATTCTCCCAGGGTTTCCCTGACCAGGTCCACATCATCCGCCAGAAGAACCCTCAGGCCGTGTTCCCCGGCAAGCATCGGATCCGGGGCAGGTTCACTGCCGTTCTGCGGTGGAACGCCCTTCAGCACCAGGCACAGAACGGTTTCCCCCATCCCCCTCTCGAAACTGATCCAGCCGCCGAACTCCAGGGAAGCCCTGTAGGCGGTACCGTAAGCGGCCCCGAACCGCCGGTCCACATCCGCGGGTTCGTAATCCCTGCTGGAAAACACATCCCTGATCTCGGGCGCCATGATGAAACCGTCGGAATACCTGAAGCATGTTCTGCATCCCGTCTCGATATCCGTGGACAGTATCTGCCTTGGCAGTCTGTCCGACAGATTGATTCTGACCCGGCCGGCGCCCCCTTTCATCTGTTCGCTGGAGGCCATGGCGAGGCTGAAGAAGAACTGCCTGAGCAACCCCCTGTCCGCCATGATTTTGTATCTTGATACACCTGCGGTTTCAACGGAAACGCTGAAGGGCATCACGCTTCGAAGAACCTGGCAGATCCGGGCCAGTTCATGGGTGGGATCAAAGATGCCGGATTCGTTTCCGGGATTGGTGAGAAGAAGCAAAAGCTCACTGCAAACATCCGACAACTTTCCCGCTTCCCTTAAAATGTCCCTGAAGCGTCCCGCCAGTTCCCAGTCAACCACCGCCTCTCTGACCCCAAGGGAAGCAGCCCCCACGATGCCCGCAACCCTGTTGTTGAGATCGTGGGCAAGACCCCTTACCATCCCCGTGAGAACCTCGTGCTCCTGAATGATGTCCCCTTCTCCAGCCAATCTGTCGGCGGGCTTCTCCGCGCCCTGGCCGGTGAGGAGAAAAAGCACGCCTCCAAGGTACTCATCCCCGCTGAAAACCGGCTGGAACACAGCTTCCACCAACTGGGAACTCCCGGCACAGG
>CAZUXA010000011.1:27570-38444 GCA_964624405.1 uncultured bacterium | reverse complement strand
CTGGTCAGCGGGGATTGGGGGTCGGAATCGGAGAACCTGGCGATTTCCCCCTTTCGCCTGACCATGGAAAGCAGAAGAACCGCAATGGGTCCAAGAGAAATTATTATTATTGATATAATACTAATAAATATGCCTTTTCTTAGATATTCGTATATTTTTACTCTCTCATTCCACAAACTATCTTCATACAGAAACACGCTGCGCGCGGTTTCGCTGCTTCCATCGTATCGTACAATAAATGTTCCGACTTCACCCAAGGCCTCCGCCCCGGTAATGGGGGTTTCCGACAACCATGGAAGCAAAACGGCGGCGGAGCGGAAGCCTGCCAGAGCCAGCATTTCCGGGGTGAGCACGAAGCCGGCGACACCGTTGGCCCGATCCTGTGCCACCAACGGGAACGAGCCTCCTTCGCAGATAGCGGCTTGCTCGTAAAATGCTGCATACATATGTATTTGCCTGATCCTGTCCATGGTCTCGGCATGGTGAATCGAGGCGGCCAGATGGGCCCATATCATAGCTACCACCAGTGCCAGTACGACTCCGAACACCAGCGGGGACAGAATTCTCGTCTTCTCCCTGGGGTTCCTGTAAAGCTCCTTGCCGTCTGCTTCAAGACCGGTGTGCAGGTTCATTGCATTCTTTCCCTTCATCCCCTTCATACATGCAATATGATTCCTATCCAAGGAAATCTCAAGGAGTAAATTGACATGCCCCAGGCAATCCCTTATTATTTAGCATAGTCGTGGTAATCGCCATCTACACAAACGCTGGAAAGGAACCTGTAATGGACTATATCGAGAGTACAAAAAAGCAGCTCGCCGAATCCGGAAGAAGCCCGAAAACCGCCAACAGTTACATATCCCACCTAAGAAGACTTGTCAGCCACTTCGGCGAGGAAACCGGAAACCTCGAGCCGGAAGCCTTGAGGGGTTACCTCGAGGAAATGGTGGAAGAGGGCAAATCCCTCTCCTATCTCAACCAGGCCCAGAGCGCCATACGCTATCTCTACACCCAGGTTCTCGACAAGGGCAACCCCCTCCCCAGCCCCAGCGTAATCGCGAAGAGGATTCCGCTTCACGGGCTTTTCACCAGGGAAGAAATCGCCGCCATCTTTCAGCACGTGCACGAGCTCAAGTATCGCCTCGCCCTGATGTTCATCTACTCCAGCGGCCTCAGGGTAAGTGAGACCGCCATCCTCAAAAGGGAAAACGTCGACATGAACAACCATGTCATCCATGTTTTCTCATTCGAGGGGGAGTATCAGCGTGACACCATTCTGTCCCGCAAAGCGGGACGGATTCTCAGCCAGTACCTGGAGTTGCGCACCGACCCTTCTCCCTATCTTTTCCCGGGCAGGGCACACACCAGCTACGTCTCCGCCAGAACCATTCAGCGCGCCTTTATCGACGCGCTCGAAGAAGCTGGAATAGGCAAGCGGGCAACCCTGGGCTGGCTTCGCCACAGTTTCGCCGTTCACCTGCTGGAAGACGGCGTGGATCGAAGACTTGTGCAGAAGCTTCTGGGAATCACAACGCCTTCCATGATCACTCCGTACCTCAAGCTCGCCAAAGATCGTTCGGAACTGAGGGTAATGAGCCCCCTGGACCGGTTCGACATATAGCTCTGCCCCCGCGGGGGGGGGCGCCGCCCCCCCTCTCAATCCCTTGGAACAGTTACCTTTTCACTGGCAATCGTATCGCCGTTTTCCAGCCGCACAAGATAACAGCCGGAACCCGGTCACCATGCCTTGATGATTCTTACCGGTTAAGAATGCAGAAAGAAGGCGAGGGTGGCATGAAGCCACCCCCGCCGGATTCCTAGTTCTTGTCCCGTTTGGTGTAGTGGGTATGGAGAAGCTCGTGGGACTTGTGACCCAGGGGTTCTTCCAGATACTCGGCGTAGATCAGCTGGATTTCCGGGTTCTCGTGGGACTTCCGGAGGGGAAGTCTCTCGTCCTCTGCGTAGATGGCCTTCATCCTGGCCAGACGGTGTTCCATGTCTGTGGGAATCGGCTGGCCGCCGCCGCCGATGCATCCGCCGGGGCAGGCCATGATCTCGATGAAGTGATAGTCCGCCTCGCCGTTCTTCACCATGCGCATCAGTTTGTCGGCGTTGGACAGACCGTGGGCGATGGCAACCTTCAGAGTGGCCCCGGCCAGGAACTCCCAGCCATGAGCCATCTTAGCGGGCATGGGGATGGCGGCCTCCTTGATGCCGTCCATTCCCCTGACAGCTGTGATGTTCATGCCGGGGAAGGGAACCTCTGAACCGGTCACCACTTCATAGGCGGTGCGAAGCGCCGCCTCCATCACGCCGCCGGTGGCACCGAAAATGGCCGCGGCGCCGGTGGATTCTCCCATGAAACGGTCGAACTTCTCTTCCGGCAACTGGTCGAATCTGAGGCCCGCCATCTTGATCATCCGGGCAAGCTCACGGGTGGTGAGAACGAAGTCCACATCACGATAACCGCTGTCCTGCATCTCGGGCCGGTCCTTCTCGAACTTCTTCGCGGTGCAGGGCATGATGGATACACTGACAACCTTCGAGGGATCAACACCCTCCTTCTCCGACAGATAGGTTTTTGCCAGGGCTCCGAACATCTGTTGAGGGCTCTTGCAGGTGGAGAGGTTATCAAGCAGGTCGTTGTGTTTGTGCTCGATGAACTTGATCCAGCCCGGCGAGCAGCTGGTGATCATGGGCAGCGCGACAGGTTCCTTGTCTACCAGAGCTTTTTTGAGCCGGAACAGAAGCTCGTGCCCCTCCTCCATGATGGTGAGGTCGGCGCTGAAATCGGTGTCGAGAACCCTGTTGAAGCCAAGCCTTCGCAGGGCGGAAGCCATCTGGCCGGTGTTGTGGTTGGTGGGAAGCCCAAGGGCTTCCGCGATGCCAACCCGGACCGCGGGCGCCGTCTGCACCACCACGAATTTCTCCGGGTCTTCAATGGCCTGAAAGACCTGATCGATTTCGCTTCTCTCGAACAGGGCCCCAACCGGACAGCGGTTTATGCACTGTCCGCACTGGGTGCAAGGAACATCGGCGAGACCAAGATCCTGAAAGGTGCCGATGTACACATTCGCGGAACGGTCCATCGGTTTGATAACCGCAACGCTCTGCAGTTCCTCGCAGGTGCGGACACATCTGGTGCACATGATGCACTTGGACTCGTCCCTCATCACGCCGGGGCTGACTTCTATGAAGCTATCCGGCTTCTCCAGGGTTTGAAAGGGGTTGTCGGTGATATGGTAACGCTCAGCCAGGTCCTGGAGTTCGCAGTTGTGGTTGCGCTCGCATTCCGGGCAGTTTGAGTTGTGGTTTGCAAGAATGAGCTCGAGCATGTTTTTCCTGGATTTTCGAACCCTGGGGCTGTCGGTGAACACCTTCATGTTCGGGGTAACCGGTGTGATGCAGGCGGCGGTGAGGGTTCTCCAGCCCTCGACCTCCACAACGCAAAGCCGGCAGTTGCCCGCATTCGAGATGTCCGGATGGTAGCACAGAGTGGGGATGTCAATGCCTGCCTCGCGGCAGGCTTCCAACACCGTAACCCCCTCGCGCACCATGATATCATTGCCGTTTACGCTAAGATTGATGCTGGGCATTACGCATCACCTCCCTCGCAGTTGCACTCCTGTGGAAGGTTCACAAAGGTGGTAACGATGTCCCGGAAACAGTTTCCGGAAGTCTGGCCAAGGCCGCACTTGCTGGAAACACCCAGCACATCGCAAAGGTCCATGAAGGGCTGAAGACAGTCCATGCAGCACACATCACCCTGGCGCATTGCGCTGACCGCGTGAAGAAGCCGCATGTTGCCCTCTCTGCATGGGGTGCACTGGCCGCAGGATTCATGAACAAAAAACTCCATGAAGTTCTCGAGAACCTCCAGCATGTCCCGGCTGCTGTTGAACACCACGACCGAACCACCCGGGGGAAGGTCGCCGAAACTCAGGGGTTTGTCCACCTGCTCGGCGCAGACTGTCTTGCCGCTGGCGCCTCCCACTTGAACCGCCTGAACATCCGGAGCGCCGGCAAGTTCCAGCAGAGCGCTCAGAGGAGCGCCCATGGGAAGCTCATAGACTCCGGGCCTCTCCACATCTCCGGAAATGCTGAACAGCTTGGTGCCCGACGCGCCACCCTCGCCGAGCTGGGCGTACCAGTCCGGACCGTTGAGTACGATGTGGGGAACCGCGCAGAAGGTTTCGACATTGTTGACGATGGTGGGTTTGTTCAGATAGCCGGCGTTGACCGGGTAGGGAGGCTTGTTCCTTGGCTCCCCCCGCTTGCCCTCCATGCTCTCGATAAGGGCTGTTTCCTCGCCACAGACATAGGCTCCGGCGCCGGGCCTTATCTCCACATCGAAGTTGAAACCGGTGCCCTGAATGTTTTTACCAAGAAGTCCCCTGTCCATAAGGCTTTGTCTTGCTTTCAGGATTCCCTCAACCAGATACGGATACTCCGCCCGAAGGTAGATGATGCCGGTGTCGGAACCTATGGCGTAACCGCCGATGGCCATACCCTCGAGAAGCCTTTCAGCCTGATCCGTGAGAAGAACCCTGTCCTTGAAGGTTCCGGGTTCACCTTCATCAGCGTTGCAGATAACGTACTTCCTGTCGGCGCTGGCTGCGCCGGCAAGGTTCCACTTGATACCCGTGGGAAAGCCGGCGCCACCCAGGCCCCTGATCTCAGAATCACGAACCATGAAAACAACATCCGCCGGTTTCATGGTAAGGGCCTTCTGAAGACCGGCGCCGAATTCGGGCTGGTTTTCCGCGAGAAGCACTTTCTTTTTCATGTTCACCCTCCTACTTCAGCCCCGCGATGATCTCGCGGGCCTTCTCGGGGGTGAGGCTGGTGTGGGGCGTCTGGTTCACCAGCATGGCCGGAGCCTGATCGCACAAACCTATGCAGGCCGTGGTTTCCAGGGTCACCCTGCCATCGGGTGTGGTTTCCCCGACCTCGATGCCCAGCTCAGCCCGAATGGCGTCGATAACTTCTTCCTGGCCTTTCATGGTGCAGCTGATGGTGTTGCAGATTCGGACGATGTTCCGTCCCCGGGCCTCAGCGGACAGGAAGCTGTAGAAACTCACGACACTGTATACCTCGGCTGCGCTCACTCCCAGCGCCTCGGCAATATCCATCATCGCTTCGGGAGGGACCCAGCCAAGCTCGGTGTTAACCTTCGTGAGCAGCTGAATCATCCGTTCCCGACCGGCACCGAACTCCGCAAGGCCTTCGGCGACGATCATTCTGGGATCCCGTGCCACTACTCTTCCCCTTTCTTGAGAACTTCCTTGATTTTGCTGATGAGCAGCGTGGGGGGAACCGGTTTCTCAAGGAATGCCTCGACAGGGAAGAAGTCCGGATGCTCTTCCGGGTTGTAATCGTAACCGGTCACCTTGCCGACGCTGGTGAGCATGATAATGGGCACCGAACTCTTGAGCCTGCTTCTGATGCGCCTCGCAACAGCGAAACCTTCATCGGTGTTCTCCATCATAACATCGAGAACCACCACATCCGGCTTCTCTTTGGCCACCATTTCCAGCCCCTCGGCGCCGCTGGATGCCGACAGCACCTCGAAGCCGCCGGCTTCAAGGACAATGCTGTTGGCTTCGACGAAATCCGGATCGTCGTCCACCAGCAGAACCCTGATTTTGTCCGCCATCTTTCGATCCTTTCATGGTAGCCCGGAATGATAATCGACATCCGGGTATTCAGAGACGTAACGCCCGATTAGACAACAAGAAAGCCGATTTGTCAAGGGGGTTCTTCCCCGGGAACGCAACACATTGCGCCTCATAGCAAACAGCACATCGGACACAACTGCGCTATTCGTGAAGCATGTAACGATACCCGTCAGTATCTGTATTGTTCCGACTTGTACGGCCCTTCCACCGGAACACCAAGATACTCCGCCTGCTCCGGGGAGAGAGCTGTCAGTTCAACCCCCAGCTTCCGCAGATGAAGCCTTGCGACTTCCTCGTCCAGAATCTTGGGAAGCACGTATACTCCAACCTTCGGTTTCTCCGTGGCAAGGGCTATCTGCGCGAGACACTGGTTGGTGAAGCTGCTGCTCATGACGAAACTGGGATGCCCGGTGGCACAGCCCAGGTTCACCAGACGACCCTCGGCGAGAAGATAGATGCAGTTGCCGCCGGCAAAGGTGTAGCGGTGTACCTGGGGCTTGATCTCCTCTCTGGACACTCCGGGCAGGGAATCCAGGCCCTCCACCTGAATTTCGTTGTCGAAGTGACCGATGTTGCAGACGATCGCCTGATCCTTCATGCGGCTCATGTGTGATGCGGTTATCACATCACGGTTTCCCGTTGCGGTTACGTAGATGTCCGCCTCAGGCAGCGCCCTCTCCACCGTGGTCACTTCGTATCCTTCCATGGCAGCCTGAAGTGCGCATATGGGGTCTATCTCGGTTACCAGAACCCGGGCGCCGAACCCCTTCATGCTCTGGCAGCAGCCTTTCCCCACATCACCGTAACCGCAAACCAGAACTGTTTTTCCGGCCACCATTACATCCGTGGCCCGCTTTATGCCGTCCGCAAGCGATTCCCTGCACCCGTAAAGGTTGTCGAACTTGCTCTTGGTCACCGAGTCGTTGACATTGTACGCGGCAAAGAGCAGTTGGCCCTCCGACAGCATTCGATAAAGCCTGTGAACCCCGGTAGTGGTCTCCTCGCTGACCCCGATCATCTTTTCAGCGGTTCTGGTCCAGAAGGCGGGGTCTTGGGAAAGCCCATCAATCAGGTTCTCCCGAAGCCGCAGCATATCCTCGGGACCGTTTCCCACCAGGGGCAGCTTTCCGGTCTGGGCGAACTCCTTCTCCATGGCCACCCCGAGGTGGATCATCAGGGTGGCATCGCCGCCGTCGTCTACGATAAGCTGAGGGCCAAGGCCTCCGGGAAAACTCAGAGCCTTTCTGGTACACCACCAGTACTCGGAAAGTGTCTCACCCTTCCAGGCGAACACCGGAACGCCGGCTTCGGCCATGGCCGCCGCCGCGTGGTCCTGGGTGCTGAAGATGTTGCAGCTTGCCCATCTCAAGTCAGCCCCAAGCTCCAGCAGGGTTTCCATAAGCACCGCGGTTTGAACCGTCATGTGAAGGGAACCTGAAACCCGAAGACCGGCCAGCGGTTTGTCCGGCCCGTACTTCTTCCTCACCGCGATCAGGCCCGGCATTTCATGTTCAGCTATGATCATCTCCCGACGGCCGAATGCCGCCTGAGAGATGTCAGCCACCCGAAAATCGCTGTTGCTCTTCATGATTGTCTCCTTTCGACATGGATAACACCATCATGGAATGCTCTTCCACTATCATTTCAAAATCAGGGGAAAGTCCCGCTTCCCCGCCCCACTGCTTCAACTCGTCCGGGGTAAAACCCGGCCAAAGATCTCCGTGGCGGCTGCGAAGGGATTCGGCGGTGTGCCCGGTGAACTCCGCCAGCACCAGGCTTCCCGAAGCGTTGAGAACCCTGGAGGCCTCTTTGACCGCGTCTCGAGGGTTGCCCGCATGGTGAAGCATGAAGTGCATAAGAACGCCGTCGACGGAACCATCTCCCAGTGGAAGATGTTCGGCCTCGCCGAGCCTGAACTCCACACGGTTCGACAGGCCCTGCGCCGTCGCGGACTTCTCGGCGGCGGCCAGCATTTCCGGGGAGTTGTCGACTCCAAGAACACTCTGCGCATGCCGGGCAAGGAGGGGAATCATGTGGCCGGTGCCCACTCCCACCTCCAGAAGTGTTTCCCGGGTTCCAAGAAGCCTTGTCAGGGTGTCCATGTAGACCGAAGGGGGGGGAAGGCTTTCCCTGATCTGGTTCCACTGCTGGCCCAGGGCGCCGAAGAACTCTATGGACCTGTTGCGCCTCTCCCGGTACATCACTGAAAGCCTTCTCATGTCCGGCCCGGAGCAGGAAAGCGACGCCCTTTCCCCCGCGGCTATCCTTACGATCGCGGCAACCAGCGGATCGTTCCAGTTGATTCCGTAGAAAACCCAGCCCTTCTCCCCCCTGCGAAGCACCACTCCGGCGTCGGACAGCAACTTGAGATGATGGCTGGCATTGGATTGGGAAAGCCCGACAACCCATGTTATCTCTCCAACGGAGAGGGGGCCACGCTCAAGAATCAGAACGATTCTCAGCCTGTTCCGCTCTCCGAGGGCTCGAAACATCTGCTCCATGCCCCTACCATATCAATATATGTTCATATAGTCAACAGGTTCGATCGGCAAAGCAGCCAGCGTTTTGCTCCTGCCAGTGACATGTGTTACTGCATGTACTAAATTGCGTTCTGATCGAATCAAAAAGGAAGAGGCGAATGAACCGTATTCATATGGCCAATTCCGGGGGTTCCTGCGAGGATAACAGAAAGGCCGTCTTCCTCTCCTTCGGAATCCGGGGGTTGGACAAGGTCTCGGGCATCATTGAACCATCGGTCATCGAGATCTTTCTTGGCTCTCTTCATCGTGAGCTGAAACTGTGCCTCGAGGGTTTCGGGGGCGTTCCGCAGAGTTTTCGTGAATCGAGGATTGCCGCGGCGTTCCACCCCGAGCATTCCGCGGGTCGCCATGGAGTTCAATCCGTGGAATGCGCCATGGAGATGGTGGAGATACTTAAAAGTCATGCCGGAGGCCTTTGCGAGACTGGAATGGACATCTTCTGCGGAGCCGGTCTCTGCTGGGGACCCGTTGGAGACACAACCCGGAAAGCCGCGGAGTCGCTGGAGGAATCCGCTGGAAGGAACGGCCTTCTGGTTTCCCGGGAGATAACCGAAATGACCTGTGACGCCTGGTCCTGGGAGCCAGCGCAAAAGCCGGGGTTTCGACCGGATTTCAGGAAAGAGCCCGTCGCATGCCAGGTTTTCAACCCTGAAAGCACGGACTGCCGGCAACTCCTCGAAGCCTGGAGGGAATTTCTGAGCCAGGGAGCCGACTCCTCCGGGGGAGTGGCCATCATCGGCAATGCCGGTCTGGGAAAGACGGTTCTCGCCCGGCAGTTCGCGTCGGCCATCTCAGAAGGGGAAGAGCATGTTGTCGAGTGCAGCGGCTTCAGCCGGGCGGGACGGCCTCCACTGGCAATGTGGTTCATCATCGGGGGAGACAGGGCCAAGCCTGGGGGGGAGCATCTTCCCCCATGGCTTGCGAGCGCCCTGAGGGAAATTGCCGGATCGAGAAAACGGGTTATCGTGCTTGTCCGGGATGTTCACTGCGCCGATGAAGCGTCTATCGGGGTTCTCTCCCGGTTGCTTGTGCTGCCCCCCGAAGGCGTTTCCCTGTTCTTCATTCTGGTCGGTGAATATCTCCCCGAACAGATACCGGCAAACCGGCTCAGAGTTCTGCATCCATCCCCGATGACCGCCATGGAGATCGGAGATTTCATCGAAAGCTCTCTGCAGGGTGACAAAGAACCGGACCTGGTGAAATCCCTGGTTGCCCTCCTTGCCAAAACCACGATGGGATACCCGGTTTTTGTGCACCAAACCCTGCTTCACATGGTTTCCGGCGGATATCTGAAGAAGGGGGCCGGTGATCGATGGAAGCTGGTTTCGAGCCCCGTCGGCATTCCCCCAACAGTGGAAGCGATTCTTCAAGGCAGAATGGACCGCCTTTCCGGAGAGCTGAGAAGCGGCCTTCGGGTGTCGGGGCTTCTGGGAAGAAGCTTCCGGCGCGACCTGTTCGCACATGTTTACGGCACCTTTACCGGCGCCGATCCGGAACCGGTGCTGGAAGGGCTCGTGGGAACAGGCTTTCTCTCCTGTCACGGCGACATGTGCCATTTCACCGGAAGTCTTCTGGCTGAGGCGGCGGAGAGCCTTCTTACTTCTGATGACTCCCGGAGAATTCACCGGATTGCGGCGGAGTTTCTGGCTGAAGGCCGTACCCCGTCGGAAAGCGAGCCCTGGGCTCTGGAAACCGCCAACCATTACGCCGGAGCGGGTCTGCACCGGGAAGGTCTTCCCTGGGGTCTCGCCGCCCTCGCTCAGATGGCCGCCGTCCGGGACTGCTCCGGAGGTCTGCAGCTTCTCGGGGAACTGAGAAAATGGCCCCATGAAATCATGGACCAGGAAGCAAGTTACAGGATGGACATGGCCGACTATGTTCTGAACGCCGCCAGGGGCAGCGCCGGAGAAGCTCTGGAGCTTTTCGAAAAACTCAGACCCCGGGCTCCGGTTTCGGACCTTCAGAAAATCATGCTGATAAAGGCAAGCATTCTCGCCGCCAGGGGGGAAACCATGGAGGCCGTCCACATTCTGGAGCAGGCGCTCAATCTGCGGAGTGAACCGGAGGAGAAAAAAGCCAGGGCCACGATTCTATGCAGATTGTGCAATCTGCTGGCCACACTGGGAAACATTGAACAATCCATGGAATACCAGGAAGCGGCACTTAACCTGGCCGAGAACGATCCGGACACCATGGAGTGCATTCTGGGCAATCTGGCCATGACCCGGCTGCTGGCGGGAAACACGAGGAAAGCCGAGGAACTGTGTCGTATGGCTCTGGCTACCAACCGCTACGGCGGAAACCTCAAACACAAGGCAGACCTTCTCGGGGCACTTTCCATCATTGCCTTTCGAACCGGAAGGGACCGGCAGGGAATCGAGTTTTCCCAGGCGGCGGTGGAAATCCACCGGAGGAGCGGCAACACGCAAGGTTTGTGCTCGGTGCTGGGAAACACCGGTAGCATGCTGGCAAGGGCGGGAAAACTGGAACCCGCCATGAACGCTCTCAGCGAAGCCCTTTCGATGGCGCGCCAGATGGGATGGGCGAAACTGGTGACGGTTTTCTCTCAGAGCATCGGCAACATTCTTGTGATAGAGGAGCGCTATGAAGAGGCGGAAACATACATAATGGAAGCCCTCTCCGTAGCGGAAAACAT
>CAZUXA010000011.1:0-27470 GCA_964624405.1 uncultured bacterium | reverse complement strand
AATGGCCGCAGCCGCCGGCGACTTTCAGTCCTCTACAAGTATCAGATTTCTGCGGGGAAAAGTGCTTCTGGCCGCGGGCAGGGTGGGCGAAGCGGCGAAGGAATACGAAACAGCAATGGAAGCGGTGCAGAAGGATGGGATGACCGTGGGCGGATTCGTCAACAGAGATATCCTTGAGCGGGGGTTGAGGGAGAGGGGAGTTCAGATCGGCAGCAGCGCCGAAAGGTAGAACCTGGCTTCTCCCGGCCCCCTGTCCAGTGGAAAGCCGGCCCCCGCGTCAAATCTCAGCTTGCCGGAAGACCCCCTGATCCCGCCTCCCACGGAAACGGGGCGTCGGATGCCTTGGGTAGTCCGAAGCACCCCGAGATCGGAAAAAACATACAGTCGGGTGGCGGTTTCCCCAACCGAGATCTCGGGAGAGGCGATGCCCCACTCTCCCGCCCGGAAGAAGTCTTCCGGATAGCCTCTGATGGTGCCGTATCCGCCCAGTCTCCACAACCCCGACGAAAGCCATTCCCCCTGAATGATTCCTCCGGCCTTCACTCCCAGCCCGAAACCGAAAACTCCCCTGAAAGCGCTTATCGACATGCTGGTCTCGCTGGTGGCCATGAACCAGGTTGAATCGGAATCAGAACCGGATCCCGTGGCATTCCCTCCGGTGGTCGAGAAGGAACCCCGAAAACCCTTTCTGCCCTGGCTGACCCTTCTCGTCATGTCCCAGGAGAGCCCGGCTGTGCCATAATCGTATCGCTGCCTTTCACCGCCCGCCGGCCATCCCGACCATGATCCACCTCCACCGGAAACCTCGATGTCGCCCAGATCGTAAAACAGCCTCGTTTCCCATCTTCTGTTCACGCTGCCCGAGTCGGGAATCTCCTGGTTCAGGAACACGCTGAATCCCATCGAAGTTCCCAGCAACCATGGTTCCCGGTAGAACAGGGAGCCGTCGATACCCCATTCAGTGGCTTCCGCCGCAAGCTCAATTCTTCTGCCACCGCCGAAAATATTGGACAGAACCAGCTCTCCACCCCCGAGAACACCCGAGGCGTCGCTGTAGGACAGACCGCCGGCAAACCAGCCCAGAGGCGCTTCCACAATGGGCAGGTAGACCACAAGATTGCCCATCGGGCCCAGATACAGCTCCGGAACTCCGGTTTCTTCAATCATCTCCATTCTGCCCAGCCCCTCGATCCACCTGGAGACCGCCATTGGGTCGTAAGGATCGCCGGGTTTAAGAGTAAGCCTTCTCAGAAGCAGCCCGGGCCTGGTCCGGATGCCCTGGGGAAACCGGACATCCTCCAGAGATGCCCTTCTTCCAGGAACCAGGTTCACAGTCAGCGTATCCGGCGAGGAGAAATACATGGCGGCGGATCCGAAGGGGTAGCCCATTGACAGATACCACCTCAGAAGGCTTTCGGAAAACAGCTCAAGCGAGGAATCGGTGTGCTCAATACCGTCATGCGCCGGCGGAAACGGAGGTGAACCGGAGAACCTCACCACCGTGCTGCCCAGGAGAATCAGCCTAAAAAGCGGGATCAGAACGAAACCGTCCCTTCAAGACCGCCGGTTCTGGTCCAGCTTCCCCCGGCGGGACGCCGGCCCCTGAAGAACAGGGAAAGACGGAACCACCTGCCCAGATTCCTGCCGGCGTTCAGGCTTCCGTCCAGGGTGACTCCCCGGCCCGAACCGTCGAAAAACCAAGGTGGCAGAGCGCCCTCACCGGGAATCAGCCCGACAGACCAGCTTCCATGGGTGGTCCAACCCCCTGTGTTCACCGAAACATGGGGCTTCACCGTGTACATTGTCTCGTCCAGGGGCGTGAAGCGTTCCCTGCGGTTTTCAGCGGAAAGAAGCAGCCCCGCCTGCACCCCGGGTGTTGGAATGTATCTTGGATCAGCGGACACCAGAAGACCCGTGATTCGTCTCGGTCCGTAGAAATCCTGCTGTTTCAGCGATACCCTGGCGGAAAGCTCCAGCTCGAACACATTTCCGGGGCGCAGCAGGGGTGTGATCCGGGCGGATCGCTCGATGCTTCTCCTGAGGCCCGCTCCGCTGAGAGTTTCCCTTCCGTCCGAAGCGGACACTCTCAGGGAGAGCCTTCTTAAAACACCCTCATCCCAATGCAGCCAGGGGGAAAGGGCTGCCGACCATTCTCCGGGGCCGCTGGTGTCGAAGGCTCCCGCAAGAAGAAATGTTTCCAGACGCTTTGACGGGTTCTCCGCGGCAAGGGAAACATTTCCCTCTATTCCCGCCCCGTCACCGCGGAAGGTGCCGCTGCTCTTCAGGCGACACTCGAGAACCCTTTCCTCGCCATCGCCGGACTGGAACGACCGTGCGTACTCGCCGCCGGGGTCGGGGTAGTACTCGCCTGTCTCCGGGTCGTAACCGTAATCTCCGTTGCCCTGCCCGACCCAGGTGTATATCACTTCGACGGACCGGGCGATGTACCCTCCCGCTGAATAGTCGGTGTTTGCCCACCAGCCTCCACCGGTCAGAAACAACCCCAGTGCGATGGCGTCCGCACGGCTGAGCCCCCCTCCCTCGAACCAGCTTGCAGAGTGATTGGCGCTGCCTGAAAAGCTCCAGGAAGCTCCCCGGCCCGCGCCGGTCACACCGGCCCTGGCCACCCTGTCCGGCATACCCGGGCCTCCCCGGCGATCCAGGATTCCCCCGACATACGCCCGAAGATTCCAGGGCCCTAGAAAGGCCATGCTTCCCAGCTCACCATCGTGGATCCAGCCGTCAAGACTGTCGGTCCAAGCCTCTCTGGAAAATGCTCCGGATACGAAGGGTGTGAATCGCGAAAAACCGTACTCCACTCCGGTGCCAAGAGACAACCTGTTTCCGTCCGCAAGGCTCGCGGCGTTGTTCCTTCTACCGGCGTCAGCGTCGAAACGGAGGGAAAAGCTTCCCGGATACAGGGCAAGAAAACCTTCGACCCTCTCAACCGCCCCCCCCTCGGGAAAAAACCGTCTGCCCCCGATCACCGCCAGGTTCTCCGACTCCAGCCCGGCCTCCCCCCAGGAATCGCCTCCCCGAAAACCCGGGGGGAGCAGCCATCGGGCCAGCTCCCGGTCCGAATCGGATTCGTCGGGAAAGGTGAAACCGTCCGAAACAAAACGCCCTTTCGCCACCAGGGATGGCCCGGTCTCCCAGGGTGAGAAGGAAAGGCCTGTGGACAGAAAAGACCCCTCCCGAGTGGTTTCCATGGGATTCAGGAGGTTTCCCTCCCTGCGGGAGACATAGCCGGATAGCCTTCCCGAGAAGAAACCCCGTTCTCCGAAGAGGGTCACCCCCCCCACCTCTCTGCCGGTGGGGATGTCTATGTACTTTCTGGGAAGGTGGGAACCCTCACCAACTCCGACCCATCTGAAACCGCCGAGTATCGAATCGTAAATGTAGTCGCCCTTTTCTTTCGGTGGCCTCTGAAACACCACGGACCATTCTCCCCCCCCGGGGCCCCGATACACGAAATTGCCCAGGCTGTCCAGACTGTATGATCCCTTGCCCTCGCCCAGGAAAGTGGCGCCGTCTATCCAAGCGTCCTCCGGGTTCTCACCTGCGTTTCTCAGGGCCTCCTCCGCCTCCGGGCTCATGACAAACCCCAGAGGGGCCCCTGTATCGTCGCCCTCCCTGAAGAATTCGGTATCAACGGCAAAACCTTCTCCCTCAGCCCGAGCGTCGGCGGTGAGAATCCCCCGGCGGAACCCGTCGCCCTCCCGATAACAGGATACCTCCACCCTCTGGTCTCTGCGGATCAGCCTGGAGGATGAGAAGGTCAGCCTCCCTCCGGGATAGTCAACCGTATAGTCAGCCCCGCTTCCCCGTTGAAGCAGCGCGCCGTCAAGGTACACTCTTTCACTTCCGGGAGTCACGCCGGAAGGGGCGAAAGTGTACGGACCCTGAACCCCCTCCTGAGTAAGAAACACTGTGTTGTACCTTCTGGCGCCGGTTACGCCGTAGCCGGCGCCTCCGGTCACAGCCCCGACCGGTGACCCGGTCCCCGCGAATCCGCTCATGGAGCGGCGCCAGCGCATTGGGGAAAGTGGGCCACCCGACGCCTCCCTGTCAATGTCACCCAGTTCGGTGCTCCATGTTCCGCCCTGGACCTGAAGGTTCACCCTGTCCAGTTGGGAAACCGCTTCAGAAGACGCCGAACCCAGGGGCAGGCTTTCATCGGTGATGGAACCCCTGACCGTGACCCCCTGGGCCAGAGTGCCGTCCAGTGATATCCGGGTTCCCTGCACCAGCCCCCCATCGGATCCAAGGGAAACACCCAGTCTCTTCACGCCGCTTATGTACAGCCCTTCCCCTGCGGGGGAAAGGCTGTAAGAGGGCCTCAGCCCCACCGGAACCCTGTCCAGGGGAACGAGCCGCAGGGCGGGAGAATTGGAGGAACTGATGGCAAGAGTGTCGAACCACAGGGTAACCACAACCCCCGGAGGAGGGGCCGGGTCTACCTGAAGCCCCACCTGTCCACCTCTGGCGGAGTTGACCGCCGGCAGGGTGTCGCCTTCGAATACCGCGTAAGCCCCTGCCGGCGCTACCCATACCGAATCCGGCACCGGGAAGAACCCGGTGCCGTCACTGGTGCCTTGGATGGAGAGGCCGCATAGAAGAAGATGGAAGAGAAAAGTCACTCCAGCACCACCGGCATCCTTCCGCCCCCCCAGAGAACAACCGTACCCCCGCCCGGAGATGAGGCAACCCTGGTGTGGGCAACCGATGTGAGAAGGGTGTCTCCCGGGATTTGGAACAGCACCGAATCCCGAAGTACAAGCACCCTGTCTCCGGCAAGGCAGCCGGTTCCGGTTGTGCTCAGGGTGACCGGCTCCATGCCTTCGGTGATCCGTCGCACCCCGTCACCGGCAAGAAGCCCGGTTCCACGGTGATGAGAGAGGCTGCCGGAGGCGGGAGCGTCCCTGGCCAGTACAACGCCGGTGGTGGACAGGACAACTCTCCTGTCAATATCGATGTACCATATTGACATCCCCGAGAGGGCCAGGTCTCCCGGGGAACCGGAAACATCCAGGGAGGATACTCTGCGGATGAACCGGTCGTATGCTGTGATGGTGTTTCTGGACGCGTCGGAGACCAGGACTCCCCCGGCTCCGTCCAGCGCCAGTCCGGAGGGCCGGGACAGGTCGTCGAGAAAGTACCTTGTCGGCTCTCCCCCCCTGGGAACAGCGTACAGCTCCGGCCTTCCCTCCATCAGAATCCATACGGTGCCGTCCCGGGCGACTTCCAGGTCTGTGTAGGTTCCGGGAGGGAAAGAGTAGGCCAGGAGAAGGCTAGCGAACCACGGCGAAACGGCCGGACTCCACATGCTCACCCCGCACCAGGCGGTAGAAATAGATTCCCGATGCCAGTTCACCGGCACCGGTGTATGCCAGCACTCTCTCTCCCGAAGGCTGATAGCCGAAATCCTCTGTTCCCACCAGGGCTCCGGTCTGATCGAAGACCGAAAGGGTTGCGTAAGCCCCGGATGACTGGAACTGAAAGTACAGATCGCCCAGGCATGGGTTGGGATAAACCGCCAGATCGCTTCCCACACTTCCGGCGGATGCTGTGATTCCAAGACCGGCGAAGGCGTTGTTGATAAGAAGAAGGGTTCCGGGCACATCCAGGGGAACCGCCACATCTCCGGTTCCACTCACATTCAGAGGCAAAACCGTTGTTTCGGTCAGGAGAAACGCCTCCATGTTCCCGATTCCGGATGTTCCCACCCGCAGGCTGCCCGAGAGCCCGTCAAGTATCTTGTAGTACAGCCCCTGGTAGGCACCCATGCTCTTACCCGCCCCCTGCCAGGGTGTGCCCTGGATGATGTCGGTCCAGTCGAGACCCGGCCGGTTCCCGGAAAAGTTGTCGTAGGAAGCGATAGTGAAGCCGTTCCAGCCGTAGCCCCGGTCCACATCGTCAATGAAACATGACAGCATGAAGTCCCGCATCAGAGCTTCGAGGTCTGGGCTCACACCGGTGGCCAGGGCTATGGATTCCTCGATGTTCCTCACTCCCCTGGAATCAACCCTCATCGAGTTCCATATGAAGTCTCTGCCTCCGTAGTTCTCCATCAGGTAGGAGAAGAGAAGAAACCCGGCGCCGTACCCCGCCACATACCTTATGTCGCGAAAATCGTAGCTGGTCCAGTTTATCGGGGTCACGCCGCCAACCTCGAGGAATGTTTCCACCTGAAACGCCGGGTAGCCACAGACGAAGGGTCCGGCCTGGGCCTGATTCTCGATGATCCACAGATCCTGGCCGCTGAATGGCTTCAGGCCCCACTGGATAAGGTGTACCAGCTCATGGCTGGCCACGTATGAGGCGTCTTCCATCCGGGCGGGATAGCAGTCCACATACAGCATCTCCACTTCGTTCGAATGACCGCCGAAATAGAGCCTTGCTTCCCATTCCGTGAACTGGTTGTAGGGGGAAAAGTAGCCGGCGATGTAGCTCTGGACGGTTTCCCCGTTCCATCCGTCGGGAATGTCCAGCACCAGAGTGTAGATCCGGGGGTCGTTGTCTATCTCATCCGGAATCGGGCCGAAGTTCGCTTCGAGACGCGATACGATTCCATCGCCCCCCTCCAGGGCGGCAAAAAGGCTGTCCACGGCATTCTGGTTAAAGTTCACCCCCCACTGGGTATCCTCAACAAAGATGTAGGTTTTATCGCCCACCGCCCGGCAGGTAGCGGATGTGAGATAGAAGGTGGTGTACTCCCCGATGAAGCTCTGGGCCCAGAAATTCACCGTGTCCCCCACCTGGTGCTTACCGCCCCGGGTGGCCACCTCCCCAGTGGGGGCGAAACGGGGATCATGACGCTCGGTTATCTCAATCACCTCGGGGTAGTAGAAGGTGCCCCCGACAGGCATTGACCGTGAACCCAGCAGTATCAACAGAAGATACCCCATCAGAACCGGGCTCCTATCGTGAACATCACCGAAGAGAAATCCGTCGGTTCGGGAAAGGTGATGTCGGTGTAGACACCGGGTTGAGCCGGGTCGAGCAGGGCGGCGTCGATGGCGCTCACCACCCGGTTCACCACGGCGAACATGGCTATGTAGGCTGTTCTCCGGTACCACTCCCTGCTGTTCCGCAGGGCGTCCAGATATGCAAGTCGTTCCCCTTCGCCGCTCCAGTTCCAGCCGTACTCCCCGGAAATCGAGTACTGCTGGTAATACTGGTGCTGGGCGGCGGGGTCATCGGGGTAATAGTACCTGGCAAGTTGTCTTATGTATGTGTTGAACTCGTCGCTGCTGTTGAATGCGCCCACATCGTCCTGAAACCTTCTGGTGCTTCCGGCCACATCAATTCCCGCCTTCTGAAGGGCCAGCCCCCGAAAATTGTCTCTCTGCCAGGTGGCTTCGATGTATGACAGGCCCGCGCCGATCCAGGTCACCGCTTCGACCCCCATGAACACCGTTCCCCGGGTTTTGTGACCCAATTGGCTCTGGCCCCATCCCGGCAGCACCAGAGAGCGCATCATCGCGCTTCGGTCACCCATGGCAGCCGAAGCCAGAATCAGAACAACCAGCACCGTCTTGTTACCGTTCATGACCACCTTAATTCACCACCGCGGCGTGAAAAACCGCCTGGGATGACATGCCGGAGGAGGCAACTTCCAGGCAAACATAGTAAAGCCCCGGCGCAAGCCTTCGGGTATCCCAGGGTACTTCCCAGGGGGATCCCCCCGGCGCTTCACCCTGGAAAAGGCCGACCAGTTCACCCGCCACGTTGAAAATCCTTATGGTGTAGGAACAGTGGCTTCCCGGGGTGAACCTGATGGTTCCGCTTCCGTCCCTGACCGGATTCGGCCAGACGAAAAAGCCGGCTTCCTCCAGAAGCTCTCTGGGGGCGATGGGCGGAAGATCTTCCGGCCACCAGCAACCCTCGCCTCCACGGTCCATTCCGGTGTGCCATCCCTGGGGAGAGATGGAGACCGGCCAGGCGCCGATCCACCCTCCTCCGGCTATCGCCATGAGACGATGGGTTTCGTCTCCCGCAAATCTCCAGAGAAGCGGCCTGCCCACCGGGCCGTCGCCCACGGACCAGAGGGTCTGGGCTATGTCTTCACCTTTCCGGTTCCACAGACCTGTTCTGCCGTCCCGCAGTGAGAAACCGGCGAAGCCGGTTCCCCCTACTCCGGTGTTGAACCGGTTTGCCGACTCCATAAGGCTGTCGGTGGGGGTGTGCATGGGCCAGTCCGCCAGAACCGCTCCCGACCCGGTGACAGCCCATGCCCCGGAAGAAGTTT
This sequence comes from uncultured bacterium, assembly GCA_964624405.1. Lineage (GTDB taxonomy): Bacteria > Fermentibacterota > Fermentibacteria > Fermentibacterales > JCC-6 > UBA6080. The sequence continues at coordinate 19,219 of CAZUXA010000011.1, read as the reverse complement.
CCACAATCATTTCCAGATAGCCGTCGGAATCAAGGTCTGCGGGGAACAATCCGCCAAGCGCTTTTCCGGAAAACCCGGCGGGGAATCCCGGCCGAAGATTGCCATGAATGTCGTAGCACCACGCGTAACCCCTGCTTACCACAGCTATCTCCGTCACACCGTTCCTGCTGAAATCGGCGGAGATGGGAATGGAAATGTCGCCTCCGCCAGGGTGCACGGGCCCCCCCGGAAAAAGCGCCCTTCCAGAAAGGTCGTAGGCGTAAAGGCTTCCGTCCGCGATGGTGACCGCCATGCCCGGCGTGTCGGGGTCGGGAATCACGCAGATGCCCCGGACTCCGTACCGGAAACCCCTGGGCCATCCGGGAAGCGGAGCGCCATCGGCGTTGAAAAGGTATACGCTGTCGCCAGACACCGCCGCCGCCACCTGCAGTCGTTGCGAAAACAGAACCTGGGAAGGTTCCCCGTTGACCCTGACAGGCCAGCCAGGGGCTTCCGTACCCCATTGGGGGGAAAGCATTCGAACAAAGCCGTTTCTGTCAGCGGTCATCAGATATTCTGTGCCACCAATCGCCGCCGCCACAGGGCGGGTACGGAAAACCGTTCCCAGCCAGGAAAGCAGCTCACCATCCGGGGAAAGCAGATCAATCCTTCCGGTGTTCCGGAGTACTGCGATGATCTCGCCCAGGCCCGGCGCGTTCCAAACCGTAAGCCCCGACCCCGGGTTGCCCACCCAGGCCGGCCAGCCCGGCAGGTCCTCCCTGGAGACGGTGAAGGTCATCACATTGCCGGAATTTGAGGTGACATCAACTGATACACCGGATCGGCCGCCCCATGACGCCTCTGTTGACGGGGTGGTCTCGGGGGTCAGCAGCCAGGCGTAACCGTCCCGCTTCCAGGGATCCCACTGGCTGCCCTCGCTGGTATAGAACCGGTCGAAATACATCGAATTGAAATCGGAAATGCCGTCCGCTTCCAGAAGTGTCACACCCTGGTGGTCGGGGTCGGTATTCACCGTGTTGTTCAAAATCCGTCCCGCGAGCCCGCTTTGGTCTACCCGCCAGATGAGTATGCCGGAACCGGGAAGGCCGAAGTCCCTCTCGTTCGCTCCGCACATACCGTCGCCGTCAGGGTCGCGCTGACGGTTCTCGATGAGAAGATACTCGGTATCCGAAAGGGGAACCCTGTACACGGTGTCCCCGGGGGAAACCGAGAAGCTGCCCTCGTAAACCTCCACAACATCGGTCCAGCCCAGGAACTCGCGGGTAAAGGCCCCGGGCCCCGAGGGCCAGAAGCCGTACATTATCCACTGGCCGTAACCCATGATGTCCCATCCGCCTACGGCCACCTTGCCCGTAAATGTATTCCACAGGTCCGGCGCGCCCAGTTGGCGAAACAGCTTGTGAACAAGGGTGCCCAGCACCCCCAGACCGTATCCGTCCTGGGTTTGGTGCTCAGGTACTATGGAGCCTTCCCGGACCAGAACGCCGTCGTTGGTGGGGATGCCCTGGGCAAGCCACTGGTCCTCCTGCTGCATGTAGTAATTGTAGGTGGGGTAGCTGATGAAAAGTGAGCTGATATCCAGAGGGCTGTCTCCCAGAATGTCGGATTCCCTGCCGGTACCGGCGTGAACCACCATCACGCCGTCGTACTCCGCGAAGTTCACTTCGTGGTCCGCCGCCTGCACCGCGTGAACCAGCAGCCAGATTACCCCGATGGGAAAACGGGCGTTGTCGCCGTACCACCCCATCTGGTGGGGCATTGTGTAACCCCCGTCGTCGATGAGCGGGTTGCCGGTAGCGGGGTAAACCGAGAACTCGTAGTTCTGCCTGCCTCCGCTGACATCTTCGAAGTAGGAAACAACCTGTCCGGCCATGTCAAGGCTGTAGTCACGGCCGTGATGGGGAAGAAAGAGGCCGTTGCCCGTTGTGGAATCGGTGTAGTCTTCGACGAACTCCACCCTGAGCATGCAAACCCTGAAGGTGTCGGTGGGAACCCGAAGGGGCCGGCCCTGAAGGTCGGTTATGGACCCCGGCGCCGGAGGACCGGACGGCTGGGCGAGGGCAAGGGCGAGTAACGCGGCGGGAAGGAAGTACACGCCCTAAAACCTTACGGTCAGGGAAAACTTCTGGTTGTACTTCCCGCTTCCCTGAAGTTCTTCCACAACCGGGATGAACGCCATGTCAAACTGGAAACCCTCCCACTGGATGCCGGCGCCCCAGGTAAGGCCCTCCCTGGTGCTTGCGCCCTCGGTGTCGTGGGAATAGCCGGCCCGAAGGGCCAGCAGATCGTAGTACCACACCTCGGCCCCGGCGCCCCAGTTGTTCTCCATGATCTCGGTACCGATATCGTCTTGTATGTCCACAAGCAGCTTTGAGAAGTCCGCAGCGGCCAGAACCTTGAACAGCTCGTTGGAAACCGGCCTGACCGCCAGCCCCAGCCTTATCTCCCGGGGAAGCGGGTTGTTCTCGCTGCTGCCGCCATAGCTCATGTTTGGCCCCAGGTTGGCAAGACAGGCCCCCAGTGACATGTCTCCGATTCCGAAGTTCCCCACATGGTAGAGAACGCCGAAATCCGCCGCGAAACTGGAACCCTTGCCGCTGTCCTCGTAGTAAAGATGGTCGTAGATGAACTTCAGGCTCATTCCGACCCCGAGACCCGGCGCCACTTCCGTGCCGAAGCTTCCGGTACCGCTGATTCCGTAGGAGTAGAATGTACCCACGGGTTCGGTGTGACCCTCGGGAATCTCCTGCTGTTCACCCATGGACATGAAGGTGATGTTACCGCCGATGCCTCCCCATCCCTCGAGGTGCTGGGCATATCCCAGGAACTCGAAGTAGAGATCATCCGCCAGTTGGGGAAGCCATTTCGAGTGCTGAAGGGTGAGTTCAACCTTGTCTGAGGAGAAAAAGGCGAGACCCGCGGGGTTCCAGTAACTGGCGGTGGCGTCGTCGCTCACCGCCACAAAAACCTCGCCCATGCCGTTGGGCCTGGCTCCGGGTGTGATATCCTTCCAGATCACCGCGGCGGTGGCGGCGTAGCCGGTACCGGCAAAAACAGCCACGGCAATCATCGCTAGAACCTTGTGCATTTCTTCCTCCTGATTGGTGTCAATTCCTTGTTACCGCCAGCACTCCCGTTACGGTATGATCCCCTGAGGAAACAGTGTAAACATATGCCCCGGAGGCTACGGGATCGCCGTCGGCATCGATGAGATTCCATATGAACTGATTGTAGCCCGGCTCTCCCTGCAGGTTCCGGAACTGGGCCAGCCTCCTGCCGGTGACGGTGAACAGCGTTATGTCCACCGGCCCTGGACCGGACTGCTGCCAGTGGAACCCGGCAATTGTGGAGGACGGGTTGGGGTAGATCCAGACCTGCTCCAGGAACGGCGCTCCGCTCCCGAGAACCTCGATTTCCATCTCAGACCATGAGATGTTCAACAGACCGTCTGCGGCCCTGAGCCGCAACTGGTGCATCCCCGCGGGGAGCGACTGCAGTGGAACCTGAAGCCTGCCGCTCATCGAAGAGCCCTGATCGTAAACAAAGTACTCGGACACATCTGAAGGCTCGCCGTTTATGTACAGCGCCAGCTGGGCTCCGGGGTATGGAAGCAGGTTGATGCCCGATGAGTCCTGCAGAGCCGCGCAATAAACCACCTCTCCCGATACCCGGGGAACCGGGGTTCCCTGGTATCCCTTTATCCAAGCCTCGATCTCCGGGCCGTCCGAGTCTCCCGAAGGAGTGCCGGGTTGAAGCCGCCCGGGGAAAAGGCAGGAAAGACTTCCGCCGCCGGGGTCAGGCGAGAAGAACCGAACCCGGGCCAGATCGCCGGTGACCGCCGCCAGGGGTACGAAAAGCTCGGCGGAAAAATCCGGGGAAGCCTGTGAGAATCCGCGGTAGAAAAGGCCCGGAACCGTATAATGCGGAACGGGAAGGTTGGTGCTGTATGTGTAATAGGTGTCCGGTTCCATGGATTCCCAGCCGGTTACCATCACCAGCCCCTCCCGGCCTTCCAGGGAACCCTGGAAACTGGCCCTTTCCCCGGCATACAGGAGCGGCATGTTGTGGCTTATCCCGCTGTCAGGCAGGGCGAGTGACAGGGAGCCCTCGCCGAAAAGGATGTAGAACCTTTTGTCATTATGGGAATGGTTGATTTTGCCAAGCCAGGTGGCCTCGCTGATGCTGAGGTCGAACCCGGTAAACAATACGGAAAAAATGCTCTTGAGCAGGAAGCGGTTGTTGTTGCCCTGGGTTTTTACGGTCGCGCCCAGCGAGGCGATGCTGCCCCCGGACTGGGCAAGGGTTACCTCGGCGCTTATGCACTTCCTTCCCGGGTACTGGAACATTCCAACATCGCAGGAACCGAAGAAGGCGTAGGGAAGCCTGCGGTCGTTCGTGAGCAGCGCCGCGTCCTCGAGGTAGAAAAGCCCCTCGTCGGCGATCTGATCGAAAGTACCGTGGCCCATGAAGAACATCACCAGGGCTCCCCTGGACCACGCCTCGATGAAGTCGGCCCTCCACTGGGGCTTTTTTCCCGCGTCGTTCCAGGTGTAGAAGATTCCGTACTGCCGGTCAACGAAGAAGCGTCCGGGAATGTCCTCGATGATGTGTTCCGTCTGTATGGTGTGGTAGGCTTCGCTGTAGGAGATGTTCCCCTGGCTGAGATGTCTTTCATCGTCGGGGACCGCGATGACCTGGGTCTGCCACTCCCCGGAAGCCTCTCCCGCGAAATAGTCCCACGCCCGCTGGGCCAGCAACTGCAATTCGGAACGGGTGGAAGCGAACACCCGGGACACCCCGAACTGAGGATGGTCTGAACCCCGGACCACTGCGTAACGGTCGTCGCTTACCGCTTCATCCGCCGCTCTCAGAACCAGAACGTCCATCGGGCAGGGCTGATTGTAGGCGAAGCCCCGGGGGTCGAAATGCCCGGACCCGACCAGTACCAGCTCTGACGGAAGGGGGTGCCAGCTGTTCCGCACCCACTCCATGAAAGCCCGAACCGCCTGGGGATCACGAACTCCTCCGTTGAACTCGTCCCACACCTCGCGAAGGGAGACGAACACACGGTTTCTGCCGTCGGGCCGGTCGAGCAGGGGGATGTCTTGCTGGAACTCCTGGGGGTACATCACAATTACATCTCCGCCGGAAAGCGTGCCGCGGATCCGCCCCGGAGAAGCCGGGGAAACCGACGCGGGAATCGGAAGATTTCCCGTCGGGTAGATGAACATGACGGGAGACTGGAACTCCTGCGGTACCTCGGTTTCGAAAGAGTTGCCCGCCGGAAGGGCAAGGGCGGTGGCCAGGCTGTCGCCGCTGACCAGAAACGCCCGGACGGAACCAAGGCTCTGGCCCCAATCGATCCTGCGCCTGTCTCCCGGGGGAATGTTCCGGTGAAGAGGTATCTCGGTCACCGCGCCGGCGGAGGCAAAGGCCTTCAGCGGAAACACCGAAACCCAGTCGAAGAGTACAACGTATGAGCCGGATGTCTGGGAAAACTGAATGCTCAGGCTGTTTCCTGTTCCCTTGAAGCCTTCAACATCGAAAAAGACCGTGTGATTGGTGCCCGGAAATGAACCCGGTGTCAGAACGGTGTCGCTGGAAGACACACTGTTAAGAATTGCCCGGACACTGACCGGCCGGTTGGGAACACCAGGGGAGATGCTGGATGGAAGAAACACGCCCACCCTTACCCGGCCCGGACCGGTGGCCCCCGGTGTGTTGAAGTTGATCGTTGCGCTCTGGGTGTGGCTGCCGGCAAACCGGCCCCACGCCCAGCGGTCAGGAATGTTGTTGTCTCGGATGTAGTTCTGCTCGAAATGCTTTCTCGATGAGAAAGTGTTTCCCGCTGAGGGCGCGCCGGTGAGTGAAGCGTCCTGAATACTCATGAAAGGGCCGCCTTCGCCGCCCCAGGTGAGCCAGTAGGTGTTCCTGGAGTCGTACATGCTGTTGAAGTGAGCACCGGGAAAACCGTCGGACTCATCCCACCATGAAAGCCCGCGTCCGAAGAACAGAATCCGGTCTGAAGCGCTGAAAACACCGTCTCCGCCATCCTCGACCAGTATGGGAACCGGAACAGGGGTATAGGATTCGATCCAGGGAGACTCTTCGGACATGTTCAGTCCCCTGCCGCAGTACATGCTGAAGGAGGATGAAGGCATCCCCACAGCCTCGGGTATCATTTCCCCGGTAATCATGAAAACACCGGCGGTATCCACTTCAATCCTGGCCCACGGCCTGCCCCAGAAGGGGCTGGAGCCGGTTCGGGATGGGCTTTCAAAAAAGCCGCTTTCGGCGCCGGAGAAGAAACTGCCAAGAAACAGACCTTCCCGGCCGGTGAACCTCTGTGGCTGCGATACAGGGCCTTCAACGGCAACCCGGATACCCGAAGCGTGATGAAGCTCGCCATCGGACAGGATCACCGGGTGAAGGGCAACCTCCACATAGCCGGCCCTTCTCCAGACGCCGTACTCCCGCACCACGCCCCACTCGGTGGGTAACTGGTCTGCGGAGGCTTCCCGGAACGACTCCACGCCGTCTTCGGCGAAAAATGAAGAAGCGATTCCCGAAGCCCTGCCGATGCTTCGAACCCCGGTGACCTCCACCCGAACCGAGGGTGTGGTTCCGGGTTCAATGGGAAGCCGTATGTGCCTGACGGGAATGGCGGCTTCATCAGAGGTTCCGCAACCATCTACCGTGATTCCCAGGTAGTCGCCGTAGTTTTCATACTCAGGAGCGGGGAACTCGGCCAGAAATGCCCCGCCCCCTCCGGATGAGGACAGCGGCAGGGAAGGAAAGGCCAGTAACAGCAGGGTGAATAGAACACTCATTGATACACCTGTCTATCTGAACATCAGCGCACAGGAAAAAAGGCGACAAATCGCATATAACCTAAATCTACCGCTTCACACCTTCCCGGAAAAGGTACTTGCTTTATACGGAAGGCATGGGAGGGGTTCCAGACCAGCGGGGTTCAGCCTCGGGTACTCAAAGTTCCGACAACTCCAGAATGGGGCCCTCTTCGGAGTTTTCACCGGGAAGCCGCTCGTGGTCCGGAATCAGCTCAGCTTTCACCCGGTTCTCCTCCACGAGAATCATGCTTTTCTGGCTTTCCATGAACTCCCGCATCCTTGCCAACAGCGCCAGACGCCTGTCCTGAAGCTCACGAATGGTTTCGGTGAGAACCTGAACTCTCCGATGGGCCTGGTTCAGCATTGATTCGCTTTTCACCTGGGCGTCGCGGATTATCAGCTCCGCCTCTCTTCGGGCGTCCTCCCTGGCAACTGTAGCGCTTTTCTGCTGGGCTACAAGAACTTCCCGAACCGCCCCTTCCATCCTGTCGAAATCGCTGGCCCTGGCCCGAAGCATTTCCAGTTCGCGGCCGGATGATTCCCGGGTTTCAACGGTTTCCTCCCAGGCATCCGCCAGCATCTCCAGAAACGCGTCGACCTCAGCGGAATCGTAACCTCTGAGAGCCTTTTTGAACCTCTGTCTTCTGATGTCCAGAGGAGAAATCTTCATGGGACCGTCTCCCTCCCTTTTCCCGGAATCACCGCGTGTGTCCGAAAATAGCCGTTCCAAGCCTGACCGTTGTGGCCCCCTCCCGAACCGCATGCAGGTAATCATCGCTCATGCCCATGGAAAGCGTTTCAAGCCCAAGCCCCAGGGAAACTCTCAACCGGTTCCGCAGTTCCCGCAACAGGGCGAAGGCCTTTCCTGAATCCGAGGGGCCACCGAAAAGGGGACCCACCGTCATAAGCCCCTCCACCCTGAGCCCCAGCCGGTTCATTTCCCCGACAGCCCGCGCGAGAACATCGTAGTCCGGTGGAAAACCCTTCTTCGATGCCTCTCCGGAGGTGTTCACCTCTACAAGAAGGGGGATCTTTGCCTCCCTTCTGGCAAGCTCGTCGGCAACTTCCATTCTGTCCACCGCCTCGATGCAGTGAAAATCCCTGATCGCCTGCCTTGCTTCCTTGACATGAATCGGGCCGATCAGATGAAACTCGGCGAAATCCCGGCCAAGTTCACGGATTTTTCTGCCGCCCTCGGTTACTCTGTTTTCACCGATCAGTGTAACCCCAGCGTCAACCGCATCCCTGATAAAATGTGGTGGAAGGGTTTTGGTCACCGCCATAACCCGCACTTCATCCGGCAACCTTCCGGCTTCAGCGCACGCACCGGCAATGCCGTCCATTATCTCTTCGAGATTGCGCCGTATCAACACTGGTAAACCTCCCCCGGGTAATATGCTCAAAGGAGGAACGGATGCACCGGCATCGGGATATAATACCCTGCATAAACAAACCCGAAAGGACTCCCGATGAAACACGCCCTTCTTCTTGCCCTGTCCGCGCTGGTTGTTTCCCTGGCCGCGCCACCGCCCCCGGGCCTTTTCGACGGCCCTTCAGCGGAACACCTGCACTGGCTGCAATCCTACGCAGAGGCCCGTTCCCGGGGACTGGACGCCCCCAGCCCCACGGCTGATCCCGGCAACCCAATCGCTCGGGCTCTGGCGGGAGAACCGATGAAGGTGCTTATTCTTCTGGTGGATTTCAATGACAACATCGCCCAGACTTCCCCGGCGTACTTCGACAGCATGGGATTCGCCTCGGAAACCTTCTCCCTGCACAGGTATTACCTGGATGTCTCCTTCGGCCAGATCGACATCATCACTGTGAACTGGCCCAGCGAGACCGGCTGGCAGAGGGCTCCGCAGGATTACGCCTGGTATGTCAACAACAACTACGGCTGGGGAGCGTACCCCCAGAACACCCAGAGGCTGGTGGAGGATGTCTGCAACATGGTGGACCCTCTGGTTGACTTCAGCGTCTACGACAACACCGGCGACGGCTTCGTGGATGGCGTGAACCTTATGTTCGCCGGGAAGTTCGACGGCACCCCCTCCACCATCTGGCCCCACTGCTGGTCACTGCCCTCGCCGTTGGTGCTGGACGGAGTGAAGATTCACACATTCAGCGTGCAGAACGAATACGACAACTCACCCGGAGACAAGTCCGCCGCGGTGTTCTGCCACGAGTTCGGGCATGTTCTGGGCCTTCCCGACCTTTACGACTACGATTACGACTCGAAGGGTGTTGGAGACTGGTGCATGATGAGCTTCGGAGTCTACAACGGCGGCGGGTGGAGTCCCGCGGAGTTCTCCCCCTGGTGTCGTTACAAGCTCGGCGTAACGGAACTGATAAATGTCACCGAAGCCGGGGTCTACACCGTACCCGCCATTGAAACCTCAAATGTGGCCTACAGGCTCTGGGCCGACGGTCAGGGGGGCCAGCAGTACTTCATCCTTGAAAATCGAAGACCTATCAACTGGGATCAGGCCCTTCCCGGGCACGGCCTGATGATCTGGCATGTGGACGAAGCCATGCCCCACAACAACTGGCAATGGTGGCCGGGCTGCGGCTGGTATCAGCACTACAAGGTCGCGGTGGAACAGGCGGACGGCCTGTACAACCTCGAGCACAACCAGGCCAGCGACGCCGGCGACCCCTGGCCGGGAACCACGGGCAACCAGTACTTCACCGCCGACAGCAGCCCGGACAGCCGGGACTACTACGGCAACGACACCGGGGTTTTCGTGGGCCCCATTCCCGTCACATCAGACACGGTTCAGGTCTTCATGTCGGTGAGTTTCACCGGCATTGAAACCAGCCCCCCCGCCGCCGGCGGCCCCGGTCTTGCATGGTCCGGAAACACCTTCCATGTGAGCCACCAGGGAGGTCATGCGGAACTCACCGTCTTCGACATGGCTGGCCGGACCGTCACAACCCTTCACCGGGGTGAGCTTTCCGGGGGTGATCACACAATGGTCTGGAACACCGTTGGATTCCCCGCCGGGGTGTACATGGCGCGCTTCGCAAACAGCAGTGGATCCGTTTCAGCCAGAGGAGTCGTCCTGCAGTAGCAAGCTCGACTCATCCAACGGGTTTTCACACCATGAACGCGTTCTCGAACACTTCCCCGTGGAAACTGCCGGGGAGGCCGGTCACCAGCAGAACATCGAACCGGCAGTCTCCCCGAAAGCCCGATACCGCAAGCCACTCCGACGCCGCGGCGGCCAGCCGTTTCCTGCGAATGGCGTCAACCTTTGACAGCGCCAGATGCTCCCTGCCCTGAAGGGCATGCTTCACCTCGACAAAGGCGGCGGTGCCGTCACGCACCGCTATTATGTCCACCTCACCGTAACGGGTGCGCCAGTTCCGCTCCCGTACCCCCCAGCCATTGCCGGTAAGCCATTCCGCGGCGAAATCCTCCGCGAGCCGGCCGGGGTTGACGGAGGGAATCTGAAACAGCCCTCCGGCATCGTTGCCGAACCAGTGTTTCATAGGCGCGAATGACATTCTGTGGGCGGGGCACGGGCCGTGTTTTCGTATGGCCTCCATGTGGCTTCGGCATCCGTATCCCTTGTGCCCCGCGAATCCGTAAAGGGGATACTTCTCGTGGAGCTTCAGAAGCATGTCGTCCCGGGTTACCTTGGCCACAACTCCGGCGGCGGCCACCGATGCGCTCAAGGAATCGCCCTTGACCAGAAAGCGGCAGGGATGCCCAAGTCCGGCAACGGGGTTGCCGTCCACCAGAAACACCAGCCCGTCCGAAGCAACGGGTTCCATGGCCCTCTGAAAGGCGAGCCTGACCGCCGTTGCCATCCCGAGGCGGTCAATCTCATCTGAAGATACTACTCCGGTTCCCAGGGATTCCGCGCCGTTGCGGATAACCGGAGCAAGAGCCCGTCGTCTGGAGTCGGACAGCTTCTTGCTGTCCGCAAGCCCCGGCAGGCGGAAACGGGGAGGAAGGACCACCGCGCATGCGACAAGGGGCCCCGCCAGGGGGCCCCTGCCCGCTTCATCCACACCGGCGAAGGGGCCTGTCTCGGCCCTCACCCCGGCGTCAAAAGCAAACAGATCGTCCACTCAGGGCTTGAAGGTGCGCTTTTCCTTGATCCGGGCGGCCTTGCCTGTCTTGGTCCTGAGGTAGAATAGCTTGGCCCTCCGCACCTTGCCCTGCCGGACCAGTTCCACGCTGTCTATCTTGGGGGAATGGAGGGGAAACACTCTCTCCACTCCCACACCACCGGAAATTTTCCTGACGGTGAAAGTCGCGCCGGTTCCGCCCCCCCTGCGGGAAATCACCACGCCCTGGAAGACCTGAACCCTTACCTTGTCACCCTCTTTGACCTGAAAGTTAACCTTTACCGTATCCCCGGGACGGAACTCCGGCAGGTGGGTTCTGATCTGAGAGCTTTCAACGCTTCTGAGCTGTTCGTCCATGTTCACTCCTTCGCACGGTCCGCCCTCTGCATCAGCGCGGAGAACCGTTTTTCCATTTCACTGTCACACAAATCATCCGAAAGCATTTCCGGCCTCACCCGCCGGGTTTTCTCCAGGGCCGCCCGGTACCTCCAGGCGGTTATCTCCCTGTGGTTCCCGGAAAGCAGCACTTCTGGAACCTTCATTCCCCGGAAGTCCGCCGGCCTGGTATACCTGGGGTAGTCCAGAAGCCCTGTGGCGAAGGAATCGCTCTCCGCCGATTCATATCTTCCCAGAACTCCCGGTACCCACCGAAAAACCGCGTCGAGTAGGAACATCGCGGGAATCTCCCCACCGCTCACCACGGTGTCCCCCACGCACACCTCATCGGTCACCGCCTGCCTGAACCTCTCGTCCACTCCCCCGTAACGCCCGCAGAAGAGAACGAGCTTCTCCTGGCCGGCAAGCTCTCTCGTCAGTTCAACATCAAGCTTCCGTCCCTGAGGGCTCAGCAGAACAATTCTGGCGCCTTCCCGCCATTCAAGGCTCTCCAGGGTGGCGAACAGCGGTTCGGGCCGCATGATCATCCCCGCGCCGCCACCGAACTGGTAGTCGTCCACCGAACCTCTGGAGTCGACGGGATGGTCCCTTATGTCAAGAAGCTCAACCGTGACCGTTCCGTCTCTCACCGCTCTGCCCACAACACCCGTCTGCAGGAATGAACCGAAGAGTTCGGGGAAAACCGTGGCAACAGCGGTTCTCACAGGTCCTCCAGGCCCTCCGGAAGCTCGACCATGATCTCTCCCGCTTCGAGGTTCACCGTTCCCCCGGCCAGAAGGTTGAGAGGCGCGGGAAAAAGCCCCCGGGGACCTTCAAGCAGCGCCTGGGGGTTCACCGGATTCCACTGTATCTCAACCACGGGAAACCTCCGTTCCCGGCAAACAACCTCAAAACCCTGGAACAGGTAGACGGGAATCGGAAAACCGGGCGCCGCCACCTGTCCCGGAGCGGCAAAAATCTCTTCACCCTTCAACAGCAGTGCGTCTTCATGGTTCCGCACGCCGTCAATCTCCACAGTAACGGAAACCGCGTCTTTCTCCCGGGATGCCAGCACCTCGAGTTTCCGTTCACCACAGTGAAGAATGGTTCCCGGAGGAAGCGCTCTGGCTCTCCCCAGAACGAAAACCCTCAGAACCAGCCTGCCGGAGATACCCTGGGTTTTCTCAAAAAACCCGTAACAGACATGGGGCCTATCAGTCAATGATCTCTATGGTTGCCTTTTCTCCGTTGCGGGCCGCGGCGGAGCGCACAATCATCCGCATTGCCTTGGCGATCCGTCCCTCCTTGCCTATTACCCTGCCCAGATCGGCTTCCTGAACCCTGAGCTCGTAGATGGTCACGCCTTCTTCGTCGGTCTTGACCTCAACGCTCACGCCGTCAGGGTCGGCCACAAGTGTTTTGGCAATGTGCTCAACGAGATCCTTCATATGAATCCTCCGGTTTCGGGTGTGGGTCGATATCGCTTAAACCTGCGAGGTTCTCTTTTCCCCCTTTATGAGCACCACTTCAGGAGGGCCAGCATCCTCGCCGGCTTTTGTTCTGTTCCACTTCGCCAGGGTTCCGGTTCTTTTCAGAAGGCTCTTAACGCCTTCGCTCACCTGGGCTCCGTCGCCAAGCCATTTGAAAACCTTTTCCTCGTCGATCTTGAGCTCCAGCGGCTTCTTCAGGGGATCGTAGTACCCTATAATGTCGATGAAGCTTCCTCCCTGGGCCTTTCTGGCGTCCGCCGCCACTATTCTGTAGAAGGGTTGCTTGGCGCTTCCCATTCTTCTCAGTCTGATTTTGACCAAAAGTCACCTCCGTGTAACATCATCGAAGAAGACCCGGAAAGCCTCCGCGTGTTCCGGACCTTTTCATGGTTTTCATTCTCTTCATCATCTTCTTCATATCATTGAACTGAGAAAGAAGCCTGTTCACCTCGGATACCCTGGCTCCGCTTCCCATGGCAATTCTCTTCCTTCGGCTGCCGTTTATTATCTCGGGCCTGCGCCTTTCCCGGGGGGTCATGGAGCTTATTATGGCCTCCATTCGCACGAACATCCCGGTGTCCATATCGACCCCGGCGGGGCGGATCCCGGCCGGCAGCATGGCAAGTATATCACCCAGCGAACCCATTTTGCGAATCTTCTTCATCTGATCCGCGAAGTCTTCAAGGGTGAAGTTGCTGGTTTTCAGCTTCTTCTGGAGCTTCAGGGCTTCTTCCTCGTCAAAGCTCTCCTGGGCTTTCTCGACAAGCCCCACCACATCCCCCATGCCGAGGATTCGCCCGGCCATCCGCCGAGGCTCGAAAACCTCGAGGCCGTCAACCCCCTCCCCGGTTCCCAGGAACTTGATTGGTTTTCCGGTTACAGCGGCGAAGGAAAGCGCCGCGCCGCCCCGGGAGTCACCGTCCATTTTTGTGAGAACCGATCCGGTGAAGCCTGTTCTCTCCTGGAACTTCAAAGCCACGTTAACCGCGTCCTGACCTGTGAGGCCGTCGAGAACCAGAAGGATTTCCCCGGGTTTCACCGCGTCGCGGACCCTGACCAGCTCGTCCATCAGATCCTGATCAACATGAAGCCTGCCGGCGGTGTCGATTATCACCGTGTCAAAGTGCTGAAGCCTTGCCTGGTTCAGGGCCTCTTTCGCAACGGCGGCCGGGTCTTTCTGTGAACGGTCGCTGTAGAAACCCGCTTTGGCCTTCCCGGCCATGACCGCAAGCTGGTCAATGGCCGCGGGGCGCTGCAGGTCGCAGGCTACAAGAAGACTGCGTCGGTTCTTCTTCCGGGCGAGCCACCAGGCAAGCCTGGCGGCTGTAGTTGTTTTGCCGGAACCCTGCAGGCCGCAGAGCAGGATCACATGGGGCGGACTGCCGGTAAAGGAAAGATCGGAGGACTCTCTGCCCAGCAGCTCAACAAGCTGATCATGAACTATCTTGACAACCTGCTGGCCCGGAGAAAGGCTTTTCAGAACCTTCTCTCCAAGAGCCATTTCCATGGTTTCATTCACAAACCGGCCTGCGACCTTGAAGTTCACATCAGCCTCGAGAAGCGCCCTGCGAATCTCCCTCATGGCGTCGGTGATGTTGGCCTCGGTGAGCACACCACGCCCACTCAGATTCCTGAAGGTTTCCGAAAGCCTCTCCGCAAGCCTGTCAAACACTTGTAAGCCTTTCACTTCTCAATGGCACACCAAAGCCCGTACGAAAGCACGCAACTATACTTCAAGACAGCTTAATACTCAAGTGCCCCAAAGAAAGGTCAGTTCCTGGGAATATCCACAGATCCGTGTCCGGAGGGACAGGACAGGCTTCCGGCATTCTCCTCCACCACGAGAACATAGCGTTCCAGAGTAACCGGGCAGACCAGAAGCGATTCCGGGAGCGCTTCCCATAGCATTTCCGAACTGTTTATACGCTGTTCATTACGGTATTCCCAGGTGCCGATCTCGTATGCAGTCTTGTCGAGCACGGCTCTGCATTTGTTGACCTCCAGCCGGAAACGGATGTCTTCGATGCTGAGTTCCGTCTGCTTTCCGCAGGCTGCCAGCAACAAAAGGATAAGAGCTGTGAAAACGATTCTGGTCATACTGTGCTCCTGAGTGAAGTGATGGCTTTCCGGGCATCAGGTGAGCCCGTTATGAATGTTCCGCTCACCAGCATTGTAGCGCCGGCGCTGAACAGCAAACCAGAGTTGTCCGAAGTGACTCCTCCGTCAACAGATACGAGCGCCCCGGGGTTCCCCGCGCCATCAAGAATCCTCCGCACCGCTCTGACCTTTTCCGGTGTGGATTCGATGAACTTCTGCCCTCCGAAACCGGGGTTGACACCCATAACCAGAACAAGGTCAAGACGCCCGGCCACCCAGGCTACCACGTCCGGCGGCGTGGCTGGATTCAGGGCAATCCCCGCCAGACAGCCGAGTTCCCGGATTCTGGCAAGAAGCCTGTCAAGATGCTTCTCCGAAGACTCGGGGTGAACCGTGATACACCGACATCCAGCGGCAGCAAACTGCTCGATGAGAACAGCGGGATTCTCCACCATGAGATGGGCATCCACGGGAATCGAAACACTTCGGCGGATGGAAGCGGCAACACCCGCGCCGTAGGTGAGTACCGGCACGAAGGTGCCGTCCATTACATCAAGATGAATCCAGTCCGCTCCGGCGCGCTCCATGGATACCGCGGCATCCGCAAGTTTTCCGTGATCGCAGCCAAGCAGAGAGGGGGCTATCACCAGGTTCCCCAAGAAGACCCCGACCTTCCCAGAACAACCCTCACCGTATCCCCGTAACCGAAGGTTGATCCGCCGGGAGGGCTCTGTTCAATGATCCTTCCGATCCTTTCCGGTTCCATGACAACCCTCTCCTCGTTTACCACGAGGACAACCCCCCTGGCGGAGAGCAGGCTGTCCGCCTCGGTTATGGAGAAACCGGTGAGAACAGGAAGCCCGGTCCAACCGGTGCTTACCAGCAGGCGCACGGTGCGCCGCACGGACAGACTGTCCGGAAACCAGGGCGAAACCGAGATAACCCTTCCCTCTGGAATCGTGGGGTGGGGAACCCTTGTTCTTCCGCCGTTGTAGAGCTGCCAGTCAGCCACCAGTTCCTCGGCGTCGCCGGCGGTGAGGCCCACCAGTTGCCCGGGATGATAGGGCCGGTAGAGGGGGCCGACATTCCAGAACACATTGACCGGAGCGCCCCGGGGCACATCGGTTCCCGGGGGAGGGTCCTGCCTTGTTACAAGGCCCATGGTTTCAAACTCGCCGTACTCGCTCCATTCGCCGGCAAGAAGCAGACTGCCGGACTCTATCACCCGCCGGGCATCCTGTCTGGAAAGACCCACCACATCAGGAACGGCCACCGGCGCCGATGAATACCCGACAGAGGATATGAACACCGGCGATCGGAAAACAGCGGGAGAAGCCAGGCTTCCAGCCAGGAAACCGGTTCCAGCTCCAACGATTACAAGAAGCACAACAGCCAGAAGCCTGTTCAAAACAACCCCTTCGTGCGACTGCTGGAATATGCGGGTTTCATGAAGCGAAACCTACCCTTTGAGAAGCCTGTCCAACTCGGCCCTGAACTCGGACACATCCTTGAACTGCCTGTAAACCGAAGCGAACCGTACATAGGCAACCTGGTCAAGATCATTGAGCAGTTCCATTATGCACTGGCCAATCTGAATCGCCGGGACTTCCTCCGGCGAATCCTCCGTAACCCGGCTGATGACCCTGTCCACAAGGTCCCTGATATCAGACGCGCTGATTGGCCTCTTTTCACACGCCCGGGATATTCCCTTCTCAAGCTTCACCGGATCGAAGGGTTCCCTGGTGCCGTTCCTCTTCACCACAACCGGATACGAGGTTTCAATGTACTCGTATGTTGTGAAACGGTGACCGCATTCGTTGCATTCCCGACGGCGCCTGGTGGCCCGGCCCTCCTTGACGGAACGGGAGTCAACCACTCTGTCGTTGTTGCTGGCGCATCTTGGGCATTTCATGGGCATTACACTGCTCAGGCAGGAGGGTTCCGTCAAGAGACGGTTTCTTGACGGTTTACGCAGCGCACGGTAGATTCACAGCCACTGTGGTGGGAGTAGTTCAGTTGGTAGAGCCCTTGACTGTGGATCAAGTGGTCGCCGGTTCAAGTCCGGTCTCCCACCCCACAATGCGTCCCTGGCTCAATGGTAGAGCAGCGGACTCTTAATCCGCGGGTTCCGGGTTCGAGTCCCGGGGGGCGTACCAGAGGGGGCGTCTTGAACGGCGCCCCCACCCGAACTCAATGCGCCCGTAGCTCAGTTGGATAGAGCAACGGACTTCTAATCCGTAGGTCACAGGTTCGAATCCTGTCGGGCGTACCATACTCTACAGTTCGATGCAGCCCCGGTTGATTGCCGGAAGAACTTGTACCACTTCAATTCTGCCGGTGATTCCTCTGATGAACTCCCTGGAGCACGCGTCCACAGATTCGGGATGCAACAAGGAAAGGTCTCACATCAGCCTTAGCCTGCCCGTCCGAAAGCTCAGCGACTGCATCAGCGAGTCGAAGGTCTATATCCCGTTGCCGGATCAGGGTCGATTGAACCTTGACGCTTCCGCCTGAAGCGTGGAAGGTACGATTCACGTTTCTGTTCCGTCAACGGCCGACTCAGCATGAGGGATCAGAACGCCAGGTGCATCCGGAGGCCCAATGCCAGTAAATCATCGGGGCTTGATTCGCCACCCGGGTTGCGCATCCATTGGATATCCGGTGTCAGGGTGATGTGGTCACCGGCTGCGATCCGATAGTACATCTCACCGTGAGACTCGTCATTCCACCGGTTTTCCGGGTTGGCTTCGATGTGGCTATCGCCGTTCATTGCGGAACCGTAGGCAAAGCCCAGCAAATCCGAGGGTCTGCCTCCTATGGGGCCCTCCCACTGAAAACCTGCGCTCCAGGCACCCTTCAACTGCGACACGCTTTGATCCTGAATACCGTACCGACAGAACAGGGAAAGGCTTCCAGTGATCTGTTGATCGAAGGAAAGACCGAATCCGGCATTGCTCGCCGGTTCGTCTTCCGGTTCGGCAATCACTTGATGATCCGCGCCGTTCATCCAGCCATACAGCCTGTAGTTGCCCTCGAGGTTCCCGATACCAGGCATCAGGCGTATCTCGGCCATCGTGAACAGCGCTCCGGTGACACCGCTCCAGGAGGCTTCGGCATCCATTACCACCACACCGATCTCCAATCCCGGTACGAGAAATAACTTCAATGCAGCGCCGAAGCCGTTGTCTGGAAACTCAACAACGGGGCTGTTCACAAAGGCTCCCGAAAGGAACTGCTCCGATTCGCTGCCCGCCACCAGATTGCCGTCGAAACCCGCCGCTCCGGGATTGACCATTCCCATCCGGAAAACCGCCGCGTCATTCCACCAGGAATGCTGGTACCACACCTCGGAAAGCCTCACACTCGGGTCGTGGTCCGCGGTGGCGTTCAGGCCGTGAATGGAACCAACCCGGGTGTCCAGCCCACCCCCAGAACCTGCCTCAAGAAGGAGAAGGAACAGCCCAGCCTCTCCAGCCGGATATGATACTTCCATATCAATGGAAGCCGACGCATCGGTCGAGTCACTATTCGATCCAAGTCCCGAGGTGCCCTGCAGAACAGCGCTCGCGCCGATCCCAACCTGGATCTCCTGGTACCAGTCCGCCTTCGCGAACCCCGAGTTCATCAGCAACAGGGAAAACAGAAGCCCGATGCCCCACGCTTCAACTCTCATCTTTTTGTTGTCCTTTCTCTGCTTCACGGCACTTCACGCCGCATCCGGAACAGCGGCCCGGGCAGGACTCCCTGCCGGCGATTATCCCCACTATTGCTCTGCCGGCAAAGAACACCGCGGCAACAACGATCAGAACAACTATGGCTGTCTCCATGGCGGCGCTCCCGTCAGGTTCCAAGGTTAAGAAGGGATCCCGCCTGATACACCGCGGTGGTGAGAATCCAGGCAAGAAGGGTTAGCCCGGCCAGTTGAAACAGTGCCCAGGCCCAGGAGTTGCTTTCCCTTTTCGTGACGGCGATGGTGGCCATGCAGGGGGCGCTGACCAGGCAGAACAGAATGATGCAAAGCGCTACAAGGGGGCTGTAGTTTTCTCTCAGTTTCTCCCGAAGCGAGTCCGATTCCCCGTCCGCCTCGCCGACGGAGAAGACTATTCCCAACTGCGCCACGAACACTTCCTTGGCGGCGAATGCTCCGATGAGCGCCGTTCCTATTCTCCAGTCGAAGCCCATGGGACGAATCAGGGGCTCAACGGTGGCGCCGATCCTGCCGGCGTAGCTTTGCCTGAGACCGGCCTCGCTCTCCCTAAAATCAATGGCTTCAAGAAGGGCTTGGGCATCAGCTCCCCCGTGGATGTCAAGGGAACGGATTTCCTCCCT